>CBFIHR010000012.1:0-72541 GCA_965662365.1 Saprospiraceae bacterium
CATATTTTGATTGTTCTTCGCCTGTCAATGGTAGTACTGGTGGCACTTTCACAGGCTGAATGGTTCCGTCGGCTTGTTTTTCGACACCGACAAAAGTTAAATAAGCATCGTTACATTTTCGATTATTGCCACCTTTTATATTCGCTGCAAAGACTTCTACGAAAATCTCGACCGAAGTATTAAACGCTCGTGTTACCCGTGCATTCATCGTCACGACATCGCCTACTTCGATTGGTAAAGCAAACGAAACGTAATCGACCGAAGCCGTCACGACCGAAGTATTTGTATGTTTTCCGGCACAAATACCACAAACAATATCCATCCAACGCATGAGATTTCCGCCCATAAGTTTTCCCATTGGATTAGTATCGTTTGGCATAACCATTTGTGTCATTATTGTTTCGCTTTCGCTAATTTTTTTAGCACCTAATTCCATAGTTTTTGTGT
The DNA here is from genome assembly GCA_965662365.1 of Saprospiraceae bacterium. Lineage (GTDB taxonomy): Bacteria > Bacteroidota > Bacteroidia > Chitinophagales > Saprospiraceae > CAWVWD01. The sequence goes on from CBFIHR010000012.1 coordinate 448, forward strand.
ATAATTTTCAATCTAATCATTGTTCGACAAAAGTAACTGTTTTATAAAACAAAGGTTGTTTGAAATAAGTATAACTTTTTAGTAATTTCAATGTTTAAACTATCATAATTGATAATCCGACCATTGTTTACAACAAATAAAATAATATGACAACTGATAAACCATTAGTAAATAAAGTAGCAAAAAGCGGTTTAATCACAATAAATTTAGAAGAGTATTATCCTAAAAATCAGATAGTTACATTTGATCTAAAGGACTATTTATATATGGAATTAATACTGAAGGAGAAAGAATTTCGAACAGCATTAAAAGAACATGATTGGACGCAATATCAAGATAAAGTCTTATGTGTTTTTTGCTCAACAGATGCGATTATTCCGACCTGGGCATATATGCTTGTAACGACTCACGCTGTTCCTTTTGCAGCGGATATCGTTCAGACGACAGCCGATAATTATCTAACTTTAGCGTATCAAAAAGCACTGTCTGCAATCGAAGGCGAAGAATATACGGACAAAAGAATCGTTATCAAAGGGTGTAGCAATAAACCTGTTCCTATTGCTGCTTATGTAGAATTAACAAAAAAATTGCGTCCGTTTGCAAAATCTATTATGTTTGGTGAACCTTGTTCGACTGTGCCTATTTATAAGAAACCAAGGAAGTAAGATTTCATTGTTGAATTGTTGAATTGTTAAGCTGCTTACCTCGAAACCTCGGTGGTTCTGACGAATTTTATCTACTTTTTTAACAGTATAACAATCAAATCATCGAGGCTTCGGAATGCCGGTAGAATCGGCACAATCAAAAACCAAAAAAATTGAATAAAAAACCATCTTTAGACTGGACATTACTCAAACGAGTTTTGGCTCAAGCGAAACCGTATAAAGTGACTTTTGCGATTGCTTCTGTTTTAGCAATTGTCTTAGCTCCGATTGCGATATTAAGTCCGTATTTGATACAACAAACCGTTGATAATTACATTTTGGTTTTTAATCCAGAAGGATTAAATCGAATGATTCTTTTGTTAGTTGGCGTGTTGTTTTTGAATGGCATTTTGCGTTATTCGTTTATTTATAGTACAAATTGGCTCGGACAATCCGTGATTCGAGATTTGCGAGTTCGAGTATTTAAACACATTACGAGTTTGCGTTTAAAATATTTTGATAAAACCGCCATCGGAACGTCAACAACTCGAACGATTAACGATATTGAAACGATTAATACTGTTTTTTCACAAGGTGTCATTACGATTATTGCAGATATTTTATCGTTAAGTGCCGTTTTGGCAATTATGTTCTATACCAGTTGGCAATTGACGTTGATTTGTCTAACGACTTTTCCGTTTTTGATTTTAGCAACCTATATTTTTAAGGAAAAAGTCAAAGTAGCTTACCAAAAAGTTAGAACGCAAATTTCAAAAATGAATGCGTTTTTGCAAGAACGCATTACCGGAATGCGAATCGTACAAATCTTCAATGCCGAAGAAAAAGAGTTAAAAAAGTTCAAGCAAATCAACCGAGATTATACGAAAGCGAACTTGGATTCGATTTTATATTATGCCGTATTTTTTCCTGTGATTGAGATTTTGTCAGCGATTTCTTTAGGATTGTTGGTTTGGTGGGGAGCAAGAGGCGTGATTGCAGGTGATGTGACTTTAGGTGCGTTGATTGCCTTTCCAATTTACTTAAATATGTTGTTTCGACCGATGCGAATGTTGGCAGACAAATTCAATACGCTGCAAATGGGTCTGGTCGCTGCGGATAGGGTTTTTGCATTGATTGATAACAATGAATTTATTGAAGACGAAGGCGAAATTACACCCGAAAAATTAGACGGTTCGATTGAGTTCAAAGAGGTGCATTTTGAATATAACGAAGGAGAACCGATTATAAAAGGTATTAATTTTAAATTAAAGCCTTCCGAAACTTTGGCGATTGTCGGCAGTACTGGCTCCGGAAAATCGACGATTATTAATATTCTAAATCGTTTTTATGAAATAAAATCTGGTGAAATTTTAGTCGATAATATTAATATTAAAGATTACGATTTGACGGCTTACCGCCAGCGTTTAGCGATGGTTTTGCAAGATGTATTTCTATTTTCAGGAACAGTTCACGAAAATATTACGCTTCGTGATGAACGCATTTCGAGAGCACAAGTTATCGAAGCAGCGAAATTGATTGGTGCAGATGCGTTCATTCAAAAATTGCCAGGTGCGTACGATTATCAAGTCATGGAACGAGGGGCAACTTTGTCAATGGGACAACGACAATTGATTTCGTTTGTTCGTGCGTTGGTCTTTAATCCTGACATTTTGATTTTGGACGAGGCGACATCATCAATCGACCCCGAATCTGAAAGTATTATTCAATATGCAATTGAAAAATTAATTACCAAACGAACGTCAATTATTATCGCACATCGACTTTCTACGATTCGTCATGCTGACCAAATTATGGTGTTGGATAAAGGCAAAATCATGGAAATTGGTACACACGAGGAGTTATTACAAAATGAAAATGGTCATTACAAAGAATTGTATGAAATGCAGTTTTTAGAAAAGGTGGAGGTCTAATTTTTAAAATAAAGAAATACTCACGAAAAGGCATAAAAGAAATCAAAACTTTTGTGCCTTTTGTAGTTTAAAAACCTTCTCACTATGTGTTTAACACAATAATCCGTAATTTTGCAGTCTTTTATTAAAAACAATGATACTAACTACTCAAGGATTTCCTCAAAATCTGCGAGAAAATATATTTAAAGTTGTTCCTAGAGTTATAAATGTACTTTTAGACAACTCGAAAATCATCATACAATGAGAAAAAATAACGCTTATCGCTGTTCGTTTTGTGGTCGTGGAAAAGAAGAAGTAATGATTTTGGTGGCTGGTATTGAAGGTCACATCTGCGAAAACTGTGTAGATCAAGCTCAAGAAATTATCTTAGAAGAATTAAACTCTGGTAATAACGATTCTACTTTTCACTTGCCCGATACCGTTACGCCTCGCAATATCAAAGAGCATTTAGACCAGTACGTTATCGGTCAAGATGATGCGAAAAAATTCCTTTCGGTTGCCGTTTATAATCACTACAAACGTCTGCGTCAAGAAGTACAGGACGAAATCGAAATTGAAAAATCTAATGTCGTCATGGTCGGTCGTACCGGAACTGGAAAGACGTTATTGGCGAGAAGTATTGCGAAATATTTAAACGTTCCGTTTGCGATTGTCGATGCGACTGTTTTCACAGAAGCAGGTTATGTTGGCGAAGATGTAGAAAGTATTTTGAGCCGCTTATTGCAAGTGTGTAACTACAATGTGAAAGCGGCTGAAAAGGGAATTATCTACATTGATGAGATTGATAAAATCGCTCGTAAACGTGACAATCCTTCGATTACAAGAGATGTGTCTGGCGAAGGTGTGCAACAAGGTTTATTGAAAATGTTAGAAGGAACGGAAGTCAGCGTGCCGCCTTACGGAGGTCGTAAGCATCCTGAACAAAAGATGATTACCGTAAATACGAAAGATATTTTATTTATCTGTGGCGGTGCTTTTGATGGTGTCGAAAAAGATATTGCGAAGCGTATGAACACGCAAGCAATCGGTTTCAGTAACGTAGATAAAGATCGTATTGATACCGAAAATATGCTACAATATATTTTGCATAAAGACATCAAATCTTTCGGAATTATTCCTGAATTATTAGGTCGTATGCCTGTTTTGACGTACTTGAATCCGTTAGATGCTCCGACTTTACGTCGAATCTTAATTGAGCCAAAAAACGCATTGGTAAAGCAATACAAAAAGTTATTTTCGATGGAAAATATCGAACTAACATTCTCTGACGATGCTTTGGATTTTATTGTTGAAAAGGCTTTAGAATACAAATTGGGTGCAAGAGGTTTGCGTTCAATTTGTGAAGCGATTATGACAGATGCGATGTTTGAATTACCTTCTGACCGCAATGCTCAAACCTTAGAAATTACGGCTAAATATGCAGAGGAAAAATTAAGCCGTTCCACGATTTCACATTTGAAAGCTGCGTAGCCGGACGGTTTGAACTTTCAGATAATGAAATTGTTTTTGAATTGATATCGTTTTTTATTTGAAAATAAATAGGAAGTCATGTAAGATAATTTGATTCTTGCATGGCTTTTTTATATCTCCGAATGTATCTGATTGTTTAATAATTGTACCTTTCTAAATGAATTTTACAATATCTCAATGTTAGCAACCACTAAAAACTCGCCCGCACACTCGCCCTCCCAACATGAATCACATTCGCTGCCCCAGTTTTCCGACCTTCATACGAAATCAGCAACTGAATATTTCGAGCAATCGAACGATTAAAAGTCAAGTTCCAGATAAAATTTTGACCATTTTGTAAGCCTTCGAGCATCGTAAATTCTACGGGTGTATTCGGAACGCCAGTAAAATCGACATCAACATAAGAAAAATTCAAACGATACGAACTTTTTCTTGCACGATTGTAAGTGAGTTCCAATTTTCCTTCGTGAGCCGTTGCCGTTTCGCCAGTATTTTCCAGCGTGTTTTCGCTGTGCTTGTATCTATATTTGACGGAAGTCCGCAAACTGCGGTCAAAAGCAAACAAGGTAATTTCGGGTTCAACTTCTTGTAAATCAATCGAATAATCTCGATTATTAAACAATTCAGAATCGTTAATCAGCGAACCTAAATTGGCGTTAAATTGAAAATTCACCTCTTTGGTAATGTTCCAACGGAGTTTCAAAAAAGTTTCTTGTCGGCTGCGACTTTCAAAACCTGTGGTCAAAATCACTCGATTGCCATTATCAAAATAGCCTATTTCACCACCGAATTTTGGGTTGGTTCGATTAAAAAATACAGAATGTCGCACGTTTGCAGTCAACGAAACTAAAGCCGTATCAGAAATCTCGGTCTGAAATGGATTCCAAGCCACAACATCTGGCGAAATCAATACTTTTCGGTTGATTTGCCACGCAGATTGTGTCGTAAATTTGGATAAAAACTTTTTAAATCCTTTTTGATTAAACCAAATCGCCTTCGGATTTAGGCCAACACTTTGATTAAAAATCACCGTATTTGTGCGGATAAATTCGTTGGTAAAAGTCGCTACCCGAATGTGATTTGCTTGATCTTGAAAAGCTGCAATTTCGAACTCATCGACTTGTTTGATGCTATCTTGATTTCGATCAATCCACGTATAAACACCTTGTCCAGCTTCGACTTCGATGTAATTAAATTGGATTTTTTGCTCTTGTCCCGAGCCGATTTGATAGGTTGTATTTGCTCGAACCAAGCCTTTTTTCAAGTTCAAAGCGTACTCAATTCGCCCCAAATAAGTTTCTTGTGGCTCGATTTCCGTTAAGTTTTCATCCGAAATATAGAGGTTTCGATACGTCAAATTAAACCGTAAATTAGAAGCCGTCCCCTTTTTCCATTCACCTTCTAAGTTCAAATCATCCGCTTCCGTGATTTCTTGAAAATCCGTATTTAATGGCAAATAATCGTAGCGTTTTTGATAATTAAACGTCAGTTGAAAATCGTTTTTTTGTGGACTTTTGAGATAACCTCGTACCAGATCATAATAAAAACTGGTCGCAGAAAGCGTGTCTGAATTTTGTCCAAAACGTTGATTTTTCTCTTGTTCGCCATAAATACCAATTTGCCAATTGTTCAAGTTTTCAAAGGTTTTCGCAATGTTGAATTTTGGTCTAAAAAAGGTCGAAGTTCCTGCAAGTTCATCCGTTCTTAAATGATTCGCTTCCAAGCGAATATCCCACGATTTTGGTCTTGAAACGAAAACTGCATAATTGCGAAAGCCATTGTATAAACTATCTTTTAAGAAGGTCGAAAAGTCATATTTCAAACTTCCAACGGTTCGATTTTTCAACGTAAAACCTGCCGTAATAATGTGTTCGTCCGTATTTTCCAAACCGCTTACGTTCCAATCTCGTGCAAATTCTCGCTTTCGGTAGGGATTTAATGGATTGAACGTGCGTTGTATAAATTCGTAATTTGTAGCTAAAGTCAATTCATTTTTTTTGACTTTCGTCGAATCATCGGAGCCGAATTCCAATCGGTTTTCGTACCCTAAATTAAACCCTAAACCCAAATTATCGGGACTTTGAACGTTCGACAAGCGGTTTAAATCTCGGTTACTTAACGCAATTTCTGAACGGATTTTTGAGTTTTTTGTCAGTTGATATTCGCCACCAAACGCAAACATCTGTTGTTGATTTGGAGCGACTAATTTGACGATCGGTTCGTGCGTTCCTTGCGGTTGTCCTGTCGTCAAATCGGGTGCAATCCATTGAAAAACCGTTCCATTTGCCGAAGATTGCACTCGAATATAATTGCCATTTCCTAAACCAACTTCCGTAAAACTCGCCTCAAAAAACGCACTATCTTCATTCGTTGAAAAGACCAAAATGCTATCGAACAACAAGCCATTTATCACCGTATCCACCATTTTATACAAAATCCTATCGCTGCGAAATGCTGCCGTATCAATACTCGTCACAAAAGCACTTCCGACATCATCAGAAATGTTGCCCAAAGCCTGCTGCTGCACTTCACTCAACGTCCCTTGAATCGTTGGCGTTCGACCATCTTGTTCGTTGTAAGCGTTGAAATGCAGGCGCATTTTCTCGGTTTCATACCCCAAATTCATCGCCAATAACGACCGTTGATATTCATTATTCGTATATTCAAATTCGACCAAAACACGGACATCTTTCGTAATCAAACGATTGGGTGTAAAGGTAATTTCGCCACGATTATAGTCAATAATATAATCGTTTTGCTGACCACGAGTCAACAATTGTCCGTCTAAAAAAACCTTTTCTGTTCCCGATAAAACGATGATAAATAACTCGCCATCATTACCCAATAATTTGTACGGACCTTGATTACCTTCTTGAATTGGCAGCTGATTTCGACCAAACCGACCTCTAGAAATAGCAGCAGATGCCGAGTTCGTCAATTTTCCTTTTCCAACATCAAATTCGCCTTCAAAAGTTAATCCCTGTAACTTTTTGTAATAATTTAGAAAGTAAGCATCGGGGCGTTTAAGTTCATAATCGCCTGCGGTAAGTTTGACGTTGTTGCGTCGAAGTTGTATAAATAAGCGGTCAAATTCATTGAGTTGTTGCGTGTTGCCTTCCGCTTGAAGCGGAATATTATTATCCGAAATCGCTCCTAAGATTTCAATATCATCGCCTAATTTCCCAGCCATTTGTAGATTAAAAGTAGAATTGACAACCAAATCTTGATTGTTTCCAAACGAAATTCCACGCTCAAAACTCCCGTTATAACTCAACCCTGGTGCTTCGATAATGCCTTGATTCGCTGCATAAGGATTGTATTCAAAATTATCTTTTCGCACATCGTCCAAACCTCGCCAGGTCGAATCTTTACGAACCGTGACAAATTCTAAATCCATCGGAAATACTCGATACGTAATCTGCAATTTGGCGAAAGCCTGATTTTTTAAGTTTAATAAATAAGTATTTTCTAATCGAAAATCGGTAGAATCTAATTGTTTATTATTCAATAAATCATCGATAATTAGGCTGCTTGGTAAAATCGTCAAGGTGTCTAAATATAAAGTGTCAGCGTTAAAATTAATGAATTGTTTGGTGCGAAGATTTGATTGAGTTTTTAATTCGTTGGATTTAATTGTCGAGGTCTGAATTTGAGCGAAAGCGGAAAAAGAAAAAAACAGAAAAAATATCGTCCCTATGATTAACCCTTCCCTTAGGAGTAAAAAACGCCTAACGACAGTCAATTTAGAGAAAGTTGAGTGTTGTTCCCTTCCGTTTTTAGGGGAAGGATTAGCAATGAGTTTAGACCCACGATATAGAATAAATTTATTCAGTTGATTGTATTTTTTGTTAAAAATGTTGCGTGAGTGTGTTTCACCATTCAACACAAAATTAACGAAAAAACGATGTAGAAAGTCGCTTTGTCCATAACTGTAAACTGCCGGAAGTGTCGTTATGTTATTTTGCTGACGAAAACGCTGTACTATTTCCAACTTTCCGAAGCAGGTCAGAACCTGCTAAAATCTTAGGTTGTGATTTCATACAAAAATTAAATAGCAACTTCTTATTCGACGAAAATTAATAATTAACTTAAATATTAAAAAATGAGCATTTTGGGGGCAATTTGGTCTTTGTTAATGTTTTGACATAAAAATTTAGGCGATTCTGAAACAAGTTCAGAATGACAAAATTTGTGGCGTTTTTTTTATCTTTGCATCGAATTTTATAAAAAATAAAACTATGGAAATAGCAGTATTTGAACCCTTATCAACAGGCGATCAAACCATGTTTGGAATGATTGTTTTGGGGGCAGTTTTGTGTTTAGGAATTGGCGTTTGGGGCTATAAAGCAAAAAAGCAAATCGCTTGGATGTTAGGCTTTTTTGGGGTAGCGATTTTGGGAGGCAATGCTCTGTTTATGAAGTTTTCAGAATCTTATGTTACGCCAGTTGTTATTTATGAAAATAGGATTGATACACCAAATGGCACGTTTTCTTATGATCAAATTGTGTCGTCAAGTATTGAAGGAGATAAAATCGGGGTGAAGCGAAGAATAACAAACAATCAACCACCAGAAAAAGTCTTATTATTAGGTCGAAAAGATGGAAAAGGCATTATGCTGGCAGAAAGTCAATACCCGATTCGGGCAATTAAAGCGGCTTTGGACAAACAGATGGATATTTATTATAAAAAGTAGATCGTTAGCTTGTCGCTGAATTGTTCTTAATAAATTAAACCGTGTTGATTTTTAGAATTGACACGGTTTTTTAATGTAGAAAACTTATCATAACGAATAAGCTCAACCAAGTGTTGATAAGGGGTTGACGATATTTTTCAATTAACAAAGTTTAATAATTTCTCATTCACAAATCAAATTTTGACGCCGTTAGTGCAACGGCTATTCTCCTACGAAATCGTGCGATGCGAAATTTGAAAAAAGCAGTTGCAATTTATAATGTAAACACGGAACCATCTTAAACTTTGGGATTTTAAGATTCGTTATCAGATGAGTTTTTAGCCAAAAACTCATCTGATAATTTTACTTGAAATTATCATAAACTTGATTCATAATACGAAGAAAGGTTTCGTAGTCTTCATCATTTAAATTGCCCCAGCCTTGTTCCCGCAGTTTTTCTGCAATCGGTAGGATTTTATGGTAAGTATCTTTACCGAATTTTGTTAAAAAAATATGGTGCATTCGTCTATCATTTTCGACTTTTCGGCGTTCTGTCAAGCCTTTTTTACACATCAAATCTATGATGCGAGAAGTTGTCGGTGCATCTTTTGCGGACTTTGTCGCTAAGTGATTTTGAGAAACGCCATCTTCTTGATACAACAAGTCCAAGATAATCCATTGGTCGGTTGTGATATCAATGTGGGCTTTCTTAAACTCTTGTAAAAACGTATTTTTAATAATTTTAAAATTACGTTCAATGTATGTTCCAAAATATTTTGTACTCATAAAGTGATGATAAAACAGTTTTCCATAAAACGGAAAGATACAAAATCCTACAATTAAAATAGGAAGCGGAGGCATCACCGGGGATAGTTATAGTTTTTTTTGGATAAAAAAGGGGCGTTTTAGAAAAAACAACTCTACATATAACAAAAAACATCTATATTTAATGTGGATTCACTTAACAATTGGAGGATTCCTTTTTAATACCATTTTTTAATACATATATTTGCTTTAATAAATTGTAACTCAACCAAAAACAAAAGAATGGAATTTTCCATAGTATTTGCGACTGCAAATCCAAACAAGATCCGAGAGGTTTTAGCATTGTTAGATGAAGGTGTGCGTATTGTTTCTTTAAAAGATATTGGTTGTGAAGAAGATATTCCTGAAACACAACCTACAATCGAGGGCAATGCACTACAAAAAGCTCGATACGTCAAAGATAACTACAAGATTGATTGTTTTGCAGAAGATACTGGTTTAGAAATCAATGCCTTAGGTGGTGAGCCAGGTGTTTATTCTGCACGGTATGCGGGCGAAGCGAAAGATTCGGAGGCGAATATGGCTAAAGTCTTAGCAAAATTAGAGGGAAAAACAGATAGAACCGCACAATTTAAAACGGTTGTTGCTCTAACGCTGAATAATGAGGAATTTACCTTTGAAGGTATTTGTAAAGGACAGATTGCGACTTCAAAAAGTGGAGCTGGCGGATTTGGTTATGATCCGATTTTTATACCAGATGGCTATAACATAAGTTTTGCAGAAATGGCGGCTTCAGAAAAAAATAAGATTTCTCATCGAGGGAAAGCAATTCATAAATTAAAAACATTCCTTAATCAACTTATAAATCAGAGGACTTCAGAGGTTTCGACTTAGAATATCTAACTTCGTTTTGGCTATCTATCCCTCAAAAAACTCTATTTTAAATATAAAACCCGCATGGTAACAAAAATTCATTCTATAGGAATTTCTGAGCAAGAGTTGCGTCAGGGTTGCATCAATGGTCGTCGAGATTATCAAGAGCTACTCTACCGTTATTACTCTCCTAAGATGTTCGGTATTTGCCTGCGTTACGCCAATGATTATCATCACGCTGAAGATATTCTACAAGAAGGTTTTATCAAAATTTTCAATAGTATGGATAAGTTTCGTGGCGACGGCTCGTTTGAAGGCTGGATAAAGAGGATTTTTATCAATACGGCGATTGAACATTACCGAAAATCCGATAAACACAGTGGACATACGGAATTAGCACTAAACACAGTTGTTCGTCATATTGGAGAAAAAGCGTCCACAAATTTGGCTACACAAGATTTAATGAAATTAGTACAACAGCTTTCACCGGGTTACCGCACAATATTTAACCTTTATGTCATAGAAGGCTATTCGCATCGGGAGATTTCAGAAATGATGGGTATTTCGGAAGGTACTTCTAAATCACAGTTGGCACGAGCCAGAACGATCCTACGAAAATTAGTTCAATCTCAATCGTAAACTAATTATAATGCAATATAAACATCACGACATTGATAAATTATTTCAAGACGCTTTTCAAGAACATGAGGTGGCTTCTCCTTTCAATATGTGGAACAAAATTGAAAGTAACTTGCCATTAGCTGAAACTGACAGGATGTTCAAGAAAGCACTTGAAAATTACGAAACAGAGCCTTCGTCAGAGGTTTGGGAACGTATAAAACCTGAACTGCCGCTAAGCCTTCTATTGCGGAATAGTTTTGTTCAATTGAGTAGAATTGCTGCGATACTTTTATTTGGCATTACGCTTTATGTATTTGTTCAACGGTTTGATTGGCAAACAAATCAAATAGCCAAAGTTATTCAACAAGAGCAAAGGGATATTACGCCAACAAATTCTTATTATGAAATAACAACGGAGCAAAAAGTGATAAAAAAGCCTTCCGTAACATCAGAGAATATTAACAACAAGAACATACTTCATCAAGAGTCAGCAGAGATTTCAGCAATGAGCGCTCCGCAAAATTCTATCAATGCGACAAAAGATGGGAAAATAGCTTTGACAAAAGTAACTTCGAATCGGATTGATGCCCAAAAGAGGACAATTTCTACGGGTAAAAGACTAAAAGCAAACAACAAAGGACATATTCCAAATAATAAATTATTTTTTGAAGCGACAGAAATTCCTCCTGTTGACAGCACAAAAGAGAAAGCGAAGGCATTACAAAATATGAAAATGAAAGCGGCGGTTGCATCAACTACTAATTTGAATGATAAAATTCGTCGCCCTTATAAAAAGCAAAAGAGAACAACTACCGCTGCCTTGCCTTACTTGAGTTTGCGAGGAGAAGCAGATGAGAGTTTTCAGACAAAAGATATTCACTTAAAGCGTTCTAATTTGGAGAAAGCAGCCTTTGATTTCACCGGTTTACAATTCAGTATAAATGCCGCTTTCGGGACGTCTGCCATCTTGAATACTTCCTTAAAAGAAAGCATAGCAGGCAGCGACGGTCAATACAAATTATTATCAAATGGTCATAACTTTGGTTTAGGCCTGGCTTATCAATTTAAGCCCAATTGGTCAATTGAAACTGGTACTAACTATACAAATTCGTCACAATCTTATACTAATTTTGCGGAGACAGCCGAAAAAGTGAATTTTAATTATCTATCAATTCCATTGACATTTAAGTATCGTTCAAACGAAATCACGGGGGCAAAACCTGCGGCTATTTCTTACATATTCGGATTACAAACTGCATTTTTGCAACAGCAATCAGTCGTAAACTTTAGTCCAACAACAACTCCTAACTTACAAGAGTTGGCCATTCAACAAGAAGTTGCAGCAACTGTTGGCATTGATTATGACTTATTCTTAAATCCAAATGTATCTTGGACAATCGGTGCAAGAGCAACTGTCGGCACTGGAGTCAAAAACGTATTTGAACATTATAATACGTTTATAGGAATTCGATCTGGTTTTAACTTTAGAGTTAAAAAATAAAATTATAAACAACTATCACTGTCAGCGGTTAAAACTTCATTGTCAAACATCAATCATGAACTGTTGAATATAATTTGGTTTAAACGAGATTTGCGACTACACGATCATCGGCCGCTTTGCGAAGCGATTCAGGCGAACGAACCGACTTTGTTATTATACATTTTCGAGCCTTCCGTTCAGCAGTATCCAGATTGGAACATCCGGCACTGGCGTTTTGTGTGGCAATCACTGCAAGTTATCAATGAACAACTTCGACCGTTTAATACACGAGTCCATATTTTTTATGATGAAGTAATACCAGTTTTTGAATATTTGATAAAAACCGAACCGATAAAAACAGTTTTTTCTTATCAAGAAATTGGAACAAAAGTTACCTTTGATAGAGACAAAGCAATGAATCGTTTTTTCAAAAAACATCAAATCAGATGGCAGGAAGCTCCGACAAATGGCATTATTCGAGGCTTGAAAAATCGTAACAATTGGGACAAACAATTCATGGAAATGGTAACTGCCCCGCTTCAAAATCCGAATTTAGAAAAAGCCATTTTTAAAAATATAAATACAAACAAAACGGTTAACTTGACTTTCGTCAAAACGTTGCCCGAGCTCCTCGAACAACCTGCATCAATGCAACAAGGTGGCGAACGTTTGGCGTGGCGATATTTGCGAACATTTATACAAGAACGTGGTCGAAACTATTCGAGAAATATTTCCAAACCAGCCAATAGTCGAAAATCATGCAGCCGAATTTCGCCCTATTTAGCTTGGGGAAATTTATCGATTCGTCAAGTTTATCAATACACACAAGCCAATTTACCGACTTCATCGTTCAAGCGAGATTTACATAATTTCGTCTCTCGACTGCATTGGCATTGTCATTTTATACAAAAATTCGAGTCCGAGTGCCGCATGGAATTTGAACATATTAACCGAGGACTCAAGGACAAACTTCATCAGCCGATTATCCCCGAAAAAATAGCAGCTTGGAAAAATGGACAAACTGGTTTTCCGCTGATTGATGCTTGTATGCGATGTGTAAAAGCGACCGGTTATTTGAATTTTCGGATGCGAGCCTGCCTCGTCTCTTTTTTGACACATCACCTGTGGCAGCCGTGGCAAAGCGGTGCATATCACTTAGCTCAACAGTTTTTGGACTATGAACCCGGCATTCATTTTCCACAATTTCAGATGCAAGCTGGCGTCACTGGCTCAAATACAATTCGCTCTTACAATCCGATTAAACAATCTATCGAAAAAGATACGAATGGCGTTTTTATCCGAAAATGGGTAAAAGAACTCAAAAATGTGCCGACCGAACTCATTCACGAACCTTATAAAATGACTGAAATTGAGCAGCAGATGTACGGCTGCATTATTGGTAAAGATTACCCGAAACCAATCGTCCATAACGAAAAAGCTGGTAAGCACGCCAGAGATATTTTGTGGAAACTCAAAGGAAATGCAGCAGTAAAAACGGAAAAAAAACGGATTTTAGCAAAACACGTTGCACCGAATAGATGGAAAAAAGAAAGTGACTTGTTGTCGCCTCTGATGAAGCGACAACAAGTCAATAATCAAAAATTACTCGCCATATTTTGTCAAATAAGCTGCAAAATCATCCGCTAAACCAGCAAATGCATCACGTTCATTAATTTCGGCAATAGTAACTAACTGATTCGCCGTGTATAACATTCGTTGAATCATCTGTTTATCAAAAAATGATAGAATCTCCTTGTTTTCAATACTTTTGAAATATGCGTGTACATGGTTACTCTCATTAATAATAAAGGCGTCACCTCGTTCTGTCAATCCTAAATCGTAACAAAAATCTGCCAAATCACCTATGTGCGATTTATAGCTAACTTCAAGATGTGGAAAAACAGCCTCCATTTTATTCAAGGCTTTTTCAACTTTCTCCGGGTTATTTTTTTGACGATTCAAAAAATCTTGAAATGCAATTAGATAAAAAGTCAAAGAGATATCATTATCACTCGAATACCAGTCCACTCCTTCTGCATTCGGATAATCAAAATTATTGAAAATATTATATTCCAGACGACTCACGTCATGTCCTGCTTTTGGCAGAAAGCGATACGCTAAACCTTCGCTTTTTATATAATCGAACATCCCCAAACCACGCATTTGCCAATGACTACCACTAGAAAAATAAATAGGCGTCTGCCAATTATCTCTTGTGATTAGATCCAATATAAAAATTTCGCCTTTGGAAATATAGCTTTTATTAAAATTCAATCGAACTGCGGACTCACTGAACCGCTTCGCCACACCAAGTTGATACCCCAGCGGCTTTGGCTCGATAACGAAAAATCCTTGCCGTGCCGGTAAATAATGCACCCCGGCATTATCATCAGTGTAAATATTTTTCTCCTCATTCAACATTTTGAAAAAATCTCTCAACTCCACATCTTCAATCTCCGATTTAATAATCATAAAATCATTCTTACCCAACTGATAATCAGAAGTTTCTAAAGTTGTTGGCAAGTTGAATTCTGATTTGATAAAATGAATATATCGACCTAAATTGGCCAAACTTATATTGATTATTTTAACATCAGGACGAATCCCTAATTTGTCTTGAGCATAAATTAACGGATACGTGTCATTATCACCAGACGTGAATAAAATCGCATTATTTGCACAAGTTTTTAAATAATTTGCAGCCGTTTTGATTTGAAAATCATCGTATAAATCATCGACCAGATACTTTTCGCCCAATTCTGGTTTTCCCGAATATTTCAACGCATAATAAACCGCAAGATGTTCATTCTTATATTTAGTTCTAATATTTCCGACAACCGTCTGATAATCAGGGTACTTATCCGACAAAATCCTAAAGGCCGCAATAGATTTATCTGCGTATAATATAAACTTATCTAAAGTTTCTTTTTCCCAATCTTTTGGGTTTAGTGTTCGGTCATATTCCATGATTTTACTTTTGCCACCAAACTGCCCGGGCGTTATCGTTTCCATACATTTTGAAGAATAAGAACGAGCCAACGCATCTAATAATTCTGCCGATAAATTTTGCTCATTTTCCAACAATTCAATCACATCATCTTCATAACCATGATAACCATAAACGGGATATTGTTTCAACCAAACTGGCTTCAATCCTCGAATAAAATGCCGTTTTCCTTCTTCAACCGCTTCCGTCCCGCCATCATCCGTTCCCTCTGTTTTTAGCTTCTCGAAAGCTGACTTTTTAGCATTCCAAATCCTTTGCTCTTCTGTTTCTTCAAACTTTTCATTTAAAAAAATGACATACCAACCCTCATATTTTTTAGCAAATTTAATCTTAATGACATTCTGATAATCAAAGTTATTTTCAGTAAAATAAGCCTCAATAACGGCTTCATAAGATGGAAATTTATCAAAATAAGTCTTATCGTATTTTAGCTTTTTTTGAGCAAAAATAGATGTTGAAATAAGTGTTAATAATAGTATTGCTGTCGTTTGTAATAATTGCTTTTTCATTAAAAATATTTTTATAAAAAAATTATTGATGACTATTCCAGCCTGTAACGCTGATGAACGTTTAAATTATATTTTGCAAACATCATTTAAACGTTAAAATCAAAATAACGAATAATTCGATAAAACTGGTTCACTTACAGATTTTTTATAATGTTATTAGGCATTGCAATGCTTAAAATATTTTTATACCTTGTAAATATTAACCTTAAACTATCATTATCAAAACAAAAATAACATGAAAAAACTGCTCACTCTTTTTATGCTATTATTCGGCATAATCAGTACGAATCAGGCACAACACTCTATCGGTTTTATTACAGGTACGACCCCAATTTATGATGTTTTCGGACAAGGCAGCGATAACTTTGTATTTCAATTAGACCCTGATTTTTTAAATGCTTTTCGGTATGGAGTTCGAGGCCAAATCCAATTGAGCGAGTTACAATCGGTTCAAGTCGGAGTAGATCGGTACAATCAAGATTTTAGACTTCAAATCGATTCTAACTTTGGCTTTATTTACCATAATTACGATTTAGCTTACGCCCAGATTCTTTCACTCGGCAGCATAGATTTTCACTTACCAGACACGTACAACGGCTGGACACCTTTTTTGGGTGCTAAGTATGGTTTGAGTATAGATATACTCTTGCAAGAAACCAAAAATGATATTATTCAAACTCAAACTGATTTTAATAAAATCATCCTTAACGGTGTTGCGGGGTCTTTTATCGGCATTCAAAAAGGGCACTTAAAACTCACTGGTATTTGTAACATGCAAGTTTCAGCAAACAGCATTATCAATCCCGATATAATTGGTAGCACTCGACAATACGATATTTCTCTGCTCATTTATGCCGGTGTAATTTTCTAATAAACCAATACACTTATTTTGAAAAATCGCCTCAAGAAATATTACAATTTACTATTCAAGCAGCATAAACGCAAAACATGGTTTGCTTTGCTTTTTTTATTAATAATCTATTGGCAAATCCTCCCAAATCCATTATTTAATGACCCGACAAGCTACGTTTTAGAAGACAAAAATGGCAATCTGCTCGGTGCAAGAATCACTACCGATGGTCAGTGGCGTTTTCCAGAAACGGATCATGTTCCTGACAAATTTGCGAAAGCAATCGTTGCCTTTGAAGACAAACGATTTTGGTATCACTTCGGTATTGATCCAATTGGAATTGGTCGAGCGATAAAACAAAATATTCGAGAAAAATCCATTGTCAGCGGTGGCAGTACCATCACAATGCAAGTCATTCGCCTTGCTCGAAAGGGCAAATCTCGCAACCTCCGGGAAAAGCTCATCGAAGCAATTTTAGCAACTCGATTAGAAGTCGGTTATAAAAAATCAAGTATTTTAAAACTCTACGCTTCTTATGCACCTTTCGGCGGAAATGTCGTCGGTATTGATGCCGCTTCGTGGCGATATTATGGTAAATCTGCCAAACTATTATCTTGGTCAGAAGCCGCAACTTTAGCCGTTTTGCCCAATGCCCCAGCCCTGATTCACCCAGGTCGAAATCGGGACATACTCGAAGCCAAACGCAATCGGTTATTGGATAAACTCTTAGAACGAGGTGACATCGACAGCACAACTTGTCAACTGGCCAAAACAGAACCGATACCTGATCAACCATTGCCGTTACCGCAGTTAGCTCCACATTTATTGGATCGGGCTTTCGCCAATTATAGATTCGGAAACGGTCAAAAAACTCGACTCCAAACGACGATTAACAAAAACTTACAACAGCGAGTCAATCAAATTGCCCTGCGATATCATCAGTCCCTTTCGGGAAATGGTATTCACAACATTGCTGCTTTGGTAATTGATACCAAAACGGGCGAGACATTGGCGTATTTAGGAAATATTGAAGGTAAAAATGCTAACGAAAGTCATGGTCAAGATGTCGATATTATCACTGCACCTCGAAGTACTGGAAGTATTTTAAAACCATTTTTATACGCTTTGATGTTGGACGAAGGATTGATTACGCCAACAGCTTTAGTGTCAGATATTCCGACACAATTACACAATTATCGACCAGAAAATTATAAGCAAACTTACGATGGAGCGGTGCCAGCAAAAATGGCGATTTCTCGCTCGCTGAATGTGCCGCTTATCCGATTATTACAACAGTACGGCTTAGAAAAATTCCATTTCAATTTGCAAAACTTAGGTATGACGACGATTAAAAAAAATGCTCGTCATTACGGTTTGCCGTTGATTTTGGGTGGAGCAGAAGGTAATCTTTGGGAACTCACGAGTATTTATGCTTCAATGGGCAGAACCTTGAATAACGCTTATGCCGAAAATGGATTATATAATCCTGAGGACTTCCGAAATGCTCATTATTTAACTACTACTATTTCGGAACAAGCGAAAGCGAAAACAGACAAAATACCAAGTAAAAAATGGGTTGAAACACCACCAAAATTAAGTGCTGCTGCAATTTACGGAGCTTTCGAAGCGATGCTCGAAGTCGAACGACCAGCGGAAGATGGCTCCTGGGAAATATTCCAAAGTAAAAAAAGAATTGCATGGAAAACGGGAACTTCATTCGGTTTTCGTGATGCGTGGGCAATTGGCGTAACACCTCAATATACGGTCGGTGTTTGGGTCGGCAATGCAGATGGCGAAGGACGACCAGACTTAGTTGGTGTTAAAGCCGCAGCACCGATTTTGTTTGATATTTTTGATAATTTGAAAACGCCAACATGGTTTGACCCGCCTTTTGATGAAATGGTCGAAATGCCGATTTGTGCGGAAAGTGGCTTTCGCCCAAAAACGATTTGTGAACATATTGATACGATTTTAGTACCGAAAACTTGCGAACGTTCTGCCGTTTGTCCGTATCACAAAACGGTTCATTTTGATACTCAAAATAATCGAGTTCACGGCAATTGTGTCACGCCTTCACAAATGATTCACAAATCGTGGTTTATCTTGCCGCCTGTCGAAGAGTTTTACTACAAAACTAATAATCCGAATTATCGTGTTTTACCAGCTTATCGCCACGATTGTCAAGCCACGATTGTCAACGATCATACGATGCGAATGATTTATCCGAACCAAAATAATATGAAAATTTTTGTTCCTATTGAGTTAGATGGAACATTAGGAAAAACGATTTTTGCCGTTGCTCACCGAAAACCAAACACGACGATTTACTGGCATTTGGATAATGAATATTTAGGTAGCACCGAAACGTTTCATGAACTGGAGCTGCGACCAGATGTCGGAAAGCATCGACTGACGTTGGTGGACGAAAGCGGAACTTCGATTGAAGTTGATTTTGAGATTTTAGGACGACAGGAGTAATAAGTAACCGTTCACAAATAAATATGACCGACTACTTAAAATTATTTATATTAAAAAATATTCAACTATTCAAAATGAAAATACTAAACTTCGGTTCGATAAATATTGATTATGTCTATTCCTTATCACATTTTGTACAACCTGGTGAAACGGTTGCCAGTAAATCGTTTCAGACTTTTATCGGTGGTAAAGGTTGCAATCAAAGTGTAGCTATCGCAAAGGCTGGCGTCGAAATATTTCATGCAGGAAATATTAGCGAAAGCGGTTTATTTATCAAAAAACAACTCGAAGCATGGAACGTCAATACGCAGTTTATTCACATTGTAGAAGAGACAACTGGTCATGCGATTATTCAAGTCAATGACGATGGAGAAAATGCGATTATTATTCATGGTGGAGCAAATCGAACGATTTCAGAAACACAAATTGAAGCAACCTTAGCTCATTTTAAGAAAGGTGATTTTGTAATTTTACAAAATGAAATCAATAATATCGCTCCTATAATTGCGAAAGCAAAGGAAAAAGAAATGACGATTTTTTTTAATCCTGCACCAATGACAACTGCCGTTCATGATTATCCTTTAAACTTGGTGGATTACTTCATTGTGAACGAAACGGAAGGGCAACAATTGACCGGGGAGAAGGATATCAAATCTATTATTCATAAAATGAAAACGACTTACCCAAATGCTGGAATCATTATGACTTTGGGTAAAAAAGGTGTAATTTATACCAAAGCAGACGTGTGGATCGAACAACCGGCTTTTGAGGTTGATGTTGTTGATACAACTGGTGCGGGCGATACGTTTATTGGTTATTTTGTGGCAAATTTGAGCCAAGAAAAAACCATCGAATCTGCTTTAAAAATCGCCAGTCGTGCTGCTTCAATAACTGTTACTCGAAAAGGGGGAGCTGTTTCGATTCCGACTTTTGGAAATGTTGATGGCTTGACGTTATGATAACTCAATTAAAATCGCCGTGCGTTAACACATTAATACAATAATAAAAATGAAGAAAAAACTAAGTCGTTTGTGTGTCTTGTTTATGGAAAAAGCGGTAGCGGAAGATGCGCCGATTATGAAGGGTTATATGCGAAATCAGTTTGAGTTTTTTGGGGTCAAAAAACCTGCTCGAATGAAAATAGGCCAAGATTTTTTTAAAGAATTTGGTCAACCGACAATACAAGAAATTCCTGCTTTTGTGCAGTTTTTGTGGCAGCAGCCGGAGCGAGAACTACAGTATTTCGGTAACGATATAAATGAAAAATACGTTACAAAATTTCCAGAATCGTATTTGAGTCATATCGAATATTGCATTACGCATAAATCTTGGTGGGATACGGTTGATACCTTGGCGATTCGGGTTGTCGGGGAGTTTTTTAAGGTATATCCAGATTTGCGGGAAGCGACGACCGAAGGTTGGATAAACTCTGATAACTTTTGGTTGCAACGAGTAGCGATTATTCATCAATTAAAATACAAGGAAAATACAAATACAGGAATGCTGTTTGCTTACTGTGAGCAAATGAAGGAAAGTCAAGAGTTTTTTATTCAAAAAGCCATCGGTTGGGCATTGCGAGAATACTCAAAAACGGATGCAACAGCTGTAGTGAACTTTGTTTTAAATACGGATTTGGCGAAATTTTCTAAAAAAGAAGCCTTAAAATGGTTAAAAAACAAAGAGAAATTGTAACCATTCTTATTACCAACCTTTTACACTACTATTTTAAAAATGTAGGTTATTATTGTAAAAAACAATAATTTTGCAGGAACTCAATGATATAATAAAACCAAAATGCTATGGCAAAAGTCTTAAAGAAAATTAGATATTCTGATGAAGAATTAATGGAGTTCAAACGATTGATTAATAAGCGTATTTTTCATTCTAAAATCATCTTGAAATACCATGTAGATGAACACAAAAAAAATCCTGATGATTTGGAAACATTTTCTCAAATTGCCGTGCAACGCTATATGATTGACGAATTGAGAGAGGCCTTAGAACGTATTAAAGCTCGTCGTTTTGGAGTCTGTGAAAAGACTCGACAACTGATTGATAAACCGACGTTGATGTTGTTGCCTTACGTTCGCACAATTGAAGATGCGGAGATTTTATTGGGCAAATAAATTTGTACAAACCTGACAAGTTTTGAAAACCTGTCAGGTTTCTCGCACTACTCACCTGAGACAATCTCAAATGAATTCGTAATTTCCACTGTGTTTTCTAACATTTTCGATACCGAACAATATTTATCCATAGATAAATCAATCGCCCTTTTTGCCTTAACCTCGTTCACATTTCCATAAATAATATAATGCACATTGATTTTTTTGAACGTTTTCGGTACTTTATCTTCGTGTCGTTCGCCCTCAATCACGACTTTAATATCTTCAATTGGTTCTCGCTGTTTTTTCAAAATCAGTACAACATCAATCGTACTACAACCGCCTAAAGCCGTCAAAATCATCTGCATCGGTCGCATAGCTTTGGTCGTTCCATCTAATAAGACCCGGTGACCATCTTCGTTGACCGCTTCCATCAATAAATGATCGTCTAATCTTGCTATTTCTATTTTCATATTTTTTATAATTTTCCTATTCGCTTTCGCTAAATGTAGATTCGTACAAATTTACAGTTTGTAAATTGAATTTAGATTATTCATTTATAAATAAACCTTAAACCTTACTTTTGTAAAACTAATCACAAATCACTAAAAAATGCTATTACCATATTTTAATAAAGACTTAATCGAAGCCGGTTGTGACGAAGCTGGTCGAGGTTGTTTGGCAGGTCCCGTGACAGCTGCGGCGGTTATTTTACCAAAGAATTTTTCGCATCCGATGCTGAACGATTCTAAAAAACTTACCGAAAAACAACGAGATAAATTGCGACCAATTATCGAAAAAGAAGCAGTTGCATGGGCTGTCGCCTCGTTGACACCTGCTGAAATCGATGTTCATAATATTTTGAATGCGTCTTTTTTGGCGATGCACCGAGCGATAAAACAACTTACAACAACGCCCGAAAGTCTATTAATCGACGGCAATCGGTTTAAAACGTATCCGAATATTCCACATCATTGTATTATCAAAGGTGATGGAAAATACTTGAATATTGCAGCGGCTTCTATTTTAGCAAAAACACATCGGGACGATTATATGAAAACATTGGCTAAAGAATTTCCAGTCTATGATTGGCACAAAAATAAAGGTTATCCGACTAAAGCACACCGCACCGCAATCGTTCAGCATGGAAGTTGTGAGCATCATCGCCAAAGTTTTCGATTA
Source organism: Saprospiraceae bacterium (assembly GCA_965662365.1). GTDB lineage: Bacteria > Bacteroidota > Bacteroidia > Chitinophagales > Saprospiraceae > CAWVWD01. Next base: position 23,036 of record CBFIHR010000012.1, read on the forward strand.
TTACCCTTAGCCGTACAAGGAAAGTTTGATCTATAATTATAGTAAAATTATCTCCCAACCAAATATTTTAGAAACTGTTATTTTTTAGTATTTTAAGCGGTCGTATGAGTACATAAATCGTTTGGTTATTAGTCATAAAAATTATAAATCATAATGAAAGCCATTATAAATTTAATTATCGGGGTTGCCATTGTTATCGTTCTGATGATATTTACGGGAATGTTGAATAAAGACCAGTTGTTGGACTTGTTCGCAGGAGAAATCCAAATGGGGGAAACTGAAACCAGTTATAAAGAGGAGGATTTTATTAATGTTTTTGATGTGATTTTGGGTGAAATGAAAGTTGCCGATACCTCTCGAACAGAGTTCAAACGCACCCGAGGTTTTGGTTGCAATAGTGCGTATGTGGTGACAGAAACACAAGCAACGGTAAAGTATGAGGTAAAATCAAGCCCAGATTTATTCTATGTCGATGTTGAAAATAAAACCTATTATGTATCAGATGATTTGGGGGTAAGCTACCATGAAGCCGATAGACGACAGCGGACTTATGTCGAAGAAAGTAACTGTATCAAAGAAAAAAATCTTCGCCCAGAAGATATTGAGCGTTCCAAAAATATAGCTGAACGCAACTTTATAAAATCTATCGAAACTTCTGAAAAATGGCAAGATGCAAAAGCTCGATTTGTCGTCGTCAAAACACAATTACTGGATAAATTAGTCGATGCAGGATTTAATGAAAAGCCACCGACCGAAGAATTTTTAGACTGATAATAGATTATAAGTAGTAGGTCATAAGCAAGTGATATTATTGCCTACTACTCAAAAAACTGACATCATTTTTACTTTATTTACGCCTCATTTTTTGAAAAAATAATATCAACTATATGGCTTCAAAAAAGCACATCGATAAAAATTTATAATTAATTGATAATCAACTATTTAAACAACCTTTCTAATGGTTTTTTTCAAAACCTTTTTCATAAAAAAAACGCTTTAAAAAACAATTAAATTTTCGTATCTTTGCTGTTATGGATTTGAATGAAGAAACTCAAGATTTAGCACAGCAAAACGCTGATTATGGAGCGGAACAGATTACCGCTCTGGAAGGCTTAGAAGCGGTGAGAAAACGTCCCGGAATGTATATCGGTGGAACGGACGGACACGCTTTACATCATTTGGTTTATGAGGTAATTGATAACTCAATTGATGAACATTTGGCTGGACATTGTTCGGAGATTGAAGTCATTATTACGAAAAAAAATGGAATCCGAGTAACAGATGACGGTCGAGGAATTCCAGTAGGAATGCACACTAAATTACAGAAATCTGCTTTAGAAGTCGTTATGACGGTTTTACACGCAGGTGGAAAATTCGATAAAAACTCTTATAAAGTTTCTGGTGGTTTGCATGGTGTTGGTGTTTCTTGTGTGAACGCTGTTTCAAGTTTATTAAAAGCAGAAGTTCACCGTGAAGGAAAAGTCTATCAACAAGAGTATAGTCAGGGAAAACCCTTGTATCCTGTCAAACAAGTTGGTGAAACGAATAAACGGGGAACTATCATTGAATTTCAACCTGATGTTGAAATTTTTGAAGTGTTAGTTTACAGTTTCGATACTTTATCTACTCGTTTGCGAGAGTTGTCTTACTTGAATAGTGGTCTAAAATTAATCTTGACAGACGAACGGGATATTGATTCAGAAACCGGCAAACCTCGTTCTGAAGTTTACCTGTCAGAAGGTGGATTGAAAGAATTTGTTGAGTATTTAGATGCTTCTCGCCAAAAATTAATCGAAGAACCGATTCACGTTACAGGAAAAGAGAAAAATGTAGAAGTTGAAGTTGCATTACAATACAACACTTCTTACACCGAAAACATCATGTCGTTTGTAAATAATATCAACACTCGTGACGGAGGAACACATGTCAGTGGTTTTCGTCGTGCGGTGAATCGTTTATTCAAACAATATGGCGAAGAAAATGGCTATTTTAGCAAATTGAAGTTTTCTATTTCGGGTGATGATTTCCGGGAAGGTTTAACGTCAATTATTTCGGTAAAAGTTGCCGAACCGCAGTTCAAGTCTCAAACTAAAGGAGAATTGATGAATTCGGAGGTAACTGGTGTTGTTTCCAGAATTGTTGGTAATATTTTGAAGCATTACTTGGAGGAAAATCCTAAACAAGCTAAGAAAATTATTGATAAGGTTATTTTGGCAGCGACGGCACGAAATGCAGCGAGAAAAGCTCGTGAAATGGTACAACGCAAGAACGTTTTGACGGGAAGCGGTTTACCAGGAAAGTTAGCCGACTGCTCTTCTCGACAACCTGAAAGAAGTGAAATTTTCTTAGTTGAGGGAGATTCGGCAGGTGGAACAGCGAAACAAGGTCGTGATCGTAATTTTCAAGCGATTATGCCGCTTCGTGGTAAAATCTTGAACGTTGAAAAGGCTTTAGAATACAAAATTTACGAAAACGAAGAGATTAAAAATATTTTCACAGCACTGGGGGTTTCTATTGAAGAAAAAGACGGCGAACGCCATTTGAATATAGAAAAATTACGCTATCACAAAGTCGTCATCATGTGTGATGCCGATGTCGATGGTTCTCACATTGTGACGTTAATTTTAACTTTCTTTTTCCGCTACATGCGACCGTTAATTGAGCAAGGCTATATCTACATTGCAGCACCGCCTTTGTACTTAGTAAAGAAAGGTAAAAACCAGCGTTATTGTTGGAATGAAGAGGAAAGACAAGCCGCTGTAAAAGAGTTTGTAGGAGATAAAGGCAACGAAAGTTCAGTCAAGATTCAACGATACAAAGGTTTGGGAGAGATGAATGCGGAACAACTTTGGGATACAACAATGGATCCTGACAGAAGAACGCTTCGCCGTGTCGATATCGAAGATTTCTCTGAAGTTGACAGAGTATTCTCAATGTTAATGGGTGATGAAGTACCGCCTCGTAGAGCGTTTATCGAAGCAAATGCAAAATATGCAAATATTGATGTGTAAAATAATACGTAAAATAGTTGACGATAAGTTACCGAGATTTCGGGGCAGATAAAAGTAGTTTTTATCACAAGTCATAAATATAAAAAAGGGTTTGATTACTAAATATTGTAATCAAACCCTTTTCATTTTCTCCTCTCATTTCAATCTAAAAGCCGTCGTCTTCGTATTCGACTACTTCTTTTTTCAGAACATTTCCTTTTGCATCCGTCGTTACTTGAAAGCTATCATCATCTGTACTCGCATCGACAATATACACTGATGAACCATCATTTTTATCTATTTTGACGATATACGTAATGTAATGTTCGCCCAAGGATTTTGTGATGCCATCCAAGATAATTGAAGGTAAATTCGCCTCCTCTAAAACAGTTGAGGTCTCTAACCATTTGCCTGTTTTATCAAATGTCGCCTCGAGGTACAACTCGCCTACCCAAAAGTTAGCGACATAATTGTCACCTACCATCCAATCTACGTATTCTGTTGATGGATACTTTGCTTTTAACGCCTTTTCAACATTTGCTGGAACGTCAGAATCTTGTGCAGTTACTCCTAGCTGTAAGAATAAGATTGCAAAAATAAATACTACATTTTTCATGTTTTTTTATCCGTCAAACGGATGCCTCTTAAATTTAAAAACGGTGATAAAATTTTGTTTTGAAAATCTAAATTGTAGCAATAATGTGCTTCTTTAAGCACGACTGAAATAAATAATATCCCCTAAGACGGATATTTTTGAAATAGGTTACGCTTTGATTTAAAAAAATATCTATGATTTTAGTTAAAATTTTTGATAGAAAAAAGACGACTTTTATAATAATTATAACTAATTGGTTTTCAATTGATTAATCCTTGGTTATTTTTAATAATTTAGTACTAAAATTAGGATTTTTTTATCTTAAAAAACCTATTTCTACAAAAACTATTACCTTTGCAAAAGTTTTTAAAAAACGGTTATCAATTGATTCGTTTTATGTTCACATAACATTTAAAGAATCAAACATTTAAACATTCAAATATTTAAGATGGGAAATAACTTATTAGCAGGAAAAAGAGGAATTATCTCGGGGGCATTAGACCCTAATTCAATCGCTTGGAAAGTAGCGGAAAGATGTGTAGAAGAAGGAGCAACAATCACCTTGACCAATGCTCCTGTAGCGATGCGTTTTGGAAAAATCAACGAATTAGGCGAAAAACTAAACGCTGAAATTATTCCTGCCGATGCAACAAATATGGACGATTTAAAAAATCTTTTTGAAAAGTCGATGGAAGTTTTGGGTGGAAAAGTCGATTTCGTTTTACATTCTATCGGTATGTCTATCAATGTACGTAAAGGTCGTGAATACACGAATCTAAAGCATGACTGGACCTTGAAATCATTAGATGTTTCGGCATTATCTTTTCACAAAATGTTGCAAACTGCTTATAAATTAGATGCGATCAATGACTGGGGTTCTGTTCTTGGATTATCTTATATGGCAGCACAACGTACATTTCCAGATTATAACGAAATGGCAGAAGCAAAAGCCATATTAGAATCAATCGCTCGTAGCTTCGGCTATCACTACGGCACTCGTAATAAAGTTCGTGTCAACACCATCTCTCAATCTCCAACGATGACAACAGCAGGAAGTGGTGTAAAAGGTTTTAACGACTTCTTTTCTTATGCTGAAAAAGTATCACCTTTAGGTAATGCAACAGCTGACGAATGTGCGGATTATTGCGTGATGATGTTCTCGGATTTGACTCGCAAAGTGACAATGCAAAATCTTTTCCATGATGGAGGATTTGTTAATATGGGTATGTCTCCTGCATTGTTTGATTGGGTTGAGGAAATGAAAGCAGCAGAAGAATAGACTTTGTGAAAAATAAGATAAACAATAAACGCTGTAGAAAATAAAATTCACTTTCTGAGCGAATAATCTTGTTGAATTGTAGATCTAAAAGGTCGAGCGTTGGTAGCGTTCGACCTTTCTATTTTTTACCATTGTCTCCTCCATAAAATAATGCAACCGATTGAAACTAAAAACGGGCAAATCCCGAAGGAAATGCCCGTTTTATATTTTTAGCAATTAGGAATAATTAAAATTCCGCTGCTCTTCTTCTATCTTCGTCAGTTAGTTCATAATACCCCATTTCTGACTTATCTCCTACTAATAACTTCTGATACTTACGAATACCTGTTCCTGCCGGAATTGGCTTACCAACAATTACGTTCTCTTTCAAACCATATAAGTGATCTTGTTTAGCGGCAATTGCTGCTGAACTGATAACTTTTGTCGTTTCTTGGAACGATGCGGCTGAAATCCAAGATTTCGTACCTAAAGATGCTTTCGTAATACCTTGTAATACAGGCATTGATGTTGATGGAATCGCATCACGGAACTTCACTAATTTTTTATCTTTACGACGTAATTGTGAATTTTCTTCCCGTAATTGACGAACACTTACCATCTGCCCTTCAACCAATGTTTTAGAATCACCTGAATCTGTTACGATTTTCTTATCGAAAATTCTATCATTTTCTTTCAAGAAATCATACTTTTCGACAGCTTCTTTTTCTAAGAATATTGTATCCCCTGCGTCCAAGATTTGAACACGACGCATCATCTGACGAACAATCACTTCGATGTGCTTATCGTTAATTACAACACCCTGTGTACGATATACTTCTTGAACACCGTTCACTAAGTATGCCTGTACAGCATAAGGTCCTTTAATATTTAAAATATCACGAGGAGCGGTTGCACCGTCTGATAATTGTGTACCTGCACGAACAAAGTCACCTTCTTGTACCAAGATGTGTTTAGATAAACCAACTAAGTACTTACGGCGTAATTCGTCTTTTGATGTTACGATAACTTCACGATTACCACGTTTGATTTTACCAAAGCTAATCACACCATCAATTTCAGAAACAACTGAAGGATTCGATGGATTACGTGCTTCAAATAACTCTGTTACACGAGGTAAACCACCCGTAATATCGGCAATTCCACCTAAACTACGAGGAATTTTCACCAATTGCTCTCCTGGTCGTACAGCTGCACCATCTTTTACAACGATGTGAGAACCTACTGGTAAGTTATATTTACGTAATACCTCTTCGTCTGTATTTTCGATGATAATTGTCGGAATTTTCTTCTTCTTCTTCGCTTCGATAATTACTTTCTCACGGAAACCTGTCGCATCATCGACCTCTTCACGATAAGTAACCCCTTCTTCAATCATCTCAAAACGAACAACCCCTTCAAATTCTGTAACGATGACAGCGTTATAAGGATCCCATTCACAGATTACCGTATCCTTCTCAATAACCTGATCATGTTTTACATATAATGTTGCACCATAAGGTATATGCTGTGTTGTATAAACTTTCTGAGGATTATTCGGATCAATCAAACGAACTTCCGCAGAACGTGCTAGTACGATATTAGTCGTTGAACCGTCTTCGTTCAAGCGTTGCGTTGTACGAATTTCTTCGAATTCTACCCTTGCTTTAAACTTAGATTTGATTTGAGACTCTTCCGCTGTACGAGAAGCCGTACCACCAACGTGGAATGTACGTAAAGTCAACTGTGTACCCGGCTCACCGATTGATTGTGCAGCAATAATACCAACGGCATCACCATGTTCTGATAAGCGACCTGTTGCCAAGTTTTTACCATAACACATTACACAAACACCACGCTCCGTTTCACAAGTTAATACCGAGCGAATATAGACAGACTCAATACCTGCATCTTCGATTCTCTGAGCAACTACACGAGTAATATAAGTATCTGCTTCTACAATTACCTCATCTGTTACAGGATCGATAACATCTTCTAAAGTATAACGACCGTAGATTCTATCCGATAGCGGCTGAATTACTTTTTCGTTTTCTTTTAATGCCGTTACTTCAATCCCTCTTAATGTATGACAATCTTCTTCGATGATGACAACATCTTGAGATACATCTACCAAACGACGTGTTAAATACCCCGCATCAGCAGTTTTTAACGCCGTATCCGCAAGACCTTTACGAGCACCGTGTGTAGAGATAAAGTAATCTTGAACAGATAAACCATCAACGAAATTCGATAAAATCGGATTCTCAATAATCGCTCCACCTGTATCACCTGATTTTCTCGGCTTAGCCATCAATCCACGTAATCCACAAAGCTGCTTAATCTGTTGTTTAGAACCACGAGCCCCCGAATCTAACATCATATATACCGAGTTAAACCCTTGCTTATGTTCTTTCATCTCGATCATCAACTGCTCCGTAATCTTGTTATCGGCATAAGTCCACTGGTCAATTACCTGATTATAACGTTCGTTATTGGTAATTAATCCCATATCATAATTTTCGACTACTTCATCGACCAAAGCTTGTGCTTCTGCAAGCGTTGACTTCTTGATAGAAGGCTCAATCAAATCCGGTAGGTTGAATGATAATCCACCTTTGAATGCCCACATGAAACCAAGTTCCTTAGCATCATCTAATAACTTTGCCGTCTCTTCAACGTTAGCAATTTCAAGGATTCCACCAATTACACCACGTAGTTTTTTCTTTGTCAATAATTCATTAACAAAACCTACTTTTTCAGGAACAATTTGATTGAATAAAATACGTCCAACCGTTGTTTCTAATAAAGTTTTTTCTAACTCTCCTGTTTCAGGATTACGAACTTTTGTTCTCACCTTTACCCAAGCGTGTAATTCAACTTTCCCTTCATTCAAAGCAATCATTGCTTCTTCATCAGAGTAGAATATTTTTCCTTCCCCTTTTACTTTACGTTCTGGCGTTGATTTTCTTCCTTTTGTAATGTAATATAATCCTAAGACCATATCCTGTGTCGGAAGTGTAATCGGCGTACCGTTTTGAGGGTTCAACATGTTATGTGCACCTAACATCAGTACTTGTGCCTCTAAAATAGCAGCATGACTTAATGGTAAGTGAACCGCCATTTGATCACCATCAAAATCGGCGTTGAATGCTGTACACACTAACGGGTGTAACTGAATCGCTTTACCTTCAATCAATTTTGGCTGAAAAGCCTGAATTGATAAACGGTGTAATGTTGGAGCTCGGTTTAACATGATCGGGTGACCTTTCAATACATTTTCAAGGATTTCCCAAATCACAGGATCTTTTCTATCAACCAATTTCTTGGCAGACTTAACCGTTTTTACAATACCTCTTTCGATTAATTTACGAATAATGAACGGCTTAAACAGCTCCGCTGCCATACCTTTTGGTAAACCACATTCATGGATCTTCAAAGTTGGCCCTACAACGATGACCGAACGACCTGAATAATCCACACGCTTACCTAATAAGTTTTGACGGAAACGACCTTGCTTACCTTTCAGAATATCACTTAATGATTTTAATGCACGGCCACCTTCTGCTTTTACTGCATTTGATTTACGAGAGTTATCAAAAAGTGAATCGACTGCCTCTTGCAACATTCGTTTTTCGTTTCTCAAAATCACCTCAGGAGCTTTAATCTCCAAAAGACGCTTCAAACGATTATTACGAATAATGACACGACGATATAAATCATTCAAATCTGAACTTGCAAAACGACCACCATCTAACGGTACTAAAGGACGTAACTCTGGCGGAACAACCGGTAAGAATTGGATAATTGTCCATTCTGGTTTATTCTCCATACGAGTTTGTCCGTCGCGGAATGCTTCAACGACACGTAAACGCTTTAATGCTTCGTTTTTACGTTGTTGAGAAGTTTCCGTAGCTGCTTGATTACGTAAAGCGTAAGAAAGTTTATCTAATTCTAACCTTTCCAAAAGGTCACGGACAGCTTCTGCTCCCATTTTCGCAACAAACTTGTCAGGATGAGAATCCTCCATCATGTGTTGCTCTTTTGGTAATTCGTCTAAGATTTCAAGATATTCCTCTTCCGTCAATAAGTCCATCTTCGCCAAACCATCTTTCTCCTTCACACCTGCGTTAATAACCACATAGCGTTCGTAGTAAATGATTGTTTCTAATTTCTTAGAAGACAAACCTAATAAGTAACCAATCTTATTTGGCAACGATTTAAAGAACCAAATATGAACAACGGGAACGACCAATTTAATGTGTCCCATACGTTCACGACGAACTTTCTTTTCTGTTACTTCAACTCCACATCTATCACAAACGATTCCTTTATAACGAATACGTTTGTATTTTCCACAGTAACATTCGTAATCCTTTACAGGCCCGAAAATTCGCTCACAAAATAAACCGTCACGTTCTGGTTTGTAAGAACGATAGTTAATAGTTTCAGGTTTTAGAACCTCTCCGTAAGAACGTTCTAAAATATCATCTGGAGATGATAACGAAACTGAAATTGTAGAGAAATCACTGTTGATTTTATGATTTTTCTTAAATGCCATATAAGAAAACTTTGAATGATGCGAAAAGCAAAAGCCTACACTTCGTAGACTTTTGCTCTATCATCATATTTTTTATTGAAATTTCAATTCTAATGCAAGACCACGTAACTCATGAACCAATACGTTAAATGACTCCGGAATTCCTGGAGTTGGCAAGTTATCACCTTTAACGATTGCTTCGTAAGCTTTTGCACGACCATTAATATCATCTGACTTGATTGTCAACATTTCACGAAGGATGTTTGATGCACCAAATGCCTCTAATGCCCAAACCTCCATCTCTCCAAGACGCTGACCACCAAACTGTGCTTTACCACCAAGCGGCTGTTGCGTAATCAATGAATAAGGCCCGATCGAACGTGCGTGCATCTTATCATCAACCATGTGTGATAATTTCAACATATAGATAATACCAACCGTTGCGGTTTGGTGGAATCTATCTCCTGTTTCACCATCATACAAGTAAGTTTGACCATAAGATGGTAAACCTGCCTCCTCTATCTTGTCTTCGATTTCATAGGATTTTGCACCATCGAAAATAGGCGTTCCATATTTCTCACCTAATTTCTTACCGGCCCAACCTAATACCGTTTCAAAGATTTGCCCCAAGTTCATACGAGAAGGTACACCTAATGGATTTAATACAATATCCACTGGCGTTCCGTCTTCTAGAAACGGCATATCTTCATAACGAACGATTCTTGCTACAATACCTTTGTTACCGTGACGACCCGCTAATTTATCACCAACCTTCAGCTTACGCTTCTTAGCCATGTAAACTTTCGCTAACTTCAATACACCTGCTGGCAACTCATCACCAATACTAATATTGAATTTCTCACGCTTGTAACGTCCAATTTCTTCGTTCAACTTAATACTGAAATTGTGTAACAATCGCTTAATTAAGTCATTTGTATGTTCGTCGTTTGTCCAACCAGAATAATCAACAGTAGTGTAGTCTAATTCTTTCAATACATCTTGACCAAAACGGACTCCTTTAGGAATCAACATTTCGTTGTAAATACTTCTCACACCTTCTGAACCTTTATCTTTTAACAAAATCATCAATTTGTCAATCAAGATTAGTTTCAGTTCGTTAACAGCTCCGTTATGTGCAGTATCTAACTTTTTGATCAGTTCTTTTTCCTTCGCTTTTTGAGCTTTATCTTTTTTCGCTCTTGCGAATAACTGCTTATTGATAATGATACCTCTTGTGGAAGGAGATGCTTTTAATGAAGCATCTTTTACGTCACCTGCTTTATCACCAAAGATAGCACGTAATAACTTCTCTTCAGGAGTAGGATCAGATTCACCTTTTGGTGTAATCTTACCAATAATGATATCTCCTTCCTTGATTCTTGCACCAATTCTGATGATACCATTTTCATCTAAATCTTTAGTTGCTTCCTCGCTGACGTTAGGGATATCATTTGTTAACTCTTCCTCTCCCAATTTCGTATCACGTACATCTAATTCAAAATGCTGAATGTGTAACGATGTGAACACATCCTCACGTACAACTCTTTCAGATAATACAATCGCATCCTCAAAGTTATACCCTTTCCAAGGCATAAACGATACTAAGAGGTTTTGACCTAAAGCCAATTCTCCTTGTTGAGTCGCATAACCATCACAAAGGATCATTCCTTTTTCTACTCTATCACCTTTACGAACGATAGGTTTTAAGTTAATACAAGTTCCCTGATTCGTTCTACGGAATTTGATTAAATCATAAGCCTTACGATTATCTTCAAAAGATACTAATTGATCTTCTGATGTTCTATCGTAACGAATCACAATTTGAGTAGAATCAACGTATTCAACAACACCTGTTCCTTCTGCATTAATCAACATACGAGAATCACGAGCGACTTGACCTTCCAAACCTGTTCCTACAATTGGAGAATCCGGTTTTAGTAAAGGTACAGCTTGACGCTGCATGTTTGATCCCATCAAGGCACGATTCGCATCATCATTCTCTAAGAAAGGAATCATCGAAGCGGAAACACCTACAATTTGGTTCGGTGCGACGTCCATAAACTCGATTTCCTCTGGCTGTAATACAGGGAAATCACCATGCTCACGACATTTCACTCTATCTGTTTCAAAAGCACCTTGCTCTGTAATCGGTGCATTCGCTTGAGCGATGATCGCCATATCCTCACCTTCTGCTGATAGATAAATCGGTTCTTCTTCTACGACAACACGTCCTTCGTCAACTCGACGATATGGTGTTTCTAAGAATCCCATTTTATTCACCTTTGCATGTACACAAAGTGTCGAAATCAAACCAATATTCGGTCCTTCAGGAGTTTCAATTGTACATAAACGACCGTAGTGAGAATAGTGAACATCTCGAACCTCAAAACCAGCACGCTCACGAGATAAACCTCCAGGTCCTAATGCTGAAATACGACGTTTGTGTGTAATCTCCGAAAGTGGATTCGTTTGGTCGGCAAATTGTGATAACTGTGATGTACCGAAGAATGAATTAATTACAGAAGATAATGTTCTGGCATTAATCAAATCAATCGGTGTAAATACTTCGTTATCACGTACATTCATACGCTCACGGATCGTTCTGGCCATACGAGCCAAACCAACACCAAACTGAGCATACAACTGTTCCCCAACTGTTCTTACACGACGATTACTTAAATGGTCAATATCATCAATTTCTGCTCTTTGATTCATTAAACGAACCAAATATTTCACTATTTCGATGATATCTTCTTTCGTTAAAACTAAAGTTTCACGAGGTGTATCCAAATTCAACTTACGGTTGATTTTGTAACGACCTACGTCACCTAAATTATAACGTTTGTCAGAGAAGAACAACTTGTCAATAATACCACGAGCTGTTTCTTCATCTGGTGGATCTGTTCCTCTTAACTGACGATATATATATTGTACCGCTTCAATTTCTGAACTTGAAGGGTCTTTTTGTAAAGTATTATAAATAATGGAGTAATCTTCATCAACATCTTCACGTTGCAAGATAATCGTCTCTACTCCAGTGTCTAAAATTAAGTCGATATGATCTTCATCAAGAACGGTATCACGTTCTAAGATGATTTCATTACGCTCAATAGTCACCACCTCACCGGTGTCCTCATCTACAAAATCCTCCGTCCAACTTCTTAATACACGAGCTGCTAACTTACGACCTACAGAGGCTTCTAATGAATCTTCAGTTACCTGTAACTCATCCGCTAAGTTGAAAAGATCTAAAATTTGATGATCAGAATCATAACCGATTGCACGCAACAATGTAGTGACAGGAAATTTTTTCTTACGATCAATATAAGCGTACATTACGGTGTTAATATCCGTAGCAAACTCCATCCAAGCCCCCTTGAAAGGAATGACTCTCGCAGAATAAATTTTCGTACCATTCGGGTGGAAACTTTGACCAAAAAATACACCTGGTGAACGGTGCAACTGAGAAACGATAACTCGCTCCGCACCATTTACTACAAACGTACCTTTCGGCGTCATGTAAGGTATGTTTCCTAAGAATACATCTTGTACAATCGTCTTGAAATCAACGTGTTCTTCATCATTACACGATAACCTCAGTTTCGCTTTTAAAGGAACACTATAAGTCAATCCACGCTGCATACACTCTTCGATAGAGTACCTTGGTGGGTCAACGAAATAATCTAAAAACTCTAAAACGAAAATGTTTCGAGCATCGGTGATAGGGAAATTCTCCATAAATACTTTAAAGAGTCCTTCCTCTCCACGATTTTCTGGAGTCGTTTCTAATTGAAAAAATTCCTGAAAGGATTGGATTTGGATCCCTAAAAAATCCGGATAAGCAGATAAATGCTTAATTTTTCCAAAGCTGATGCGTTTTTTGCTGCCGTCAGCAACAACATTGCTGTTTGATGCCATGTATAAATATTTTTAAGCCGGAATTTTGAAGATAAGATATCAATGCCGTGAGTAACAAACTCTTCTTTTAATTTGTTCGGCATATAAAACAAACATACATCAAAAACCAAATCTTAAATTTAATTTTATTGTATGCTTTAGACAGGTATAGGCTTAGCCAAATATCGCTTGACTAAGCCTACTAACCTATCTCTGTACTATGTAAATTGTAAAAATCAGCCTTTTACAAAGTATTTATTGTTAAATAAAAGAAGTTAAAATCAACTTGAACGATAGTGTAAGTTTTGAACAAAGTATAAAACACCTTGACTCAAGAACTAGTTCACTAAAGAAAAATTATTTTACTTCAACAGAAGCACCTGCTGCCTCTAAAGCTTCTTTTAATGCTTCCGCTTCTTCTTTAGATACTTTTTCTTTCAATGTACCTGGAGCAGAATCAACTAATGCTTTCGCATCTTTCAAACCAACACCCATTGCAGATTTAACTGCTTTTACAACTGCTAATTTAGCAGAACCAAATGATGATAAGATTACATCAAACTCAGTTTGTTCAGCAGCAGCTTCGCCTGCACCTGCACCTGCAGGACCTGCAACAGCAACAGCAGCAGCAGCTGGTTCGATTCCGTATTCGTCTTTTAAGATAGTTGCTAAATCACTTACTTCCTTTACAGTTAAGTTTACTAATTGATCTGCAAGAGCTTTTAAATCAGCCATTTTAATAATTTTTTAAGAATGTTCTTTAAATTAGTTTTTCACAACAGCAATTGCTGTTTTTATTTTGAATTTACTCCTACAATGCGTAACCATTTGCAGGATATAAAATGGAAGCCAAATTCAATATGAATCTTACTCTCCTCTCTCTTCCAAAGCTTGTAGCAAGCCGTGGATAGTCGATCCTCCAGAGTTTAAAGCACTCATCAAGTTGCTCATTGGCGATTGTAATAATCCAATCAAATCTCCAATTAGATCCTCTTTCGACTTTAAAGTTGATAAGTAATCGATTTGGTCGTCACCTGCGATAACAGAAGAATCGATATAAGCCGCTTTTAAAGTCGGCATCTCATTCGTCTTGCGGTATTCCTTAAGAACTTCCGCAGGTTTCTTACCTGTTTCTGAAAATAATACAGCTGTAGGGCCAGCCAAATGTTCAAAAACATCTTTGTATTGATCTTCAGAAATACGTTGTAAAGCTTTTTTGATTAATTTATTCTTAATCACTACCATTTCAACCTCTTTCTCGTAGCATAAACGACGTAGGTTCGTCGTCTGTTCTGCCGTCAACTTAGAGAAGTTAGTTAGGTAGAAAAATTTAGATTCAGAGAACTTAGTTACAAGTTCTTCGATTAATTGCGTTTTTTCTGCTTTTGTCATTTTCAGAAGCATTTAGTTTAATAAAATCAATTTTAGATTGATTGAATCAAACTCGATTAACGAACAGATTTTGTATCGACTTTGATACCCGGACTCATTGTAGAAGCTAAAGTGATAGACTTCATATAAACCCCTTTTGCAGCTGATGGCTTCATTTTTAATAATGTAGAAATCAACTCCGTTGCATTTGCGGCCAACTTATCAGCTGAAAATGATACACGACCAACAGAAGCATGTACAATTCCGTATTTATCAACACGGAAGGCGATTTTACCACCTTTTACATCTCCCACTGCTTTCGCAATATCCATTGTAACAGTTCCTGATTTTGGATTTGGCATCAAGCCACGAGGACCTAAAATACGTCCTAAACGACCAACTTTAGCCATAACGGTAGGCATAGCAACGATGACATCAACGTCAGTCCAACCACTTTGTACTTTTTCGATATACTCATCGAGTCCAACGTAATCAGCACCTGCTGCTCTTGCTTCTTCTTCTTTGTCAGGCGTACAAAAAACAAGGACGCTTTTTGATTTACCGGTACCGTGAGGAAGAGTCACTGTACCACGTATAGCCTGATCAGCTTTTCGAGGATCAACCCCGAGGCGGATATGTAAATCCACCGATGCGTCGAATTTTGCCGTATTAACTTCCTTCACAACACTACAAGCCTCTAAGACATCGTAATGTTTTGTTGCGTCATACTTTCCTTCGACAGCTTTTCTTCTTTTTGGAATTCTTGCCATTTTAACTGATTTGTACAGACATTCGTTTAGGAACATCTGTATTGAGGTAATAGCGTTCAGTTCTTGCTGAACTTCCTTCAAGAGCATCCGAACCTTTTCGGAGTCTTTGGTCTAAATACATAACTACTCTTAGCTTTAGGAGTGTTATTACAAT
The DNA here is from genome assembly GCA_965662365.1 of Saprospiraceae bacterium. GTDB lineage: Bacteria > Bacteroidota > Bacteroidia > Chitinophagales > Saprospiraceae > CAWVWD01. The sequence goes on from CBFIHR010000012.1 coordinate 38,605, forward strand.
CTGAAATTGTATATATCTAAAATATAAAATTTTAAATATAGATTTAGCCTACACTATGCTTGTTCCCAAGGTGGTGTACCATCCACAGTAAGTCCCATACTGCGTGCCGTACCTGCTACCATTCTCATTCCTGACTCTACAGAGAAACAATTTAAATCAGGCATTTTATTTTCAGCAATTAATTTGATCTGATCCCAAGTTACCGAACCGATTTTATTACGGTTAGGAACGCCAGAACCTTTCTTTTTCTTAGCTGCTTCTAATAATTGCACTGCCGCCGGAGGTGTTTTGATTACAAAGTCAAAAGATTTGTCTTTATAAACCGTAATAACAACCGGCAAAGTTTTCCCCATGTCATCTTGCGTCTTTGCATTAAAACGCTTACAGAATTCCATGATGTTTACCCCTTTTGCACCTAAAGCAGGTCCAATCGGAGGTGCAGGGTTAGCCCTACCACCTGTAACTTGCAACTTAATAAAAGTTTGAATTTCTTTAGCCATTGCTAATGATTTTAAAATTTATGTGCGTTACAGAATATTTCAATAACTATAAATAGATTATGACTGCTTTTCTACCTGGATAAAGTTTAGTTCAACTTCAGTTCCTCTACCAAATATTTTTACAATCACTTTTAATTTCTTCTTCTCGTCATTAATTTCTTGAATTGTCCCAACAAACTCATTGAAAGGTCCATCAATAATTTTGACTGTTTCTCCTACTATGAACGGTTCCTCTAATGCCACACCTGCATCTTTCGCCTCATCAACTTTACCAAGTGTTCTGTTCACTTCAGACTCTCTCATCGGCGTCGGTACCTGTTTTCCTAAGAAATGAATGACATTATTGATATTTGCGATTGATTGAGCAATTTCTCCATTTAGCTTTCCTTCTTCAGCTTCTATTAAAATGTACCCAGGTAAGATATTTTTTTCTAAAATCACTTTCTTACCATTTCTAATTTTATAGACTTTTTCAGTAGGCACTACAACAGATGGGATAAAATCGTTCCACTTAGAACGCTTGATTTCTAATTCAATACGTTCTTTTAGTTTGCGTTCTTTCCCACTAATTACTCTTAAACAATACCAGCGTGTAGCCATGTGGAGATTTTAGTTTTTCTAACCGTAAATTAAAGTCTGCAAAATAAAGTTTGATGCAGTATCCATCGCAAAGATAACCAGTGCGATAATTAATGAAGCTACTAATACCAAAATAGTACTGCTTTGTAACTCAGACATTGCAGGCCAAGTTACTTTATTTACTAATTCGTTGTAGCTTGCTAAAACATATTCCTTTACCTTTTCCATAATAGGCTTTAGTAATTAAAAGGTTAATAGACAGCAAGTAACAATGTCTTTGCGGCTATTAACCTTTCTAAATTTAGGTAATCATTACAATAAATAATGATTTATTTTGCACGGGCAGAAGGATTTGAACCCTCGACCTTTGGTTTTGGAGACCACTGCTCTACCAGCTGAGCTATGCCCGTATTTTATAGATACCATAAGTAAAGGAGGTCAGACACACGTCTAACCTCCCGTACTATATATCTAGTGTATATTAATCAAGAATTTCAGTAACTTGACCTGCACCAACTGTACGTCCACCTTCACGAATTGCGAAGCGTAAACCTTTTTCCATTGCGATAGGAGCAATCAAGTTAACAGTTAATGTTACGTTATCACCTGGCATTACCATTTCTACATTTTCAGGTAAGCTAATGTCACCTGTTACGTCCGTTGTACGGAAGTAGAACTGAGGACGGTATCCGTTGAAGAATGGCGTGTGACGACCACCTTCATCTTTACCTAATACGTAAACTTCACATTTGAATTTAGTGTGAGGCTTAACAGAACCTGGCTTACAAATTACCATACCACGACGAATATCAGCTTTATTGATACCACGTAATAATAAACCTGCATTATCACCTGCTTCACCACGATCTAAGATCTTACGGAACATCTCAACACCTGTGATAGTAGAGTCGATTTTCTCACCGAAACCTAAGATTTCTACTTTATCACCTACATTGATAACACCACGCTCGATACGACCTGTAGCAACAGTACCACGACCTGTAATTGTAAATACATCCTCAACAGGCATCAAGAAGTCTTTATCAACTTCACGTACTGGCTCAGGAATTTCAGCATCTACAGCAGCCATCAATTCTAAAATCTTAGCAGTAGCATCTTCATCATCACCTAAAGCTAATAAAGCAGAACCTGCGATTACAGCTGCATCATCACCTCCATAGTCATAAGCATCTAATAATTCACGAACTTCCATATCTACTAACTCTAACATCTCTTCGTCATCAACTAAGTCAGCCTTGTTCAAGAAAACAACAATATTAGGAACACCAACCTGGCGAGCTAATAAGATGTGCTCACGAGTCTGAGGCATAGGACCATCAGTTGCCGCACATACTAAAATAGCACCATCCATTTGAGCCGCACCCGTAACCATGTTCTTCACATAATCGGCGTGACCTGGACAGTCAACGTGTGCATAGTGACGATTCTCTGTTTCATACTCAACGTGTGCAGTATTGATAGTGATACCTCTTTCTTTCTCCTCAGGAGCACCATCAATTGAGTCATAATCTTTCTTCTCAGCAAGTCCTGATTTTGATAATACGTAAGTAATTGCTGCCGTCAATGTCGTTTTACCGTGGTCAACGTGACCAATTGTTCCGATATTCACGTGAGGTTTACCTCTTTGGAATGTTTCCTTAGCCATCGGTTTATTAGTTTTTGAAAAGTAATGTTAAGATTATTAAATATGTCCAATTATCTGAGCCAATGACGGGATTTGAACCCGTGACCTCTTCCTTACCAAGGAAACGCTCTACCCCTGAGCTACATCGGCATCAAAATTAATTGATGCTTTTTTAGAAAAGCCTATAAAACAAAAGGGGTTTCCCCCTTTTGTTTTTCTTGACTTTTAGAGCGGGCGAAGAGACTCGAACCCTCGACCCTCAGCTTGGAAGGCTGATGCTCTACCAACTGAGCTACGCCCGCATTTTTAATATCTAAAGATATTAATTATTTGAAACTTGTGGGGATGATAGGATTCGAACCTATTCAGCCTTAGGCAACAGATTTACAGTCTGCCCCGACTCTCCAACTTCGGCGCATCCCCGCCTATTTACTCTATTAACTCTTTTAAATAAAAAAAGAGCCGATGGAGGGATTCGAACCCCCGACCCGCTGATTACAAATCAGCTGCTCTGGCCAACTGAGCTACATCGGCAATTATTGTTATTTTTTTTGAATTCAATCCTAACTTCTTAAGATTAGTTTTAACCTCCTTGTTAAAAACGAACGCAAATTTACAACGTTTTTTTTAATATCCAAACTTTTTCAAAAAAAATACTAAAAAAATTGTTTTTAGTTTGCTTTCACTATTAAGAAAGGCTTATGAGCCGCAAATATAGCTACATAAGCCTTTTTTTCAAACTATTATTTAATTTTTTTAAAAAATAATTCTTACGCACGCATTCTTTCTTTATGCTTAATCAATTGACGGCGTAATGCTTCCGTTGAAGAGTCAACTGCGGCCTCAAAAGATTTTTCAGTTTCTTTAGCTATAAGCACCGTTCCTGGTACTTTTATTTTAATCTCAGCTATTTTATCTTTTATCTGTCCATTATTTTCTAACCTAAGAATTACGTCTGCCATAATAATATGATCAAAAAATCTTTCTAACTTTCCTACTTTCTGTTCAATAAACTCAATTAACTTAGCGTCTGCGTCAAAATGTACTGATTGCGTGTGTATTTTCATATCTATGCTATTTTATATTAACAATTACACATTTAATATCAAAATGTGTATTTCATATCAATTACTTGCTTTTGGATGTGCTTTCAAATAAGCACTTTTCAGTTTACTTAAAGTCGTATGTGTATAAACCTGTGTAGCTGCTAAACTCTCATGTCCCAACAATTCTTTTATAGCATTCAGTTCCGCTCCGTTATTCAATAAATGTGTGGCGAAAGAGTGCCTAAGTGTGTGAGGACTTTTCTGTTCAACCGTTGTGAAGCCTTCTAAATATTTTCTTACAATATTATAAATAGCTTTAGGATAAAGCGGTTTTCCCTTTTTTGTCAAAAAGAAATGCCTATCGTCTGTTTGAAAATTTTCTTGTCGAATAGACCAATACGCTTGTAGCTTGCTACACAAGTCTTTGCTAATTGGTATAAGTCGTTCTTTCTTGCGTTTTCCTAATACTTTTATAAGGCCTTTATGAAAATTAATACTTTGATAAGTCAGTCCCATTAGCTCTGAGCGTCTTATTCCTGTAACATATAATAACTCAATGACCATCTTATCTCTTATCGAAACGTAATCATCCGTTTCTATAAACGAATTTAACAAATCCGTTATCTCTGTTGTTTTTACAAAAGTTGGAAGTCTTTTTCTAATTTTTGGTGTTACGACTCCACTTATTGGATTTTGACTTGAGTCAAAATGAATTTGTAAATATTTATAAAAAGATTTTAGACTGGCGACTTTCCGATTGATTGTCGCATTTGCAATATCACTTCTCATTAAACTGACGACCCAAGAGCGTATATGTTGAGTGTCAGCAATCGTTAAATCATTGATCTCATAAGTTTCACTCAAAAACGATTTGAATGCAGACAAATCATTTTCATACGCTAAAATCGTATGAGGAGAGTAGCGTTTTTCGAATCTAAGGTATTTTATAAATTGTTTTATAGTCACTAAAATCAGCTTTGTTTACTTATGAATATCATTAAACTTTCATCAATTTAGTAAAAACAAGGCGAGATGTCAATAGGTTGCGCTATTTTTTTTAGGAGTTTTTATGGAGAAATTAAATGATTTTTTATAACATCTTGATTGTCAATTATAAACAATTAGCTTATATTTTTTAATAAAAAAATAATAGGCAACTTTAATTATAAAATTGCCTATTATCTTCAATAATCTGTCGTCTAAAAGAATATTCCTACCCGCAGTGTGATCCTATTAATAATTTGTTTAGCGTCTTCTTTTTCGCCATTTACCAATATCCCGTTATCTTTCATTATATCTAAGATGGAATTTTGATAAGATAAGCCGCCTATGAGCGTCAAATCATTAATTTGATACTCTGCACCTGCTCCTACTCCCCAGGTGAATGCTAACGGAATTACACTACTGATTATATTTTCATCTTCAAAAGCTCCTATATCCGCACGTCCTTTGATTGGGAAAGCCAACGAAAAGTAAGGTATTTGAACATAATATCCTAAATCACCCGTTCCTCCACGTAGTTTTACAGAAAATGGTATCTCCACATATTGAAAACTAAAATCCACTTGAGAACCGTTGCCTATACTATCCAAAGCTACGTTTGACAGGTCTGAATCAGGAAATAAATTTCCACCTGTCTCATAAACTAAGCCACCTCCTTGATTCGCTAAAAAAGAAACACCCGATGAAATCGCATACCTGCCATTTTGTAAATAATAATCTCCTAAAAGTCCAACTTCTAAGCCCAAGTTCACGCCTTCACCAGCAATTGTCGGTTGATTCGTCGTCATCCAAGAAAATGTCGGACTGGCCTGCACTCCTAAGCGAAAACTTTGTGCATTAATTGTCGTTGCTGTGATAATTGCTAAGACGACTACTGTAATGAATCTTTTCATATCATTTAAGTTTTTGATGTTTAAAATTAAGCAGTTGTACATAATAAGGAAATCGGTAACCAATAATCTACTCGTCTTAATTTATTTTTACCTTTGAAATCTTAAAATCAATCCTAAATCCTTGAGATACCATGATTAAAAAAACTTCTTAAAGAAAAAATAGCTTTAAACGGTGCTGAACTTCATTTCGTGCCATAGCGGGTAGCTTATTAATTGAGCTGTTCCCTAATAAAATAAGTAAAAAGTATTCTGCGATATAATTCAACGGATACTTCAATCGTTTAGATTACGTTTGTAATTTTGCAAAATACTGGTATTCTATAATTATTAAAAATAATCACTTCAATTTATGCCAATTAAAATAATAGTCAAGAATTTCTATTTTGTACTAAGCGTTTTATCCATCCTGACGGTTGTGGGTTGTAATGGTAACAACTATCCTGACGTTTCTGATATCGATGTCACGGTTAATGTACAACGATTTGAACAAGAATTGTTTCAAATTGATACTAATAATTTAGCTCAAAGCCTGAATCAATTAAATGATAAATACGACTATTTCGCGGATTTATACTTTTCTGAAATCATGGGGTTCAAACGGTTACAGGATACAACAATGAGCTATGACACTATCATTTCAAAGTTTATCTCTCATCCTTACATCAAAGAGTTATATGATACGTGTCAACTGGTCTATGGTGATTTCTCAGCAATAGAAAAAGATTTCGAAAAGGCTTTTCAGTTTCATAAATATTATTTTCCAAACCAACCGACACCGACCGTGACTACTTTCATATCCGAATATGGAATCGGAGCAGCAACTATCGGAAAAGAGCAAATTATTGTCGGCTTAGACATGTTCTTAGGAGCAGATTATCAACCTTATTATTATCCTGAGGTACAATTACCAAATTACATCACCCGAACGATGAATCGACAACATCTTGTGCCGAAAGCAATCGAGGCACTATCAAGAGAAATCGTAGGGCAAAACAATGGCTTACGCCTAATTGATAAAATGATTCACAATGGCAAAGTTCTCTACGTCTTAGATTTATTACAACCACATATTGAGGAGCATGTCAAGTTGGGAATTACGGCAAAACAGGCTGAATGGCTCACTGCAAATGAAGGAGAAATGTGGAAAACGGTATTTATCGAAAGATTATATGATAAAAACATGAAAAAATTACAAGGATTAATTGAGGTCGGTCCGACATCGCCTGGCATGCCGCCAGAGTCACCTGGTAACTCCGGAAGCTGGGTCGGTTGGCAAATTATTAAACAATACATGAACAATAATCCTAATATCACCTTAGAACAAATGCTACAAGAGAATGATGCTCAAAAAATTCTAACGGCATCAAGATATAAACCAAGATAATTTTGAATGTTTGAATGTTTGAATGTTTGAGCGTTAATTTTTAACACTTAAACATTCAAATACTCAAATGCAGAACATCAAATCACTTTGAAATTTTTGTTATTTTTTTTGAATCGATAATATTATGTAAATCTTCATCAATCAAAAACATGAAATAAGCTCCGTCTTTCAATTCGAAACCATCTGTAAAAGCAATTTCTTTATCCTCGAACATCTTCTTTTTTAAGATATTACCATCGATATCTTGGATTTGGTAAGCGATTTTCTTTTTCGTAGGATTTTTAATAAAAACCGTAAATTTTGAAGCAAAAAAACCTTCTGTTTGGTTCAATCGTCTATCCACTCGAATAATATTCGAATAAACATTGTTTTCATCACAATCAAGATGCCCTAAACGATAAAAATTAGATAAAAAATTAGTGTCACTATCTCGTATGATAAATTGAGTTTCGAAATCGGAGACTTGTAAAATTTCTAAATCCTCGTCTAATTCTTTCCAGCTGACACCATCAGTACTTTTTTCTGTAAAGTAATCCAAGTACAAGTCATCTTCTTCACTCAACTTCCACGATAAAGTGATTCTATTATCTTTTCTCGACTTTAGTCGAATATCAAGTTTTTTCAATGCTCGTTCTGTCGGACATTGATTCGATAAAGTATCGTCACCTATTTTGATGATATAATACATGGTATCGATAATGTAATCTTCAACAGAAAATTCATTATAATCACTGGCTTTTCTGTGTTTTAATCCGAACACTTCCAAGCTTCCAATTGAACGAAGCGTTTTTGTATTTTTGCTGACAGTACCAACGACTTCTTCTTTTAAACTATTCAAATTAAAAGCAATTGCAGGTTCATCATCTATCGTTTTTTTTCTTCCCAAACGACCATTTCCATCATTTCCCCAAGTCCATACATTTCCTTTGCCGTCCATCGCCAGACTATGAATATCACCCGCCGAAAGTGACGTTATATTTTTTAATACTTCTATTTGCTGAGGAACTTTAATTAGATTAGCCTTAGAAGCACCGCACTGTTTAAAACTATTGCTCCCCCAAGTCCAAACCGTTCCATCTGTTTTCAAAGCCATATTATGTAACGTTCCTGCCTTAATTGTCTTGATATCATTTAAAGGAATATAGACAGGCACACGACAATTTGCATTAGTATTATTACCAACCTGACCGAAATCGTTCCAGCCCCAAGTGAACATTTTTCCATCTTTAGCTAAAGCAATATTGTGAAAAGCGCCAGCCGAAATTTGTTGAATATCTCTTAAGCCCTCAATTTTCTCAGGTCGAGTCGTACTCTCTGCTTTCCCAAGGCCCAATTGACCGAGGTGATTTGCTCCCCAAGACCAAACATCACCGTTTTCATCTAAAGCTAAAGTATGTTTTGCCCCAGCCGAAATCGCCACAATATGATAAAGATTCGGTACTTGCTGCACTTCCAACCGATTATCCTGATGCCCAAGCCCCAATTGACCATTTTTATTCCACCCCCAAGTCCAAACCGTACCATCTGCCTTCAACGCTACGCTATGCCCTTTTCCAGTTGCAACCTGAATAATATCATCTAAACCGCTTATTTTTAATGGAAATGACTCATAATCAGAAGTAACACTGGCTAACTGACCGTAAGTATTTTGTCCCCACGCCCAAACCGTCTTATCCTTTTTGATAGCTAAAATATGCTTGGAAGAGGCTCCTTCTGAAATAGCCGCAAGTTCTGAAAGATTATCCACTAAAGTTGGTTCAATTAAATCCCTCTGATTCGCTTCAAAGTCTTGATCTTGTCCCCAAAACCATATTTTATTATTGTGTAGCAGTAGCGAATGCTGAAAAGCAGCAGTGATTTGTATTGGCTCTATCTCTTTTTCTTTATCAATATGAAGAAGGTGAAACGAACTCAACACTAAAGCACTAATCAAAAAAACAATTAGTTGTATTTTTCTCATAGTTGGTTTGAATTTTTTATAATTTTCTCTTAATTGAGATAATGCTTTCGCAATTATTTTAAGACAAAAAAATCAGGTTTTGCAACAGATAGAAAATGACTCGCTATATATAAGCTGCATCACCACAAAAATACAATCATTATCTATAATTTAAGGACAAGTATATGATATTATGTTTTTCATACCTATTTCAATAGCATATCATTGATGTATATGATACAAAACAGATTTTAACAGATTTTTTCAACCATTTTTAGCGTCATTTATACTATTTTTTGTGTAGCAATTATGACCTATCCACCTAAATGACCGTTCAAAAAACAGTTTGCCTTATTTGCTGTTCTTGGATAAAGTTATTTCTCAAAACTATTGCAAATAGTAAGTTATGTAAGAAAAAATTAGTCATAAGAACTCGGAAGTGTTGCCCATTAATACTTGTAATCGAATTCAATTTTAATTAATCCTAAAATTTGATTTTGTTTTTCAGTTGTTAATAATTACGTTTTCCTATTTTTGTGTTATAAAATGCTTTATTGGTATAAATTTAAAAATAGAACATTCATAACAAATTGATTAAAAACAACTTATAATAAGATTTAATCATTACAACATCAAAAAAACTCAAACTATGTTTGATAATAAATTTTCTAATAATGACTTGGAACGCAAAAGCGTTGCTGCTACTAATTTTACCTTTCCACAACAAACAAAATTCTATCGTGGAAAAGTACGTGATGTTTACACCATTGCAGATAAGTTTTTAGTAATGATTGCGTCGGACAGAATCTCGGCTTTTGACCATATTTTACCACGTCCGATTCCATACAAGGGACAAGTGTTGAATCAAATAGCAACCACTTTTTTAAGTTGGACCAGCGATATTGTCCCAAATTGGTTGGCGACTGCACCAGACGAAAATGCTGCTATCGGCTTGATGTGTGAGCCATACAGAGTCGAAATGGTCATTCGTGGCTACTTAACTGGACACGCCTGGAGAGAATATCGTGCAGGTAAAAGAACCCTTTGTGGGGTCACGCTTCCTGAAGGTATGAAGGAGCATGATAAGTTCCCTGAACCTATCATCACGCCAGCAACAAAAGCAATGGAAGGACACGATGAGGATATTTCTCGTGAAGATATTATCGCTCAAGGTATTGTTAGCGAAAGTGACTACATTCAGTTAGAAAATTATACGCGTGCCTTATTTCAGAGAGGAACAGAAATCGCTGCTAAACAAGGTTTGATTTTGGTCGATACAAAATATGAATTTGGTAATAAAGACGGAAAAATCTACTTAATTGACGAAATTCATACACCAGATAGTTCTCGTTATTTTTATGCAGAAGGCTACGAAGAACGTCAGGCCAAAGGCGAACAACAAAAGCATTTATCTAAAGAATTTGTTCGTGAATGGCTAATTGAAAATGGTTTTCAAGGTTTAGATGGTCAAATTATGCCTGTCATGCCAGATGCTTTTGTCGAAATGGTTTCCGAGCGTTATATCGAATTATACGAACAGTTAATCGGCGAAAAATTCCAAAAAGGCGATACCACAAATGTTTTAGGTCGTATCGAATCTAATGTGCAAAAAGCATTGGTCGAGATGATTTAATCCGTAGATGCAACCTACGGTTATTCACATTGAACCTTTCCAAAGTTCTTGATAATCAAAGCGTTGGAAGCGTTTAATATGAATAACCGTAGGTTGTACCTCTGGACTAATCCAAAGCTGTCATATTTACTTCAACCTCCAGCCATTTTTCTAAAGTCGCCTTCAATTCTGCCTTTTGAGCGGCTGTCAAGTTTTTGATTCGAGCATTCCCGTGATGTTTTCCTGCCATATTATAATACAAAGCATTCACATTTTTGGTCGGAATCACACGAGTTGCCGACCACGTATCATTTGCACCATTAATATAAATAAAATTGTTACCGTTCTTTTTTAACCATTTTGCCGTTGCTTTCGGAACATCATTATTGAATGAGATCTCACCAGCATTTTTTGGAGCAAATGAGGCGTGAGGCGCTTTGCCGATTGTCTGAATCAAATCACCAAAAGCTTTGGTTTCAAAGCCATAATAACCCATTTGAGCCGAAGCCTGATAATAATGTGGCCCGAACATCTTCATAGAACGATCATCATAAAACGACAACCCCACAATATCCATCAAAGACTGAATATAAGTATCCAGTGTATCGCCTGTCGGTAAATCCTCGCAGTCGCTGCCCCATTGCCAAAACGAAAACGGATATTCCAAAACTGCATATTCGAAAGCCGCTTCGATGCCGCCCAAATATTCAAATTTATAACCAGAACCGATTGAAAACCATTTTAATTTTCCTAACACTTCCTCACGGTTTTCCAGTAAAGTTTTTTGAACATGAAAAATCTTTTGACGACAATCATCAGTACCGATCGTATCTAAGAATTTATAAATTCGTTTTTCTTCAAAATCCAAATTCAACGGAGCAACATAAGGAAAAGAGACATCAACATCTTCGGGATAAAAATACCGATAAAAAATCGTCGTTTGTCCACCTTTACTGATGCCTGTACTTACCCATTTTCCCGTATAAATTTGTTTGAATAATTGATTAATCGCATGTAAATCAGCCGTTGCTTGTTCCAGGTTTAAATATTGCCAATCTAAAGGAGAAGGCACCGATTTTCCACAATAACGATGCTCAATATTGATATAATTTGCATTCAAAATCGTAGCGACTTCGTTGCGGCTACGGTTGAGTTGATACCCTTGCGTATTCATCACATTCGGTGCATCAAATCCGACGTGCGTCAATTCCAGCCGTTGATAAAAAGTCCCTTTTTCAGGATTTTCATGGTCAATCGGTTGTTTCACAAAACATTCGTATTTATTATTTGACACTTTCGTAAATTTCAACCCTGCAAGGTCAAACAATGCGTCTTCAATTGTTTGAGCAAAAGCGAAAGTTGTGACAAATATTAAAATAAATGATAAATAAATTCTTTGCATGATAATTCGATTTAGTTAGTCTATAAATAGACCTGACAGATTTTGAAAACCTGTCAGGTCTGAATGCACTCAAAGATAACAATTCAAATAAAAATCTGCGAACTCTACACGAAAACATCAAAACGATAACACCAACGCAAAATCATTGCGAACATCTTGAAAATCAATATTCAACGCTTCGCACTCCATTTTCCAATTTTTGATTTGCCAATATTTATTCGAGCCATCGAAAATCACTTTTTTGAAGGTAAAATCCTGAGTTAAAGCTGTCATTTTTATACGTGGCGAATTTCTTAAAATTAAATAATCCACTTCTACCTTTTCGCTACTCGAAATATTTTTGTGATCAATAATTAAAAATGTTTTATCATAAAATTGAATCAAATTATCAGATTTTAAAAGATTGTTTTGAGTGATATTTTTATTAATATTCAGCCTGTCAACTTGTTTTATATTTCGTTGATAATGATGACTTTGTGCTGCAAATTCATAGTTTTTTAGCGTTAAATTATCACTTTCCAAAGTCGTGACACTTTGACCATCAATAAAGTCAATCGCTGTCGCATTTGATAGGCTATAAACAATAACTTCTCTTTGATTTGACGATTGCCAATCGTTGTAAATACTAAAACCGGCTAACAACAAAATAAAACTTAATGAAAACAACAACCAACGAACCCGACGAGTTTGTAATAAAAGACCAAAACCTACTATTGCCATAAGCAATACATAAAACGCCCAACTCGAAAACCACAAACCTTTAATCAATGAGAACGGCAAGGCATGAATCCAACCGATGAAAGTATTCATCAACCAAATTATCCACTCTAAAACTCGACCGATAAAATGCCCTAAAAATGGAATCCAACCAAGTGTAAAAAACAAAATGCCAATACTCAAAATCACGGCAGCCGCAGGAATCACAATCGCACTCGACAACCAAAACCAGACGGGAAATTGATGAAAATAATACAGGGTAAACGGCAATGTTCCCAAAGTTGCCGCAATCGAAACGGTAGTGAGTTGCCAAAAATAATTGACGATTTTATTTTTTGGCAATAGCCAAATTGCAATTTTCGGTTGAAAAAATACAATTCCGAAAACGGCTGCATACGATAATTGAAAGCCAACCGAAAATAAAAAATAAGGATTAAGTAATAGCAAGACCAAAGCCGAAGCGGCCAAAACATTATAAATATTTGATTTTTTATCCGTTTCTAAACCCAAAACTAACAACGAAAACATCACGGTCGCTCGAATAACGGACGGCGAGAAACCAGTCAAAAGAGCATAAAACCAAAGCGGTAAAATCATTAAAACTAACTTCAGCCATTTTCGCCGCCAACGAAACTGCTTCAACAACCAACGTAAAATCATCGCAATAATCCCGACGTGCAACCCTGAAACAGCCAAAACATGAATCGCTCCTGTCTCCGAATAAGCCGCCTTGATATCTTCCGACAATTCGTCTTTAAAACCTAACAATAAAGCCATCGCAACCCCCTGCTCCGCTTCGCCTTTGACATATTTTTTTATTTGCTCAATCCGATCTGTACGTATTTTATTAATAGCATAAAACAAACCACTTTTTTCGTTCTCTAATTTTTGCCAACTTCCTTGAGACAAATAAGTTTGATGCGTTATTTTCTTGTATTTTAAAAATTGTTTGTAATCAAATTGATGTGGATTTTTGGGTGACTCCACTTCGTTAATAAAGGATTGAAAAAGGATTTTATCGCCATAATTTAGATTTTTGGCGGCACTATCGGCTTCCACATAACACAACATTTTCCCCAAAACACTTTGTAAACTATCTTGATTTGTTCCTATATTTTGGATTAATAATTCTACCTTAGTCGTCTTTTTTGTCGTTGGAATATTGACTACTTCACCAACTACCCAATATTTTGATGCTGTAGCTTTTTGTGAAATAAATTGTTGATAATGAGTATTATAAGTTATTGGATTATTCCAAAATATCAATTGCCAACCCAACAAAAATAAGACGAGATTTAGCCAAAAACCAACTATCCATTGTTGATAATATTTGAATTTGATTTTAATAATCAAAAAGGAAATTATTAACAAAATGCTTAATAGCAAAATCGGAAAAGGTAAACTTTGCTCCACTTGATTATTACACCAAATACCCATTATTAGCGGAATAACCAACCGAATAAAAGGAACGGCACGCCAGTTAATTTTAGGGGACATATTGGAAAGATTGATACGTTTAGAAAATATACGTTAAAATAATAAATATCAATGAAATAAGATAAAGACGAATAAAAAAAGCGAATAAATCATATAGATTTACTCGCTTTTTATTAGAAAAATTCTACTTTTTTTGTAAAAAAACGCTATTGCTCCTCGATCGTATAACCATTTAAAAATGATTGTACCTCCATTCGTTTTCGACCTTGTAATTGTATTTGTAGCAATTCAATAAAACCATCTTTTGTGGTAATTCTTAGGTATTTTTTATTATCTGTTACAAATTTCCCTGTCGGTAAATCATGTGCTTCCAACAAGCGTTTGGCTCTAAATATTTTTAGCTTTTTGCCGTCAAGCATCGTCCAAGCTGTTGGGTACGGACTCAATCCTCTGATAAAATCGTGTACTTTTTGAGTCGGTTGATTGAAATCAATTTGACAAGTTTCATGAAAAATTTTTGGAGCTTTCGAGACCAAACTTTCATCTTGCGGTTGAGGTGTATAATCTCCTTCTTCAATAGCTCGAACGGTTTTTAAAACCAGTTCCGCCCCTTTTAGCATCAATTCGTCATGCACTTCTCCGACCGTTGCATCTTCTCCGATTTCGACTTTCGTCGTAAATAATAAGTCGCCTGTATCAATTTCATGCTTTAAAAAAAACGTCGTCGCTCCAGTTTCTTTTTCGCCATTGATAACGGCCCAATTCAACGGTGCTGCTCCACGATATTTTGGCAATAAAGAACCGTGCAAATTGATTGTGCCTATCGGCGGCATATCCCAAACCGCAACCGGTAACATTCGGAAAGCCACCACAACTTGCAAATCCGCATTCAACGCTTTTAACGCTGCTTGAAATTTTGGACTTTTTAGATTCTTAGGTTGCAACACATTCAAATCATTCGCCACAGCGTATTTTTTCACCGCAGATTCAATCAATTTCTTGCCGCCTCGTCCACCGTATTTATCTGTCGCCGTAACAACACCAACAACATCAAAACCATTTTTAACCAAGATATCTAAAGAAGGAACGGCAAAATCTGGCGTTCCCATGAATATTATTTTCATATATTTAGTGATTTTAAATACCGACCTTACGAAGATTCAAAACCCTCGTAAGGTTTAAATTCTACATCATTCTACAAAGAAAAGTATATTTTTTAATAAAAAATTCCATTTAGGTCAGATTGTCAACGCTTCATACTTCACACCTCTAACTTCATACTTCTTTATTTCCGTTTATAAATAACATCTAACCGCTTATGAAAATATACGACCGCTTATGAATTATCAATGGTTTTATACCATTTTTTATATGAATTTTGAGGTATCAAAAATAAATTAAAAACTAAAAAAATGACAATGAAACATTCATTCATATTTTTATCATTTAGCGTATTTTTTTGCCTTTCGTTTATCACGAAATCTCGTGGAGCAAACGATAGTTTAGTACAAACTACAGTTTCAGAATTGATATATTTTGATTTCGATAGATCAGAACTTTCAGCTACTGAGCAACTAAAATTAGATGCTTTTGTCCATTCTAATATTAATAAAGAGCGAAAAGTTATCGGTGTCAATATCAACGGACATACCGATTCTTACGGTTCGGATGCGTACAATATCGAACTTTCTAAAAAACGAGCAATGGCTGTTTATTATCGAATTTTACAATTAGGAATACCTAAAGATTTGGTAACCTATCAAGGTTTTGGAGAGCAACAATTAATCATTGCGAAAGGCGACCAAACTACACAAAAAGAAAATCGTCGAGTGACGGTAACGCTGACGCTCGAAGCAATCAAGACAATCGAAACCCAAGAATTTGAAACAACTTTAACCTTGTCAGACTTGTATCAAAATACCCAAAAACCTTATGACGCTTTCACGATACGAGCTGGCGAGGTTGCTTTTCTCAATGGTAAAAATACCCGATTACAGTTTATGTCAGATGCGTTTTCGCATTTGCCGAAAGGCACACCGATTGAAATCCGAATGACGGAGTATTACAACTATTCGGATATGATTCTCGCCAACCTCACCACCGAAATTGACGGCAAAATGCTCTCTACAAACGGCATGATTTACGTCGAAGCATTCGCCAATGGACGACTAATAAATATGACAGGACAGGCTTACGCTTGGTTTCCAAAATCAGAATTTGACGACATGCAGCCGTACTTTGGTGAGGAAGGCGAGGAAGGTGTAACTTGGGAAAGGTTAGCCGGAGATATTAATGAAACTAATCATTTACAAAAGTATTATACTTACTTAAAAAAGGTTGATGAAATTGACAATAGCTGGTCGTATACCTTGAAAGGTCGAGAGTTGAATAAATGGCAAAAATTTCGTCATATCGTATTATTCGGGCGAGAATATTATGAACGGACGATTACGGACGAAACCAAAACCGTTCGCAATGTCCAAAGTATATTTGAACCCGATACAATTGATGTTTATGACGCATTTAATAATTTTAGTAACAATGAAGTTTACCAAAGTCAAATGCAAAATATTTTGGATAACGAAATTTTATCCATTCATCAGTTAGGTTGGATCAACTGCGATAGATTTTATGATGTTCCAGAAGAAAGTAAACGCTCTTTAGCCATTAATATTAAACCTAATAAAAACCTTTCTGTAAAGGTAATTTTCGAAAAAGAAAACGCCATTGTGGCAGCTTATAGCAATTTTAGAAACTACGTTGCGAGTGGTTTACCAAAAGATTTAAAAGTAACCGTTGTTGCGATTCGTACCTCAAACGATAAACCCGAATTAGCAATTAAAAAATTATCAAAAGTTCAAGATTTGAATAATGATGATTTAGAGTTTGTGGCTTATGACGATTTAGAGGCATTTCGGAAAGCGTTGAAGGTTTTGGATTAAAAATAAAAGGTCGAATGTTCTTGAAACATTCGACCTTTCTATCATTTATTCTTCTTTTGGATTAAACTCCAAAGCAGCTTGAGGGTCTTTTAAATCCTTGACTTTTTGATAAATATCTGCCATTTTTAATGTCACATTGATTGATTCAAAATGTACTTCATCCTCTAAACCAATGTAAGTTTTCATTCGCCAATCTCTTTCACCTTGCTTTGTCAAAACATCAATCACAGGCATTTCTTGGTCAATCAAAACATATTCTTGAAAAGATTCGAGTGTTTGATACTTTCTAAACTTTGCACTTCTATCGTAGTTTGAGGTCGAGTTGGATAAGACTTCGATGATCAATGTTGGATTTAAAATAGCATGGTTGCCATCTTTATACATTTTAGGTTCACCGACTACAACAGAAGCATCAGCATAAACGCTATGTGCATATTCTGGCAAATAAATTTTCTGGTCACTATAGAATGCTTCAAAATTTTTCATCTGTAAAGCCAACATAAATAACAATGAACTAATCGTTATTTTAAGTCTATTGTGCGAAATTGTTCCACTGCCATAATCCAAATGTTTTATCTAAGAGTATGTTTGAAATCATTCAAACAAATATAATAAAAAACAGCGGTTCATCAATTTATGTTTTTGCCATTTTTATAACACCAGACGAAATATTGGACACTAAAAATCAAAGGAAATAATCAAAACCTCAATTTTTCGATTTTTAAAACATTCTCTTAATAATCTTTAACGATATTTGCAGTTTCAAATCAATATCGAAATCGTTATTTATCGGAATAAACCTGACAGGAATTTTGCTTGGCCCGAAATTTCGGGAAAACCAGTCGGGTTTTTATACAACATTATAAAAATCGACAAAATGCAACAGCACAATTTTGACCAATTACTTTCAAAACTTTTTATTGTAATAATGTTGCTTTGTGGTTCTCAAACCCTCGTTTTTGCCCAACCCGATTCGATTCCAAACCAACGTCCTCAACCGACTCAACAACCAATTATTCAAGAACCTGATACAAACGTTCTCCGTTATTTTAACTGGACAAATATCTCGGAACGCATCGACTTAAATGATACGACTTTAGCAGAATTTCAACAGTACGATGCGGCTCGGCAAGGTTTATTTTACGATTATATTCATATTGGCGATGTCGGTTCAGCAGCGAAGCCATTAGCTTTTACACCAACAAATAGGCGAGGTTTTGAGGTCGGTTTACACGCTTACGATATTTATCAAATGCCTTATGATGAGGTCCGTTTTTTTGATGTGAATAAAGATTACACCATCGCTTATTACTCACAAGCACAAGCACAAACAGACCTGATTTTTAAGGCCACTTATGCCAACAGTTTCAATGAAAATCGAGCAAATATCGCCTTAGATTACAACCGAATTAGTGAAACAGCCTTGTATAATAATCAATTTGCACGACACACAAATTTAGTAGTTAATAGCTGGTTTCAGACCAAAAACAAACGCTACACAGGCCTTTTTGCTTGGTTACAAAATGTCAACGA
Organism: Saprospiraceae bacterium; assembly: GCA_965662365.1. GTDB lineage: Bacteria > Bacteroidota > Bacteroidia > Chitinophagales > Saprospiraceae > CAWVWD01. The sequence goes on from CBFIHR010000012.1 coordinate 57,236, forward strand.
ACAAGAGATGAACGGCGGCGTAAGGGACACCGCTACCCTTTTCAATACAGGACAGTTTAACGCTCGTTCAACCATAAATATCAATACAAGTACCGCCAAAACTTCGCTTCGTAGCAACGAATTTATTTATGCTCAATATTATAGTTTATTACCAAATTCGGATAATCTAAAACTCAAACATCGAGCAAATTTTCAAACTTTCGAGTACAAATTTTACGATACTTCGCCGGCTTCCGATTCTTCTTATTATGGCATTTTTCAAACGAATAATGTCGGTTTGCGGAATTTCATTCAATACAATAAATTAGAAAACGAAGCCACCATTCGATTAGATTATAAAGGGGCTTTAGATGTCGGTGCGGTTCATTCTGTTTATTTTTTAAATCAAGAACCAGTCGATACAACGATTAACAATTTATTTCTAATTGGTGACTGGGATTTAATGTTGGGCGAACAACAATCTTATGGTTTAAAGCTAAAAGCTCATTTTGGTTTATTGGACAATCGAGCAGATTACTTGCTACAAGGAAATCTATTTTTCGGTTTACCAAAACAAAACGCTCAGCTGAATATTTCGGCTTCGAGCCGAGGCTATGAGCCAACTTTGCAGCAGTTTCGAGTCTATGTTTCGCAACAAAAATTGTGGGAAACCGATTTTCAAAAAACAATAGAAAACAAAGTTTCTGGTCGTATAGATTGGTCAGATAAATTATTGATTCAAGGAAATTATTTTTTGATCAACAACTTGATTTTTTGGGATACTTTAGCCTTTCCACAACAGTCGGATACGATTACAAATATCGGTCAATTAATGGTGCGATTAAACCTCAACATTGGCTCTTTTCACTTTGATAATGCCGTAGTTTTACAACAAACCGATAATTCGATTTTGCGTTTTCCGACCATTGCCACCAAGCACAGTTTATACTTTGAAGGCAACCTATTTAAAAATGCGTTATTCGGTCGAGTTGGTCTTGATATTCGATACAATACGGCTTATTATTTTGATAATTTCCAACCTGTTACCGGGCAGTTTTATCAACAAAACGACTGGCAGCAATCGCTGATTCCGATAGTCGATGGTTTCGCCAGTTTTCAAGTCAAATCATTCCGGGCATTTGTTAAGTTAGAAAACCTCAATCACCTAATTGATGCGAATCAAGTCTATTTCACGGCTCCAAATTTCCCGATGCGAGATTGGACGTTTCGTTTTGGGGTCTCCTGGTATTTTGCGGACGGTTTGCAAACGATGGAAAGTAGAGGAAGTACAAGTTCTCCACCTATGGGTGTTGGTGGATTTTAAGCTGATCTTTCTTTAACGCTTTCTTTGAAGAAAACGTTAAAGAAAGGTGTAATTATGGCCCGACAAATCCTACTGATTTTCCAAAATAAACGCTACCAAATCATCTTTCGTCAAAATCTTTGTAGAAGGAAAAAGGGCAATTTGACCGTTTTTAAACTCCATTTTATCCCGTTCAAAATAATCGGTTACAATCGCTTTGCTTTCAGGTGAAAAAACATATAGAAAATCCATTGACTGCTCTAATTCTGACACCAATTTTAATAAAGCATCATATTGCTGCTTCTCAGTAAAAATAATCGCCGCCCCTCGAATTTTGAGATTTTGAGGTAAAGTATAACTCAATTCGTAAGTCGGGAAAATCGTAGCAGGAACAGATTTTCCAACTTCAATTCCATTTTTTTCTAACGATTTTAAAAATAAATCACCTAAAGTTGCCGTATCAAGCCCTTCGATATATTCTGCGATAATTGCTTTTTTATGTTCAAAATTTTCAATCGTAGAAATTTCGTTTCCAATCGTTTCTAAAACTGTTTCAACATCAGCAGAAATATGGAAAATATCATCAGTATCAATTTCAGAATTTTGGATTTTCCATTCGGGAAATTGTTCCGTGATATGATTTAGCATAATATGAGCGACTTCATCGATTGTTCCGCTTCCATCAACTTCAATTATATTATCACCATTTTGCTTACGCAAAAATTCGACTGCACTTCGGTACTTTTTTCGAGTTTCGCCAAGATTTGTTTCAAACAATTCCTTAGGTTGATTCCGAATATTCATTCGTTCGTAACAGACCTCATTCGATACATTTAAAAAGAAAATAATATCCGGTTTAATCGCTTTTTCGTTAATTTCCATCACTTTCTCAAACGGGAAATCTACCGCACTTTGATACACCAAAGACGACAAATAATAGCGATCAGAAATCACAATATGTGGTTCGTCCACTTTTAATAATGGCAAAATTTCTCGTTCGCAATGATCCAAACGATTCGCTGCAAACGCCAACGCCAGAACTCGTGGATGAAATTCCCTAATTTTTTTCATCAAAACTTGACGAATATAAATACCGCCACAAGAAGGATCGTGTGGTTCATAAGTTGATTTGATTTTATCGGTATAATGTTCGTCCAAAATACTCCTCAATCGACGACCAGCAGACGTTTTGCCCGAGCCATCTAAACCTTCAATAACGATAAATAACGATTTTCTCATGCCTGCTTTAATTTGCCGTAAAGGTAAAGAATGATTTTTTAAAAGTGATTTAGGACGCCAACTTTACAAAAGGTTAAAACCTATTAACTCAAAACAAAATATTTTAAACAAAAGGTTTATTTATTTTGTATATAAAACAAATTCATGTAAATTGCGGTAAAATTCACAACATTTTATTGTTTTTAAATCATTTTGAAGATGAAATACAATGGTTCAGATAGGGTTGAATTGACCAATAGGTTTGCAATTGTGTACAATTTGTTGGTTCAAAAAGGGGAAATTCGTAAAAATCATCCAACAAAAAGTAAGGCTGCTTTCGCAGAACGTTTATTAGGTTCGAAACAGTATGGTCATTTATTAGAAAAATTTCTCAAACAAAAAAGACAAATCGCTTATAAACATGCTCGTATTTTGTGTAATGAATATGGTGTGAATGAAAATTTTATGTTTGATGGCGTTGGCGAACCTTTCGCAACTTATAATACTACAGCAAGTCACCAAAAAACAACAGAAAAACCAGTTTATACCGAGCCGAATTTAAGCGGTAATATTCTATTCACTAATGTCAAGGCTTTTGCAGGTACTGCGATTGACGCCGGTCCAAGTTCTGAAACTGGTCAATATAATTTTAGTTTGCCGGGTGTTCAAGGCAGAGGATTATTGGCTTTTCATATTGAGGGTAATAGTATGGAGCCAGTCTTAAATTATGGCGATTTGGTGATTTGTAAAGAAATCGAACATATTACGGATATTCGTGAAAACGAAATTTATGCGATTAAAAATAGTGGTGCAGTTTGGGTAAAATACATTCAGCCTATTTATAGAAATGGCGTCGTTCGAGAGTTGAAATTAATTTCTGCCAATTATTTAGAACACGATCCGTTTGTTGAAGAAGTGAATGATTTTACAAGAATTTACAAAGTAATTCGTCGAGTGAGTAGTATGTAGATTTTATCGAAAACTCAGAAAATTCCATCATTACGAAGTAAGTTAGAACGACGGGATTTTCTAAGTTTCAGCACTCGATGATACTACAATTTGTACAAAATTTGATGAGGGGTCATCAGATTTTTCAAATGCTTTCTATCTTAAAGAGATAAAAATAATTGTTCAAAAAGTGTGCATAATAGTTAAACAAGTATTAACTATTTGTTTATAATTTATAATCAAAAAGTTGCATATTTTAAAAAGTCGTTGTATCTTGCAGCATATTTAAAAACAAAAGGTTACAAACTCAAATGACAGAACGCATCGCTTTAAATGAACGGTTTAAAAAAGTTTTTGAAGAGTTGGTCAAGCGAGGAGAAATCATCAAGAACAACCGACAAAAAAGTATGACGGCTTTTGCCAAAAAAATAGGGACAAAAGGTCATATTATCAACTGTTATCTAAACGATGAAGATGATAGAAAAATCACTTTAGATCAAACTAAAAAGTTATGTAATATATATGGTGTTAGTGAAGATTTTATGTTAAAAGGAGAAGGGAAACCTTTTCTAAATAAAAAAAACTTACCGACTCCTGATGATAAAATATCTACAATTTTGAATATACCTTTTCATCCTAATATACTTTTTTCAAGCGTTGAGGCTTTTTCGAGTAACACGATTAGCGTCGAAGTTTTGGAAGATAATCAACGCTTTTTTATTCCGGGTGTAGAGGGCGATTTGGTCGCTTTCAATATCAATGGAAGAAGTATGGAACCGACGATATCAAATGGCGATATGGTGATTTGTAGCCCGATTGAACGCAAGTCTGATGTCAAGGATAATCATATTTATGCTGTTGTTTCTAACTCTGCAGTTTGGGTAAAACGAGTGCAAAGAGAATTTAACGAAAAAGGAAAATGTACACATTTACGATTAATTTCTGATAATGCTGATGAGTTCGATCCTTTTGTGGTTGACGTAACAGAAATTCGTAAAGTATTGAAAGTCAGAAAGCGTCTGACAGGTTTGGACGATTTTTAAAATATTAGAAATGTTAACCAACATTTCGAAAACTATGTTGCTGCGTTTTTTAGATTGTTGTAATCCTCGTACTTTTTGTGCGAGGATTTTTTTATTTAAATATTACTTTGATTATTCCATCTCGTCCAGCTCATGCTTCACATACAAATTATGGACAATCAAGATTAGGTAACCAAACAAAACAGCACCTACGATAAGTAAATTGTTAATTAAACCATCCGAAAGAAAGGATACTTTAATAAGTATCGTAGAAATAACGAACCCAGAATTTCTAATTATTTTGTGAAACTTATCTGAATAGTAAAACGAAAAAAGCAAAATAAGTACATCTACTACAATTAACACCGTAAAAAACTCATCAAAAAAGATTGCATTGATTTTTTTGAAGGCTGATACGCCATTTTGATAGTCGCCAACGGTCACGCTTAACCAGCTCGTTAGTGTGTAAATTGCCAATATGATAAAAATAGGGACAAGTAGCACAGCCATGAGTTTTTTCAATTGGATAAATTGAATTATTTTAGAAGATTCAGTTTGTGACGAAGACGACTTTGTTTTATTGGACAGCTTTGTTTTTTGATAAAAAAGGTAGATCAGATAGAATAAAATCAGCGAGGTAATTACATCAAATGTAAACTGCAAATCATTTTTGTCTCTAAACCAATCTGAGGTAAGTTCGACATAAGTGATATCCTTGAAAATGCGACGAATCACAATCAATGTTATAATCTCATACTGTTTACCAATGTAGATTGTAGTGGATTTCGATAAAAAGAAAATCAGCAAATACACTTCATAAATCAAAATAAATGAAAACGGTGTGTAAATAGCCGCAATCGGGTTTTTAAAAAACTTTTCCTCAAGGTTAATGACTCCCTGCGTGTTTAGTACAATTAGAAATAAGTGAATTAGATAGCTAATGATAGCTATGGTTAAAATAGTTTTCTCTGTTTTCTCCTTAACCGTGACGGATAATAATCTATCAAAAGCTACTTTCAACACTTTTTGTACTATCATCATATTACTTTTTGAATGAAAAACATGCCATACTTATCCAATTTTTTAATTAATAAAAAGCCCAAAAAGGCCTGAGAAGTCATTTATTATCTTACCAAATTTGAATCCAAATCCTTACCTTTAAAAATATTTTATAAAAGTATTACAAACTAAATAATGAACAATGATGCTTAAGAGAACATTTTTTTTAGCAATAGCTTTGTGTTGCATCAACTTTTTCGGACAAGCACAAGACACCGAAAAGTTAACAAATGCGGAAGGTAGCGAATATGAATTTGAAGTCATTAGAAGTCTCGACCGTGACGAAGTAGCGAATCAAGGTCGTACTGGAACTTGCTGGAGTTTTTCTTCTTTATCTTTTTTTGAGGCAGAAGTAAAGCGGATCACTGGTCGTGATGTAGCTTTGTCGCCGATGTATGTCGTACATCATACTTATGAAGATAAAGCTGAGAAATATGTGCGGATGCACGGAAATCTAAACTTTGCCGCTGGAGGTGCTTTTCACGATGTCGCTTATGTGATTGAGGAATATGGAATAGTACCCAAAGAGGTTTATACGGGGAAAGATGAAGCTGCAAAACGTCATGATCATGGTGAGATGGACGCAGTTTTAAAAGCCGCAGTTGATGCGATTTTGAAACGTAAAAAACCATCCGATAAATGGGACGATATGATTAGCGGAATTTTGGATAACTACTTGGGTGAATTGCCAGAAACATTTGAGTATGATGGTAAAACAGTTACACCAAAAGAGTTTGCTGGTACGATGGGCTTGAATATGGACGATTATGTATCAATCACGTCTTTCACACATCATCCGTTTTATGAAACATTTGATATTGAAGTACCTGATAACTGGATGAGCAAAGCATCTTATAATTTGCCATTAGAGGAGATGATGGAAGTTTTTAATAATGCGGTGGATAATGGTTATTCAATCGCTTGGGGTTCTGATGTTTCTGAAAAAGGATTTAACTATCGTGCTGGTTTGGCAGTAATGCCAAAAGATCAATCCACTTTATCTGTAAAAGGAGAAGATAATAAAAACTTTAATAATGCTGGTGCTTTCAAATATGGTGAAGCCTTCAAAAAACCTGTTGAAGAGTTAGAAATCACACAAGAATTACGTCAAAAAGCATTTGATAATTATGAAACAACGGACGATCATGGTATGCACATCATCGGTGTAGCGAAAGACCAAAACGGAAAACGCTATTATATCGTAAAAAACTCTTGGGGAAAAACGAATCAGTGCGATGGTTATTTCTATGCTTCTGAAGCATTTGTCGAGTACAAAACAATTAACTTTTTAGTACACAAAGATGCGTTACCAAAAAAGATTAGTAAGAAATTGGGACTCTAATATTTTGATAACTGTACCAAAATCTTCGTGATATATTATGAAGTATAAGCCCTAAATACGTCAACTTAAACCTGACAGGCTTTCAAAACCTGTCAGGTTTTAAAATTTTGTAAATCAATTACTTATAAAAACAAAATTTACTAATAAAAGTAATTTAGTGATCGTCTAAAGTTCACTTTCTGTTTTATAATATGCCTTTTTCAACTGCCTTTTTACATAGAAAAAACGTGCAAAACCAATAATGAATAATATCGGGGCAAGCACCATAAAAAAGTAACCGATGCCTGTTATTTCTTGTAACATAGCCATTTTCATAATCGCAAGTCCTGAACTCAAGAATACGATCGCTGATCTAAAATAGGCTAAAAAAGTTCGTTCATTTGCCAATTGAGTACGCTGAATGGCCAAAACGTCTGACCGTCCTAAGTCTGCTTTTTCTTTTGTTGCTTTTTTCATGATTAAAATCTTATATTCTACTGATCTTATATTCTACTGATTTTTTATGCAAATTGAAACAAAAAACGCCATACCAATCCGGCATGACGTTTTTGTTATTTTTCTGTAATCTAAAGTTAGTTTACAAACTTCCTATCATATTTTCGGGACGAACCCAAGCATCAAATTCTTCTGCTGTCAAATAACCTAATTCAATTGCTGCTGCTTTCAAAGTCGTTTCTTCTTTGTAGGCTTTCTTGGCAATTGTCGCTGCTTTATCATAACCGATATGCGTATTTAATGCCGTTACCAACATCAACGAATTATTCAATTGTTCTGTAATACGTTTGCGATTCGGCTCGATTCCTACTGCACAATTTGTATTAAAACTGTTACAAGCATCACCAATTAATTGTGCTGACCACAAGAAATTATAAATCATCATTGGTTTGAAAACATTCAACTCAAAATGTCCAGTCATTCCACCAACATTAATCGCTACATCATTTCCAACAACTTGAGCCATGGCCATTGTCATCGCTTCCGATTGTGTCGGGTTTACTTTTCCGGGCATAATAGAAGAGCCTGGTTCATTCGCAGGAATGATTAATTCACCAATACCCGAACGAGGACCAGAAGCCAACATACGGATATCGTTCCCGATTTTCATCAATGAAACCGCCACTGTTTTCAAAGCGCCATGAGCTTCGACAATCGCATCGTGAGCAGCTAACGCTTCAAATTTATTTTCAGCCGTAACGAAAGGCAAACCGCTTAATTCAGCGATTTTTTTCGCTACTAAAACATCATAGCCTTTTGGCGTATTCAAGCCAGTTCCAACTGCTGTTCCACCCAACGCCAACTCTGACAAGTGAGCAAAACTATTTTTTATCGCCTTAATTCCGTGATTCAATTGTGACACATAACCTGACAATTCCTGCCCAACCGTCACAGGCGTTGCGTCCATAAAGTGCGTACGACCGATTTTCACCACGTCCATAAACTCCTCAGACTTTGCTTGTAAGGTATCACGCAAAGCTTCCATGCCTGGAATGGTTACATCAACTAATTTTTTATAAGCTGCGATGTGCATCGCAGTCGGGAAAGTATCGTTAGAAGATTGTGACTTGTTCACATCATCATTCGGGTGCAAAAACTTCTTTTCGTCTGTTAATGCTCCACCTTTGATAACGTGTCCACGATTAGCGACGACTTCGTTGACGTTCATATTTGATTGCGTTCCCGAACCTGTCTGCCAAACGACTAATGGAAATTGATCATCTAATTTTCCAGCTAAGATTTCATCACAAACTTGTGCGATTAAATCTGCTTTATCCATATCCAAAACCCCTAATTCTGCATTGGTATAAGCCGCTGCCTTTTTCAAAATCGCAAATGCTTGAATGACCTCAATTGGCATTTTTTGACCACCAATTTTGAAATTTTCATAAGAACGCTGTGTTTGTGCTGCCCAGTACTTATCCGCAGGGACATCAATGTAACCGATACTATCTTTTTCTTTACGATACATATTTGAAGGGTTTATTTATCCAACTACATAGTCGGACGGCTTATCGTGGACGGCTGCCGATTTTACGTAGTTTCCACTTTTTACCGTTATTTTAATAATTTAATTTCGAGTATATTTAAACTCTGTTAGCGAAAAATCGCTGCAAAGATACGGTATAAAGTTTTAATTTGTAATAGGTTATAAAGATGATTTTTGTCATTCAAAACAAAAAACGTTTTACCAAATTGAATTGATAAAACGTTTTTTAAATCACTTTTTTAATAAAAATTGTCAGGCTCAATTTTCCACTTCCTTATTTTCATCTGTTATACTATCAGATTCTGCATCTTTTGTTTCAATAGTATCCTCCGTATTTTCAGCCGTCATTTCTGCTTTTTCAGCAGCAGTTTTTGCTTCTTGTTCTGCTTTCATACGCTCTTCATGCTCAAAAAATCGACCTTGAAAAGCAATGATTAACAAAACGCCTAATGTAATTGCAGAATCTGCCAAGTTAAAGACTGGTCGAAAAAAAGAAAAACGCTCACCGCCCCAAATCGGCAGCCATTCTGGATAAGTCCCATCGAGCATCGGAAAATACAACATATCTACGACACAACCTCGCAAAAATCCCGCATAACCCACTTCCGCATCGCTTTCACTCAAATACTGTGCAACACCATAGTACCCTTGCCAATATTCCCCTCCGTGTGCCAATGTTGTTCCTTTATCAAACAAAAATCCATAAAAAGCACTATCTAAAATATTACCTAATGCACCGCCCAAAATGAAAGCAATACTCACCACCAAGCCAAGATGTGCGGCTCTTTTTATCAAAAAATACAGGTAATATCCCATAAAACTCACCGCAATAATTCGGAACGTACTTAGTATAATTTTACCAGTTTCGCCTCCCAACTTTAGCCCAAATGCCATCCCGGGATTTTCCGTAAAATGTATTCTGAACCAATCATTATCCCCACCTAGAGGAAACAACTCTTCCCCCAAAGCCATATTGGTTTTCACCCAAATCTTTAGCCATTGATCTAATATTAAAACCAATAGAACGATTCCGATTGCTATATATCCGTATTTCTTCTTCAAAGCCTTAAATGTTTATTTTTTAATTGAACGACAAAATTAGCATAATGCTTTAGATTTCAATATTCTAATGTCAAAAATATGTGTTAGTAAAATATTAGTACCCCACTTTGGTTACTTTTTCATAATCACCACTTCCTCACCTTTTACCCAAAACCAATTATTTTTTTGTTTAAAAACAGTTTGTTTGGCTTCGATTCGAAAAGGTAGGTCAATAGTTTTTGTTTGTAATGTTTTGAAATGGTAACTGTTAAATTCTGTTTTATTTTGATACCATAATTGACCATCCATAATTTGAAAGGTCGTCAAATTCGAAATCGGAATCGTTTCGATATATTGCCCAAAAATATCAAAAACAAAAATTCCTGTTTCAGGATTATTCAGATAGATTCGGTTGTTTTTTTCAATAATAAAATTTGGATTTAGGTTAGTTGTCAGATTATTTAACTCCATACTTTCTACGATGACTTCTCCTTGATTATCTATTTTTTTGATTTGAAAAGTCGTATTGTCATAAATCCAAAGTCGATTGTCCGAAGCTACCGCAATCGTATTTAATTGAAAAAAACCAAAATCAGATAAACGCATCATTGAGATTGGATTTAAAGTTCTATCTAACCAAACTATGGCTTGAAACCCTTCAAAAAACACCAAGACTTGAAACGGATTAGTCGCATCTATGTACGAGATTTCGCCTAAAGTTCTATCAAAATAAATGAATTGTTGTTGTCCTTGTGCATTGTATTTTATCAACTCATCCGCCGTATTCACAATATATACTTGTCCTAGTTTGTCGGTGATGACATACTTTGAGGCCTGACCGATGACGATGCTATCATTTGCGAAAGCATTATTAAATAAAAAAAGAAATAAAAACAATATGACAAACCTGACGGGTTTTAAAAACCTGTCAGGTTTCGAGTTATTCAGGACTTTTCCAATTTGCATTAAGTTCGTCATTTTCAAAAAATTGTAGTGTAACAGCTGTTTCATCAACGACCAAATACGAACATTTGTTAAACCATTCTCCGGTATTAACATAACGAGTTTTGCCATTGGGCAGTTGCAGATTCATCGGAATATGACGATGACCAAACACAAAATAATCGACTTCGATTTCTTTTGATTTTTTGACAGCGTAGGCATACAACCATTCTTTTTCTTTTGTCGTGTAGTCCGTTTCGCCCTTATGTTTTCGGCTACTTTGTGACGCAAAACTCGCCAAACGTACGCCATAATCCGGGTGTAATTTTCCGAATAACCATTGACAAATAGGATTATTAAAAACTTTTTTTAGTCTTTTGTAGGCATAATCGCCTGGCCCCAAACCATCGCCATGCCCAATAAAGAATTGCCTTCCTTTTATTGTTCTAATAATCGGTTCTCGATAAATCGGAATATCCAATTCATCTTCAAAATAGCGGAACATCCACATATCGTGATTTCCTGTAAAGAAGTAAATCGGAATATTCAAATCTCGTAATTCTGCCAGTTTTCCAAAAAAACGAACGTAACCCTTTGGTACAACCGAGTTGTACTCAAACCAAAAATCAAATACATCACCGACCAAATAAATCGCCTCAGCATCGGCCTTGATGCTGTCCAACCAACGCACAATTTTTCGTTCTCTTTCCTGCGTGTTCGGCATCAAGTGAAAGTCTGATGCAAAGTATATTTTTCCCAAGTTGTTTTTAATTGCTTACGCAAATTTTGAAAACCATAGACCTGACAGATTTTCAAAACCGGTTAGGTCTGTATAAAACTCACAAAATTGGCATAAAACTCCAAAAATCATCACAAAATACGGAAAATGATTTTAAGAATAGAAATCTCGCTTTTTGTCTAATTATTGACGATTATACTTGAAATCCTAATTTTTTCAATTACCTTTTCAACTATATCTATGGTCAAATCGTAATTTGTTCCTAAATAAACGAAATGCGACTATACTTCGTATTGAATAAAATAATCTAACAATATTTATATGCACATCGCCATTATTGGAAACGGAATTAGCGGAATCACAGCTGCTCGATTTATTCGTAAATTGAGCGATCACCAAATTACAGTTATTTCTGACGAATCTGAATACTTCTTCTCTCGCACTGCCTTGATGTATATTTACATGGGACACATGAGGCTGGAAGATACACAACCTTACGAATCTTATTTTTGGAGGAAAAATCGTATTGATTTGGTCAAAGCTCGTGTGGAAAAAATTGATACGAATAGGAATAAACTTTGGTTAAATACCGAAACGCAAATCAATTATGATAAATTGATTATTGCAACTGGTTCTTCGCCCAATAAGTTTGGTTGGCCAGGTCAAGATCTGAATGGTGTTAGCGGTTTGTACTCGCTTCAAGATTTAGAAAATATTGAAAAATATAGTAAAAACTTAAAACATGCAGTCATTGTTGGGGGCGGTTTAATTGGAATCGAGCTGGCAGAGATGTTTCATGCTCGGAATATTCCAGTGACGTTTTTGGTACGTGAGAAAAGTTTTTGGGATAATGTCATGCCGCCTGAAGAATCTGAAATGATTAATCGTGAAATTCGTGATCACCATATCGACTTGCGTTTGCAGACAGAACTGAAAGAAATCGTCGATGACGGCAATGGCAACGCCTGTGCGGTAATTACCAACGAAGGCGAACGAATTGACTGTGGTTTTGTCGGCCTAACGGCTGGCGTTCATCCAAATATTAATTTTGTAAAAAGTTCTGCTATTGAAACGAATCGTGGCATTGTGGTGAATGATTTTTTACAAACAAATATTGAAAATGTGTATGCAATTGGCGATTGTGCCGAAATGGCGAATCCGCACAAAGGTCGTCGCTCAATCGAAGCGATTTGGTACACTGGTAAAATGATGGGCGAAACGGTCGCTCACACTATTTGCGGCAACGCAATAAAATATAAACCTCGACTTTGGTTCAATTCGGCTAAGTTTTTTGATATCGAATATCAAGTTTATGGCACGGTAAACGCCACATCAGCAGCACACGAAACGCAAATTTATTGGGAGCATAAAAGCGGAAAAAAGTCGATTCGGATTGTTTATGATTCTAAAAATGGAAATGTTTTAGGTTTTAATTTAATGGGTGTTCGATATCGTCACGAAGTTTGTGAAAAATGGATTTTGGAAAAAACGCACGTCGAAACGGTTTTACAAAATTTAGGTTTAGCCAATTTTGACCCTGAGTTTTATAAAGAATATGAAAACAAGGTGATTGAAATTTATAATCAGCAGACAGGGCAAAAGTTAGCATTGAAACAAAAACGTGGTTTGAATGCGGTTTTACGATTTTTAAAAGCAAAGGCATAATTTAAAAATAAGACTAAATAAAATTCACAATCTAAAAAATGAATCATACAGACAACAGTTTATCCATAGCAGCATCGGCGTTTACGCTGAATACGCTGCAAAAAATCGGTTTAGCCATTAGCGGAATCGGTTTATTAATTCTATTTGTGGCCTTAGGCTATACGTTTCCGAATCCAACTCTACCGCTGATTATTTCCTTATCAGCGATTACTTTGGGAACAATAATCTATGCACATGCGACATATCAACATTTACCTGCCGGCATCAAAAACAATGGCATTTGGTTTAAATCAATGACCAGCAAAGGAGCGTTAGCTTGGATTGCAGGCATTGTGATTACGGGGTTTTATGTGATTTTGTACTGGTTTCCACAATACTTGGGGTTGGCAACAGCCGAAGGTGCAGCAAATACTGGTTTAGTGGCTTTATTTGATCCGTTGAGTCAAGTATTGGCAGGAAAAGCGGCCAGTCAATGGTTCGTTTACGGAACATTATATACCGTTGCGATTTTGGCGTTAGGGTATAAATTTTTATTGAAATATAGACACAATCGTTATCAACAAATACGGACAATTTCGGTGATGTTTTTTCAATTGGGATTTGCATTTATGTTACCTGCAATTTTGGAATCCTTGAATAAACCGTACTACAATTTTGCGAATATGTGGCCGCTAAACTATTACTTTTTCGATGAATGGCACTTACAAGGCATGATTGATAGCGGAGCGTTAGGCTTGTTTATGATGATTTTTGGAATTGCGATGTTCTTGTTGATTTCTCCGATTTTGACCTACTTCTATGGCAAACGCTGGTATTGTTCGTGGGTTTGTGGTTGTGGCGGATTAGCGGAGACAGCTGGCGACCCGTTTCGTCACTTGTCGGATAACTCGATGAAAGCATGGAAAATTGAACGCTGGATGATTCATGCCGTTTTGGTCTTTTCAGTAGTGATGACGGCAGCAGTTTTATTTAGCACCTTGCATGATAGCGGCAAAGGTTTTTGGGTGTCTAAACCGATGTTTGTCGGGATTTTGGTGGTAATTATTGGCGGATTCGCTGCGATTTTAAAATTTAAACCGAAATATTTTAAACAATTAGATAAAAAAATCTTGCCTTACGTTTATGGAATTGGCGGATTTTTAGCGGTTTGGAGTGTTGTGATGTTGGTTTCTGGTCAATACAATTTGTTCTTTGTGGACAGTTATGTGTTGCGTTCTAATTATGGATTTCTAATTGGTTCTGCATTTTCGGGCGTGGTTGGCGTTGGGTTTTATCCGTTGATGGGCAGTCGTGTTTGGTGTCGTTTTGGTTGTCCGATGGCTGCTGTTTTAGGGTTGCAACAAAAGTTTTTCTCTCGCTTCCGCATCACGACGAATAGCGGTCAATGTATCTCTTGCGGTAACTGTTCAACGTATTGCGAAATGGGTATTGATGTTCGTGCTTACGCACAACGTGGACAGGATATTGTGCGAGCTTCGTGTGTCGGTTGTGGCATTTGTGCAGCGGTTTGTCCGAGAGGTGTTTTGCGTTTGGAGAATGGTAGCGTTGACATTGATGTAAGAGCTGATGAAGTTAGGGCTTTGCATATTTCTACAGATGGTGGGATTCAACTGGATATGTAGTCCGTAGGTACAACCTATGGCTATTCATATTGAACCTTTCCAAGATTCTGGGAACAGGTTTGCTTTTGGTGAACCTGTTTTTACATTTTCATAGATTGCATTCAAACGTTTTTTTGTGTATCTTCGTTATCATCATAAAATCATAGAACTATGCAAGAAGTCATTGTCAAGTCGGATTATGAATTAGAAAGAGGGAAGCCTATGCCAAGTAAAAATCATGGAATCATACAGGGGAAATTAGTTTTTTTGTTAATGCTACATTTTTCAGAAAAATACGAGATTGCGTCAGAAATCAATGTCGTTATTAATGACCGAATAAAAGTCCCTGATATTGGAATTTTCGAAGATGTTCAATACACCCCTGGTCATGATGAGATTAGTGTTTCTGAAACTCCTGTGGGCGTGATTGAGATTCTCTCCCCGAAGCAAAGCATGGCAGATT
>CBFIHR010000013.1:0-70331 GCA_965662365.1 Saprospiraceae bacterium
ATCTGCTGCTGACCATTCGCTTGATTCTTTTCCTTCGTTCTTTTTCATTACGTCTAATGCTGCACGTAATTCCGGAATATCTTTAAACTGACGACGAACTTCTTGAATCATATCCATCGCTGCTTTTCCTACAGAATCCATAGCCATAGATGAGAATAAGAATGGTAACATTCCACCTAAGAATAAACCTGCCATTACGATAGGATTCGCCACATCAATATTATCAATATTTGCAGTAGTCATAAATGCTGCAAACAATGCTAAAGCCGTTAAAGCCGCAGAACCAATTGCAAAACCTTTACCAATCGCTGCTGTCGTGTTACCAACTGCATCTAATTTATCCGTTCTTTCACGAACTTCCTTTGGTAATTCAGCCATCTCAGCGATACCACCAGCGTTATCAGAAATTGGGCCATAAGCATCAACTGCTAATTGGATTCCTGTATTTGCTAACATACCAACTGCTGCGATCGCAATACCGTATAAACCTGCAAAATAATGAGCTCCAACAATCGCTGCTGCTAAAATGATAATCGGAATCGCTGTTGATTGCATTCCTACACCTAAACCAGCGATGATATTTGTCGCAGAACCAGTCGCTGACTGATTGACAATACTTCTTACAGGACGAGTTCCGAAACCTGTATAATATTCTGTAATCAAACCAATACCAACACCTGCCAATGCACCAATGATAGTTGCATAGAAAACACCCATTGCAGTATAATCAATAGCATCTACACCTGTTCCTAAAGTCCATGTTTCAGGCAAAACATTTGTAATAATAAAGAATGATGCTACAATCAAAATACCTGTAGAACCAAACTCACCAATATTCAATGCCGTTTGTGGGTTTCCACCTTCTTTCACGTTCACCATAAAAGTACCGATGATAGAAGTTACGATACCAGCACCTGCTAACATTAATGGTAAAACGATTGGGCCAAAACCATCAAATCCTTCTGCAAAAGCACCTGTATTTGATCCTCCCATCATTGCTAAACCTAAAACCATCGTAGCAATAATAGACCCAACATAAGACTCGAATAAATCCGCTCCCATACCGGCAACATCACCAACATTATCACCAACGTTATCTGCAATTGTTGCGGGGTTTAATGGGTGATCTTCAGGAATACCAGCTTCTACTTTTCCGACTAAATCTGCTCCAACATCCGCTGCTTTGGTATAAATACCACCACCAACACGAGCAAATAAAGCAATAGAAGATGCACCGAATGAAAATCCAGTTACAATATTTAAGATTCTGTTCATTTGACCATCAACTGCTACATCGTACATGTTCGTGTAGATTAATAGTAAAACACCTAAACCTAATAAACCTAAACCAACAACACCTAATCCCATAACAGCACCACCACGAAAAGCGACTTTCAATGCCTGGCTCAATCCTGTACGAGCAGCGTTTGTTGTTCTTACGTTTGCTTTAGTTGCGACGCGCATTCCGATAAATCCTGCCAAAGCCGAACAAATCGCACCAACGATAAATGATACCGCAACCAACGCACTTGAATTTTTCTCATCAGCAGAAAACGCTAATAACACAGCGACCAAGACTACAAAAATTGACAAAATCTTGTATTCTGCTTTTAAAAATGCCATCGCACCGTCAGCGATGTATTTAGCGATACGAGCCATTTTTTCACTTCCCGCATCTTGTTTTCCTACCCATGATGATTGCCAAGCCATGAAAGCTAAAGCAATAGCACCTAAACCTGCAATTCCTAATAATAAAGTTCCCATCTAATAATACTGTTTTTATAATTTGGATTTTTGTTAAAATCTTAAAAAATTGTTAAACACGTTTTGCTAAACGACCGCAAAATTATAAAAATAATCATATAGTTAAGGTATTATTAATAGAGTAATTCCTCAAATAATTATAAATATATAGAAATCTATATATCTAAAGTGTAAAAATCACACGATAATATTTAAATCGTTGAGGTTGAATATATTGGAAATTCAATTATTCTACATTTTATCTATTCTTCGTACAAAAAATATAATTCACCTATTTTTCGTAATCAATCCCGCCTCTTTCCAATCGAAAATACTTAAAATTTTAACAGAATTTTTTACATCTATTTTTAATTATTTTAGTTGTAACTATTGATTTATTAATAAATAATAATCATTATTGTGTATCGAAAGCGATATAAGCCAAATTTTATTAAAATATATAAATTGTAAATTATATATTGATTTTCAAGAATATTGATGGGCAAAAGTCAGCGTAAGCAAAATTTGCAAAACATCACAAAAATTCAACTAATATGAATAGTCAAGAGGTCACTGTTCGATATTCTGATAAAGACTTAGCAGAGTTTAAATCAATTATTGAAGAAAAATTAGCGAAAGCAAGAAAAGAGTTTGAAACAATACATAACGAATTATTGGAAATGGAATCTAATAATTCTAATCACTTTAATGACATCAACGAAAGTAGCTTGTCTTACGAACGAGATTACTTATCAAGAATGGCAGACCGACAAGGGCGATTTATTCGGGACTTAAAAAACGCACTTCTGCGAATTCAGAATAAGACGTATGGCATCTGCAGCGTCACGGGCGAGTTGATTGATAAACGCCGATTGAAGGCCGTTCCGCACACAACAAAAAGTATTAAGGCAAAAATGAAACAATAAAAAGTTATTGGCGTTTTTCCTGTTTTAATAATCTATTTCTATTTTTTTAACAAAAATCGTATTTATTAATCATGCGACAGAGTAACAAGCAACATGGCAAGAAAAAGTCGAAGTTGCAACCAAAAGGTAAGATTAAGTACCGTAATTTGAAATCAAATTACACACGTTTTGAAGAAGGTGATTTTGATGTGAACTACAAATCAAAGCGAAAACAGCGTTTTAATGATGAAGACAATTACAACGACACATCGTCAAAATCTCAAAAAAACCGAGAACGTACCAAAATTAATTACGAATATATTGACGATGACGATGATTTCAATTACTAGGTAAAAGATAGAAAAGCATCGAAGATTTTTCATAATCTTCGATGCCTTTTAATATTACAAATACATATATTCAATCAATTCTCTAACGATTGCCTCCACCGTATCACGCTCTAAGACAGAGGTTACTCTTAAAGTCCTTTTCTCATTATCTTTTTTCGTAACAAAAGAAACAACCTCACCAAACTGTTTTTTTTCAGCCCGAGCAATCAAACGATTATTAATATCATAAACGACAAAAACCTCAATAATTTCACCCTCCTCAAGTTCCGTCTGCCGTGCATACGTTCCGATAGCTACCGTTCCTTGCTTAATCGTTTTTCCAAAGATATAAATAGTCGCATTTCTATTGCGTTCCGTCAGCTCATACTCGTTCTCACCTCCATTGATAATAATGACATCAGGCTTTGATTGTGTTATTCTATCCGCTTCCGCTTCATATTTTGCTTTAAACTCTCCGGCATACTTCATTTTGAACTTTTCTAAACCGTCCTCATTAATACCTTCATTACTCAAAACCTCACTATTATAAAAATGCTTCATGATAAATTTGAGTGTACTGCCCGTCATCGGCTGATCGATTTCAAACTCTTCCTCCGTTTGAAGGTTTAAGAAAACAATATAAAGTGCGACCGTTTCTCCAACTTGAACAGATTCACGTTTGACAAAAAACAACTCCGTTCCATCCACACTTTTTATCGTATAATTTTTTGCAAAAAGAATATTACTACTTTCTTCCTCGTACAAACAATACAATTCTTTGTCAATCGTCACCCTACCTTTTTTGACTTTAATATCTTGGCTTTGAGCCAAAAATGATACGATCGAAAAGAGCATTAACAAGCTAAATTGTTTCATGGATTTATAATTTTAGTGGTTAGACTTTATCCTTAATAATTTTGAATAAAGCGAAAGTATCTTTCTTAATCGGCGTTGATTACTTTAGGTAACTCAGACCCACCGTTTTGAATCGCTTCAAAACTTAATCGTTAGTCGGCACAAAACTACTTATCAGGTAATAAGCCAAATCGTTTCTGTAACTCATCAACCATAGGGTTGACTTCTCGCATCAATTTGTACTTTTCACGAGGTGATAAAAATTGTGGTTGTTTTATTTTTTTGGGTTCTGGTATATCTGTTTTACTAACTTCAATGACTATCGACAACTCCGGTGCCTGTAACTTTTCTCGAAGATAAAGAATCAAATCTCGTTCTTCGGACAAAGCACTTTTGTTGAAATTCGAAGTAACTTGAACGGTAATCGCTTGACCATTTAGTTTTAAAACAGCCGTTTTAAAAGCGTTCTTAGTTCGATTAGATGTAATTTTTTCATCCGTGTATTTTTTCCAGTACTTTTCTAACGTTGCCTCCGAAAACTCGACTGCTACAGGTTTTGAAGTTTCGGCTTCTTTCGTAACCTCCGCTTCCAAACTATCTAACAAACTACTTTTTTTCTTTTTTAAAGTAACTGTTTTTTTAATAATCGGCTGTTTAGTCTCTTCAACTTTGGTAGTTGTTACAGGTGCGTTTTCGTAGGTTTTTACGTCAAGGTTTTTTTTTTCTGCGACCGCTTGTTGAGCATACTGAGCAGCATGAACCGCTTTTTGAATGTACGTCATTCTTATCAAAGCCATTTCGACATGCAAACGCTTATTTCGAGCCATTTTATAATTCACGTCACAATCATTGGCAATAGCCAAAGCAGATAATAATAAGGAAGCTGGCGTGATTGCCGATTGTACTTGATAGCGTTTTTTGAGTGCCTGACCAGCCTCTAAGAGCTTCAGCGTCGCTTTATCTTGACACACCAAAATATTTCTGAAATGCTCTGCCAGACCTTCAACAAAAATACTTGGATCAAAACCTTTGCGTAAAATATCATCAAAAATCAGTAAAACTTTCGATACATCCTCTGCCAACATCGCATCGACAACACGGAAATAATAGTCATAATCCAATACATTCAAATTGGTAATGACATCATCGTAAGTAATTTCTTTTCCTGAAAACGATACAACTCTATCAAAAATAGACAACGCATCTCTCAATGCACCATCTGCTTTTTGACTAATAATATGCAAAGCATCGTGTTCCGCTGTGATTCCTTCTTCGGCACAAATTCCTTCCAGGTGTTTGACAATATCGGCTACTTGAATTCGATTGAAATCGAAAATTTGACAGCGAGAAAGTATTGTCGGAATGATTTTGTGTTTTTCGGTCGTCGCTAATATAAACTTGGCGTACGGAGGTGGCTCTTCTAATGTTTTCAAAAAAGCATTGAAGGCTTGAGTCGAAAGCATATGCACCTCATCAATAATAAAAATCTTAAATTGTCCTTTTTGAGGCTGAAAACGAACCTGCTCGATTAATGCTCGAATATGTTCGACACTATTATTCGAAGCAGCATCTAACTCCGTGATATTGAATGAGCCGTTATCATTAAAGGATTTGCAAGAGCCGCAAGTATTACATGGTTCGTGATCTGCTGTAGGCGTTTCACAGTTAAGGACTTTTGCCAAAATTCTCGCACAAGTTGTCTTTCCGACTCCTCTTGGGCCACAAAATAGAAATGCGTGTGCCAAATGATTGTTTGCCATGGCATTTTTCAAAGTATTTGAAACATGCTGCTGACCTACAACTTCATCAAATCGCATAGGGCGATATTTCCGAGCCGATACTACGAAGTTTGACACTTGCTTTTTTTTTAATTGACCGTTGACGGTTGACGATTAACGACAAACATCAAACAGGCAAACGATTATTATTTTATAAAATGAAAGAACTCAAAAGTACAAAATTATCAAATAGGTTTATAATCATTTCCTAAAAAGACCAATTTTGATGAGTAGTTATTGAGCTACATTTCCTCTGTGTGACGTAAAAATAATTCGTAAAATGTACAAAAAATATCCTAAAACGACTGTAAGTTTACCAACTTTCGATAAATGCCATTTTTTTCTAATAATTCATGGTGTGTGCCTTGCTCCACAATTTCGCCTTCCTGCATCACCACAATAATATCAGCGTGTTGAATCGTCGATAAACGGTGAGCAATTACAATTGAAGTCCGATTTTGCATTAATTTAAATAAAGCATCTTGTACCAATTTTTCAGATTCAGAATCTAAAGAAGAAGTCGCTTCATCTAAAATCAAAATCGAAGGATTTTGTAAAACTGCCCTTGCAATCGTCAATCGTTGTCGCTGTCCGCCGCTTAGTTTTCCGCCACCATCGCCAATTACCGTTCGATAGCCATTCTCTGTTTGAATAATAAAATCGTGAGCATTAGCGACTTTTGCAGCAGCGATGACTTCCGCTTCCGATACATTTTCTAACCCAAAGGCGATATTATTAAAAATAGAATCGTTAAATAAAATCGGTTGTTGTGACACAATCCCCATCATTCCTCGCAGGCTTTTCAATCGATAATCTCGAATATCCACTGAATCCACTAAAATTTGACCATTTGTCACATCATAAAACCGAGGTAATAAATCGGCCATTGTCGTTTTTCCGGCTCCCG
This sequence comes from Saprospiraceae bacterium, assembly GCA_965662365.1. GTDB lineage: Bacteria > Bacteroidota > Bacteroidia > Chitinophagales > Saprospiraceae > CAWVWD01. The sequence continues at coordinate 6,518 of CBFIHR010000013.1, forward strand.
ATAGCCCAACTAATGCGACAATTTTTCCTTTCGGAATAATCAAATCAACTCCTTTTACGACTTCCGTTTGTCCGTCATAGCTAAAATGAATATTTTTATACTGTATATTTTTTTGAAAATCATCAATCGGAATTGCATTTGCTTTTTCTTGAATCGCAATCGGTGCATTCAAGATTTTATCAATACGCTCCACTGCCCCCAAGCCACGCTGAATACTATAAAACGCACCAGAAAGCGACTTCACCGGTGCTACAATATTATAAAACATACCAATAAACACAAAAAACTTAGAAGCTTCCAATTCATCATTAAATACCAAATATCCGCCATACCAAAGCAAACAAACTAAGACACAAATCATCAAAAACTCCGTCACCGGCGAAGCCAAACCGTTTCTTAAAATCAAACGAATCGATAAATTTTTCCATTGATTGTGTTCATTTCTAAATTTCTCCGATTGATACTTTTCGGCATTAAATGCTTGTATGATTCGCAAGCCAGAAATAGCTTCATCAATAATCGATAAAGTATCGCCTAATTTATTTTGAACATTGAGCGATTTCTTTTTCAACGTTCGACCTATCGCACCGACAATCAATACAATAATTAAAACCGGCCCTAAAGTAAACAACGCCAATTTTATATTAATAGAAAAAATTGTAATCAAAGAAATAATCACCACAAACGGTTCTTTAATAATCGTTTCGATAATTTGTAAAATACTACCTTCGACCTCCACGACATCAGCCGTAATTCTTCCCATCAGATCCCCTTTTCGCTCTTCCGAAAAAAACGACAAGGGCAAAGCCAATAATTTATCAAAAATATTACTTCGAATATCCGTCACGACACCTTTACGGACAGGCCCCATTAAGACGATGGCTAAATACCGAAATAGATTCTTAAACAAAAACATCAGGGCAATCGTCTTACAAACCCAAATCAAAGCCGCATTTTTACCCGAATTTTGGATATAGCTACCCAGGGTATAATTCAACCAATCAAAAATATAATTAACAGAATAATTGAAAGTTGGCTCAACCGTCGCTACCTCTGTCATACCAAAAAGTACCTTTAAAAAAGGGTCAAGCAGTATAAATACGAAAGTAGCCAATATTGCAGATAACAAATTGAACAAGATACTCCCAAAAGCATAGCCTTTGTAGCGGTTGACGTATTGAATGATTTTACCAAAACTACTATTTCTCATTCGGCAAAGTTACACGGAAACTCAGAACCTGTGTTTAGAAAAAGAAAAATTTTATGATAAGAAGGTCAGAATTAGGCAAAAAAAAGAGGGCTATTATTTAAAACAGCCCTCAACCCCAAAAAACAAAATGAAAACAAGTACTTATATATCTTAAATAGTTATTCTTTCTCTACTTCTTAAATTCAATTCGGCATTCAGACGCAACTAATTTAGAACAGTCACATTTTACCATTTTTTCTATTTTAATAGAAAAGTGATTTTTTGAACGGAAACTGTAATTCTGATAATTTACGCTTATTCTACCACATTAGAATTTGCAGCATTTCTATAATAAATTTGATATAGAATTACAATTAGACGAATATATCCGACCCAAAAGTAAATTTTTATTCTGAAAATGTACAAAAGACTATGTCAGAGAATTGTATTAATCTTTTTTCAGTTGAAAAAAGATTTTATAATGTGTTTGCATACCCCGTCTTAAATAATTTTATAAGTCATTAATAATTAATGTTTTATAAATTATCCACTTCAAGGTGCTTATTTCTAAATAAATAATTAGGATCACTATTTTTATAACTCATTTGTGTTTTCACTAAAAACGAAAACTAATGAATTACAAATATAGAATAATTACTTAATATGCTAAAATATTTTTCATCATTATTAACATAATAGCTCATAAAATTATTTCAATGGAGAAATACATGTAAAATACCTAAAATAATTTCTTACTATTTTTTTACAGAAAAAATTAAACCCACAAACAGTCACATATAATAAATCATTGAATATATATTAAAATGAAAATCATTCTAAAATTTTTAATAAATTACTGTAAATCAATAAGTTAAGCAACAAAAAAGTAATATTATGAAATATGTCACATATTGATCAACCAGTACGAATATTGATACGTAAATGTCACATTAACTTAAAAAAATGTTTTTTATTCAAAAAAAACATTTTCAGAAAATATTAATCTCAATAAGATGATATTAAAAAACTTACGATTTAGGAAAAATCAATAATACTTAATTCCCTCCTATTCATACGTTTATTTTAATTTATTCCATCACTGTTTTTATCACCTCATTTAAAGGGTTTTCGCCTGATGACGAAAACCCTTTTGTCTAACTTTAGGTATAATTATTTTTTAAACCACGAAGCATACTTCACATAATTATTAGCGATGCGACTGACATAATGTTGAAAATTCTCTGGGCTTAGTTTTTTTAATTTCTTGGCCGGAACTCCAGCGTAAATATAGCCACTTTCCAAGTGTGCATTTTCTAACACTACCGCCCCTGCTGCGATCAACACATTTTCTTCTACAACCGCATTATCCATTACGATTGCTCCCATTCCGACTAATACGTTGTCTTTAATCGTACAACCATGGACAATTGCATTGTGACCAATCGATACATGATTACCAATAATCGTTTTTGTTTTTTCAAAAGTAGCGTGTAATACCGCCCCATCTTGTACATTGACTTTATTCCCTAGTCGAATGGAGTTCACGTCGCCTCGTACAACAGCGTTGAACCAAAAACTACAATCGTCACCTGCAATCACATCGCCAACGATTGTTGCATTTTCTGCGAAATAACAACGCTCACCAAAGGCAGGCGTAAGTCCTCGAACTTCTTTTATTAATGCCATAATTTTGCGTGTTCCGAAGCTCCAGCTTCGGAGGTTATGTTACAATTGTATCCGAGCTGGAGCTTCGGAATAGGTATCAAATACTGCTATTTCTTAATAAAAAACAGTTATTTGTCAGTTATTTGTCAATTCAAATCATTGATAAATCTAAGATTAAAAACACTTCAATACAAAAAGTCGTAAATTTGAACTGTTTTTAATCTTAGCAATTATAATTCATTGAATGTTGCTATAAAAGGTTTTTATAAAAAATACTTTTAAAATATCAATTTACAATATATCAAAAATTAACATTATGAAAAAAATCGTATTTAGTATGCTCTCATTGTTAGTAACTGTGGCTGTTTTCGCACAAAGTGCTAATAAAATCAAATTTGAAGAGTTTGACTTAGACAATGGTTTGCATGTTATCTTACATGAAGATCACTCTACTCCTATCGTTGCTGTTTCTATCATGTATCATGTTGGCTCAAAAAACGAAAAACCTGATCGTACAGGATTCGCTCACTTCTTTGAACATTTATTATTTGAAGGTTCAAAATATATTAAACGTGGTGAAATTGATGATTACATCGAAAATGCTGGTGGAACATTGAACGCTAACACGACAACAGACCGTACTTTTTATTACGAAATTTTGCCTTCTAATTATTTAGAAATGGGACTTTGGATTGAGTCAGAGCGTTTATTACATGCGAATGTAGAGAATGTCGGTATCGAAACACAGCGTAAAGTCGTGAAAGAAGAGCGTAGAATGCGTTATGACAATCGTCCTTATGGAACTTGGATGGAAGAAATCATGAAACGTGCCTACACAGTTCATCCATATCGTTGGACACCGATTGGCTCGATGGAACACTTAGACGCCGCAGAGGAAGCCGATTATGTGGACTTCTACAAAACTTACTATGTGCCAAACAATGCAACCTTATCAATCGCAGGTGATTTGGACATCGAAACAACTAAGGCATTAGTAAAAAAATATTTTGGCGACATTCCTAAAGGTGCAGAGATCGAGCGTCCGAACATTGTAGAGCCTAAAATGACGGCAGAAATCAAAGATACCGTTTATGACAATGTACAATTGCCGGCTATCTTTCACGCTTACAGAACGCCTGCTCAAGGAACTGACGATTATTACGCTGTGGAAATGTTATCAACTTTATTGGCAAGAGGTAACAGTTCTCGTTTAAATAAAATCATGGTGGACGAAAAGCAACTTTGTGTTGCAGCCGGTTCATTCCCGTTAACGTCTGAAGATCCTGGTTTATCGATCAATTATGGTATTGCAAATATGGGCGTAGATGCGGCTGATGTAGAGGCGAGCATGGACGAGATTATCAAAGATTTACAAAATAATTTAATCCCTGAAAAGGAATTTCAAAAGCTACAAAATCAAATTGAAAATGACTTTGTTTCGTCTAATTCTACCATCGTAGGCATTGCGGAGTCTTTAGCAAATTATCATGTTTACCTGGGTAATGCAGACTTAATTAATGACGAAATTAAGCGTTACCGCAAAGTTACTCGTGAAGATTTACAAAAGGCGGCTAAGAAATATTTTATACCGACGAATCGTGTATCGTTATACTGGTTAGCCAAGCCACAATAGTAATTGGTCGTTTTCAATATATAGTTTACTAATCATCAACGTAAATAAAACTTAGGTGTAAGGTGTAGGACATGAGATTATATAAAACCTCATCTATTATATCTCACATCTCAATATTCAAAATTAAATAATGAAAAAAATATTTTATCTATTAATAGTTGCAATTTTTATATCGCAATGTACCCCTGAAACCATTGACAACACTTCGACAGGTGATATGGGTGGAATCAAAATTGGCAGTTCTCCAGACTTAAAATTAGACAGAAGTAAAATGCCAAAACCTGGTCCTGCCCCAAAAATCCAAATGGGAACTTATGAAAGTTTCACCCTGGATAATGGCTTGGAGTGTATCGTTGTAAAAAACAACAAACTGCCCCGTGTATCATTCCAATATACTCTAAACATCGACCCGATCATGGAGAAAGACAAAGCCGGAATGCAAGATATGGCTGGTCAAATGTTGAGTCGAGGTACTAAAAACCGCTCAAAAGAAAAAATTGACGAGGAAGTTGATTTTATCGGTGCGACCTTAAACACTTATTCGACTGGTATTTATGCGTCTTCATTGACAAAGCACTCGGATAAAATTTTGGAATTAATGGCAGATGTCTTATTAAATCCAACTTTCCCAGAAGAAGAATTAGAAAAAGTAAGAACTCAAACGCTTTCAGGTTTAGCTTCCGCTAAAAATGACCCGAGTGCTATTTCGGGCAATGTGGCGAATGTCTTACGTTATGGAAAAACGCATCCTTACGGCGAAATCGCAACAGAAGAAACGGTTAAAAATATTACACCTGAAGATTTGAAATCGTACTACTATGGCAATTTCAATCCAAATAATGGTTATTTAATCATCGTCGGTGATATTGATGCAAAAGCGGCAAAAGCAAAAATTCAAAAATATTTTGATGAGTGGGAAAAAGGGGAAACAACCAAGAAAACCTATGATATGCCGACCGCTCCAGAAGAAACAAGCGTCGCAATGGTGGACAGACCTGGTGCTGTTCAGTCGGTAATTACGATAACTTACCCAGTTGATTTGAAACCCGGTGACGACGATAGAATCGCAGCAAGTGTCGCAAATGGTATCTTAGGTGGTAGTGGATTTTCTGGTCGCTTAATGCAAAACTTACGAGAAGACAAAGGATTTACGTATGGTGCAAGGTCATCATTATCTTACGATCCTTTAGTAGGCGTATTCACGGCTTCGGCTCAAGTTCGTAACGAAGTAACGGATTCGGCCATCGCTGAGTTTATCTACGAAATCGACAGAATGTCAACAGAAAAGGTCTCTCAAGAAGACTTACAAAAGATTAAAAATATCATGGCGGGTAGTTTTGCTCGTTCATTAGAACGTCCACAAACCGTTGCTAATTTTGCCTTGAATATTGCACGTTATAACTTACCAGCTGATTATTATGAAAAATATCTGGAGCGTTTGGCGGCAGTCACAACAGAAGATGTCATGCGTGTTTCTAAAAAATATTTAAATTCTATGAATGCAAATATTTTAGTCGTCGGTGATAAAGATGTTGTTGGCGAAAAAATCACAAAATTCGATCATGATGGCGGTGTAACTTATTACGATAACTATGGTGATCCGGTAGAAGCTCCACAAAAAATGAGTACCGATACAAAAGTAGAAGATGTCATCAATAATTATATCAAAGCTATCGGTGGAAAAGCAGCATTGGATAAAGTAGAAAATATCAAAACAGATTTGACATTATCTGCATCTGGTCAATCTTTTGACGCTACTATTTTACAAAAAAAATCACCAAATAAGTTCAAACTGACCTTGTCAATGATGGGACAAGCATTTCAGCAGCAAATCTATGATGGAACAAATGGAGCAATGATTCAACAAGGTCAAACTATGAAGTTGGAAGGCAAACAATTAGATGGCTTAAAAGAACAAGCAATCATGTTTCCAGAGTTAGATTACTTAAATGGCGATTATGAATTGGAGTTAAAAGGCATCGAACAAATAGACGGAAATGACGCTTACAAATTAACCGTAATCGCTCCTTCGGGCAATAAAGTAACAGAATACTATAATGTAGAATCTGGCTTGAAAATTCGCTCTATCGGTGTCTTAGAATCACCTCAAGGTAATATTACTCAAACAACCGATTATAGTGAATACAAAGACGCTGGTGGAATATTGATGCCACATGTTATGCAACAATCAATGGGACCACAAAATATTAAAATGACCATTAAAGACGTTAAAGTTAATGGTGGAATTGATGATGCAGCATTTGAAATAAAATAAAATATTTTTTCTGAAAGTGCTTTTTAAATAACATGGTTTATTAAAACGTCATTTTGTACTCTACAAAATGGCGTTTTTTATTTGAATCAGTTCAAATAATATCGATAATCAAACTTTAAGGCCACAAATTCATTTACAATCAAAAGCCTTATCCACCAAATTTGATAAGGCTTTTGATTTTTATCATTTTTAGAAAATTGATAATCAATTAATTGTTTACTTTTGTAAGTAAGATTGATTATTAAATTTCTCTGAGCTTGCTATTACAACGCAGCCAGAAACCAGTATCAAGCAACCGAAAAATATGCAGTTTGTATATCCAGCTTTTTTATTCGCACTCGCAGCTATTGCGATTCCAATAATTATTCACCTATTTCACTTTCGCCGATTTAAGAAAGTTTACTTTACGAATGTAAAATTCTTACAAGAGGTCAAAGAAGAGTCTGCTTCTCGTGCTCGATTACGGAACTTATTGGTTTTACTCATGCGAATCATGGCCATCGCCTTTTTGGTTTTCGCTTTCGCCCAACCGTTTATTCCAACTAAAGACACCGAAGTCAAAGCAGGACAAAAAGCTGTGAGTTTATACGTGGACAATTCGTTCAGTATGGATGCACAAGCCTCTGATGTGCCTCTGATTGAGAAAGCCAAACAACGTGCAAGAGAAATCGTCAGTGCTTATAATATCGAGGACGAATTTCAGATTATTACTTGTGATTTTGAGGGGCGACACCAGCGTTTGGTAAGTCAAGAAGATGCTTTGCAATTAATCGACGAAATACAAGCAACCTATGCCGTAAAAGATATTTCAAAGGTGATCGCTAAACAAAAACAAGTATTAAACACTGCAAAAGCGGATAATAAAGTTTCTTACTTAATTTCCGATTTTCAGAAAAATGTAACCGACCTTGAAACTGTTCAGGATACAACGGTAGAAATGAATTTAGTCCCCTTACAATCCGTTCAATTACGGAATGTATCCATCGATTCCGCTTGGTTTGAAGCACCTGTTCAGATGTTAAATCAAACAAATCGCTTAATTGTAAAAGTCAGAAATCTAAGCGATGACGAAGTCGAAGATATGCGATTGAGCCTAAAACTCGATGGCCAAGTAAAGCCTCTGGGCAATATCAACTTGAAAGCGAATGAAGCAATTTTTGATACGGTAAACGTGACAATTGTACGAACGGGTTGGCACGAAGCAGAATTAAGTATTACCGATTTTCCTGTCAATTTTGATGACACGTATTACTTCACTTTTAATGTTAAAAAAGAGATTAAAATCTTATCTATTAACGAAAATACGAGCAATCGATACATCAATTCCGCCTTCGGAAACGCTGGTTATTTCAAAGTGGACAATCAATCCACAAATCAAATTAACTATTCAAAAATATCTGATTATCAATTAATTACACTAAACGAATTAAATAATATATCGTCAGGTTTAGCATCTGAACTACGGCAATATATCGCTGATGGTGGCAATGTCGGTGTCTTTCCAAGTGTAACCGCAAATGTCGCAACTTATAAAGCATTTTTAAACAGTGTGAATGCTAACGAGCTAACGGCTTATCAGCAAAAGGAACGAGAAATCACGTATATTAATACAGAAGAATTTATATTCAATGATGTCTTTATTAATACATCTGCAAACCTAAAATTACCTGCTACGACGGCTAATTTTGGCGTAAGCCGAAGTCGTGCAGAGGAAGTTTTGTTACGTTATCGAGATGGCGGTTCGTTTGTCTCAAAATATAATTACGAAGGCGGAAATGTATTTCTTTGTGCCGCTCCGTTGAACACAGATGTGAGTAATTTGGTACAAAATGGAGAAGTATTCGTGCCGTTATTATATAAAATGGCATTGGCGACAGGAAAAGATAATCGCATTGCTTACATCATCGGAAAAGACGAAATCTTAGAAACAGACAACAAAGCCGAAGGAACGGAAACGGTTTATAAACTAAAAGGAAAGGTCGAAGAATTCATTCCGGGACAAAAAAACTTAGGGAATAAAATTATCTTAAATGTCAATAATCAAATCGGTGAAGCCGGGTTTTACAACCTTTTTTTAGAGGAAACTAAAACGCTTGATAAATTTGCCTTCAATTATGACCGCCGAGAATCTGAACTGGCTTATTTCACAGAAGATGAATTAAAGGCCAAAGGTGGTCAATTTATAGATGTAATTGTAGCCAGTGCCAAAGCCGATTTTAAAGAAATTATCGGCGAACGCAGTCGAGGTATTATTTTATGGAAATGGTGTTTGGTTATTGCGTTGCTGTTTTTATTAGCCGAAATTTTATTACTTCGTTTTTGGAAAACTTAAATAACTTATTTAACATTAAGTTACAAATTATCGAACCTGACAGATTTTTAAAATCTGTCAGGTTTTTTAGTTTAAAATATAGACTTTTAAAATAAAAAATAAGAAGCTACAATCGGTAAAAGTCAGTGTTTTCAGTGGATCGATCAAAATCAGACATCAACACTTCACGGCTCAAACCTACTGAACACCTTCCACAATGTCCTTCAATACCTTCTTCGCATCCGTCATATTTTTTACCCGTTCTCGCACCAAAAGGAAGTAATTGCCAGATTTTTTGAAACCCATATTACTATCGCCTTTTCCGTTGACGTACATAATCACTTTTTGAAATAAATCACTTTCGTAAAATGGCGACTGTGGATTAGCAACAAAGTAGCAACGAAGTTTATTATTTTTTAAAATCAAGCGTTCAAAACCTAACTTTTTGCACAACCAACGCAATTTTAAACCATTAAACAACTCTTTAACTGCTTGTGGTAAAGGCCCAAAACGGTCGATTAGTTTTTCGGCAAACGCTCGAACCTCTTCGTCTGTTTCCAAGTTGTCTAGCTCTGTATAAACACGCAAGCGTTCTTGAATCGAGTTGATATATTCGTCAGGAATCATCATTTCAATATCCGTATCCATTTGGACATCTCGCACGAATCTTTGTTCCTTTTGAACTTCATCTTTGAACAATTCTTTAAAATCTTTTTCTTTCAATTCTTGAATCGCTTCATCTAAGATTTTTTGGTACGTTTCATAACCAATATCGGAGATAAAACCACTTTGTTCGCCACCCAAAATATTTCCTGCCCCACGAATATCTAAATCTCGCATGGCAATATTCAAGCCGCTTCCTAAGTCCGAAAACTCCTCAATCGCCTGCAAACGACGACGAGAGTCTGGCGGCAAAACCGAAATTGGCGGCGCTAATAAATAACAAAAAGCCTTCTTATTCGAACGACCGACTCGACCACGCAATTGATGCAAATCACTCAACCCGAAATGATGTGCATTATTAATCATAATCGTATTCGCATTAGAAATATCCAAACCAGTTTCGATGATATTCGTACACACCAAAACATCATATTTTTTATCAATAAAATCCACCAAAGTCGCTTCTAAATCCTTTGGTTTCATCTGTCCGTGAGCCATTCCAATATCGATATCTGGACACAAACGCTGAATCATACCACGAACCTCAGGCAACGATTTCACTCGATTATGAACAAAATAAACTTGTCCGCCACGCATCACTTCATAATAAATCGCATCCCGAATCAAATCACCGTCCATTATCCGAACTTCCGTATGAATCGGCTGTCGGTTTGGCGGAGCTGTCGCAATCACCGACAGGTCACGAGCCGCCATCAGTGAAAACTGCAACGTCCGTGGAATCGGTGTTGCTGTCAGCGTTAGCGTATCAACATTAACCTTAAAAGCACGGAGTTTTTCCTTAGCTGCCACGCCAAATTTTTGCTCCTCATCTATGATTAACAAACCTAAATCTTTGAACTTAACTTTTTTATTCAAAATGGCATGTGTACCAATAATTAAGTCAATTTCTCCAGCTTCTAAATCTTTATAAATTTGATTTTTCTCCTTTGTAGTACGGAAACGATTTACATAATCGACCCGAACAGAAAACTCTTTTAATCGTTCTCTAAATGTTTTGGCGTGTTGCAATGCCAAAATCGTAGTCGGCACTAAAACCGCCACTTGTTTGCCATCGACTGCCGCTTTAAATGCTGCCCGAATCGCCACTTCTGTTTTACCAAAACCAACATCACCACAAATCAACCTATCCATCGGATAGCCCTTTTCCATATCTTCTTTTACATCCTGCGTCGCTTTCGCTTGATCCGGCGTATCTTCATAAATAAAAGAAGATTCTAACTCATATTGCATCCAATTATCCGGCGGGAAAGCATGCCCTTTGGCCGCTTTTCGCTTTGCATACAACTTGATAAGTTCAGCAGCAATATCCTTAACCTTCTTTTTCGTCCGACTTTTTAGATTCGTCCAAGCGTCCGAACCTAACTTATAAACCTTTGGCGTTTTACCTTCTTTACCAACATATTTTGAGATTTTATGTAATGAATTGATACTTACGTATAACAAATCATTATCCTTATAAATTAACCGAACCGCCTCTTGAATATGTCCATTAATATCGATTTTTTCCAAACCAGAATACTTCCCTACTCCGTGATCAATATGCGTCACATAATCGCCAGGCTGTAGCTCTCGCAAGAGTTTGATATTCAAGGCTTGTGACTTTGTAAAACCTTGTTTAAGTTTATATTTATGAAAACGATCAAAAATCTGGTGGTCAGTATAACACGCAATTTTTAGTTGTTTATCAATAAAACCCTTGTGAATTGCGGTACTAATTGGATGAAAAACAACATTGGCTTGCAAGTCCTCGAAGATGCGATAAAAACGCTCAATTTGTCGTGGATTTTCAGTAAAAATGTAGTTCGTGATTCCATTTTCCGTATTGTCATTCAGGTCTTTTATTAATAAAGCAAAATTCTTATTAAAACTCGGCTGTGGCTTCGACGGATATTTAATATGACGAACGCCTACATCGCCTTTAAACTCAAAATACGATGATTTTCCAAGCTCAATAACCGCTTGATTCAACACTTCATTGACCACAACATTAGGCAAAATAAATGCTCTTTCGTGCATTATTTTTGCAGATTCTGTCGTGTCGTCTTCTTGTAGCGTGTCCGCAAAATCAGCCGCCTTATCAAAACAAATCTGTAACCTATCAATTAAGTTTTGTACATCTTTTATCCAAATTGCCGTATTTTCAGGCAATGTTTTGAACAACGACACCTTTTGATTTTGCCGAAATTCCGTTTGAATATTCGGAATAATCGACACTCGACTAATTTTTTTCAGCGACAGCTGATCCAATGGATTAAAAACCCGAATACTTTCAACCTCATCATCAAACAATTCGATGCGATACGGCATATCATTTCCATAAGAAAAAATGTCAATAATGCCACCTCGAATCGAAAACTGCCCAGGCTCGAAAACAAAATCTACTCGTGAAAAACCATACTCAATCAGCACTTCCAAAATCGTATCAACATCTAAACTTTCACCATTTTGGATTTCAATTTTGGACTCATTCAATACTTTTGGAGCAACGACTTTTTCGAACAAAGCCTCCGGATAAGTCACGATAATTTCGCCTCGTGCTTTCGAGTTTGTGACTTTATTCACCGTTTCCGTTCGCAACAACACGTTGTGATTTTCCACCGTTTTAAACTCTTGCGGTCGCTTAAACGAATCCGGAAAAAAGTGAATTGTTTTTTTCTCAAACAGGTTATTCAGTGTATTCTGCACATAAGCCGCATCTTCCTTATCAATCGCCACAAACAAGTGACAAGCAGGTATTTCATAATACGTTGCTGCCAGTACAAACGACTCCAAACCACCTTTTACATCTTGTAATAAAAAGCGTTTCGGTTCATCCGCATTTGCCACCGATTGCTCAATTCCTCGGGCAATCAGTTTGGTACGTTCGTCCTTTCGGTATAATTCCAGTAGTTGTTCTAAATTTTTCACGAGTGCGAAGGTAAGGAAAAATGATTTTGACTTAAAGCCTTATTCGATTATTTGAAATACCTCTTGATTAATAAACTTCATATTTTTTGACTTAATTTACAAAAACGTACACATTTCTTAAAAGGATTAATAATTATTAACCGTACCTCGATTCCTTATTCTCACATTTACCATGATGTTTATCAACGAACTTGATAAATACCTTTTTTGGTACTTAATCTTATTCGTCAAAAACTCATTTCCTATAAAAAACGTACTTTTACACAAAATTTGAATTAGTAAAACGAAATTTTAATAATAATTACAAAATGGCGAAAATACAACGAGTTTCATTTGCAAACTTTTTGAATAGATTTGAGGAAATTGAATTACCAATTTCAATCGGAACGGAAACACACTTAGATTTCAGCAGTCAAAATGACCCTTTACCAGTAGCTATGATTGATAAGTTTTTGATTGAAACTCGTGTGATGAAGGAGTTAGATGAGTTTACGGAAGTTGTACCGTTGATGAAAATTCCGAATACAGGCGATTTTCATGCAGTTATCGTTTGGAAAGCGGGTTTGATGCAATATGAATATTGGATGATGACTTTTGATAAAATGGAACGTCTTATTGATAAAAGAAATATTGCGGGAACTAAAGTAATTAATAACTTGTTGCTTCACGCAGTTGTCTCTATTACAGAACAATGGGAAATTCATGTAATCCAAAATGGTCGTGCGGCTGATGATGAAAATAATTATGACCCGACAAAAAGCCTTCGTTATCAATTCCGAATCCTTCAAGATGGTTATATTCAAGAGGAAGAACCAGATGAACTTTGGTAATGATTGATTGTTGAGTTGTTGAACTGTTAAATTGTTTATTATCAACTTTCTACAAAAAATAATTAACGATTAATTCTTATTAGAATTGAATTTGAATGGATTATTATGTATAATTTTGCTACACGATGGACGGTTTTATAAAAAATTGAATTATAATTGGTTTTCAATACTGTCCAGCTTTGCGTGGGTAACCTATAATTTTAATTCGAAATTTAAACTTTACGAAAGTTCGAAACTTTCGTAAAGTTAGTTTCAAAGAAGAAATAACAATAAATCAATACCCAAATTTCCCCACAATATTCCGAAAAATCGGATAACAACTATTAATTAACAAACAAGTGTGTATTAGTTAAGTGACCTGTCAACAATGACTAATCAACAATGACTAATCACGAATCACCAATCACTAAAACATGAGGAAAATTAAAAATTCTAAAAAAACAGGAAAATTAAACCCAAACGATTTGAAAAGAAGCATTTTAGCCTTATTCCGCCGACAAGCCAAAAAACGTTACAACGCTAAACAAATTCAGAAAAAACTGAAAATTAAGAATACGAAAGATTCGATCCAAGATGCGTTGGATAAATTGGAAAATGATAAAAAAATTGTCGCTTTGCCGAGAGAGAAATACAAACTCAATAAGGAAAACTTGGATAAAGGCGAAACGCACGTCTTAATCGGTCGGGTCGATATGACTCGAAATGGTTCGGCATACATCGTTTGTGATGATTTGGAGGACGATATTTATGTGCCGGCTCGTAAGCTAAATTATGCCTTAAATGGTGATAAAGTCGAAGTCAAATTCTCAAAAGAACCCGGCAGAAATCGCCTAAATGGCGAAATTACCAGAGTTTTGGAACGCAAAACAGAATATTTTATCGGCACATTGAAATTGTCCAGTCGCTTCGGTTTTGTGATTACGGATAATCAAAATATGTTTACCGATATTTATATACCGTTGGAGGATTTGAACGGTGCGAAAAACGGTGAAAAGGTCGTCACTCGAATTGTCAAATGGCAAACCGAAAAAATCAAAAGTCCAATCGGTGTAATCACAGAATCACTAGGGAAAGCAGGTAGTAGCGATATCGAAATGAAGTCGATTTTGATTCAAAATGGCTTTGAATTGTCGTTTCCGCCAGAAGTGTTGGAAGAGTCGGAAGCCTTGTCAGAGAAGATTTCGGAAGCGGAAATTGCTCGTCGTCGAGATTTTCGTGAAACTTTGACTTTTACGATTGATCCAGACACGGCAAAGGATTTTGATGACGCTTTATCGTTAGAATATTTAGATAACGGAAATTATGAGGTTGGTATTCATATTGCAGACGTGACGCATTATGTGCGAGAAGGTTCGGCTCTGGATAAGGAAGCCTACAAGCGTTCGACTTCGGTTTATTTGGTCGATAGAGTCTTGCCGATGTTGCCAGAGAAAATCTCAAATGTCTTGTGTTCTTTGCGGCCAAATGAAGAAAAACTAACATTTTCAGCCGTTTTTACTTTTGATAAAAATGATAAAATCATAAAAGAATGGTTCGGAAAAGGCGTAATATTTTCGGATAGAAGATTCACTTATGGCGAAGCTCAAGAAATCTTGGAAGCAGGCGAAGGCGAGTTAGCTGCAGAGTTGAAAAAACTGAATCAATTATCCAAAAAATTGCGTAAGCAACGCTTTAAAGAAGGGTCGGTCGATTTTGATATGCCAGAAGTAAAATTCAAATTAGACGAAGAAGGTGTGCCGGTCTCGGTGTATGTGAAAGAACGTAAGGACTCGAATATGTTAATTGAGGATTTCATGTTGTTAGCAAATCGTCGTGTGGCCGCAAAAATTGGAAAACAGGAATATCCTGTGCCATTTGTGTATCGTATTCACGACTTGCCAGATATGATGAAAGTCGGTGACTTTATCAAATTTGCTCAGGCTTTGGGTTACAAAATGAACATTCAGACGCCAGAACAAATCGCAAAAGCATACACTCAATTATTGAAAGACACAAAAACTCGACCCGAGTTGAAAGTCTTAGAACCGTTGGCAATTCGCACGATGTCAAAAGCCATTTATAGTTCGGATAATATCGGACATTATGGTTTAGGTTTCAGTTATTATTCGCACTTTACGTCACCGATTCGTCGTTATGCTGACGTATTGGTTCACCGTATTTTTGAAAAAAACCTGAAAGAACGTTATGCGGTAAAGCAAGCAGAACTAGAAGAGATGTGTGGTCATATTTCTCGTCAAGAACGCAAAGCAACCGATGCAGAACGTCAGTCCGTGAAGTACAAACAGGTCGAGTTTATGACCAAACGCATTGGCGAAGTCTTCACTGGTGTGATCTCGGGTATGATTGATAAAGGTTTCTTTGTCG
Organism: Saprospiraceae bacterium; assembly: GCA_965662365.1. Lineage (GTDB taxonomy): Bacteria > Bacteroidota > Bacteroidia > Chitinophagales > Saprospiraceae > CAWVWD01. The sequence continues at coordinate 22,376 of CBFIHR010000013.1, forward strand.
AGTTGGTGGATAATTTCTGCGAAGGAATGGTAACTTTTTCTACTTTACCAGAATCGTATCAATTGGACGAAAGTCGATTATTTGCCGTTGGTAATATTTCAAATAAAAAGATAAAAATGGGCGATATTGTTCGAGTTCGTATCGTAAGTGCGAATTTGCAAACTCGTAAAATTGATATGGAGTTGGCAAACGATGAGTAAGATTAAGTCCAATTACAATCAGCTTGATTACAATAAAAAGGCGAAGTCTCGATTTGAGATTTCGCCTTTCGTATTTTATTATCTTTTTTAAAATGAGCAACTTTTTAATAATTCAATAATCTCCTCCCGATGTAACCGAATGTAATTCAGTCGTTTATCTTCAATCTTTTCTGTAATTAATGTGTTTTTAAATAATTCTTCACAATTTTTTAAAAAGCGAACCTCACCCAGAATATTGCTATTTTTATCGTGTAAAATAATCGTTTGTCGAATCAAATCATTTAGCGTTGTCAATTCAAATTTCTCATAAATATTAAGGTAATGTTGCAGTTGAAAACTGTCGACGCTGGTCACCAAATTTCGCATTCCGATATTATAAGCTGTTTGTTCAAACAACCAGCTATCATAAATTATATCTAAAGCCGAAGTGTCGGTTAAGTCAGCATCATCTGCTTTACATTGAATGATATAGTCTAACAATTCATCATTTGATAACGGTTGATAATCTATAATTTTAGCCAATTCAATTTTTCCATAAGGGAAAAATGTAGAGCAGTTATCCATCAATAAATTGCCATTATAAGCCATTCCATTTTCATCAATGAAAAATGCTTCCAGAATCAAATATCTCCAGTCTTCCTCAGGTGTTATTTCAAAGGTGTATTCCTGCCAATCATGATGGTCAATCGGTACAGACTCTGCCAGAAGTTGTCCTCTTTCACAACTCCTATTTCCACCCCAAATTCTTAAAACTGTTGGTTGATTAAAGTTTACTTCATAATGAGTGCTTTTGGATAAACTGATATAATTTTCAGCTAATGCTAAGTAAATACTAAATTGGTATTGAATATTTCTCCTCATGGGCGTTTCTAAAACTTGACTAATCGCCTCCCAGCTGTCATCTTCTCGAACAATCATTCCGACATAAGTCGCATCATGATAGGAAGGATGATGAACGTCAAAAAAATCTGAAAATCCTGTATGAATATCGGGAGGAGAATAGCCGCTTGTTCCACAATTAAACCACCCTTCAGGCACAGCACTGTGCGCCGCTAAATCTTCAAATGATGGATTTTTCAACTTAATTTCTGTTTGTCCAAAGAGAAAAATGTTTGTTGATAATAGCATTACGGTTAAGTAGATTTTCATCATTATAGATTTTTGAATAAATAAATTTGAAGATAAATTTAGAAAAATTTGAAGACTTCTTGTTTCAATTGCTATTTAACATCCGATAAAATATGCAAGTGCTAAAAGTGTATCGGTGCAACATGACCATATTTTGAAACTAAAACAAAACTTAAACAGTTTCATTGATTTGAGACTGGTTTTAAGCGTTACTTAAAGGGCATTTTTGAAATGCCTTCTAAGTTTATACGAATCTTTCAATCAATTTCAATATTTTTGCGACTTTATTAATAATATGGAAGATTTAAGGTTTTGATTTACAAGGAATAAGCATTCGGTAATCAACAACCAGAATCGAGTAACCAGAATCATCATGCATCAACACATTCAAGATTTTTCAAAATATGAAGGCCAATCCGTAACTATCAAAGGTTGGATTGCAAATAAGCGAGAAAGTAAGACGAATATTTTTATTGTCTTTCGGGACGGAACCGGTTTTGCTCAATGTGTCGTCAATATTGACGAAGTTGGGGAAGAACAATTTGCAGCAGCAAAGTCTTTGACACAAGAAAGTTCAGCGGTTATGACCGGTACAGTCATCAAAGATGATAGACAAATCGGTGGTTATGAAGTACAAGTTTCGAGTTTGGAAATTGTGCATTTGACACAAGATTATCCGATTACGCCAAAAGAACATGGTATTAAGTTCTTGGAAGATAGACGACATTTGTGGCTTCGTTCGACTCGTCAATGGGCGATTATGCGTGTTCGTAACCAAATTATCATGGGGATTCATGCGTTTTTCCAAGAAAATGGTTTTGTTCAAATGGATGCACCGTTGTTTACAGGAAGTGCGTGCGAAGGTACGACGAATCTTTTTGCAACAGATTTCTTTGGCGACCCAGCTTATTTATCTCAATCTGGTCAATTATACGGCGAAGCGATGGCGATGGCAATGGGTAAAATCTATACTTTCGGGCCGACTTTCCGTGCTGAAAAATCGAAAACACCTCGTCACTTGTCGGAGTTTTGGATGATTGAGCCTGAAATGGCATATTATACCAACGAAATGAACATGGATTTGATTGAAAACTTTGTTCGATCGGTCGTGAGTCGTGTCTTAGAAAACGCAAAACATGAGCTGGAAGTTTTAGGTCGTGATGTTTCTAAATTAGAAAATGTAATGCGTCCGTTTCCTCGTGTGTCTTACGAAGATTCTATTAAAATCTTACGTGGTGAGAAAGAGGTCAATGGCCGTAATGCGATTACGCTGCAAGAGGAAGATTTGCAAGCCGCAAAAGATGGGATTGCAGCAGCTGAAGCCAAAATCGCAGAAAACGAAAAAACAATCAAAGGTGGTGTAAAGAAAGGCAAACGCAACTATTTACAAAATCAAATTGATACGTTAAAGAAAGATATTAAAGTGTACGAAGAGCAAATTCGTAACATTCCTCAATGGATTGAGTCAGCGAAAAACTTCCCTGATGGCGAAGATTTTGGTGGTTCGGACGAAACGGTTTTGACTCGTGTATTCGATGCTCCGGTAATGGTTTATAACTGGCCAACAAAGATTAAAGCATTCTATATGAAGGAAGTCGAAGGCGACGCAGATCATGTAAAAGGAGTGGATTTGTTAGCACCTGAAGGTTATGGCGAAATCGTTGGTGGTTCTGAACGAGAAACAAATATTGATATTTTGTTGAGAAAGATTGAGGAACATGAATTAGATGAAAAAGACTTTACTTGGTACTTGGATTTGCGTCGTTATGGTTCTGTGCCACACTCTGGATTCGGTTTAGGTTTAGAGCGTTTGGTGCGTTGGATTTGTGACCTTGATCATGTTCGTGAAACAATACCATTCCCTCGTCGTTATGGTCGTTTGTTCCCTTAATTTACGGGATAATTAGTGATTCGTTCAATCAGTTTATAAATAGCTCTTATAAATTAAAAAAACTACAATATTTCATTCAAAATATTACGTCAATGAATGAACGAATCACTAACCTGTATTATAACAATTAATAAAATGTCTGAATTAGATTTAATCATTGATTTATATCAAAGTACATCGAGGCAAGGGCCTGGAAGTGTTGCCGAAACTTTGAAAGCACTCGAATTGATAAATCTACCAAAAACCGATATTCTAAAAATTGCTGACCTTGGCTGCGGTTCGGGTGGGCAAACGTTTACACTTGCTAAAAATACGAATAGCGATATCATTGCTGTCGATTTATTTCCAGATTTTTTGAAGGTTTTAAATCAAGAATCAGCAAAATTAGGATTACAAAACCAGATTAAAACACTGCAAGCGTCAATAGATAATTTACCTTTTGAAAAAGAAACGTTCGATGTGATTTGGTCAGAAGGTGCAATTTATAATATTGGTTTTGAAAACGGCATAAAGGCTTGGAAAGATTATTTGAAAGTTGGCGGTTATTTGGCAGTTAGCGAAATCACTTGGATAACAAACAATCGACCAAAAGAAATAGAAGATTTCTGGACAACGGCTTACCCCGAAATTGATACGGCTTCTAATAAAATAAAAATTCTGGAAGCAAATGGCTATTCATTAACAGGTTATTTTTATTTGAATAAAGAAAGCTGGTTAGAAAATTATTATCAGCGGCTACAAGATACATTTCCTAATTTCCTTGAACGACAACAATATTCTGAATTAGCAAAAAAAGTTGTACAAGATAATCAATCAGAAATTGATTTATACAAACAATATCAAAATTACTATAGCTATGGGTTTTATATAGCTAAAAAAAATTCATAAGATATAATACACTCAACGTTATAAAAGCCATCTTACAAGATGGCTTTTTTGTTTTTAGAAATATATTATTTTACAGTTTTCGAAACGATGAATCAATAAAAAATGCTATTTTAGTGATTGGAAAATTCACCTACAACCTTTACAAAAACTACATGCTACCTTGAATAAACAAGTTATATTAAAAATAGGATTTTGGGCTTTACTAATCGTCGGCTGTATCGCTTTCGTCAGTTGTAAACCTCAAAAATCGACTACGGATAACACGACTTCAAAACCGACAACAAGTAATAGTCGTACTTTTTGGAAGGTAGGAGGAACTGTCGAAATAGAAGAAAATCCTAATTACACTCGTATTTTTCAAAGAGCGATAAAAAAACGTCGGCCAATTTTTCTGAGTTTTTATTCTGAATGGTGCGTGACTTGTCCGTACATGAATGAGGAGATGGTTAAAAAACAACCGATTATCGGTTATTTAGAAGACGAATTTGTGAGTTTTTTGGTAGATGCAGAAACGATGGAAGGTTATAAATTAGCAACAGAATACAATATTGCCGCTTATCCGACCATTTTATTTCTTAATTCTGAAGGAGAAGAAATCAGCCGTTATATTGGTTTAATTGACGATTATACGATTATGAAAATGGCAAAGTCTGCGGTTTTGGCAGAAGATAAATTTCAGCGGGAAAAAGAGCGTCAGAGTAAAAAGTAACAGCCCCTTCTCTGGTTGGCAAGAATTTTGGAAATGGTACAACGAACACATACTATTCATAATATATAACAAAACACTATGAAACGATTATCTTTTCTGATGGCTGTAGCCGTTTTACTCTTTGTAGCGAGTTGTACGCCTTCTGGTTCTACAACTAAACCGAAAGAAAAAGTTGGGATTGAGTTCATCGAAGGAAAAAGCTACGAAGCTATTTTGGCGAAAGCTCAACAAGAAAGAAAACCTATACTGATTGATTTTTATACAACTTGGTGTGCACCTTGCAAATGGCTCGAACAAGACGTTTTCGCCTTACCGCAAGTATCTCAATATTACAATAAAAATATCATCAACTACAAAGTAAACGCCGAAGATTTTGACGGAGTTACTTTGGCTCAGCAGTATGAAGTCGGCGCTTATCCAACCTTAATTTATATCACACAAGACGGTGAATTTATCCGCAAACACGAAGGCACAACAACAGCTTCGAGCTTTATGGAATGGGGAAGAGAAGCAGTTATACAGAATGATAAAGTGAGATAAACTTGATTTTTCTGTTTTCTGATTTTTCATAAAAATAGCTCAATTCGATTTTGAATTGAGCTATTTTTTATTTTGAAATTTAGGAAAGCGAACTTTTACGCCTGATGTTCTATTTCTATCTCGTTTTTATTCATCAAATCTACATTAATTAATAAGGCTAAATTAATAAAGAAGAATGAACCGACTTTAGCCGCTTCCAGTAAATCATTGATTAATAAAAAGGCATAGATAATAATCATGGATAATAGAATGGCCATGACGAGATTTCGACGCATTTTATTTTCGGGTTTGGTTTGATGATAGATTTGTTCGCCTTTGATAAGAATGCCGAAAGCGAATATTAAGAAAATAATCAATCCAACGAAGCCCTGTTCGATGGCAGTCATTAAGTAATAATTGTGTACGCCTGATTTATCAATATTATTACTCACATAAGTACGGAATAAGCCGACGGCGTGACCTTTGTAAAAGTTGTAGAAATTACCGGGGCCAAAACCTGTAACTGGGCGTTCGTCCAACATGTGATAACCTGCGACCCAACGATAGACCCGTTCCATGGTAGAAACATCCTCAAATTTTGTGGTTGCACTCATCAAATCATCGAACTCATAATGCGAAATAGCTTTGTGATAATCGGGGGCGTAATCGATATATTTGTTATTGTTTAAGACGTACATAATGCCTAACATCGCCAAAACCATCGCTGCTCCAATCGCATATTTGGTCAACCGTAAACGTATGATAAAGAAAGCTCCGAAAGCGATTGCCAAGGCAGCATAAGCCGCACGAGTATAAGATAATTGTATCGCAATCATAAATACGCCGATGCTTCCCAAAACCAGAAACCATTGTAAGGAAAAGCGTTTGTACCAGAATAACGCAAAGAACACAAACGGAAAAAACAAGGTTAATATCGCTGCATAATTGACGTGATTTCGGTAGAAAGGCGACATCGCTTCGTTGACATATTCAAACGAAAAAAAGTAGGCTTTGTATTGATATAAAACCCAAGTAATTCCGATTAGATTCGGAATTAATATTATCCAAAATAGGATTTTGATTTGCTTTTCGGTACGATTGAGCTGTCCTGTAAGGAAAACAAAAACGGTGATAAACCATGTTTTTGCTAAAAATTGCTTGAAAGAAACCATGAAATTTGCCGAAAAAACAGTAGCAAATAACATCCAGAAATAATACAATCCTAAAAGCCAAATTAAAGGATGTCGATAAAACTGAAAATTATCGTTTTTCTTCGCAATAACTTGTATAAAAAATACTAACATTAAGCCGACAACCAGCGGCTCGGTCGGCAGATCTGTTCCTAAACTGCCTAATTGTACTTCGATGGACAGCGGAACGAAAAACATTAATAAATAGTAAATAAATCGAAAATCAACAATTACTAAATAAAAGAAAATAACGGCAAAAGGCACTGCCATTAAATACAATACGTCCGTCAATAATGCCGTAAAAATCGACAATAGCGAGAGGGCTGCGAAAAACCAAAATAGTTTTTCGCTCATTGCATTTTCTTTTGATAATGATATGTTGAAAAATTTGCTCAAATGTGCAGATTTAAACCTTACAGATCTTCAAAATCTGTAAGGTTTTATTATTAATCAGAAAGAATTTCATTCCATTTGACGTCGCTGTATCGGTCGAGTAATAATATTGCCATTAATGCTAAGACAAAAGCGACAAATGTAGAACCGATAACGATTAACCATCGAATCGGATATGACTTCACAACTGGCGTATAAGCTGCTTCTACGGTGTAGATTGATGGAATGTTTGACTCTGCGACGGACTTATAACGACGGTAGATTTCTCGCTGTTCGGCGACTTCTTCGGAGTAGCTTTCTAAGAATTGCTCGATGAAAAGGATTTTTTCACGACCTTCATTAAACGTACTTAAGTTAAAACCTTCACCAGCACCGGAGAAAGCGGATAACTGACCAGATAATTCTCGAACTCGTGCCTCTAAAACCCTTGCAGAATCTCGCTGCCCAATACCTTTGTAGTATTTCAAGCCACCTCTTGCACCTGCTAACTGTGACTGTAATTTCGGAATTGTTTGAGATACAAATTCCCCCTGAGCTTTGATATCATAAATACCATATTTTTGACGAAGATTGGATAAGCTATCCTTCATCAATTTTAGGTAATCATCTTTTCCGTTCAACTCTTTTTCGTACATTTTGACCGTTGATAATTGATTTTCTTTCATCAATTTTTGGTCAATCTCATCCATTTTTACACGAATAGCATTCGCCATATCTCGTGCCAAATCTTTGTCTTTATCCTCTACCGAAATTTCAATTTCACCGTACTCATTTTTTTGAGCATTGTAAAGTTTAAAGAGTTTTTTCTTGATTTTGTAAGGAGCTTTCACTTCTGAAGAGTCAATATTGTAGTGATTGTACAAATCAAATTCTTTGATGACATAATCCGTCAATTCTTTTGATTCTGCAATAGCTAACATTCTATCCAAATCCTCTTCTGTACCAAAAGGCTCAGGGTTTTCGGTAGAAGTACCAAAAACGTGATTTGGAGATTTTAATAGCGGATTGACTGGTAAAAGCGTTGTCGTCGCCTCGTAATAAACAGGCAGCACCAATGAAATAATTACGCTTCCGATTGCTGCAATTGCAACAGTAATAATCAAATGCTTTCGCCATCTGAATAGTATCCTTATAACTTCGAGTAAATTATCGTCCTTATGTTGGCTCATTCTTAAAAATTAGAGATTAGTACATTTCATTTTCAGTAATTGGTAGAACGTACCAATTACTGAAAATGTCACATAAGTTTGGCTATTTTTTAACCAAACAGTTTTTAAAAGAATACAAAAATACTTTCCCTTTTTCCTATTTTTTGTTGGTCTGAAATTTAGTTTGTGTCGTCAATATTTGACTCTTTGAATGTTTCAAATCATGCCTCAAACTAAATCACCAACTTGATTTTATCTTGTATTCTCCGTGGTGAGGAAAATAGCGATGCAAAAGTAGGAAAATTTCTCGGATTGCGGTAAAGAATTAACAACGGTCATTTTCAGACTTTTCAGTCTTATCATTTTTTTGCAAATTTGGTTAAAAATAATCGAAATGTGTCCGATGCGTCATTAGTTGAAAAAACACTAAAAAGCCCAAAGCAAGTGTTACAATTCGTCTGATTTTAAATTAAAAAATAAAAATTTACCGCTGAGCATTTGAATTGTGTGAAACTTATATTTTTATAAATTTAGTCGATTTTACGCCGAGGCGAGAACTTCGGAGGTATCTGAAACAAAAAACGCCGCTAAACTCGAAGTTTAGCGACGTCAATCTTGAAATGTATGATATCCATCACATTTCGATATTTTCCTGTCCTATTTTTTATTAATTATCTGAATTATCGACACTTACACTTGCTTTGCCCGATAATCGACTGAACAAATTATTCATTCTACTGGTCATTCGGTAAGCTAACCAATACATGACCGGTACAATTACCAAAGTCAAGAAAGTCGCAAACGTCAAACCGTAAATTACCGTCCAAGACATTGGTCCCCAGAAGGCGACATTATCACCACCAATAAATATTTGTGGATCAAAGTCCGAAATCAATGTTGAGAAGTTGATATTCAAACCGATTGCTAAAGGTACTAAGCCTAAAATCGTTGTAATCGCAGTCAATAATACTGGACGCAAACGAGTCTTACCTGCATGAACGATACTTAATCGAACATTTTCTTTGTCTAATTCTTGACTTTCGGCTAATCCTAATTCTTCTCGCTTCCGTTTTCGAGTCAATTCGACATAATCAATTAATACAATCGCATTATTTACTACGACACCAGCCAATGAAATAATACCGACACCAGTCATGATTAATACGAAGTCCATTCCCGAAATCACGTAACCCAAGAATACACCAATCAAACTCAACAAAATTGATAATAAAATGATAAACGGCGATACAATCGAATTAAACTGCGATACGATAATGATAAAAATAGCAAATAAAGCAATTGTAAATGCTGTTGATAAAAACGCCATATTTTCAGCCTGTTCCTCTTGTTCACCTGTGAACTTGTAAGAATATCCCTCTGGCATATCATAATCTTCCATCACCAATTTAATCTCATTCACCACTTCGTTACCATTCGCATCCGCTTCTAAGTTAGAGAAAACCGTAATTGCTCGTTCTGTATCTTTTCGCTTGATCGAGGTATAAGTCGTTGAATATTCAATTTTAGCAACCGCCGAGATCGGCACTTGTGCAATTCGACCATTACCAGGATTACGAAACGTAATCGGTTGATTCATCAATGCTTCGATTCTGTTTCTGTACTTTTTGCTTAGGCGAATAAAAATCGGATACTCATCATCACCCACTTTCAAATCCGTCACTTCATTTCCATAAATAGACGAACGCAACGCAAACCCAATATCACGAGTAGAAATACCGTAACGACGTGCGGCTTCTCTATCTACTTCGATTAATAATTGTGGTTTTGCCAATTTTACATCTGCTTGTAACTCTTCAATTCCATCAATTTTCTTAGAGTTGATATACTTGATAACATCTGTTGATAATTGCGATAGTTTATCAATATCCTCTCCCTGAATTTCAATATTAATCGGTTTACCAGTCGGAGGCCCATCCGCATTTTTATCGACCACGATACTTACCCCAGCGTAACCGCCCAAGTTTTCTCGAAGTTTATCCAAAACTTCGGTTGTGTTAACTCCTTGTCTGTATTCGGGTTGAACAAAAGAAACGGTTACACGAGCCTTGTGCGGTGTTGTTCCTCCATCGCCCGAAGGTTGTCCTGGGTCACCAGTTCCCTCACCGATTTGTGTCAATACAGCATCGACCGCCACTTTATAAGGTTCGATGGTTTTGGTTACTTTTTCTTCAATTTCCTTTGTTAATTCGTTCGTTTCCTCAATATCTGTCCCGAACGGCATTTCAACAAAAACGTTGATGTATTGCGGAGGTGTTACAGGGAAGAAAATCACTTTTGGCATAAATGCACCTAATAACATAAATGCACCGATGAATAAAGCAATTGTCCCTGCAAAGAAGAAAACTGGATTTTTGCCTCTTAATGCAAAACGAATAAATCTATCGTAAGCATTTTCTAATAATGGTAAAAATGAATTTTGGAAGGTAAAAGACGCTGGCCGTAATACATAGAAATTCAAAATGCTTAATCCGACAACGATTCCAAATAGATTCCGCATCGTCGTATTGCCTGCAAAGGCAAATAAAATCGCCATCACCGCCAAAACTCCTGTGAAAACCCAAAAGTTTTTGACCTTTCGGCTTCTCCCCTCTTTTGTTTCAGCTTTTTCATCAATTTTCATAAATCTTGATGTAAAAACTGGATTGAAAACCAAGGCAACAATCAACGAAGAAAACAAAACGATAATTAATGTAAATGGCAAAGCAAACATAAAACTACCAATGATACCTGGCCAAAATGCCAACGGTACAAAGGCTGCCAAAGTCGTTGCCGTTGAAGCGATAATTGCGGTCGCTACTTCTCCAGTTCCTTTCTTAGCGGCTTCTCTCGGCGAATATCCTTCTTGCATATATCGGTAGATGTTTTCTACCACCACAATCGCATTATCTACCAAAAGTCCTAAGGCTAAAATCAGGGAAAATAAAACCATCAGGTTCAGTACGATTCCCATAATATTTAGAATCATAATTCCCATCAACATAGATAACGGAATGGCGATTCCGACGAAAGTCGCATTACGAATACCTAAGAAAAATAGTAAAACTAATACCACTAAAATTACCCCTGAAATGATACTGTTTTCTAATTCAGAAACCTGTTTACGAATCTGAATAGATTGATCATTAAAAAGAAAAACTTTTAGGTCTTCAGGTAATTTTTCAACTTTTGCTTTTTCTACAATGTCTTTAATCTTATCCGAAGCGTCTAATAAATTATAACCAGCACGCTTGACAACATCTAAAGAAACCACTGGTAATTGATCCGAACGAGCGTAACTCGTCGCATCTTTATAGCCCAAACTTACCTCCGCAATATCACGAAGATAAACAGGATTCATATTTTCACTTTTGACGATAATATCGTTGATTTGCTTGACATTTTCAAACTGTCCAACTACACGAATATCTCGCTTAAAACCATTCGACTCGATTTCACCACCAGAAATTGTGATATTTTCTGCCCGAATCGCCTGTTCTACGTCATAAAAACTAATTTGTACGGCTTGCATTTTCTGCAAATCCATATCAATTTTCACTTCTCTTTCTAACGCACCTTTAATCTCTACTTTTGAAACTTCCGTTAATGCTTCAATTTCATCTTCGAGATATTCCGCATAATTTCTCAATTCATCTACCGAAAACTCTCCCGATAAATTCACAGCCACAATTGGAAATTCAGAGAAATTAATATCAAAAACATTTGGGTCACGAGGTAAATCTTGTGGCAAATCGCCTTTCGCCTTATCGACCGCATCTTTGACATCTTGCAAAGCGTCCGGAACATCAACATCCGTTTCAAACTCTACGATGACATTCGAGTAACCTTGTGCAGAAGTCGATTTGATTTCCTTAACACCAGTGATAGATTTGATTTCGTTCTCAATCGGTTTAGAAATCACGTCTTCAATATCTGCTGCGGAGTTTCCAGGATAAACCGTACTCACGTAAATCGTCGGAATAACAACTTCTGGAAACAATTCCTTTGGCATCGATCGGTAACTATTCCAACCAAAAATCCCAATCATAATGACCAAAAGGAACATACTGGTTCGGTTATCAACTGCAAAATCTGTCAGTTTGAAGTTCCGAAATACTTTCTTATTATTTTGATTGTCCATTTTCTTTTTAGTGATTAGTGATTGATGATTAGTTTCTTAGTGATTCATTTACTATGATTAATTGTTGACAGATTTTACATAGCACTTCTACTACACAACTTTCTGAAAACTAATTACGAATCACTCACTACTAATCACGAATCACTAAGAAACTACTTCACCTCGATTAACTCACCGTCTTTTAAATCTCTCGCTCCTTTGATAATAAAGGTTTCATCGCCAGTTAGACCTTCTGAAATGTACGTTTCGCCTTGATACGTTTCAGAAATAGTTACATAAACTTTTTTGGCTACCGTACCTTTTTCGTCTTTATCTTCCACAAAAACATAGCTTTTTCCACTCACTTCTTGCTGAATTAATTCCGATGGTAAGACCACTGCGTTCTTTTGCTCAAAGTCTTTTAATAAAACAATAGCTAATAAATTTGGCTTCAAGTTACCAGAATTGACCATATCAACTTCTACCTTGAAAGTACGATTCGCAGGGTTGATTTGCTGGCCGATTAAGCTGATTCTTGCTTTCGTTTCTTTGTCTAATGCCGGGAATTTTACCGTTACAGGTTGTCCTTTTTTGACACTTGATAAGTAAGTTTCAGGAACTTCTGCATGTACCTGTACTCGGCTCAAATTCAAAATCTCTACCAACGGCATTCCCGGAGAAATCACGTCTCCTTGTTTGACGTAAGTCATCACTACCTCACCCGATGCTGGAGCGTAAATTTTAGATTTGGTCAATTGAAAACGAATCGTTTCCAAACTTTTCTCCAAGCGTTCCTTTTGATTTTTGGCTTGTAAATACTGCATTTCAGAACCAATATTTTGTTCCCAAAGGCGTTTTTGGCGTTCAAAAGTTGTATTGGCCAAGTCTAAAGAAGTCTGTAATTCAGCGATTTGCTTATTCACCGATTCCATATCGACAGTTCCGATTAATTGACCTTTGCGAACATTTTGCCCTTCTTTTAAGTCAAATTTGATTAAACGACCTGCGGCTTCGCTGCTTGCTTTGTAAGTGTTATCTGACTGAACGGTTCCTTGAATTTCGATAAAACGAGCAAAGTCTTTGCGTTCGATTTTTTCGGTTGTCACCAATGTTCGAGCGTCTTCTTTTGGCGGTTCGATTTTTTCGATTTCCTTTTGCAAATCAGCGACCTCTTTTTCCAAAATCTTTAATTCCTCTTTTTTCTCTACTAATTCGGCTTTTAACCTTTTTAGTTGATTACCTTCTGCTTTATCTGCAGACTCTTTACCGCCACAAGCTACTAAAAACAAGGCAGCACAAAATGTTATAATATTTAGGTATTTCATTTATTTATTTAGTGAATAGTGATTATTGATTAGTAATTAGTTTGGGACTGATCACTAATCATTAATTACTAAAAGACTATTTTCCTAATGCGATTTCTAATTCGGCTTTCGCCATTAATAGTTCAAATAAGGCTTGAATTTCGTTAGATTGCTCGGTGAACAATGCCGTTTCTGCTTGAATCAACTCGAAACTTGAACCAATACCTTCTTTATATTTAATTTTTGTAGTGTTGTAAATGCGTTGTGCTAAGGCTAAGTTTTCCCGAACATTCGTTACTTTTTCAACAGCATCTCGATATTTGATACGAGCATTTTCCACTTCTAATTTGACGCTTTCTGCGTACTGATCACGCTGACGCACCGCCTCTTCTACATCTAACTTTGCACGTTCTACTTTTGCACTACGAGCAAAACCATCAAAAATCGGCACATTCAATTGTAATCCAACAACTGCGGTCGGAATCCAAATCGCTGCATCATCAAATAAGTTGTTTCCTTGCAAACTTTGTTGATAAGAACCAAAAGCCGCCAAGTTCGGATAATAACCTTGTTGCTTTTGAGCGGTCACGTTCATTTCACTCAAATCAATTCCAGTTTTTAACATTCGATAAGTAGCATGATTGTCTAAAACCAGTTTTTCATTGACTTGTGCGGAAAATCCGTCATTTACTAAGTTTGCTAAAGTTTCAGTGATTTCTAAATCTTGATCCAACGGAAAACCCATCACAAACTTTAAATTATTCATCGCAATTTCCTTTTGACGTTCCAAACTTTCGGTTTGAGTCGTCAACTGCTTCAAAGACAAAGTCAAGCGATCAATGTCTAATTGTTCTGCAAAACCTTCTTTGTACAGTTCGGAAGTTTCAAAAAGTAAACGTTCCAAGTTTTTTCGATTGCTATCAATCACCGTTGCCGTTTCATCATAAATCAAAGTCGCCAAATACGCCATAGTTACATTGCGTTTGACATCTTGCTTTGCTACTTCGACTTGTTGTTGAGCGAAATTTCTGTAATTTCTTGCTGCTTCCAAACCTGTAAAATAGGATGCATCGAACAATAAACTTTGTACTTCTAAAGATGCTGCCAAATTATTTCGTACACCAAACTGTAATTCTAAAAACTCTCCAGAAGGACCACCAAAAACTTCTGCAGGTACTAATGATCCAGGGATTTGTAAGAAATATTGATAATTAACACCACCTCTTACCGTCGGTAAACCGATAGCACGAGTTTCAATAATCTGCTGGTCAGCGTCTGAAATTCCGAGTTGTGCGATTTTGACACTCGGATTATTAGATTCGCCATAATTTACAGCTTGTTTTAATGTGAATTTTTGCTGTGCATACGTTTGTGAAAACATTGTTAAAGCAAAAATTACGAGGTACAGTCGTTTCATATTTTTTTACCTGTCCCGAAGTCTCGGGAGTGATTAGTGATTCATGATTCGTAATTAGTGTGACACACAACTAACCGCTAATCAAGAATCGCTAAAAAACTAATTACTAATATTATATTTTTCAAATAATTCAATTCCTTGAGTTGTCATAATTCCATATAAATGATAAGTCATCGCATTCTTATGGATTTGCGAAATCGTGTATTCCCCTACTGGAAAAAGATTTTTATCTACTACCAAATCTATTCTGCCGATGTATAACTTTGCGATGATATCGGCATTCAAATTTGGGCGATACAATCCTTGTTGCATACCATTTTCGATATTTTCTTTTATCGACCGATAAGTATGTTCAAAATGTAAAGACTCCATCAACTCCCAGCCTTTCGCATAGTACTTCTGCAAATCATAAATAACCGTAGGATTCACTCGTTGTAGCAATTCACTCACATATTGACTAATCTGCATCATTTCATCTATCGCATCTTTCGCATTTTTGTGAATGATAATCATCGCCTCTTTTTCCTCCGTAATGTGGGTAACCATCACTTTTTGTATCAAGTCTGCCTTATTATTCACATGTTGATACAAAGTTTTCTTAGAAATTCCGAGGTTTCTCGCCACTTCATCCATGCTGATACTTTTGATACCATATTGCATGAACATTTCTCCCGCTTTTGTTACTATTTTTTTCCCAATATCCATCTACTACATTTCATTCAATTAGTGCCGCAAAAGTACACCGTAAAACCATGGAAACAAATTTTAGTTTAAAAGTTTCCAAAGTTTTTTCTATGTTAACTATTTGATAATCAACACTTAATTTTAAGTAAAATTATTTTGTAGTAGGAAAATCTAAGAAATAATGAATTATAGTATAATAATTCGGCTGTCAATTCGAAATGAGTTATTTTATTGGGATTTCAATATTTTTATTCTTCATTAAAATGATTTCATAATCCTTACTTTTTCATCTTAATTTCTTTGCAACATCGTAAAGGATTTAAATATCTATTAAGTAATCTTGTTCAAAATCTATTGCACTTTCCGTAAAAATAATTGTCTAAACAACAAAAAATCATCAAAAAATCAAGGAATAATAAACTGCTTCAGCTCGTCTTTAGAACCCGAAAATACATTCAAATCCACCGCACCATTGATGCCATTCACTCGACCTCGATTCGTATATTGCCAAAAATGCCACTCTTTTCCATTAACCAGTTTTGGTCGAGGCCAAACCGTATAAGCCGCCACCCAAACCGTATAATCATCAAAATTTCCATCGACATATTCCTCAAACCAATTTTTATTCACATACAAAATCGGCTTTACGCCGTAATGTTTTTCAATGATTTTTAACCAATTTTTCGCCCCTTTAATAACGATTTTTTTCGGTCGATTATCGTTCACTTCCAAATCCAAAACTGGCGGAAAATCCCCCGATGACAACTTCACCGTTCTGATAAAATGCCTCGCCTGAACCGCCGAAGCGACCGAAGGTCGATAGAAATGATACGCTCCACGAATGATATTTTTATCCTTAGCCGCTCGCCAGTTGAGTTCAAAATTTGGATCCCGAAAATATCCTCCTTCTGTCGCTTTTATAAACACGAAATCAATCGAAGCTTTTTTGACCTCATTCCAGTTAATCTGTTTTTGGTGATGCGACACATCAATTCCATGTACTTCAAACCCTGCAATACGAGCCACTACACCTCGTTGATATAAATATTGTCGAACTTGTCGATAAGTAATGACGACTATAATGAACACGATTAATGCAACGATTAACCGCTTATAACTTTGCTTCATTTTATTTTTATTTAATCATAGGTTTCGTCCAGCCAAGTTTACCTACAAAAAAGGCTTATAATTGACCAATACAGACAAACCCGATAGAACGCAGTTTTATGTGATTACAAATTCTATAAAATCCCTAATTAGCACCTGCGTCTTTTCCTTCGCTTCGAACATACCCATGTGTCCGACTTCGTCTAATATTTGAACATCAGTTACGTTAGCTAACGCACACATTTTCAAACTACTATCATACGGAACAGCGTTGTCTTGTTTACCAATAATCAATAAAATAGGAACACTTGAATTTTCCAAAACATTGGCTCGATTCGGACGATTTATCATGGCTTTCAGTGCATTCGTAATCCCTTTTTCAGGATAAGCCGTTGCGTCATCAATCATTTTTGCGACTAAATCCAAATTTTCCTTACGGAAATTATCAGAAAACAAATTTGGAATCATTTGACCTAAAAACGGAGCGTTTCCATGTCGCTCTATAAATTTAATCGTTTTTCGTCTATTCGCTTTCTTCTCTTCGGTATCAGCGAACGGATGCGAATGAAACAAGCAAAAACCGGACAACAGCTCGGGAAAATATTCGGCGAAAGCCAAAGTCGTATAACCACCCATCGAGTGACCTACCATAATGCAGTCCGTAATTTTTAAATCGTCCAGCACTTTTTTTATTGCTTTCGCAAAATGATAGATAGTAGCTTCCTCTTGCACCGCAGACCGACCAAAACCTGGTAAATCTATCGAGATTACTTGATGCGTTTCTGCAAAAGGTGGAATAAATGCGTTCCACATCGTGCTATCTTCACAGAAGCCATGTACGAAAACTAATGGAAAGCCTTCGCCTTGCGTTTGGTAGAATACTGGTTGTTGATTGAACTTGGTAAATGGCATTTTTAGATGTATGAAGTGTAAAGTGTGAGGTGTTAGGTTCATTCACACTTTACACCTCAAACTTCACACTTATTTATAATCAATAATAGAGATTTTCTCGGTGCAAAACTCATAATCATGTTCCACATTAGAAGCAACGATAACCAAACGATTGGCGGTAAATTTTTTGATTAAGGATTGATACCAGGCGACACCTTCCGCATCAAGGTTAGTGGTCGGTTCGTCTAATAGCAGAAAGTTCGTATTGGAACAAATCGCCAATGCTAATTTTAGGCGTTGTTTCATACCGGAAGAGAAAAATTTAATCTCTTTGTGTTTTGATTTAGAAAAATTGAGTAAATCTATGACGGATTCTGTATTGAGCTTGTGCTGAAACTGCTTGAATCGTTGATGAAAATCCAGCATTTCTGTCAAGGTATATTCTTCAATCAACTCGATATAAGGTGCAGCATAACTGAGCTGCAAGTAGGTTTTGTCTTTTTCTAAAGGTTGATTATTTTCAAAAAAATTAATTTTACCTTTTGAAGGCGTAGAATAACCTGAAAGCACTTTTAATAAAGTGGATTTTCCGGAGCCATTTGGGCCTAAGACCGCATACGCTGTATTGGCTTTAAACTCATAATCAATGCCACGGAAAATCCATTCAAACTTATAACGTTTACCAAGTTGTTTCAACTTTATGTCCATTCAACATTTTCCCTTTAATAATTCCTCTTGATGATGATTTAACAAAATCCACAATGATTTGAGCATGTGGTAAATGAATCATTTTTTCTTCGATATACTCAATCGCTTGAGACGTATTTAAACCATTAGAAAAAATAACTCGATACACCTCTTGAATCGCCTGCGTTTCTTCTAATGAGAACTGACGACGACGCAAACCGACTACATTTACACCCGAAAAATAAATCGGATCACGAACCGCTTTGACGAAAGGAGGAACGTCTTTAGTGACTAAACTCCCACCTCGAACAAAAGCATGGTTTCCAATTTTTGTGAATTGATGTACGGCAGCATAACCACCTAAAATGACATATTCACCAATCTCGACATGACCTGCTAAACCTGCAAAAGCAGCCAAAACAGAATGTTGTCCGATAATGCAATCGTGTGCAACATGCGTATAAGACATCAATAGAACATGATCGTGAATCACTGTTTTTCCTCGGGCTTTTGTTCCACGTTTTACGGTCGCATACTCTCTTATCGTTACATAATTTCCGATTTCGAGTGTAGAATATTCGCCTCCGAACTTTAAGTCTTGCGGTTCTGCTCCTAAAACTGCTCCCGGAAAAATCTTACAGTTACTACCAATTCTTGTACCCGACATAATCGTTACATTCGGGCCAATCCAGGTATTATCACCAATTTCTACATCGCTGTAAATCGTGACAAAAGGATCGATAGTTACATTATTTCCAAGTTTTACATCAGGATGAATTTGAGATAAATGTGATATTTTACTCATCGTGCTTTTACAATTTGTGCAGTCAGTTCGCCCTCAGAAACCAAATTTTCACCCACATAGGCAGTACCTTTCATGTGAACAATTCCTCGCCTTATAGGAGCTAACAATTCTAATTTAAAAATTACAGTATCTCCCGGGACAACCTTTCTTTTGAATTTAGCTTTATCAATTTTTAGGAAATAAGTATCCCATTTGTCAGGTTCTTCGACCATTGATAAGGCTAAAATTCCACCTGTCTGAGCCATAGCCTCCAGCTGTAAAACACCTGGCATCACAGGATTATTCGGAAAATGTCCTTGAAAGAAGTTTTCGTTAAAAGTTATATTTTTGATACCGACAACATGCTTATCACTAAGTTCCGTTACTTTGTCTATCAATAAAAACGGATAACGATGCGGTAACATTCCCGCTATTTGCATAGTATCATAAACTACTGGTGTTGAAGCGTCATATCTTGGCACACCTCGTAGTTTTCGTTGTTTATTATACATGGCTTTTAGATGTTTCGCCAAAGCCGTATTTGCAGTGTGTCCTGGTTTGGTAGCGATAATCTTGCCTTTAATGCGTTTACCGACTAAGGCCAAATCACCGACAACATCTAATAATTTATGTCTTGCAGGCTCGTTACTAAAACGCAAAGCAGTTGTGTTCAATATACCTTTTTGAACTGCAATGTCCGTTTTTCCTGTTTTCTCTGCCAAACGATTTCGATCTGACTCACTTAGTTCCTTATCAACGATAACGATTGCATTATCTAAATCGCCCCCTTTTATCAAACCATTATCTAATAATTGTTCGACTTCATGCAAAAAAGCGAAAGTGCGAGCAGAACCAATTGTCGTATTAAAATCTGAAATCGACTCTAACCGTGCATATTGTTGACCTAAAACTGGCGAGTCAAAGTCAATCAACGTCGTTACGGAATAATCATCCGCAGGTGACAACACGAACTCTGCCCCTGTCGCTTCGTCCTTAAATGAAAAAGCGGACTCAATCACTAAATAATCATTGTCTGTTTCTAAGGCTTCCGTGCCGACTGCTTGAATCGCATCTATAAAAGGCTTCGAGCTGCCGTCCAAGATTGGAACTTCGCCACCTTCGACCTCAATCAGGGCATTATCAACACCTGTACCGACAAAAGCGGCTAACAAGTGTTCGACCGTACTAATCGTCACCTCTTTCTTACCTATTGTCGTACTTCGGTTTGTAGAAATCACATTATCTGCTGTCGCAGGAATAACCGGTGATTTTTCAATGTCTGTTCTTTTAAATTTTAAGCCATGATTCGCAGCTGCAGGTTGAATCGTAATCTTTACAACCTGTCCTGTGTGTAGCCCAACGCCTTCTAAGTGAATACTGTCTTTAAGTGTGTTTTGCTTCATTTGGATGTCCAACTTTATTGGTAGTGAAGTGTGACTTCACTAAGGTTATCTACATTTTATTCTGTAAAAGTTGTCTTAATTATTGATTGTTAATTGATAAAAAATCAATTGTATTACGTTGTTCTGCTTTGCTTTTGCTGTTGACGACTAACTAATCCATACATTAATTAATTGTCATAAACGGCAAAGATACATTATTTTTTTGTTGATAGTCAATCTTTGTTACTCTCCGACATTTCTCTTACCATTCTTTCTAAGGCTCTAAGGCGTTTTTCCATTTGAGGAAGACTACGAAATACAATGTGTGAACGCACATACTCATTGTAGCCAAACGCAGGAGAACCATAAAGTGCTGTATCAGGTTTTTTAATACTGCCAGCAATACCACTTTGAGCTTGTATTTGAGTTCTATCAGCGATGGTCAAATGTCCAGCGATGCCGACCTGTCCTCCAATCATACAATTTTTACCAATCTTCACACTACCCGCTACCCCTGCTTGTGCGGCTATTGCTGTATTTTCGTCTATTTCAACGTTATGAGCGATTTGAATTAAATTATCCAATTTCACCCCATTTTTAATAACGGTTGATCCCATTGTCGCCCTATCAATCACGGTATTCGCACCGATTTCTACATCATCACCAATGACAACGTTTCCGATCTGTGGCACCTTCTGAAATGAACCATCTTTTTGAGGAGCATAACCAAACCCATCACTACCTATTACGGTATTTGGATGAATAACGCAGTTATCGCCAATGACACAATTATGCATTATTTTCACACCAGCAAATAATTCTACATTATTACCAATTTTAACATTTTCACCTACAAAAACCTGTTCATGTAGGGTACAATTGTCGCCAATAATCGCACCAGCCCGTACAATTGTAAACAAACCAACGGTTGTATTTTTACCAATTTTAGCATTTTCATCTACGCCAGATATGCTATTATCGATTGTTTGTTGCTTCGGTGTAGATTTTTGATATTTAGAAAATTGCTGTAATAATACCGCCACACTTTGTCGGACATCTTCGACACGAATCAGTGTCGCCGAAATCGGTTGTTGAGCTTCAAAAGCCTTGCTAACCAATAAAACGGACGCCTTTGTCGTGTAAGCATAGTTTTCATATTTAGGATTTGCCAAAAAGCAAATTGCTCCTTCTGCTCCTTCTTCTATTTTTGCGGGATGTGTAATAATCACTTCAGGATTTCCTTCTATTTCGCCGTTGAGTATTTGACAGATAGTACGTGCTGTAATTTTCATAAATTGAGGATATTTCTTTACGTTTTTTAAATTGTCACGGTTAAAGATTCAATCTAAATGTTAGTGAGTAATTTTTTACTGAAAAAAATCATTTTTTCAAAGATTAAAAAATGTTTTAATACATTTATACGTATATTTATGACGTTTATTTTTTAATTGATTTATTACTATTTAGGAAAGTGCTGATAATTCGAAGTGTTACTAATAATAAAGTGTGAGCCATAAAATAATTGATGTTTATTCACTCACGAACAACTGAAACATACCAGAATTACAACTAAAATACAACGGAATCGTTGGCAATTGATTTTTTTAATACATTTTTTTAAAAAATTATACGACATAAGTTGTTTTACCTGTCACTATTCTTAGTATTTTGCATAGAAATGCAGGACGTGAGGGAACCATATTGAGTTCCAAGGCATTATCAGTAGCAACAATAATTATTTTATATAAATTATTTTATTTACATTATTTTAAACGAATTAAGATGCGACTATTCATTATCTGCTTTACGGCAAGTTCAATACTCATAGGTTGTGATAATTCATCAGAATCAATTACACAAAAACAGGGACAACAGGAATCGACAGCTCCTATTGTCGAAGCAACAACGGAAAAAATACCGGAAAATGCACCTGAGGCTGAAACCGTAAAAGCGGATATAAATACAATAAAAACAAAAACTCTTGACGCACCCAAAAAATTTCCAATCTTGTCTTTTGATGAAAAAATGTTCAACTACGGCATGATTGAACAAGGCGATCAAGTGCGTCACACCTTTCACTTTACGAACAAAGGCGATGCGGATTTAATTATCAAAAATGCAGAAGCGAGTTGTGGCTGTACTATGCCGACTTATCCTTTTATCCCGATTAAACCAGGCGAAACAGGAACGATTGCCGTCACGTTCAATAGCACCGGAAAAATGGGAACTCAACGACCAAACATCACCGTAACGTCTAACTCATATCCCCGAACTCAAACCTTGTATTTAGAAGGTTTTGTAACCGATAAGTTGGCAAAAAAAGAAGAGAAAGCGTCAATAATAGAAGAAGGGATAATTATTGATATGAACGAAAATACAGCAAAAGGAAACACGACTACAGAAGTTCAAACAATAAATATTGAAGGAGAAGATAACTAAATTCATCTCAAAATAATTAAAAAATGGCTACTCGATTCATTTCGAGTAGCCATTTCTATTTTTCGGCGTATTCTTTACCTTTAATCTTGATAACGCTTTTGATAATTTAACATAAGTCATTATTCACAAATAAGTATGACCGATGACTTACCTTATTTACGTAATCTGAAAAATTCAGGAATCTATTATCTTGCATCAAATACTAACAAACCTTGCTTTTTTCTGTTTATTGCTGTTTATTTACATAAAAAATATTGGAATAGTATTAGTTTTAATTGTTACAATTAGTATGGCAACCTTTGAAAGGTTATGGTAACAAAACCTAATTAAAAAATGATCGATAAAATACTACAATACGCTGAAAATCATACGACTAAAGAAAGTGAAGTCTTGCGAGAATTACGACGAGAAACGCATCTTACAATGCTACAGCCGCAAATGCTTTCTGGCCAAATCCAAGGGCAATTATTAGCATTTTTTAGTCAGATGTTATGCCCAAAAGCAATTTTAGAAATTGGTACTTTTACAGGTTATGCAGCGATTTGTTTGGCACAAGGCTTAGCCAAAAAGGGTATAATGCACACGATTGAAGTAAACGAAGAAAAGGAAACTATCATTCGTAAATATTTGGCGAAAGCCAACTTAGTGGATAAGGTAAAGCTACACATCGGCGATGCGGAGGTAATTATCCCGACATTGAAAGAAACTTTCGATTTGGTTTTTATTGATGCAGGAAAAAAACAAAATGCCCTGTATTATGATATGGTTTTTGATCAAGTTCGTCAAGGCGGATTTATTATTACAGATAATGTGCTTTGGGGCGGAAAAGTCGCTGACAATGCCAGCGATAAACGCACTCGATTGATTGATGAATTTAATAAGAAAATGCAGCAAGATGAACGAGTAGATAATTTGCTTTTGCCTATTCGAGATGGCTTGATGATTGTCCGGAAAAAATAAGTAAAAAGAGAATCATATTAATGAGTCGGTCTCAAAATATTGAAACCGACTCATTATTGTTTACTTTCGCCCGAAATCTGCAGGAATTTCACCCCATTCTTTCGTTTTCCACTTAATGATTTCTGTGTCATAATCATTGTTTTTTAACCAAACCAACGCCCGATCTACCAGTTCAAAAATCCGTGCATTCGCTCGTGTGCGTTTCAGTTTGCTACGAAAAACCTTTTTTTGTACCCAGCTAATTGCGATTTTAGAGTCTGAATAAATTGGCATCGCACTCCCCTTTTGTTTCAATAAAGCCAAACCATGAACCAAGGCCAAAAACTCACCGACATTATTTGTTCCTTGCGAAAAAGGACCTTGACGAAAAAACTCATACCCTGTTTTTGTATCTACACCACGATATTCCATCACGCCAGGGTTACCGCTACAAGCAGCATCGACTGCCAAACTTTCCCAAATAATTTCCTTTCGAGAGGTTTCGCTTAATGCTCGTTGAGTAGGTTTCTTATTTTGACCAATAAAATCTCGACTATCCGCACCAAAAGCTTCTTGAGCTTCCTCTAAAGTCTTGAAAGATTTATATCTCGCACCACCATAATTCTTGATCATGCGTTGACAATCTGCCCAACTATCAAAGATTCCAGTTTCGTGTCCTTCCCAAACCACGTAATATTTTTTCTTTTTTGCCATATTTAAATCTGATGTAAAGTTCCATTTTTATCTAAACTCGTGTAAAGGTACGTTTGTCCCCTCCAAAGTACAAGTGCAAGATTATTATTCGATAATCGCATGGATTTTATCTGTTTGCCTGCTGCTGCAATCCCAAAATCTTCAATTAAAATCACTGGTCTTGACCATTCGTCATGGTTCAATCGATACGTAATCATAATATCGCCTTTTGTGATATGACCATAGTCATCACGAGTATATTTTAGCCAAGCGATTTTTGTCCCATCAGGTGAGATACAAGCAAACCAAGGTCCTTGACAATCTTTATCACGAGGTAAAATATTCGAGCTTTTGCCCCAATAACCGTTCGTATTTTTTTCTGTCAAATACAAACCGCAGTAACCATTATCTGCTTCCATCGAATAAGTGAGAAAATCACCATCTGTAGTCATTGACTGATGCGCCAGTCTATCTCCTTGATTATACAAATCGACATAGCCCCAATCTCGTTTACCATCAGGAATTGCTTCAAAAATCGTTGGGTGCGGATACTCCGTATTGCCATCATTCAACTCGTAAATAATTCCCCCGTTTGGTAACAATTCGCTATACGTTGCAAAATAACAATCTTCCATATTCGGCAACAAAGTATCCCATTCAAAAACAGTTTCATTCCGCCAAAATTTTACAACTTGTCGCTTTCCAGGAGAGCATCTTCTTAGAGAAGTTCGTCGGTCAAGTGCAGCGATAAATTCCGTTCCGTCATAATTGATCTCCATATCTACCCAAACTTTATCAATCAATTTGATTGGAGTAGTAATTTTATTTTCATGAATGGTAGCATAAAAAAATATATGACCTACCGCATATATTATATGTTTACCATTTCCGCTAATTCTGATATTAGGATTCCACTGACGATAAGTTGCAAAGTCATATTTATCCAGTACTTTCAGTCGCTTCGTATCAATTAGATAAATCGCCTCTTCATTGATTCCGACCATCAATTTTCCATCATCAGAAAAATCAACTTGAGTCAAATTTTGAACGTTCTTGCCTCCTGTTTGCAATAGCACTAAGGAGATCATTAATAATAAAAATATTTTCATCATAATACCTTTTGTAGGACAAACGGCAATGCCTTTACCAAAACGATAAGATAATTAATCCCGCCTAATTTTCAGCCAATCACTTTCCAAATCCTCTTCCAAAGTCGATTTTAAATAAACATAACCATCACGATTTGCAATTATAAAATTAGAATTGGACAACCGAAAATCAGCAATATTGTAAATAAAACGTGGTGTATCAGGAGCAATAAATAACTGTGGCGTCGTCCATTGGTTTTTCACTTTTTTGGTAATCCAAAATTCAGAATATTGGACATAATTATCCTTTCTGTAATCTCGAAGATAAACAATCGTTTGACCGTTAGGAGAAATAGCACTATTCCAATTGCCAAGACAAATACCGTTGTCACTTGGCAATGAAATAGTTTCTTTTTGCCAATTTCCACTGTTGTCTTTCGACAAAATATAGAATCCGCAATCATACATTAGTAACTCGCCATTTGTGGAAACAGGTTGACGAACAAGATAATTTACACTATCTTTTATAATCTGATAATTCCAATTTTCATCCTTAAAAGTTGCTTCGACCAGATCATGCTCATAAGGAGCAGTTTTCGCATCATTCCGAATATACAACAAACTACTATCGGGCAATAATTCACAATTAGATAATAAATAACACGGTTTAACTGTACGCTCCACTATCTGATGAGCAAACGGATATACATCACAACGCATCTCTAAAATTAACCGCTGAGTCGGAGAGCAACGATTTTCATCCTGTTCAATTTGATAATCTTGTGTCGCAATAATCCGAGAACCATCATAGTTAATATCTAAATCCAGCCACGATTTTCCGACATTCAACTTGCCCACATTCCGAATTTCATCGTTCGTAAATTCCGCATGATACATTTCCCAATTATGCGTCCACACCAAGTATCGACCATTTCCACTGATTTTTATATTCAATAATCGACACCGATCCTTAAACTCATGTTTCGCTATAATTTTTTGATTCATTGCATCAATAACAACAACCTCTGTTGGACTAATGCCAGCAATATATCGCCCATCGTCCGTCACATCTATTATATCACAATAAAAACGGTCGTGAAAACTTCCCTGAAAAGTCAGCAAACCAAAAAGTAAAATGATAATTCGCATATTTTTTATTTCTTAGAAAACGCTTAAAAGTTCCTAAAACGTTGGGAATGAAGGAAAGTAAAATGGTCAACCGTCCAGAAACATCGGACTAGCGACCGACCTCAATTTTTACAAAAAAAAACGCCAAAACGAAGAGAAACTCCATTTTGACGTTAAAATATGTATATTTTTTTAATATTAATCTTCCTTTTTCTTTGATTTTTTATCCTCTTCAGGCTGCTTTACCGCATCAGGACCCAAAATCTCTGCTTTAATTTTTTGTTCGATTTCAAAAGCGACTTCAGGATTATCCGCTAAAAACTGCTTCGCAGACTCCCGACCTTGTGCAATTTTCGCATTATCATAACTGTACCAAGAGCCACTTTTTCCGATGATATCATATTCGACACCCAAATCAACGATTTCACCAGTTTTAGAAACACCAGTTCCATACACAATATCAAACAATGCGATACGGAAAGGCGGTGCTAATTTATTTTTCGCTACTTTAACTTTAACGTGATTACCGACAACATTCCCTTGCTTATCCTTGATCGCAGAACCAGTTTTACGAATATCCAAACGCATAGAAGCGTAGAATTTCAAAGCATTACCACCAGTTGTTGTTTCAGGATTACCGAACATCACACCGATTTTCTCACGCAACTGATTGATAAAAATACAACAGCAATTCGTACGGCCGATCGCAGAAGTCAATTTACGCATTGCCTGAGACATCAAACGAGCTTGTAAACCCATTTTAGAATCACCCATTTCGCCCTCAATCTCACTACGAGGCACCAAAGCCGCCACAGAATCGACTACAATAATATCAATCGCACCAGAACGAATCAAGTTTTCTGCAATCTCTAATGCTTGCTCTCCATAATCCGGTTGAGCAATCAAAAGATTATCAACATCAACGCCCAAATTTTGAGCATAAAAACGGTCAAAAGCGTGTTCTGCATCAATGAAAGCCGCAATCCCGCCTTGCTTCTGACATTCCGCAATAGCATGAATTGCAATCGTCGTTTTACCCGAAGATTCAGGGCCATAAATCTCAACAATCCTTCCCTTCGGAAGCCCATTGATTCCTAAAGCAATATCTAAACCTAAAGACCCCGTCGGAATAGTATCAATTTCCACCGTTTGCTTATCACCCAGTTTCATTACCGTTCCCTTGCCATAAGTTTTATCCAATCGGTCAAGAGTTGACTGTAAAGCCTTCAATTTTGCATCACGTTCGTTTGCCATAACTTTATTTTTTATCTAAATATTAGCGTTTTTAAACAATTTGTTTATCACATTACAAATGTAATTATTTTGAGTAGAAAAATCAAGTTTGTCACTAAAAAAATTACAAAAATGTTTTGAATCTCGTTTTGAATTATTGAGGCTATCTTAACAATCTTATGTAAGACACGACAAATATAAAACAAAAAGTTTAAAATCTAAATCATTTTGGTTGATTAATAAAAACTTATTCCCCCATTTTGAATACACTTGATTTAACAATAATTAACGTCTCTTTTTTAGAAAAAAAATGACTAAAACAATATTTAAAATTATAATGCGTTTTTTTTATGAATTTTATAAGGTAAGACAACGGTTTGACAAAAAAAACGTTTTATTACTATTGCATTACCTCACCATTAATTATTATAAAAATGAATATTAACTTTACTGAAGACTTGCTTGTAAAGTACATCTATGGCGAAGTTTCTATTGCGGAAAAACACCTGATCGAGGAAAGTTTGGACAACAATTGGGAGCTTCACGAACTTTACGAGGCGATGACAAAGAGTCGTCAAGAATTACCTAGAGTTCAGTTTTCGCCAAAGAAAAGTGTTATCGAAAACATTTTGAAATACAGTAGCGAACAAACTGCTTTAGAGCCACATTTTTAATTTTAGCGTTTAAACCTATCGTAATATTGTTCAAAGCAAAGTTCACGAAAAGTTTAAAAAAGTTTGAAAAAATTAACGTATTACTTAGTACGATTCAAAAATTGCAAATGATTAAAACGCCTTGAAACCTCACACTTCAGGGCGTTTTTCGTTACATCTCCAAAATTCCACCCTCCAAACTCCACAAATTCTCGAACCCAACCGCCTGCAATAACTCAATCGCCTTCCGGCTACGCTTCCCCGACTGACAAAAAATTACCACTTGTTTATCCTTCGCAATCTTATTTTGCTCCTCCAAGATACGTCCCAACGGAATCAACTCGCCACCAATATTTTTCACTTCATATTCACTTCGTTCTCGCACATCAATCAACTGAAAATCGACATTTTCCGCTATCATTTTTTTAACGGCTTTCGCCGAAATAGTAGCAACAGGCATTGCACAACTCCGCTCCAAAGATTCAGGCAATCGTCTAATCTTCACTTTTGGGTTTTTCTTAATCTTCAAAGTTTGTGCAAATAAGTCCGAGGCATCAAAAGTATAAAAACAATTCACCAACGGTTCACCGACTCCCGTAATCACCTTAATCACCTCATTCGCCTGCATCGCCCCAATAATTCCAGGCAAAACACCCAAAACGCCCCCTTCCGCACAGTTCGGAATCAAACCAGCTTCAGGCGGTTCAGGAAATAAATCTCGATAATTCGTACTTCGAGAACCATCTTTTAGCAAATAATTAAAAACAGCAACTTGCCCTTCAAACCGAAAAATAGAACCAAAAACATTAATTTTATCAAACAAAACACAAGCGTCATTAATCAAGTATCGAGTATCAAAATTATCCGTACCGTCAGCTACAATATCGAAATTTTCAAAAATCCGTTCAATGTTCTCGCTCGTCAATTTTTCTTGAAAAGTCGTCACTGAAATATGCGGATTCAAGGCTAATAACTTCCGCTTTGCCACTTCTACTTTTGGCAAACCAACATCAGCTACCGAATACAAAATCTGTCGCTGTAAATTACTTTCCTCTACCACATCAAAATCTACAATCCCAATATTTCCGACACCAGCCGCCGCCAAATACTGCAACACAGGACAACCCAAACCGCCCGCACCGACTACTAAAACCCGTGCAGATTTCAACTTCAATTGACCTTTCATTCCGAAATTCGGCAAAATTAAATGCCGATGATACCGACTTTTTTCAGCTGCATTTAATTGTTTCATAATCTCCTCCCGGTTTTATAGATTGATACAAATTTTAAGTACTTTCAAATAAAAATTACGTTACCAAAACTAAAAATAATCAGCATCAATCAGCTAAATCTTCGAGAAAAAACAAAAAATCCCTTCACGAATAAGTTCGCAAAGGGACATTGAATCCTTAATTATCCTTAATTTGACATCACTCGCACTTTAAAATACATAAAGTAAGCACTTGACGATCATTATTTTTCATAGAAAAAATGAAATGCATCGGATAAATCTGTTAAATGTGTATTTCAACCAAAAACTATCGTTGAGTTGCTCGTACTTTCATATCAACAGGTAACTTATCCAAATCTCGTCTGGTCAAAATACCGACTAATTTCTCTTTATACACTACAGGTAAACCACTCAAATGATGTAAATTCATCAAACTGATTGCTTTTTCAATACTTTCTTTAACGTTAATAGTTATGAAGTCAGTCATCATCGCATCTCCTGCATAACTACATAATTCAGGAAATTCCCTGTCTAACCTTTCGATTAATCCATCGGTAATTAAACCAACCAAATTTCCATCATAATCCTCGACAGGCAAATGATGAATATTGTACCAGTTCAAAATATTTCTCACCAAATCAAGGCTATCTGCTTCATTAGTAGTTAAAATATCCGTCGTCATAAATTGCTCTACTTGCAGCACATCGTTCAAGATCAAAGAGGCCTCAAGGTTAACATTTTCCCACTCGTGAACAGGAATATTTTTATCTTGATTTTTAATCATATTACGAACTAATTCCTTTTGAGCAATACTCTGACCGTATTTATCGGCTAATATTCGGAAGTTGTCAACTTGCCAACTGGCACCAGTTACTTCTGCTTTGACACGATTTTCTATTACTCCTAAATACTTATCAATATCTTTTTTTGAAATATTTCTTTTTACTAATCCAGTTTTCGCTAACGGCAGTAATTCATTCAAAATCAATTCTTTAGCAGAAATATTTTTACCGAACCAATCAAAAACCGTATTCAAGCCATACCTCGCACTTTTAATAAAATTATTCTTTACCGTTTTAAAATCAATATTTTTCCAAAATTCTATTCCTTTTGGCGGTTCAGCGTTCATTAAACCTATCCAAAAAGCAAAGTTTGCGATTTCATCAATCGGTGTTGGCCCTGAGGGCAAATAGCGACATTCAATCCGTAAATGTGGCTGTTCCTCGGAGAATCCATAACACATTCGATTCCAGGTGTAAGTCGTCCCATTGTGCAGACGAATACCTCGAAGGTTTGGGATTCCACCATTTTTATACACTAACTCCGCATCTTCAAAATCATCAGAAGTGACTAATAAAGGAAAACGTGTAATGTCATTTTTCCATAAATCCGCAGGGGAATTACGTAGCCAATCTTTACCAAAATAAACTCTCGGTAACTTTTTACGATATAATTTATTGGCACTTCGAGTATCTAAACTTTGTTTGAATAAAGCGATACGAGTTTCTGCCCAAAGTTCATTTCCGAATAACATCGGCGAATTAACGCAAGCTGAAAGTACAGGTCCAGCAATCATTTGAGACCAATTGTGTTGATTCACAAAATCTTTTGGAGCAATTTGTAAATGTAATTGAAAACTGGTGTTACAAGCCTCAAACAAGACCGATCCCAACGACATAATCACCTCATCAACACCTTGCACGTAAATATCAAAATCCTTTCCTCGCAGTTCGGCAAGTCTATCGCTAATGGTCTTGTAACGATGCTCCGGAGTCATATAATCAAACTGTAAATGATGGTATTTTAAAGTTGGTAAAATGCCAGTTAACAATAAATCATCTTTGTAATATCGAGCAATTTCAGTGCCTTGCGACAGCAAGCATAAAAGTTCGCCTTCCATTTCGCTAAAACAATTATCTTTAAGCGGAAGCGGCTCAAGATTGATTTCTAAATTAAATAAGGCTAACTCATTGGTATAATGTTCGTCATCAATAACGTCTAAAAGTTTGAGTGCATTCTGAGAAGGTTCAAGCTCTTTATTAACGATGCAAATCTCTTGCTCTGCACCTATTTTGGGATCGCCATTGTCAAAAATATCATCTTGAAGCATTTGTTCAAATACTGCAATATCTTGTAATGCTTGTTGATACATTTTATTACTATCCTTCGCATTCTTTATCTTTCTTACTTTAAAATCACCCATAATTTTTTTCCGTTTACCTGATTTCGTAATTTGTATTTTTTTCCAATTTCTATATAATTTGAGGAGTTATAAGTGGCTTTATTCATTTTTACAAATGATAATCATCATGTTTTGTAACTTCGCAACTCAAAACGTATAACTATGGATAGATTAGAACAACTTCAAAATTTCTTAAAGCAAATGCCGGACGATTCGTTTGTGAAGTTTGCTTTGGCAAAAGAATATGAAAAGCTAAATGATGCTGAAAAAGCGTTGCAGTTTTATAATGAGGTACGTACAAATGATCCAGAATATGTTGGAACATATTATCATTTGGGTAAATTACAAGAAGCCTTGAAAGATGTCGAAGGAGCTTTGGTAACCTACAACGAAGGTATTGCGATTGCTCAAAAAATCGGTGATCGACACGCTTGGTCAGAATTGGCGGAAGCCAAAATGGAAATAGAAGAGTAGGCGATTTTTAGATAGAAGGTAGTTTCAATCTGCCTTCTATCTTACCGTAACCAGAAATAAAGAAATAAGCAACCAGATGAAAAATCAACACACCTTATTGGAAGTCAATCAATTTTTAAAAAGAGTGGTTGCAGCGAATTTGCCGAAAGCGATTTGGGTGACTTGTGAAATTATGCAAGTTGGAGGTTCTCGTGGTCATTTTTATATTGATTTGATTGAAAAAGATGCGATTACACAGCAGATTGTCGCTCAATCTCAAGCCGTGATGTGGAAGAGTACATATTATAGGTTGAAAAAGAAAATTGGTGCGAATTTCAAAAATTTGTTACAATCAGGAATTCAAGTTTTGATTGAAGTAAAGGTCGATTTTAGTGAGCGATATGGATTAAAACTGGTGATTGAAAACATAGACCCGGCTTATACCCTCGGTCAAATGGAAATGCAGCGACAAGCAACGATTGAACAATTGAAAAAAAATAATTTATTTGATAAAAATAATCAATTAGCATTACCGATTATTCCACAACGAATTGCCGTGATTTCTTCTCCAAAAGCGGCAGGTTTTCAAGATTTCTCGCAAGAACTCACAACTAATCAATACAATTACTCGATTGATTATCAATTGTTTAAAGCCGCAATGCAAGGTCAATTTGCAGAAAAAGAAATTATCGAAGCGTTGCGAGCAATTGATAAACGAAAAACAGATTTTGACGCAGTTGTTTTGATTCGTGGCGGTGGTTCAAAACTGGATTTGTCAGCGTTTGATAGTTTGAAATTATGTACCACAATTGCTAATTTTTCTTTACCAATTTTGACTGGAATTGGTCACGATATTGATGAATCTATTGCAGATTTGGTCGCTCATAAGTCACTCAAAACACCAACAGCTGTAGCGACTTTTTTGATTGAACAATTTTTGAATTTTGAATTAACTATCAATCAATTACAACTCGCTATTAATAATCAAGCCCAACAATATTTGCAACAGCAAAATCTACAATTAGAACAAATCGAACGACAGATACAATACGCTTCTAAAATGCAGCTATCAAATGCTCACCGAATGCTGGAATATATCGAAAATGAACTACCTAAAGTAGTAAAAAATCGGCTGAGGTCGGCAAGTTCGCAGTTAGAATTGATTGAAAAAACGGTAGATTTACTAAGCCCCGAAATGGCTTTAAAACGTGGTTTTACGATCACGACAAAGAACGGAAAAATCGTACGGTCGAAGGCTGAATTGAGCGAAAGCGATGTGATGGAAACGTATTTTAGAGATGGCAAAGTGACATCCAAAATTGTAACATTATCGAAATCAGAAAACTAAAACCTTTTTGTCATTTTGCTCCCGAAGTCTCAGGATCAGAATGACGGATTCTATTAGAATTTACATAGAAACTCTATTTCAATATAAGAAAATATGACATACGAAGACGCATTACAAGAATTACAAATCATCGTTGCAGCAATTGAAAATGAACAAGTTAGCATTGACGAACTGACTGCAAAGACGAAGCGTGCGAGTGAGTTAATAACGTTTTGTAAGGAAAAATTACGTAAAGTAGAATCGGAAGTTGAGCAGTAAACGAAGATGACAGAAGGGAAAATATGAGTGAGGAAGTTGCCTATTATTAATAAGAAAATCGTTCCTTCCTCACTTCATTTCAAAATGTCTAAATCATTGTTAATTATTTCGATATTTCGAAATACTATTCTTGAAAATTGAATTTTCGCTCTTGCCAAAAGAAAATAAGAATGAAACTTACTGACGAACAGTAAGTCTCACCTCTTAATATTTCAACCTAGGTAAACAGTTGAAATAACCAGCAAAATAAACCCAATCTTTAATATTTTTTCTACATAGTACGTTCACTATGTGATTCGATAGATTTTAATCAAATTTTGGACCTTGAATAATAACTCTATTCGTATCAAAAGGTTTCGTAATATAATCATTCGCTCCATATTCTAAACCTTTATATTTCGCTTCTTGTAGCGTATTTGCCGTTAACATGATGACCGGCGTATTTTCCATTTGCGGATTTTTTTTGATACGCTTCAAAAATTCAAATCCATCCATTTCAGGCATCATCACATCCGAAACGATAAGATTCGGTGCGACTTCATCTAAGAACGTCAAAACTTCCACGCCATTTGTTGCTGTAACGGCTTCAAATTCTTGAATTTCAAAAATATCAACTAAGGTTTCCCTTAAATTTTTATCATCTTCGAATAATAAAATCGTTTGCATTTTTTGGTTTTAGTAGTTCCAGAGTTGAAGTAGTTTCAGTAGTTTTGTCGTACGAGAGAAGTATCAAAACTACTGAAACTACTAAAATTACCAAAACTACTACCATGAAAATTATCATTATCAACGGGCCAAATCTCAATCTTTTAGGAAAAAGGCAACCAGAAATCTATGGTTCGCAAACCTTCGAGGAATACTTTGAATGGTTACAATCAACATTTAAAACCATTGACTTAGAATATTTTCAATCGAATCACGAAGGCCAATTGATTGATAAACTACACGAAGTCGGTTTTTCTTATGATGGAATTATCGTGAATTTTGGAGCTTACACCCATACGTCAATTGCTTTAATGGATGCGATTTCGAGTATCAAAACACCAGTCGTAGAGGTACATATTTCTAATATTCACGCAAGGGAAACCTTTCGTCAACATTCCTATACAGGAAGTGTCGCTAAGGGAATTATCACAGGTTTGGGCTTGAAAGGATATGCATTGGCATTAGACTATTTTATAGATTAGTTTAGGTTTCAAATATTTTCGATTTAATATTGCAGTTAGCATGAATAAAGCTTTTTCAGAGTTTAACTCAAAGGTCGCACCTAAAAATTTATAATTTCTTCATCAGAATAGCTTTGACTTGAGATTGATATGAGATTGTCCCTCCTCAAATCCTGTAAAACATAGATAACAAATCATAGAGAAGTAATAGCAAAAATCAGAAAATGTCCCATTAATAGTCGAATGCAATTTGATTAAATAACAACACAAAGATTGATCTGATTTTTACATGATTTTATGATTGCTTTTGACCAAAAAAGTAAAAATAAAGATAATATAACTTGCTTTAGGAATTACTTTATAGGTACACTACATCTAAACTATTGATTTTCAATAAATTACTTTTTTCATTTGAAAAAATGTGATATTCGTCACTATTAAAAAAGAGACAGATTCTATCTTTGCAGCTCGATTTTTTTATGTTAATAACCTAATTATAATTATGATAATTGAATTTTTGAGTCAACCATGGCATTGGTCAGTTTCGGGGCTTAGTTTAGCATTAGTGATGTTTTTGTTACTTTACTTTGGTGGAGAATTTGGTATTTCTTCAACATTACGTACCATTTGTTCTGTTTCGGGGGCAGGTGAAAAGTGCGATTTCTTTCAATTTAATTGGAGAAGTCAATTGTGGAATATTGTCTTTGTGGTTGGTGCTGTTTTAGGTGGCTGGTTAGCTTCTACTTTCTTAGCAAGCCCAACGCCCGTTCAAGTTGGAGAGAAAACGGAAGTTCACTTAAAAGAACTTGGTATCTCTTTACCACAAGATAACCCTGAAGTCGGTGGACTTGTACCGATGGAAGTTTTTAGTTTAGGTAACCTACTTTCACCAACTGGTTTTATAACACTTATAATTGGTGGTTTTCTGATCGGGTTTGGAGCAAGATGGGCAGGCGGCTGTACATCAGGACATGCGATTAGTGGATTATCAAATCTTCAACTACCATCGTTGATTGCTGTTATCGGATTTTTTATCGGTGGATTATTAATGACATATTTATTACTACCGTTGATTTACAATATTTCGTAACGGATTACAACCTTATTTATTATCAAAACCTAAAATTCAAAATTATTACCTGATGATGAAATACTTAAAATTTTTATCCGTAGGCGTATTATTCGGTATCATTATGACCAAATCGGAAGCGATCTCATGGTATCGTATCCAAGAAATGTTTTTATTCGATAGTTTCCATATGTATGGCATTATCGGGACAGCTGTTGTTGCGGGATTATTAGTGACA
The DNA here is from genome assembly GCA_965662365.1 of Saprospiraceae bacterium. Taxonomy (GTDB): domain Bacteria; phylum Bacteroidota; class Bacteroidia; order Chitinophagales; family Saprospiraceae; genus CAWVWD01. Next base: position 58,933 of record CBFIHR010000013.1, read on the forward strand.
ACTTTTATAAAAAGAAAACAATTACAAACGATTGAAGGCGAAAAAATCAAGCTAAATCCTAAAAACATGAGTATTCCTCGTTACCTTTTAGGTGGAACTGTTTTTGGTTTAGGTTGGGCATTGACTGGGGCTTGTCCTGGACCGATGTACACTTTATTAGGGCACGGAATAGCCGCTATTTTAGTCGTTATTATCAGCTCACTTATTGGAACTTTGGTATATGGGATATTGAGACCTAAATTACCACATTAGTGATCAGAGGTAAAAAATTAAACTAAATAAAAATTCAATAAAGCAAAATGGTAAGCTACGGATGTTATGTTCGTAGCTTTTTTTTTAAAAATGATAACCAAATCCTATCCCTACAGAAAACGTATCGTACGCATTTTTTCTAACATCATAAAAGAGAATAGGTGCAACATCTATCCGTGAATTAATAGGAATTTCTCCTTCTATTCCTATTCTAAAGATGAAATAATTTTGATGTTTTTCAAATTCTATACCCGGTCCAACAAGAAGGGATACATTTTGAACTGGACTCCAAAGTAAATCAAGTGTCGAAAGCAAAGGATATTGTCGTTGGATATAATTCCCCCGATCATCTTGTACTTCAAAAACGACCAACTCAATATCATTGTGAAGTCCTAAACCGATCTTGTGGTTAAACCAATACTCAAAGTCTAAACCTAAGGAAGGAAAAATAAGAATTTCTTTTCCTTCTACCGTACTTTGAGGTACGTAAGTGTGTGCTAAAGCAATCGAAGTCCGAAAGTAACTTTCATCCTGGTGCGTTTCAATGGATGAAATATCCTCCATATGATGTTTACTATCAGTGTGTTGCGAAAACAATTGTTGCGAAAACGTAAGCAAAATTATTGATATAATGATTTTATTTTTCATAGTGTAAACTTCTGAAAAACTATCATTTTAGTTAGTGATTTGTGCAACACAAATCATTTGTTTTTTTTCCTAAAAATTTTAGGATTAGTTCAATAACTAATTTTTGTCGATTGAATAATCATTTACTGAATAACTTGATTAGCACTTCTTTTTTTATTCCTGTATTCGGGTAAGCCGGTCGCTGTTTTATAAAAAAATAAATTTTAAACAGACTCTAAGTAAAATGTCATTTTTGTAATTCATACAAAAAATAATAGTAATCCTATCATTTTAAGCATTCAAAACCCTATCTTTGCCCGCAATTTGGACTAAAACCAAAGATTTTACAATTAAACTTCGTAAAAACGGTTCAAAATGCCAAAAGATACTTCCATAAAATCAGTACTGATTATCGGCAGTGGCCCGATTATCATCGGACAAGCGTGTGAGTTTGATTATTCAGGTTCACAAGCGTCTCGATCGCTTAGAGAAGAAGGAATTGAGGTTTCCTTAATTAATTCAAATCCTGCGACGATTATGACCGACCCGGTCACAGCCGACCATGTTTACTTACTTCCTCTTACTGTTGAAAGCATAATTCAAATTTTAGAAGAACGACATTTTGATGCTGTACTCCCAACGATGGGTGGACAAACCGCTTTAAATCTGGCGATGGAAGCTGGAGAGCAAGGCGTTTGGGAAAAGTACAATGTCAAATTAATCGGTGTAGATTTAGATGCGATTGAATTAACAGAAAATCGTGATGAGTTCAAAAAGTTTGTAAAAACATTGGGAATGGAAGTAGCTCCTTCCTATATCGCTAATTCTTTCCTTGAAGGAAAAGAAGCTGCTCAAAAAATCGGTTTTCCATTGGTATTAAGACCATCTTATACACTTGGTGGATATGGTGGTGGTTTTGCACATAATGCCGCTGAGTTTGACGAATTGTTGCGTCGTGCATTGAATGCTTCACCAACACATGAGGTCTTAATTGAACAAGCCGTTTTGGGTTGGAAAGAGTATGAGTTAGAACTTCTGAGAGATGCGAATGATAACGTCGTCATTATTTGTACCGTAGAAAACCTGGACCCAATGGGAATCCACACCGGGGACTCGATCACAGTCGCTCCAGCGATGACGCTTTCGGATACTTGTTATCAACAAATGCGTAATGACGCTATTTTGATGATGCGTAACTTGGGAGAGTTTGCAGGTGGTTGTAATGTGCAGTTTGCTCAAGACCCAGAAACAGAAAAATTGATTCCGATTGAAATCAATCCTCGTGTTTCTCGTTCGTCTGCTTTAGCGAGTAAAGCAACGGGTTATCCGATTGCAAAAATTGCTGCGAAGCTGGCTATCGGCTACACTTTAGATGAGTTGAAAAACCAGATTACGAAAACAACTTCAGCCTTTTTTGAGCCAACTTTGGATTACGTTATCGTAAAAATGCCTCGTTGGAACTTTGAAAAATTCCACGGTGCCGACCATAAGTTGGGCTTGCAAATGAAGTCAGTTGGTGAAGTAATGGGGATTGGTCGTAACTTCCTGGAAGCACTACAAAAAGCTTGTCAGTCGCAAGAAAATGGTAGAATGGGCTTGGGGGCAGATATGAAAGAATGGTACAAAACAGAAGATATTTTAGAGAGAGTAGAACACGCTCGTGATGATAGAATTTATCGCCTAAAAGATGCAATGCGTTTAGGTGTACCGACTCGTACTATTCAAAAGTTGACCAAAATTGATCCTTGGTATATCAAACAAATCAAGCGTTTGGTGAAAATCGAGCAGAACTTAATGCAATATCGCTTCTTAGAAAATGTCCCTACAGAATTGTTACGTGAAATGAAAGAAGTTGGATATTCAGACGGACAAATCGCTTGGTTATTAAAAATAAAAGAAGACGAAGTTTACGACCGTAGAACAGAATTAGGGATCAAACGTACTTACAAAATGGTAGATACGTGTGCAGCGGAGTTTGAAGCACAAACGCCTTATTTCTACTCGACTTTCGATAACGAAAATGAATCAATTCCATCTGACAAAAAGAAAATTATTGTTTTAGGGTCAGGGCCAAATCGTATTGGTCAAGGAATCGAATTTGATTATTGTTGTGTCCACGGTTTGTTAGCAATTAAGGAAGCTGGTTATGAATCAATTATGATTAACTGTAACCCTGAAACTGTTTCAACCGACTTCGACACCGCTGATAAATTATACTTCGAGCCAATTTATTGGGAACACTTGAAGGAAATTATTGAATTAGAAAAACCAGAAGGCGTTATCGTTCAATTAGGTGGACAAACGGCTTTAAAGTTAGCAGAAAAGCTGACAGAAGAAGGTATCAAAATCATTGGAACATCTTACGAAGCCTTAGATTTGGCGGAAGATAGAGGGCGTTTCTCTGATTTATTAAAGGAAATGAATATTCCTTATCCTCGCTACGGTTCGGCTGAAAATGCAGACGAAGCCCTGGAGATTGCTAACGAAGTTGGCTATCCAGTATTGGTGCGTCCGTCTTACGTTTTGGGTGGTCAACGCATGAAAATCGTTATCAACGACGATGAGTTAGAAACACAAGTTTTAAGTATCTTAAAGCATATTCCAGATAATAAAATCTTAGTGGATCAATTCTTAGAACGTGCAAGCGAAGCGGAGATTGATGCGATTTGTGATGGCGAAGATGTACATATCATGGGTATCATGGAACACGTTGAACCGGCCGGTATTCACTCGGGTGATAGTTCTGCTCTGTTGCCGCCTTATAGCTTATCGCAAAAGATAATTGACGAAATGGTCGAATACACCAAACGCATCGCTCTACGTATGGAAGTTCGTGGTTTGATTAATATTCAATTTGCCATTAAAAACGATAAAGTTTACGTCATCGAAGCGAACCCTCGTGCCTCTCGCACAACGCCGTTTATTGCGAAAGCATACCAAATTCCATATTTGAATTATGCAACCAAAGTGATGTTAGGCGTGAACAAATTGAAGGACTTTACAATGGAGAACAAATTAGATGGTTACGCTATCAAAGTTCCTGTTTTCAGCTTCAATAAGTTCCCGAATGTGGATAAGAATCTTGGGCCTGAAATGCGTTCGACAGGAGAAGCAATTCGATTTATTAAAGACTTAAACGATCCGTTCTTTAGAAAGATTTCGAGAAATCGATCGATGTTTTTGTCACGCTAAATAAATTCTATTTGGCGAAAAATATATAAACGGCAGTTCAGTTTTGAACTGCCGTTTTTGTTTTATCAATTTCCATCTTTTTGCCGTTTTCTTTTTTTTAATCGCCATTGTGCCTTGGGTAAACTGAATGTAATTGGTAATTCAAGATAAACATCAACAGGCTGATTGTTTACCGTTCCTGAAACGAATTTAGGTAAAGCGTTCACGACTTTTAAAGCCGCTTGTCCACAACCTGAACCAATATTTTGAATGATTTTGGCAGCTTCAACTTCTCCATTTTTATTAATAATAAACCCGATAATCACAACTCCTTCGACACCATTTTCACGAGCAATTGTTGGATACTTTAGGTTTTCTACAATGAACTTCACCAAATTTTCATTAGAACACGATTGCCTATTTTCCTCATTTTTAATTTTTTGACACATTTCTAAGTACGGCATAGTTTCATTTAGCCGTAATGTATCTAACAGCATAAAGTTTGTTGAAAAGGCGTTATGCCCAATCAGTAATAAACCAATCAAAAAAGTCAATCGTTTCATAAAATAGATAGTTAATAATTAGAAAATAAATAAAACAGATTCAAGTTTCTGTAACATCAATAAGGTGACTATTCAAAAAATAAATGATAAAACCTATGATAAAACTCATGATTACTTCACGTTAAAAACTCGCCCATCAATTGCTAAATCCGTATTTTTGAATGCTTCTCGGGCTTGTGTCAATAAAACTTCTAAATCCTTATAACGAGGTGAAAAATGACCAATAATCAGGCGTTTAGCATTTGCTTGACAAGCAATTTGTCCAGCTTGACGAGCCGTAGAATGAATATTTCGTTCTTGTATATCCTCCAATTTTTCATCACCAAATGTCGCTTCATGATAAAGCAAATCCACATTTTTGATTTGTGGTAAAATCGTTTCGGTGTAAGCCGTATCTGAACAAAACGCAAAACTTCTTGATGGTTTTCCAGCTTTTGTGAGTTCTTTGTTAGGAATAACTTTTCCGGTAGCCGTTCTAAAATCCGCACCGTTCTTAATCGCAGTCATTTGTTGGTAAGGAATATCGTATTTTTCAATCGCTTCCTTTCGCATATTACGAGGTCGCTCTTTTTCTTGAAACAAAAAACCTGTTGTCGGTACGTCGTGTTTCATCGGAATTGTCGTCACGGTCAGATCTTCGTTGTCCAGTAATAAAGTCGGTTCAGTCGATTGATGCACATGAAAATGAAGTGGATAAATAAGTTTCCGAACTTTGGTATATTTTAAAAATGCTTCTACAAATTCTTTCACGCCTTCCGGGCAATAAATATGCAAGGGAGCAACTCGCCCTAACAAACCAAACGAGCCAATTAATCCTGGCAACCCCAAAATATGGTCGCCATGAATGTGACTTATAAAAATATGATTGATTTTACTCGCTTTGACACGATATTTTCGGAGTTGAGCTTGTGTCCCTTCTCCGCAATCAATGAGGTAATATTTTTCATTAATATTCAAGACTTGCGAAGTCGTCAATAAACCGTTGGCAGGATAAGCCGCACTACAACCTAATATGGTAATTTGAAATTTCAAAAGTGTTTTTTTATATGAATTATTTTATCAATTACTACAATTATTCCGATTAATTCATTCAAAAGTAAGTATAAAAATGAAATTGATTGTTAAAAGGATCTTTACGATTCGACACGCACCTTTTCCATTGACCAAAAACATTTTCAATTTTTAAAATATTTCGCTCATTTACAAATAATTATACAATGTAAATATTTGAATTTAAATTCAATGGACTTTGCTACTCTTGTTTTTTATTTCAAAATACCAGAATATTAATTCGTGTAAAATTCAATCCTAAAATATTACATTTCATCATCGTTTAGATAAAATAACCGTTTCTACATCAGTTACTTCTTTGGATTACCTAATATTTCGTTAAAAATAGTCGAATATTCCTCACAAATATGTTTATAAATATTGATATAACCGTATTAATACTAAAATGCTTAAATTCGTCATTCAAATAGCAGTTTTTAAGCAATTTGATGAAAATGACGATATTTATGATGATAAAAAATATAATGACGACTATTTTAAGAATAACCGTATTCGTGCTTTTAACCATTCCTGCGTTGGCACAGCCCGACAACCGTCCGAGTATTGCAATCGTAGAACTTGAAGGATTATTTATCGAAGCCAAAAAGGAAGTTTTGTTAGAAAACTTTGAAGATGCTTTAGTTATTTATCAATCTATTATTAATAAAGATAAAACCAATGCTGCTGCCTTTTACGAGATTGCCAAAGTTTATGAAAAATTAGATAAACGAGTCGATGCAAAATCGAATGCTAAAGATGCTTTTGTAAATGAAAATACAAATGAATGGTACGGTGTCTATTATGCAAAATTTTTGGTAGAAGATGGCGCATGGCAGCAGGCGGCAGATGTCTATAAAGCCGTCGTTGAAGTGAATCCTAAAAAGATCGAATATTACTACGAACAAGCCTACTTGTTGACGAAAGCAAAAGATTTTAATGGAGCTATAAAGGTCTATAACACTCTGGAAGCAAAGGCGGGCATCAATGAACGTTCTTCTCGGCACAAGCATACGATTTATCACCTAATGGGTAAAACTTCAGAGGCTGCAAAAGTCTTGGAGGACTTGATTGCAGCCTTTCCGACCGAGTCGCAATATTATCATGTTTTGGCTCAATATTATGATAAGCAGGGCAAGGCAGGAAAAGCCAAAGAAGTCTATCAACGTGCTTTGCAGGCTAACCCCGAAGATCCTGTTGCAAGTATCGCATTAGCGGAAAATATGAAAGCAGAAGGCAATGAAGCCCAATATTTATTAGGATTAAAACCTTTATTTAATCGAAATGAGGTCGGAATCGATATTAAAGTCAAAGAATTATATCCGTACATTAATCAATTACCTAATGTCAAAGATGGTGTTCCCGAAGCATTATTGGAATTATCCAAAATAATGACAGCGGTTCATCCGAATGATGCCAAGGCTTTTGCGATTTATGCCGATATTTTATATTATACAGGTAATCCGATGGAAGCCTTGACGCAATATCATAAAACCTTGGAATTGGACAACTCTGTCTATTCTGTTTGGGAACAAGTCCTAATTGTCAATGAAACTTTAGGTAGATTCGATGAGGTGATTAAAATATCAGAAGATGCGATGGATTACTTTCCGAATCAAGCCTTTATTTTTTATATGAATGGTATGGGCTACAACCGAACGGGCGACTATGAAGATGCGATTGACGCACTCGAACAAGCGATGATGATGAGCGGCAGTGACGAGGTGATGAAAGCAAAGATTCATTCTGAGTTGGGAGTCAGTTATTTTGGTGACAAGGATATTGAGCGTTCTAATAAAAATTTTGAGGCAGCCCTCGCCCTCGATGCTAATAATCTTAGTGCTTTAAATAATTACAGCTATTACTTAGCTTTGCAGGGTAACGATTTGGCGAAAGCCGAAAAACTTATCAAAAAAGCTGACAATTTGGCACCAAATCAAGCAACAATTCAAGATACTTATGGATTTATTTTGTATAAGAATAAAAAGTACAATGATGCTGAAAAATGGTTTAGAAAAGCCCTGGACAATGGCGGCAATATGAATTATGTTATTTTGGAACATTACGGTGATGTCCTTTATCAACTTAATCGAACGGACGAAGCGGTTACGTATTGGCAAAAAGCTAAAAAGCTGGGTTCGACATCTAAAAAATTAGATAAGAAAATTGCTGAACGCAAAATTTCTGAATAATTATAAAATCAAAAATAGTCTTCTGGATTTTGCAATCTTTTTCATCGCAAAAAACTGATTTTCAATCGCTTAACATTTATTAAACTTAAAAGCGACAGCAAATATTCACTTTGCTGTCGCTCTCTTTTTTATTACTATTTTACCTTATGCTAATCCGAAAATAAATTGAATAGCATTTATTTTATCCCTCTTCTATCCAATTTTTTTATAGAGATCTGATTCAAAAATAAAAAATGCAGATTTCATTATAAATTTTAGTTTTCAAAGGCAGCTGCTCCAAATATTTCTCCTTCTATTGATTATTTTGATAAAATTGTAAAACTATAACGTTGATTTTGGTGTATTATACCTAATGTGTAATTTTGCATTATCACCATGAGTGATGATATTTTTTAATTAAAAAGTAACTTTTTAAATTGCAGTTTATAGCTCAATAGTGATTTATAATCGACAATTTATCACAAGAATAAAAAATTATGTATCCTGAACATTTAACAGCACCGATGGCTCAACAATTGAACGATTATGGTTTCAAAAGTTTGCGAACGCCAACGGAAGTAGATGAAGTTTTAAGTCAAAAAGAAGGAACAACTTTAGTAGTTGTCAATTCAGTTTGTGGTTGTGCAGCAGGTTATGCTCGTCCAGGTGCAATCGCAGCCGTACAAGGAGACAAAAAGCCGGATAATTTAGTAACGGTATTTGCTGGTGTCGATAGAGAAGCAACCGAAAGAGCACGTGAGTTTTTCGTGCCTTATCCACCGTCTTCGCCTTCTATGGCACTTTTCAAAGATGGAAAATTAGTACATTTTATTGAGCGTTACCACATCGAAGGCTCAAACGCAGAGATGATTGCTGCTAATTTAAAAATGGCTTTTGACCGTTTTTGTTAAATAATAGTCAACAACAGACCATAAAAAACGGGAAGTTACATAATGTAATTTCCCGTTTTTCATTATACACCACAACAAATCGATTATCTATTCGATATTTGGATGCTCTATATCATCTATAATTTTGGCATTCGGAAAATGTGGCTTTACCGTTTCAAAAAAAGCTTTCGCTTCAATAGTCGATTTGAACTTGCCAGTCATATAGAAATATTCGCCATTTGGAATTTGATGATAAAATAATTTCGTTCCGTACAATTTCATTGCTTTATGCGTAATATCTATCGGATTCTCTGATTTGAATAATAGAATGCTGTACGTTTTGTTGATCGGTGAGATTAATTCTTTCTTTCCACCTTTATTAGGTATCGAGCGGTTTTCCTCTGATTTATTCGTCGAGTTGATATCAACTGGCTGCTGCGATTTTTGCTCACCAATGACCTGCTCAATTTTCTCTTCTATTTTTTCTTCTTCTGTCTTAATATCTTCCCCAAAAGCACCTTTTTGGGCATAAGTACCGACTGCTATAAAACTCAATACTATAATGAATAAATATCTCATAAAACTTAGGTTTGATTAATTGTATTGGTGTCATTATTTTAATATCAAATCGCACAATTATAGTACCATATCAAAATAATTTGATTGGTAAAACTATCAAATACTTATCTATTTTTAATATAAATAAAATTCTACAATTTGAGGCATCATTTTACAGTATCCTATTTTTTATAAAAATATGCTCTGTTCAATAATTGGTCTCAAAATAAAAACTACAAATTCAAACACTTTTTCAATATTTTTGCAATTGAGATTCCAAATACTAAATCTGACATCTTAAAACTTTTCCTTATCTTTGGTAACAACAAAACGCCAACATAAAATGATACAAATAGAAGCCTATTTTAATAATATTCAAGCGACTTTACTCAAAGAACTCGACACGGCAAAACGTAGTATTTACGTTGCGGTAGCTTGGTTTACGGATACGCATTTATTTGAGAAATTAATCAATAAATTGAATGAAGGCGTAGAAGTTTCCGTCGTGATTGTCAAAGATGATATTAATAATAAAGGTTGGAATGATTTTGAGCGAATTACTCAAAATGGTGGACAATTCTCTGCGATTGAAGATACCTTGATGCACAATAAATTTTGTGTAATTGATGAGCGAATTGTCGTGACAGGTTCTTATAATTGGACGTACAACGCTGCGACGAAAAATCTTGAAAATATTACCGTTACTTATAATGATTATGACCTTGCTTTAAAATTTATCCAACAATTTCGGCACATTACAGGGCAACAATCACAAAAACAGATTGACAATAATCGAATCGTGAAGCGGCTGAATGTGGTTAAAAATCTAATTCTGTTGGAAGATGACGAGTTTTTAGGGTCGCAAATGGCAAAACTCAAAGCGGAAAGCGAAATAACGATTATCACCGAAATCGCAGCGGCAATTCAACAACGTCATTTTTCAGATGCTGTTGATTTGATTGAAAACTTTATTACTCAAAATAGCCGAGTTACGGTTTATGAAAACCCGAAAATTGCAGCTTTGCGATTGGAGATAAAGGATTTGGAAAATCGTATTTTAGCAATAGATAATACAATTGCGGAAAAGGAAAAAATTCTCCGTGATTATACCTTACAATTCAATGAATATCTGGGTGCATTGATTGAAGAAATCTATCGACTGAAAAAAGAGTATGCTTACCGCAATCGCTACAAACAAGAAAGTCAATATTCGGAAAGTGAGTATCAACAAGCGAAGCAAGAGTACGAAGAATATACGCAACAGCGGGAACAACTATCGACTGAAGAAACACACGAACTCACCAAAGCCGAACAAAAACAACTCAAAAAACTATACAAACAAGCAACGGAAGACAAACAAGCAGAAGCTGAAGAAACGTTTAAAGCCTTACAAGATGCCTTTCAGCGACAAGACTTGAAAGCCGTTCAAGAAATTTTTAACAATGTCAAAAACGGTATTTTTATAAAAGCCGACACAACCGACCAAACTTTAGAACAGCTACAACAACAAGTCACACTGCTGCGACAAAAGCTACAACGCAAAACCGAACAACTGCAAACCATAGAAAACAACGACAGCTATCAAACCGCTATCAACACGGCCGATTGGACCGCTTATTTTGAAATCTTAAAAACTGACCTGACAGATGAAAAAGCATTCTGGGAAGCAAAACTTACCGATTAAAAAAGAAAACGCACTGCCACAATCAACAAATCAGCTTATCCGAAAAGCAACGATTAATGAAAAGGCATTATCCAATATTTTAGGCAATCGAAATCCAGAATTTTGGTTACAAAAAGCACGTACTACTTTGGATAAGGAAGCATGGCAGGAAGCGATTATTTATGCTGAAAAGGCATTGTTTTATGAGGCGACTTTTGTAAAGGCAGATATTGTTTTGGCGTATGCTTATGGGCGTTTGCGAGATATTGAGAAGAGTTTGTTTTATATGGAACGAGTTGATAGGTTTGGGGAAGTTGAAGCGGAGGTTTATCGGGGTTTGTTGAGTACTTTGGAATTGTATTTTTTGAGTGTGTTTTATGGGATTTTTGATAGTAAAAAATATGCCGAAAAATTAGAAAGGATTGCAGAACCTATTAAGTCAAGTCATATATATAAC
>CBFIHR010000014.1:0-67363 GCA_965662365.1 Saprospiraceae bacterium
CTTATCCTCAAGCAGTTGACGGTACTCGTTGTGGATTCGGTACAGTTGACTTAGGGGCGACAGGTGTAGCAACAGAGTTTTTCTGGTACACCGATTCTTTAGCTACTGATTTTATAGCGACAGGAACAGCATTTACTACAGATTATTTGTATAGTGATGCTACATATTGGTTAGAAGGTAGAGCACCTTATACAGACTTTTTTGCTCCAGAAGACAAAGATATCGATGAAGGCGCTTATTATGATTATTATCCTGATGGTTTAGTATTTGATGCACATTATGATATTACAATTGAATCTGTAACTGTCTTTCCTTTAGGGCCTGGTGATATCACCGTTAATGTGGAAGATGCTTCAGGAAATGTCATTCATACAGCAACTTATACACACTTGACATCTGCAACACAAGTAAGTGTTCCTTTAGGTTTTGATGTACCAGCAGGTACAGGATATCAGATCAATGCTACTGGGACAAATATTGAATTGTACCGTAATAAAGATAGCAATAACAGTATAGGAACAAGTTATCCTTATAACTTAGATGCTGCGGTTTCTATCACAGGGCCAATCAATAATTTATTTGATGCTTATTACTTCTTCTATAACTGGGAAGTAACGTATTTGGGTTGTCCTTCTGAGCGTGTTCCTGTTCAAGCAATTGTTACACCTTCTGGTTTGACACCTACATTCAATACGACAGATGAGTCTTTACCAGGTAACGGAGCGGTTTCAACAACAGTTTCAGGTGGAACAGCACCTTATAACTTTAACTGGGATAATGGTTTGACAACTGCTGATATTACAGGATTGAATGCTGGTACTTATATGGTGACTATTTCTGATGCGAATGATTGTACAGATACATTTAGCATAGAGATTTTCAATATCATTAGTACAAATGAAATCCCTTCTATTTCTAATTTGTCTATCTTCCCGAATCCATCAAATGGACAGTTCAATGTGTCTATTGAGTTAGATGGCATACATGAAGTATCGGTTGAGGTAGTAAATACATTAGGTCAAGTGATTTACAGAACCTCTCCTGAAGATATCGCTGCACGTCAATATCCAATTAATTTGGAAGATGCACCAGCAGGTATTTATCAGTTGAGAATACGAGTAGATGAGGAAACGACTGCACAATCGATTATGATTAAATAATGATTAAATAGTAGTTTTTCTTAAATAATAAAATAATGAGCCGTCACCGAGCAATCGGGACGGCTTTTTTATTTTTTATCGAACATTAAGATTTGTATCTTTGCACCTTTTTAGAGCCGACAACAATTTTACATGAACAATAATGATATTTTTATTCATAAGAATTATGAATTACTTAATCCCTTTCAATTACAAATCGTACAGCTTTTTGCATTATCGGCAGAGGAAATGCACTTAAATCAAGCCTATAATATGATGAGCCGTTTAAGACTTCGTCCAGAACACAGTGCTTTGAGTGCTCAAATCTTAGAAATTAATTTATTGGAGTTATTGAATCGACAGCTATTATTACCAAAAGAAAAATCTAAATTCCTAATTAATCCAATTATTGAAAATAGAGCAGTTCGAGATTTATACGACAGTAATACTTTTGAAAATTACACAAGAGTCTTAAATCAATTTTTTCCTTTAGATACTTACAGCTATTGGCAAAGATCACCGCTAAAACGGTATTATGCGAATATTAGAATTGCGTTATTAAGAAATAATACAGCTTTAGTCAATGCTTTGATTCGTTCGGGCCAGGCTAAACACGAAAAATTTGATATGAATAAGGCTTACAGTATTTTATTCAATCCTTTTGATGAAAAATGGCTGTTAAAGTTGTCCGATAGTTTACTTCATTCTTTGTTTATTGGTGCTTTAAAGGAATTGCAGGAAGCGTTTATTTTGAATGCCGCCTTCTTTGATTTTATTGAAAAATATAAATTGAATACCAAAAACGAGTATCAAGATGCTTTTAGGAGCGGTGTCAAATGGCGATATTTCTTTGAGGGTAGAGTAAAAGAGTTAGAAACATTAAATACCAAAGAAGATGTTAATACCGCTATTCACAATAGTTTCAAAACGGTAATTCAGTTTGCGAAAGGAGAATATGAAGTAGATTACTTAATCGATTTAACTAATAAAAATCATAAAAAAGAAAATCGTAAACGCAACGGTTATGCTCCGTATTTATCTTTACAATTTGGCTATTTAACTTACTTGAGTCAACAAAATGACGCCCATAATAAAGTCGGAAAGTATTTAAAAGGTACGAAAAGTACTCATTTGCCATTGAGTAATACTTTGGCCATGTTGACGCTCGCACAACGAAACGAAATGAACGCTGTTCAGGAGATTTGGAAAGGTCAATCGGACGAAGGTTTGGGTTTAATTTTTATCAATTATGCGAGTTTTTGGATTTATAGGCGTGAGGCGACGATCAATTGTGAAGTATTAGAAACCTATTACACAAAAGCAGCAAAAGCAGGGTTAACTTATATTCAACTCTTGATTAGTGACTTATTAGTGGAGGTATATCAGAATGAAAAAAATGCTGAATTGGTCGAATTTTATAAAAAAGAGCAAATTGATTTAAAATCAAAAATGCCCAATTTTGTATCGATTATTAACTTAATGCCAGTCGTAGAACCGTGGGAGAGAGCGATGTCGGCTTTGATAGATTTGTCGAACCAGTTTGAAACAAATCAAGAAACGCTACCTGCAAGCGATAAACGGTTGATTTGGTTGATTGATTTTGATAAAAAAGAGGTAGAACCCAAAGAACAGAAACTAAGTAAGAGCGGAAAATGGTCAAAAGGTCGATCTATTTCTTTCGATAGAATGAAAAGTATTTTACAATACGGAACTGACGAGGATTTTTTCTCCACGAAAGATAAAGCCGTCATTGCCACAATCAACGATTATTATAACTCAACTGTTTTTGAGGTCAATCAAGAAATGGTTTATGCCTTAATTGGTCACCCATTATTGTTTTTGAATAATCAACAGCGAACAGCGGTTGAAATTGTCTTAGAAAAGCCACAACTAATCCTTGATGAAGATGGTGATAATTATGAACTAAAATTCAATATTCCGATTGAGTTTGCAGGGATGAAGTTGGTAAAAGAAACACCGACTCGATATAAAGCTGTCGAAATATCAGAAGAGCACCTTAAAATTGCGAAAACACTCGGACAAAAAGCGTTAAAAATTCCGAAAACATCGGAAGAGCAAATCGCCAAAATCGTTAAAGGTTTTTCAAAAGTTGTCAATGTGCAATCGACTTTAGTATCTGATGATAGTGATGTTACAAATGTTGAGGCGGATCCTAAGCCACACATTCACTTACTACCTTTAGGCGATGGTTTTCAGTTAGAAATGTACGTCAAACCTTTGGGCGAACATCCGCCATATTTTAAGCCAGGTGAAGGTGGGGCGGTCTTGATTACCGAAAAGAATGCCGTTCGTTATCAAACGGAAAGAGATTTAGAATTAGAAAAGAAATTAACAAAAGAGGTTGTCGAAGCTTGTCCTTCATTGGGAGAAACGCACGATTTAACGAAGATTTGGGAGTTTGAAACAGCTGAACAGTGTTTAGAAATATTGACTGAATTACAACCGTTAAAAGAAGAGGAGAAAATCATTCTTGAATGGCCTAAAGGGGAACGGTTGAGGCTGAAAGGAACGGCTTCGATTGATAATTTTGCGATGGAAATCAAAGGTTCAACTGATTGGTTTGAGGCAAAAGGAACGCTGAAAGTCGGGGAAGATTTAGTGATGGGCATGAAGGAAATCTTAGGTTTATTAAAGGAAGGTTCTCGATTTATCCAACTAAAAAATGGCGAGTTTTTAGCATTGACGAATCGTTTTAAAAAGCAATTGGAAGCGATGGAAGCTTATGGCGATATGACGGAAGAGGGTGTTCGTTTTCATCCGTTGGCGGCTTATGCTTTTGAGGATATTGGCAATGAAGCTCAAGAGTTGAACGCAGACGCTGCTTTTTTAGCACAAATCAAAAAACTAAAAGACGCTGAAAAGAAAAAGCCAAATTTACCTTCAACTTTCAAAGCAGAGTTGAGAGATTACCAAAAAGAAGGCTATAACTGGTTGATGAAATTGGCGAACTGGGAAGTCGGTGCGTGTTTGGCAGATGATATGGGGTTGGGTAAAACCGTTCAGGCGTTAGCGGCGATTTTGACTCGAGCCGAATCGGGACCGACATTGGTTGTTTGTCCAGCTTCGGTACGAACAAATTGGGAACGTGAAGCGGAAAAATTTGCTCCTGAACTGAACCCAATTCAATTCGGAGATGGTGATAGAAAAGATATTTTAGAAAAATTAACCAATTATGATGTCTTAATTACCAGCTACGGATTAATGCAAACAGAAGCAGAAAATTTGACTGAAATTGAATTTTCAACCATCGTTTTAGATGAAGCTCAAGCGATTAAAAACCGAACGGCCAAACGCTCAAAAGCCGCTATGGAACTCAAAGCTGGTTTTAAAATCATCACGACAGGTACTCCAATTGAAAATCATTTGGGCGAATTATGGAATTTATTCCGTTTTATTAACCCCGGTTTATTGGGGTCTTTGGATAGATTTAGAGAGCGATTTGCGTTGCCGATTAGTAAATATGGTGATGAAGTGCGTCAAGAACAATTGAAAAAACTGATTCGACCGTTTATTTTGCGTCGTCGCAAAAGTGAAGTTTTAAAGGAATTACCCGAAAAAACAGAAGTAGTTTTAACGGTGACCATGTCGCCTGCTGAAAAAGCATTTTATGAGGCTTTACGCCAATCAGCTGTCGAAAAGTTAGCAGAAACCGATCCAAATCAAGGTGGAACGCATTTGAAGATTTTGGCAGAAATAACCCGTTTGCGTCAGGCGTGTTGCAATCCAAAATTGGTACAATCAGATATTGAAATTCCAAGTTCTAAATTGGCATTATTCAATGAAACGATAGAGGAATTATTAGAAAATGGCCACAAAGTTTTGGTATTCAGTCAGTTTGTGCAACATTTGAAGATATTAGAAAGTAATTTGCAACAGCGAAAAGTTAATTATCAATATTTGGATGGCAGTACAAGTCGCAAAAAACGCCAAACTGCAATTGACGCATTTCAAGAAGGCGAGGGCGATGTGTTTTTGATTAGCTTAAAAGCGGGTGGCGTCGGCTTGAATTTGACGGCTGCGGACTACGTAATTCACATGGATCCGTGGTGGAATCCAGCAGTTGAAGATCAAGCATCTGATAGAGCGCATCGAATCGGACAAAAACGACCGGTGACGATTTATCGTTTGGTAACTGAAGGTACAATTGAAGAAAAAATTGTGCAATTACATAGTCAAAAACGAGATTTAGCCGATAGTTTATTATCGGGAACTAATAAAGGAAATAAAATGTCTGCCGAAGATTTAATGAATTTGATTAAGGAAGGGATGAAAAATTAAAATGTTTGAATATTAAAATTATGAGAAATTACATACTACTTTTATTCGTTTTATTGTTTATTGCGGCTTGTAACAACGACATTTCCCCTGTAAATGTGGATGCCTATGGCTGTCCTATTGGTGAAGAGGATACACATATTTTACTCGGAAATCCAAGTGAGGCAGAAGATAATATCAATGCACCGAATAATTACTTAATTCAGTTGCCTCAATACGCTTTGTCCTATAGTCGAGATAAAGGAATTCCGAACTGGGTAAGCTGGCATTTAGATGATAGCTGGATCGACTTCGCAGAACGTCAAGACGACTTTCGTGGTTATCCCGATTTGCCAGCGGATTGGTATGAAGTGACGAGAAATAGTTATACCAATTCTGGTTTTGATCGTGGACACAACTGCCCCTCTGCTGACAGAACATGTTCAGAGGAAACGAATTCTGCGACGTTTTACATGATAAATATGCTTCCACAAGCTCCAAATAATAATCGTGGCGTTTGGAGTAGTTTGGAGAGTTTTTCGAGAGAATTAGTCTTGACAGGTAAGGAAGTGTATGTCATTATGGGCAATTATGGCATTGGTGGCGAGGGTAGCAATGGTGAGGCAGATTATATTGATGATGGTAATATTGCGGTTCCCGAATCTATTTGGAAAGTATTATTAATTTTAGAAGAAGGTAATAACGATTTGTTA
This sequence comes from Saprospiraceae bacterium, assembly GCA_965662365.1. Classification (GTDB taxonomy): domain Bacteria; phylum Bacteroidota; class Bacteroidia; order Chitinophagales; family Saprospiraceae; genus CAWVWD01. The sequence continues at coordinate 6,128 of CBFIHR010000014.1, forward strand.
AGAATTGATGATAATACACGCATCGTCGCTGTCGATATTCCGAATAGAAATAATGTAAGCACGGATATGGATTGGCACGATTACATGACTAATGTCGATAGTATCGAAGCTCGTACTGGTTATGATTTGTTTAGTGAGTTGCCGTTTTCTTTACAAAATACGTTGGAACAGAAAGTGGATCAAGGGCCTTGGTAGGAATTGAATCGCCAGTATTCCGAGGTAAGGTTTTTACAAAAAATATATCAATGAAACAGCACATCGCAAGTATCGCCTTGGTCGTCAAAGATTATGATGAAGCGATTGAGTTCTACACTCAAAAATTGAATTTTAACCTGTTGGAAGATACGCAACTTTCCCCGACAAAGCGTTGGGTTTTAGTTGCTCCGCCAGGGTCGGAGGGTTGTCGCCTATTATTGGCGAAAGCCAAAAACGAACAAGAACTGGCAGCCGTCGGCAATCAAACTGGCGGACGAGTTTTCTTGTTTTTATATACGGATGATTTTTGGCGAGATTATCACGAGATGATAGCGAAAGGGGTCAACTTTATCCGAGAACCCGAAGAACAACCTTACGGAACTGTTTCGGTTTTCGAGGATTTATATGGCAATCTTTGGGATTTTATTCAGCCAAATAATTAGAGTTGATAAGTTGGAAGACACTTTTAAAGTGCCTTCCAACTGTTTTATAGTTTAATTTTTTTCAATTTCCAACTGTCGCATATAATCCATCAACAAACGAATGCCAAAAGCAGTCGCAACTTTGTGTTTAGCGTATTCGGTATCTTTGTAAGCCACACCAGCAATATCTAAATGTACGTAAGCAAGATGATTTTCTACGAAATTTTCTAAAAACTTAGCGGCTTCCGAGGCACCGGCTAATGGCTGCAAACCATAATTCCGAACATCTGCAATATCCGATTTTAGATTTTTTCCGTATTCTTCCCACATCGGCAAACGCCACACTCTTTCACCACTTCGTTGTCCGGCAAGGTAGATGTCATTCGCCAAATCGTCATTTTGTGTAAACATCGCCCCGGCGTAATACCCTAAAGTACGAACTGAGCTTCCGGTTAAAGTCGCCAAATCCATCAGAATATCAGGATTATAATTTTTAACTAAATAACTCAAACCATCCGCCATAATCAAGCGACCTTCTGCATCAGTGTCCATGACTTCAATCGTTAATCCGCTGTACGAATCAATAACATCACCGGGCTTGATAGATTTTGCGTCCACGCAATTATCGGTTGTCGGGACGATACCGATAATGTGAAACGGTAAATCTAATTTTGCTGCAATTTCCATTGTTCCCAAAACTGCAGCCGCTCCACCCATATCGGATTTCATAAAGTGCATGCCCTGCGTTTTGATATTCAAACCACCTGTATCATAAGTTACACCTTTACCAACTAATCCAATGGTTTTCAGTGCTTTATGGTTTTTAGGTTGATGTTCCATAACGATAAAACGAGGCGGGATCTCACTGCCACGATTAACGGCTAAAAGAGCATGAAAGCCTAATTTTTCAATTTCCTCTTTTTCAAAAACAGTAACGGAATAACCATATTTGTCTCCAGATTTTTTTGCCCAATCTGATAAAACTAAAGCTGTTTTATGACTTGCAGGAAGGTTCAATAAAGTCATTACTTCGGATTGCGTTTTAGCGGTTTCAATACCTCGATAAATGGCATCTTTGACCGCATCCTCTTCGTCAAACGCTAAAAATTCGGCTATTTCTATTTTGTGGTTATTGGTTATTTTTGATTTTAATAATTGAATGTCGTATTGACCTAAAACCAAACCGCTCGCCGCCATTTCTGCAAAAAACGGGACTAAATCCGCTTCTATATCTTCAAATTGAAAATTAATAAAATCAATACCAATTTTTGTAAAGTTTTTTCCTTTCGTTTTGTGTGATAAACTGCGAAAGGCTTCGATGATTTTTTCCTGTTTGATGTCTTCGCCTAAACCCAAAAGTACAATACGTTGACCGTTTCCGTAGGTCGTGAAAATCTCTTTGTGATTCGCTTTGAAGTCAGAAGTCAACAATTCTTCTGGTATATTTAATAAGTTACTTAGTGTTGATAACCAACCGTTTAAACTCTTTTGCTTCAACATCGGTACAACTAAAGTGGTTAAGTCTTCTGAAAATCCGTTTGTGATTTTAATGTTCATAAATTATTGCTTTTCTGTTTTCCTTATGATTGATACTAAAAATGCCCTCAAAGATAGAGCGCATTTTTAGTTTAGTAAATATTTATATTGAAAACATTAAAAACATTGAAAAATTAGCACCCTGACGTTTAAAGATCTAACGTTCAACTCGTTTTTTACATCAATTCATCAAGATAATTGAATCATCTTATTTATCTCGTCAAAACAATATAATCACGAATCAAAGTTTTCAAAAACTCAATATGATTACGAGGTTGAATATTTAACTCCAACTGTGTAATTAATTTATCGACTAACTCTTGTAACAGTTGACGATGAGCCGGATTGTTATAGCGGTTTGCACGAGAAATAATTGACTTTATTAATAACATATCTTCCTCATTTAACTTTTTCACCTCAGGATATGTTGGTTCATAAGTTTCCAAAGAGCTGATGCGTTCGATGTCTTCTAATCGAAATCGAGCATTAAATTTGACTTTTATTAAAGTTGTATTTGAAGTAATTCCACCTAAGCGTTGTGATTTTGATGAAGAACTGACCAACATCGCAGCAATTGTTCCGACGGAAAGGTAAATATCTATCATTCTAAAGACCCAACGAATCAAATAATCGGTGTTAGAAGGTTCTTTGCCTGTTAATTTCACGACTTTGATGCCGACAATTCGTTTGCCGAAAGTTTGGCCGTCCATTAAGATTTCAGAAACCGGTGTGTAAAATACATAAATCGGAATACCAATAATGAGAATAAACAAGTCTCCGTTCTCTATTCCAAAAGTTCCCATAAACAATAACCATAATACTAACAAACAGGCAAATAGAATCAGTTGATCCATGAAATAGGCGATGATTCTATCTCTTAATGCCGCTAATTCGTATTCAATAGTTACTTTTTGAGTCGTTGTGATGTCAATCGTTCGCATATATTTTCGTGATTAGTTGTTAGTGATTGATTGGGGAAATATGTAGTAAATGAGCGATTATAAAAATGCAGATTATTTTGATGTGTTTTTATTAATCATTATTTACTAATCACTAACTATTATATATTTTGAAATGTTTTGAATAATTATCTAACTTTATTTTTGATTTTTTATAATTTGCAACCAAAATAGTTGATAATTCATTTATATTCAAAGATAATTTCAAAATTCGACAGAACAAATAAGAAAACCCAATTCTGACAGTTAGTAATAAAGATGCATGAGAGAGACGAAATTCATTAAACAAAACAAACAAAAATGGCGGGAATTCGAACGAACCCTGGAGTCGAATAAAAAAGATCCCGACAAACTGAGCAATTTATTTATTCAGATTACAGATGATTTGTCGTTCTCTCGAACATTTTACCCAAACCGTTCTGTGCGGGTTTACCTCAATCATTTAGCACAAAATGTATTTTATAATATTTATAAAAATCGAAAATCGAAAAGGCGAAATTTTATTCGATTTTGGACCGATGAGTTGCCTCAAATTATGTTTGAAGCAAGACGAGATTTATTGGTTGCCTTTGTATTGTTTCTTTTTGCGTTTACAATCGGTGCCGTTTCTACGTATATGAATTCTGAATTTCCTCGGGTAATTCTGGGCGATATGTACGTCGATATGACGATTGAAAATATTAGGGATGGTGATCCAATGCGGGTTTATAAAAATGACAACGAGCTAATATCATCTTTATCAATTACGTTGAATAACTTAAAAGTTGCTTTTTTTACTTTTGTTGGAGGCGTATTTTTTATGATCGGCACGTTAGGTATAATGCTATACAATGGTATTATGGTTGGTGCGTTTCAGACGTTTTTTGCCATGCAAGATTCTTACGCTTTCAAAGAATCTTTATTAACAATTTGGATTCACGGAACTTTAGAAATCTCGGCTATCATCTTGGCTGGTGCAGCCGGTTTGACGATGGGCAGAGGTTTAGTTTTTCCAGGAACATACTCTCGAATACAAGCTTTTCAAGTATCGGCAAGACGAGGTGTAAAAATCATGTTAGGCATTTTTCCAATTTTTATAATTGCAGGATTTGTTGAAGGTTTTGTCACTCGACACACTGAAACGCCAGATGCTATTCGAGCAATTTTTATTATTTTGTGCTTTCTTTTCGTAATAACTTATTATGTTATTTATCCATATCGAAAGGCAAAAAGAGGGTTCGTTTCAGGTATTAATGAAACAAATTTAGCACCGACACAATCTGATAAAATTGATTTTCTAAACATAAAATCCAACGGTGGTATTTTTACGGACACTTTTGTTTTTTATCGAAAATATTTAAAACAGATAAGTTGGATTGCTGTCGTTGGAGCAATGGTTTATACTGCTGTATTATTAGGTATTTATGGGTATGAATTACCTCAAAGTATGATGTTTAGACGTTGGGCAGTTCAATATCTACCGTCATGGTACATTCACGCAGAGAATATCGGTCAACTATTTGATTATAGCAATAAGTCCATCTTGATGTTACTGAATACCTTCTTATTTTCAACGATTATTTTCGCTAATTTAAAATGGCTGAAAGCCGAGCAAAGTGGCGAAAAACAAGCCTTTTTATTCGAGCGAAAGAATTTGACAGCCAATGCTATAAATTTCATCAAAATTGCGGTAGTCGTTTTATTAATTCAGTTTGCGGTTTTATTGATTCCCTATGGCTGGATAATTTTGATTTTGCCAATTATTATGTTGTGGCTAAGTAGTTTAATTTTAGAAAAGAAGAATCTATTTACAGGAGTTGGTCGAGCCGTGACCTTGTTTACAGGTTCCATATTTAACACTTATGGCTTGGCATTGATGATATTTTTGGTCATCATGGTTTTTTCATTTGTTACAAATACCGAAATGACGTGGTATTTATTAGATGTTTTAGGTTGGAACTTTGCGAATCGAGTAGAGGTGACCAATACTTTTTTATACGGAGCGTTGGTATTTTTATTCACAATTAGTTTTGGTTTCTTTTTACCAATATTAACGGCAGCTTATGGTATTTTGTATTATTCTTTGGTAGAGATTCGAGATGCGGTATCATTAAGAAAACGCATTCAAACGATTGGCGAAACGCAAAAAGCGTACGGATTGGATAAGGAATAATTGAACTCTTTCTCAATCCTCATATTTCAATCTATTCTAAGGGAAAGGTCAGGAATGCGTTAAAACAAAATTAAATGATAAATAAAACCGGTCATACTGTTAATCAAATGCGAACATTCAGAATAAGTAATTTTATCCCAATGTATTATAAAACTGTCAGCCGTTTAACTTTTATCACTATTTTATTACTTGGTTTGCCAATGTTCTTATCCGCACAATACAGCTACGAAGAACAACGGATTAAGGAAAAGCCTTTTAGTGAATCGAAGTGGAAAAAACTTAAACGAGATATTGATTATTCGGGAACGTTTAAGGAAGAAAGAGAAGCCGCTAAAGAGTCAACAGAACAGCCTGAAGAAGGACGAAGAGGTGAAGAACAAACTTCACAAACTCCACAAAACACAAGAAATTGGTCAAATCGCTCGATGTTTCAAGGAAGTGATGCATTGAAATATATCTTTTTTGCAGTAGCGATTGCGGCACTTGTCTTCATATTGTGGCGGATCGTTCAAGCTCAAATGAAACTTAAAAATTCAACGGTTAAAAAAAGACAGATTATAGATATGGAGCAATCCGTTGATGAAATTGAAGAATCCGATTTAGAGCGATTTTTGCGAGAGGCCTTGGGAAGTGACGATTATAAAATGGCGATTCGAGTTTATTACCTAATGATTATCAAAGGGTTATCAGATAAGAAATTGATAACATGGAAAAAGGATAAAACCAATACGACTTATATCCGAGAAATGAGAAAAACGGATTATTATGAACGTTTCAAGCAAGTGACACGAGATTTTGAAAAAGCTTGGTTTGGTGAAAATGAAATAACAAAAACTGATTTTCAGCGGTTACAACCACAATTTCAAAGTTTTGTGAACACTATTAAATAATTGTTTGAATATTTCGAAAATACTCGAATATTTAAATAGTCAAGCATTTGGCAAGTATTTGAATAATCATTGCAAAAAATGAATCAAAAAAATATACGATATATATTATTAGTGGCAGTGATCGTTTTGGCAACGGTCTTCTTTTTTCTGAATCGGAATCAAAAAAATGAGTACGATTGGACAGAAAATTACAGAGAAGAAAGCCGTCAGCCCTATGGTACTTTTTTGGTTTTCAAGATGTTAGAGTCGCATTTTGAAGGTAAAGAATTCACCAAAATGGATACGAAGTTATCTGAGAACATGCCGACAAAAACGAAGGAAGTTGCAAACTATATTTTTATTGGCGAGGGGATGTTTCTGGATTCGGCAGACTTACAAACCCTACTCGGTTTTGCGGAAAATGGAAATAATGTTTTTATCTCGGCTAAGAGTTTTTCACAAACCTTAATGGAAGATTACTTATATGATTATTCAGCGAATTGTGAGGTGTTCTGGGAAGGATTAGAAGTCAATCGGGATACTGCAGCGACGCTGAATTTTTTCCATAAAAATCTGGTGCAAGAGGAAGGCACTATGTTTAGATATGCTCGCAATGATGAAACTGTTCCGTATCGTTGGCATTATTTCAATAAAAATTACTTTTGTGGCAACGAGTATTATGATTATGAAACTTTTCGGAGTATTGGCGATATGAACGATGATGAGGTGAACTTTGTCAAAGTACCTTTTGGTGAAGGGAATTTTTACCTGCATTCTACCCCTTTAGCTTTTACGAATTATCACATGATTGAAGAATATGGTTTGGCTTACGCCAATAAGGTTTTTGCTCACTTAGACGAGGGCGATATTTATTGGGATGCCTTTAATCATGTCGGGGAAGTTCAACCTCAAAACGACGACGAAGATGATGAAATATTCGAGCCTGTGAGTTTATCTGATAAAAGTCCGCTGGAATATATTTTATCACAAGATTCGTTGCGTTGGGCGTGGTACTTATTATTAGCGTTGGGAGCGTTGTATTTGATTTTTAGAGCCAAACGTCGTCAGCGAATTGTCCCTGTCAATGAACCAAATACGAATACATCGTTAGAATTTATTGAGTCGATCGGTCGATTATATTTTCAACAAAACAATCACAAAAAGTTAGAAGAACAGAAAATGAAGCTATTTCTCGGCTTTATTCGAGAGCGGTATAATTTGCCTGTTCATAATACTGATCATCAATTTATTGATAAATTAATTTTAGTTTCTGGTGTCCCTGAACAAAAGGTCAAAGCGATTTTTTCATTGTATGAAAGTCACTCGAAAAAGCCAGAAATTTTTGAAGAACAACTGATTAATTTCCATCAGGCGATGGACTATTTTTATAAAAATTGTAAATGATGCGAGTTGCGGGTTACGAGTTGCGAGTTTGACAAACTAACGACAGATTTTATGTTGATTCCCCGAATTATCGGGGCAAGCTGTCAAACTCGCAACCCGCAACTCGCAACCCAAAACAAACATAAATGGAAAACGAAAACTTCGATTATCATCACGAGGAAAATCAAGAAAATGAGCAATCACAGGCGTTTGCAAATAATGGTTTAGATGTATATAAAATTAGTGATGCCGTAGAAAATATTAAGAACGAGATTCAGAAAATCGTTATTGGTCAGGACACAACGATTGATTTGTTACTGGCCGGAATCTTTGCAAATGGACATGTTTTAATGGAAGGTGTACCCGGTATTGCAAAAACTTTGATTGCGAATCTATTGGCCAAAACGATTTCAGTGGACTTTAACCGAATCCAATTTACGCCAGATTTGATGCCTTCCGATGTGATAGGAACAACGATTTATAATTTGCAAACTTCACAGTTTACCTTTAATAAAGGGCCAGTTTTTTCAAACGTCGTTTTAATTGATGAAATCAATCGTTCGCCAGCGAAAACACAAGCTGCTTTGTTTGAAGTGATGCAAGAAGCACAGGTTTCTGTTGACGGACAGACTTATGAAATGGGCTATCCGTTCTTTGTCGTAGCGACACAAAACCCGATTGAGCAAGAAGGAACGTATAAATTGCCCGAAGCACAACTCGACCGTTTTATGTTCAAAATTAATTTGGAATATCCATCTTTCGAGGAAGAAAAGGCTATTTTAATGCGATTCAAAAACGATTTCGGAATGAAAAAAACGGAAAAAGTGAAAGCTGTTTTTTCTGCCGCTGAAATCCGTGAATGTCGTGCTATTGTAGAACAGGTTTTTATCAAAGATGAACTGTTGCATTACATCGCTGCGATTGTGAATAACACTCGCAATAACGGTGATTTATTCTTAGGTGCTTCGCCTCGTGCCTCTTTGGCAATGATGAAAACATCAAAAGCGATTGCTGCCATGAATGGCCGTGATTTCGTTACGCCAGATGATATTCGTGTAGTCGCTTATCCTGTTCTAAATCATAGAATTATCCTAACTCCTGAACGTGAAATGGAAGGTTATACAGCGAAGGATGTTATTGAGGATATTATTAAGAAAATTGAAGTACCGAGGTAGATTGTTTGATTGTTTTAATAAAATGAATGTCTAATAATAATGAGATTGTAGGGACGAATTTTGATTGGAATTTATTTGGTTATGAAATAGACTTTTTAGAAATGGTGATTGAAATACATGACGAATTGTTAAAACAAGGGAAAACGCTCGAACTTACTAAATGTCCAAGTATGAAAGCTTTTAGAGAAAAGACGGAACGGATATTAAATGAATAAATTGTTACAAAATGAAAACTACTTTTACAATAATTTTGGTCTTGTTATTCACTTTCCAAATCTATGATTATATAAAAGATAAAAATAGATTAGAATTTACAAAAATGGAATATAACCAAAACGCTATTACTAACGAGCAGATAAAAACTTATAAGTTTTTATCTGATATGTACCGAGATCCTTATTTTCCGAATAACTGTGTTGATATGGGAAAAAATCTTTTGATAAAATTGTGTTTGGATATTGAGGAAAAACAGCCCAAAACATTAGAAGATTTGTACATTTTGACGCATGAAACGACAGACCGTTTTAATGATTTGGAGGAAGTTTTTTATGAAAATGGAAGCGAGATTGAAACAGTAGCAAGAGAAGCTATTTGTGAGGATTTTCGACAAATTGCAACAGCCTATGGATTTCAAAACGCTGATTTAGAGGAGCTTGTAGCGACGAGAGATTGGTAAACTAAATCAGAATACAACAATACAACGACAGATTTCAATGAAATTAATTAAAAACTTATATTTAACAAATCTATTTTTCTACATTTTCAGTGGAATTATCGCCTTATTTATCGCCAGTTTTGTCGTAGAATTTTTATTCCCGATAGCACAGGCGTTATTGGTGATTTCGATTGCCGTTTTGGTAGTAGATTTGTTGTTGGTGTTTCACCCGCAAGCGGATGTGACATGCGAGCGTATTTTACCAAAAGTATTTTCATTGAATGATGAAAATCCAATTCGGTTGGTGTTGTATAATAGTTATTCGCTGCCGCTAAATTTGACGATAATTGACGAGATTCCCGATCAATTTGAGGAACGTGATTTTGTGCGAAAGCTGCAATTAGCACCTTATCAAGAAGAAGAAATTGCTTATGCTTTAGTACCAAAATCCCGAGGCGAATATGTTTTTAATGCGGTGAATATCTTTATGAGTTCAACTTTTGGTTTGGTAGAACGTCGTGAAGTGAAAGATCTGAAGAAAGCCCTGCCTGTTTATCCGTCAATTATTCAAATGAAAAACTTTGAATTAAAAGCCTTTTCGAGAACCTCGACTTTACAAGGTGTAAAACGGTTGCGTCGTTTAGGACATAGTTATGAATTTGAGCAAATCAAAAACTACGTTCGTGGAGATGATTATCGCAGTATCAATTGGAAAGCGACAAGCCGTCAAGGAGAATTGATGGTCAATCAATATGAGGACGAAAAAGCACAGCAAGTTTATTGCATGATTGACAAAAGTCGGGTAATGAAAATGCCGTTTAACGGTTTGAGTTTGTTGGATTATGCAATTAATACAAGTTTGGTGATTTCTAATGTCGCCTTAAAAAAGTACGATAGGGCAGGATTGTTGACTTTTTCGGATAAAATCGGGACGGTCGTCAAAGCAGAACGCAACGCTTCGCAAATCAACAAAATCTTACAAGCATTGTATCGAGAGCAAGAACGACATTTGGAAGCCAATTATGAATTGTTGTATCAGGCATCGAGGCGAGTAGTGAAGGGTAGGAGTTTGATCTTTTTGTTTACCAATTTTGAAAGTTTATTTGCCGCAGAACGTGTTTTACCAATCTTGAGAAAGATTAATAACTTGCATTTATTGGTCGTTGTCTTTTTTGAAAATACGGAAATTATCGACTATTCTGAAAAGGAAGTCACCAACGTAGAGGAAATTTATTTTCAAACAATTGCTCAAAAATTCATTTCAGAAAAACAGCAAATCATACAAAAACTCCGTCAATACGGCATTCAAGCAATTTCGACTTCGCCGAATGAATTATCAATTAACACCATTAATAAGTATTTAGAATTGAAATCGAGAGGTTTGATTTAAAAGTAAATCAATGGCTTTTACCTTCCTTCCTATCTATACGACGTTTCAGTGGAATTTTTTTCATAGATTATGAGATGTGTATTATATCACATAGATTATAAAATAATTTATCTTATTTTGTACTGAATTTAAAAGTTATGGAAGTAGTAAGAAGACGTTTATCATTTGCTAAATTGAGTAGCATCGCAAAAATTCTAAAAGTTGTCTCGCACCCTGTGCGATTAGAAATTTTAGAAATTTTGGAAGCGGAAGAGCCATTGACGGTTTCTGAAATAAAAGAGAGCATCAATTCAACAATTGAGCAATCTATGTTATCACATCATTTAATTAAAATGAAAGATAATGGGATTTTGACTTCGTATAAAAAAGGGAAAAACAGTTATTATAGTTTGACCGACAGAACGATGATGAATATCTTTGATTGTATTGGCGTTTGTGATGTGTTTTAATATTGAATACTATTTTTTTGAGATAATACATGAATGTTCTAACATATATTAATTTATAAATCAGTACCTCGTTGACATTATGTTACATGTCTTAACAAGTGTCGGCACACAACTATATAAAAAAAATAACTATGAAAATCGAACAAATCTATACGGGTTGTTTGGCTCAAGGAGCGTATTACATTGAGAGCGAAGGAGAAGTTGCAATTATTGATCCTTTACGTGAAGTTACACCTTACATTAAGAAAGCAGCAGCGGATAATGCTACTATCAAGTATATCTTAGAAACGCATTTTCATGCGGATTTCGTAAGTGGACACGTTACGCTTTCTGAAAAGACAAATGCACCGATTATTTACGGGCCAACGGCAAACCCTTCATTTGATGCACACATTGCAAAAGATGGTGAAGAGTTCAAAGTAGGAAAGTTAACGATTAAGGTGTTACACACACCGGGCCACACTATGGAAAGTACTACCTATTTATTAAAAGATGAAAATGGCGATGATCATGCGATTTTTACAGGTGATACTTTATTTTTGGGTGATGTTGGGCGACCAGATTTAGCTCAAAAAGCGGCAAGTATGACGCAAGAAGAGTTAGCAGGAATGTTGTACCACAGTTTACGTACGAAGATTATGCCTTTGTCTGATGACATTACGGTTTATCCAGCGCACGGTGCAGGTTCTGCATGTGGAAAAAACATGATGAAAGAAACTGTTGATACTTTGGGTAATCAGAAAAAGATGAACTACGCTCTTCGTGCGGACATGACGCAGGAAGAGTTTATCAAAGAAGTAACAGATGGCTTATTGCCACCGCCAGCGTATTTCCCAGAGAATGTACGTTTGAATAAAGAAGGTTATGCTGATGTTCAAGTTGTCTTAGAAAAAGGTCTAAAACCATTATCACCAAAGACTTTTGAGTTGATGGCGAATGAGTTAGACGCTTTGGTTTTAGATGTTCGTACACAGGCAGATTTCGCAAAAGAGCATATTCCAAATAGTATCTTTATCGGGTTAAATGGCGGTTTCGCTCCATGGGTCGGTGAATTGATTATTGATGTTCAGCAGCCACTTTTATTAGTTGTACCAGAAGGAAAAGAAGAAGAAGCGGTAACAAGATTATCACGCATCGGATTCGATAATACTTTAGGGTATTTAGAAGGTGGTATCGAAGGTTGGAAATCAGCTGGTAAAGAAACGGATAATGTAGAATCTATTTCAGCTGCTGAATTAGAAGCGACCAGTTTCCCTATTTTTGATGTACGTAAAGAGAGTGAATACTTGTCACATCATGTTCAAGGTGCTGAAAATATTCCTTTAGGAAATATTAACGATTATTTGGCAGTTTTACCGAAAGAGGGAAAATTTAACGTACATTGTGCAGGTGGATATCGCTCAATGATCGCAATTTCTATCTTAAAATCAAGAGGTTATCACGGTGCAATTGATGTACAAGGTGGCTTCAAGGCAATTGAAGAAACAAATGTTCAGTTGACAGACTTTGTTTGTCCTTCTACTTTGTAAAATAATATGGTAACCCTGACAGGTTTATAAAATCTGTCAGGTGTTTACCAAACAAGATTTTATTAAATCAAATAATTACTAACCAATAAATTTATCAAGTTATGGCTAAGAATCATTATCAAGTATTGGTAATCGGTGGAGGAACAGCAGGAATTATGGTTTCCTCCCAGCTAAAACAAGCTAATTCCAAATTAAAAATCGGTTTAATTGAACCTGCCGATACACATTATTATCAACCTGCCTGGACTTTAGTCGGTGCGAATGCATACGATTATGAGGCGACTGGAAAGCCAATGAAGTCGCTTATTCCAAATGGTGTTGATTGGATCAAAAATTACGCAGAATCCTTTCAACCTGAATCTAACCAAATTACTACAAGAAACGGGGATCAATACACTTACGACTTCTTAGTTGTTGCACCAGGTATTAAAATCGATCCGACACTTATCGAAGGTTTAGAGGAAACTTTAGGTAAAAATGGTGTTTGTAGTAACTACACCGACCCAAAATACACTTGGGAAGTTTTAAAGAATTTTAAAGGTGGAAACGCTGTATTTACACAGCCGACAACTCCTATTAAGTGTGGTGGAGCACCACAAAAAATTGCTTATTTATCCGCAGATTATTTTAGAAAAAATAATTTATCAAGCAAAACTAATGTCGTTTTTGCAACACCCGGAACCGTTATTTTTGGAGTGAAGCCAATCGCAAAAACACTGACCGAAGTGTTACAACGTTACAATATTCACTTCAAGCCATTTTATGCACCGGTCAAAATTGATGGCAATAATAAAGAAATTACGTTCAAAAGTACACATAAAGGAGACAAGAAATACACCGTTGAAGAGGGGAACATAATTGGTGAAAAAATGGAAGGTGACTCAACTATTGTCATGCCTTTCGATATGTTGCACTTAGCACCGCCACAAACAGCACCTGATTTTGTCAAAAACTCACCTTTGGTCAATGATGCAGGTTGGGTTTCTGTCAATATCGAAACTTTACAGCACACGGAGCATGCTAATATCTTTGCTTTAGGTGATGTCGCCGCTTTACCAACTGCCAAAACTGGTGCCGCAATACGTAAACAAGCGCCAATTGTAGTCGCTAATATTTTGAAATTAATGGAAACCAGCACGATTACCAATATGAAATATAACGGGTATTCGTCTTGTCCATTAGTGACTGGCTACGGCAAAATGGTTTTAGCTGAGTTTGACTATAACAACAATTTTATTCCAGATCCGAAGTTAAAACAAATGTTAGTTTTTGATTCGTCGAAAGAACATTGGAGATTATGGATGTTGAAAAAATATATTTTGCCATACTTGTATTGGAACAAGATGATGAAAGGACAAAATGTATAGATACTAAATTTGAGTGTAGGGTAATGCTAATCAGTCTGATTATTGGATTAGTATTATTTGTATGGGTTTGGGAATTCAATTTCCCAAACCCATTTTTTTGTGTATTGTTATGATTTCCAAGCCTTACAATGTCTTTTCTCTCACTTACAATACGATTTCTTTGGCTTGCAATGTCTTTTCCTTCACTTACAATACGATTTCTTTGGCTTGCAATGTCTTTTCCTTCACTTACAATACGATTTCGTTAAGCTACGGATAAAAAGCAGGAGATATTTAAAAAAATATCTCCTGTCTAATTCGTTATTCTATTAATTGAGTACAACTTCACCGAGTTCTCGGGACAAGCGGTTATACGTTAACTCAAATATTTTGCAACAATTGGCATACGTCGGCCCATTCCAAAAGCCTTTGGCGAAACTCGCAATGTTGGAGCTGTTTGAAAACGTTTAAACTCATTAATATTGACTAAGCGTAAAGTGCGTTTAACCAAAGCTTCATCAAAACCCATCGAAATGATCTCTTTTGGGCCTTGACGCTTTTCAATATATTGAAATAAGATTTCATCTAAAATATCATATTCTGGCAAGGAGTCCGAATCTTTTTGGTCAGGTCGAAGCTCGGCAGAAGGTGGTTTAACAATAGTGTTTTCGGGAATGACCTCACCATCTTTATTCATATAACGAGCCAATGCAAAAACTTCCGTTTTGTACAAATCACCGATAACCGACAAACCGCCGCACATATCGCCATACAGCGTTCCGTAGCCGACAGCCGCTTCACTTTTATTAGACGTATTCAAAACAATATGACCGAATTTATTCGACATTGCCATCAAAATCATTCCTCTCGAACGGGCTTGTAGGTTTTCCTCCGTAATATTAAACGGTTGCCCCTCAAACTGCGTTTGCAATGATTTCATATAAGTATCAAAAATCGGTTTGATTGGAACAATATCGTATTGTACGCCCAGATTCTCTGCTAATTGACGGGCATCATCGACGGAATGATCAGACGAAAATTGTGAAGGCATCAAGACCACACGCATATTTTCAGCACCCAAAGCACGAGCCGCAATCACTAAAGTTACCGCAGAATCAATTCCACCCGATAAACCTAAAATTGCCTTTTTAAATCCTAATTTTTTAAAATAATCTTGAACACCAGTAACCAGTGCATCGTGTAACATTGTCATTTTATCTTTTGGCTGTTCGCCAATAATGCCTCTATTTTCCAGAACATCTTGTAAATCATAGGTTGCAATCTCCTCCTTGAAATAAGACATTTCGTTGAAAGTCTCCCCATTAGCACACATTACAACCGAGCCGCCATCAAAAATTAATTCTGTTTGAGCACCAACATGATTGACATAAAACATTGGGATTTTGTAACGTTCGACATTCGCCCGAATAATGTTTAAACGTTCGGCTGCCTGTTTGTAGCTAAACGGCGAAGCTGACAAATTAATAATAAAATCGGGCTTTTGTGGCATCATTTCGTCCATCGGACAAACCGTATAAATTGGGTTTTCGTTGCCAATATTCCAAATGTCTTCACAAACTGTTAAAGCAATGCGTTTGCCTTTATATTCTACGATATTGAAATTGATTGCCGGTTCAAAATAGCGATATTCATCAAAGATATCGTAAGTCGGCAACAACGCTTTATGAGCAACGTGACTCACTTTTCCATCTACCAAAAAATAAGCAGAATTAAATAAATCTTTGCCTTCAATAAGAGGATTTTTGGTCGGAGAACCCACCGCAATCGCAATACCATGAGCAACTTTGCAAAGTTCTGAAATCGAGTCCTCACAACGATTAATAAAATCGTAAAACTCCAAAAAATCTCTTGGCGGATAGCCACAAACAGCCAATTCTCCAAATACAATAATATCTGCTTTGGCTGCTTTAGCCTTTGCAACCGCCTCTAACATTTTTGACAAGTTGCCCTCAAAATCTCCAATACGGAAATTCAATTGTGCTAAGGTTATTTTCATTTTCGTTAATGTTTATCCCGATACCTCGGTCATTTGATTGTTCAAGTTTTTGATTATTCAAATATCATCAAAAATCTAACGAATAACAATCTACTTCATATTTTATTATTAGTGATGAAACAAAGGTAAGCTTGCTTAGTTTAAAATGAAAGCTAAGCAATCTTATCGAAAAACTCTAAAAATCTATCTAAACACTCAAAATCGGTATCAACGGACTTTAAAGTTTTAAGTATGCCGATTTAATTGATGAATTATTACAATTGTAGTAATATTCCTTGAATATTTCATATTAAATGAAGCGGTGTTTTTGATTCTTATCTCAAATCTATCAGATAAAACCTTGAGCACAAAATAGCTTTTAATGGATAACCTCGCCTATTAGATCAGTTTAATAAAAATAAGTAGATTTTTAATTGATTATTTTTTATTAGGACGAATTGAAAAATGATATTTGTCATTACCTTAATTGATTAAAATTTTATTAAAAAAATAGGTGAAATGAGTTTTCTGTCCTAAATTAGCGGTCTGTTTTTATTTATACTAAATCAAAATAAGAGAAGAAATTCTCAACAATTTCACTTATTTTTGCATTCAATATAAGACTATTAAATAAAATGGTATGATAGACTTCGTAACAACAAAGAAACTAACAGATTTACAAGAAAATCAGTGGGCAGAAATCGCTCGATTTAGCGATGAAACAATGGCAAGCCGTATGATGTCGATGGGGATTTTGCCTGGTAGTTATATTTTTATGATGAAAAAAGCACCGATGAAAGGTGGTGTTTGTCTAAAAATCGATAATAATAAAGTTGCTTTGCGTTGTAGCGAAGCAGATACGATTTTAATAAAATAAGTATTTTGGTAATAGGGGTCGGAGGCTTCAGGGGCCTCCGACCCTTTTGTATATACAGAAGGAATGTTCAAAGTAGGATTATTAGGAAACCCGAATAGCGGAAAGTCTTCATTATTCAATCAGCTGACAGGATTACGCCAAAAAGTGGGAAATTTTCCTGGTGTAACAGTTGATAAAAAGGTAGGTGCAGCGGAATTGCCAGATGGCGATAATATCACAATTATTGATTTTCCTGGGACGTATAGCTTACATCCGAACTCTCAAGATGAGCGTGTCGTTCTTAATGTTGTTTCTAATCCTGATGATGAAAATTACCCTGATGCGGTAATTTATGTTGCAGATGTAATGAATTTAGAAAAGCATTTGTTACTTTTTACGCAATTACGAGATTTAAATTTTCCGATTGTTTTAGCATTGAGTATGAGTGATGTTGCTGAAAAGGAAAATTTGCAAATCAATCCTAATGAATTATCCAAAAACTTTGGCTGTCCTGTGGTTTCTATAAGTAGCCGAACAGGGCAGGGAATTGATGAATTGTTAAATCAGTTAGTTGATTTCAAAAGTAATAAAGCCTCTTTTCAAGCCAAGAAATCTTTTTACACCTTAAGTAGTCACGAAAACAATATTGCGAAAGCGGTACAACACCAAAGAACGGTTACGAATAGTTATCAGGCCTTACTTCAAGTACATCATCACGATCATTTGCCATATTTGAGCGAAAGTGAGAAAACAGCATTGCACAATATCGGTGAAAGCCATAATTATCATTATCTGCGTGGACAAATTAATGAAACCATGCAGCGTTTTGATAAATTTACCCCTATTGTAAATCGGGCGATTTTGAATAAAAAAATCGAAAATCAACCAATTACGATTACAGATAAAATTGACCGTTGGGTAATTCATCCGATTGCTGGACCAATTATATTTTTTGGCTTAATGATGCTGGTTTTTCAAGCTATTTTTACTTGGTCAGGAGTTCCGATGGACTGGATTGATGCAGGTTTCGGAGCGTTGACAGAAGGTGTAAAGAATGTGATGCCTAATACTTGGTTTCGAGGTTTGTTGACAGACGGACTGATTGCTGGTCTTGGTGGCGTTTTGATTTTTATTCCGCAAATCGCTATTCTATTTTTCTTAATTGCAATTCTTGAAGAAATCGGTTATATGGCTCGGGCTGTTTTTATGTTTGATAGAATTATGCAAAAATTCGGTTTAAATGGTCGAAGTATTGTGGCGTTGATTTCGGGCGGTGCGTGTGCAATTCCTGCTGTGATGTCCACTCGAACGATTTCTAACTGGAAAGAACGCCTGATTACGATTATGGTCACGCCTTTGATAAGTTGTTCGGCTCGAATTCCGGTTTATATTGTTTTGATTGGTTTTGTTGTGCCAAGTGTTACCGTTGGAGGTATTTTTGATGCTCAAGCCTTGGTTTTTATGGGATTGTATCTGTTAGGAATCATTGCAGCTTTAGGTTCTGCTTATGTTTTTAATAAAATATTGAAAACCAATGAACAGAGTTTTTTAATGATTCATTTACCAAATTATCGAACACCAGAATTTAAAAATGTCGGTTTAATTGTTTGGGAGAAAGTACGAGCATTTACGGTTGAAGCGGGAAAAATTATTTTAATCGTTTCCTTAGTATTATGGTTTTTGGCAAGTTTCGGGCCTTCAGCAGCAATGCAAAATGCAGAAAATGAAGCGTTGACAATCGCCAAAGAACAACAATTGAATGAGACTCAAACGGAAGATTTATTAGCCGCAAAAACGATCGAGGCGTCGTATGCCGGTCACTTAGGAAAATTTATCGAACCTGCAATTCGTCCATTAGGTTTTGATTGGAAAATAGGAATTGCCTTAATTACTTCTTTTGCTGCTCGTGAGGTTTTTGTTGGTACAATGGCAACGATTTATAGTATCGGAAGTGTCGATGATGAAGGATCAATTCGGGAGAAAATGGCAAAAGAAACCAGAGCAGACGGCCGACCTGTTTATGATTTTCCGACGGCTTTATCTTTGTTATTATTCTACGTTTTCGCAATGCAATGTATGAGTACATTAGCAGTCGTTAAGCGAGAAACGAATTCCTGGAAATGGCCAACGATTCAATTTCTGTTTATGAGTGCAATGGCATATTTTAGCAGCTTAGCGGTTTATCAGATCTTTGGATAATACATAGTATTTACTTGAAAGCCCATCAAGATTTCAAAATCTTGATGGGCTTTCAAGTTTTATAACAAATCACCTTTATCCATAAAATCAACATTTCTATCCTAATTTACAGACTTTTCGACAATCAATTCCTATTTTGTTCGCTTAAAACCATTAAAAAGTGTAGGGCGTTCATGACCTATAACTTACAACCTCTTATTTACCAAAAATGAGCGTATTAAATATCAGTAATCTTACTAAACAATACGGCTCGATCACAGCCGTCAATAACTTATCTTTAGAAATCAATAGTGGTGAAATTTATGGGCTTTTAGGCCCAAATGGAAGTGGAAAAACCACAACTTTGGGAATGATATTGGGAATTATTCAAAAAAATAGCGGTTCTTACCAATGGTTCGATGGACAATATCAAGAACATGATGCTCGAAAACGTATCGGAACACTACTGGAAACTCCCAATTTTTATCCTTACATGAATGCGATTCAAAACTTGGAAATTGTAGCCCATATTAAAAAAGCTAAAAATCCACCCTACGAGGAGTTGCTGGGATTAGTCAATTTATTACATCGCAAGGACGCTCCATTCAAAACCTATTCTTTGGGTATGAAACAACGCCTGGCGATTGCAGGTGCGTTAATTGGCGATCCTGATGTCTTGATTTTTGATGAACCCACGAATGGGCTTGATCCTCAAGGAATCGCAGAAGTTCGGAATACGATCCGACAAATTGCTAATCGTGGTAAAACGATTATTATGGCCAGTCATATTTTAGATGAAGTTGAAAAAATCTGCTCGCATGTGGCAATTATTAAAAACGGAAATCTACTGGCTACTGGAACGGTCGGCTCTATTATTAGCAACGATAAACAAATTGAAATTAGTAGTAAGGACGTGACGCAATTGTATGATTTACTTAAAGATTATCCAAAAGTCAACAAAATCACTTCTGACGAAAATATCTTGACACTTTCTGCTCAAGAAGACTTGACCGCAGGCGAAATCAATGAGCTTTGTTTTCAAAAAAACATCACGCTGACGCATTTAGTCGTCCGCAAGAAAAGCCTCGAAGCCGAATTCCTGGAAATTACAAGTTGACGCTTGTCTCGCCTTTACGGTTTGCCTTGATGGATTTTACTAATTAACTAATCTACCCGCCAAAATAGCAGGCTGGTCATTAATCACTAAATATGCTACATTTATTACGATTAGAATGGAAAAAACTAAAGCCATATCGATTATTTCAGGTATTGGTCTTATTATATATTGCGTTGTTGCCACTTGGTTTTTTGATTGGCAAAAACATTGATTTACCCGACGAAACTGGTGGAACAATCAGCTTTTATACCTTCCCAAAAGTTTGGGACGCTTTAGCTTATGCTGGTAATTGGATGTCATTTTTCTTTTTAGGATTTTTGGGCGTTTTGTTGGTGACCAACGAGTTTTCGTACAAAACACTTCGACAAAACCTAATTACAGGAATGAGTCGTAAAGAGTATTTTGCTGGAAAGATTATTTTTATGTTGGCGGCAAGTTTATTCGTGGCAATTTATTACGCTATCGTTGCCGTTGGCGTAGGTTTAGTCTATACGGATTACATTCAAATGGATAGGGTTTTTGCTCATGCAAACCTAATTCCGCAGTACTTTTTGATGAGTTTTGCATACATGAATTTTGCATTTATGCTCGGGATTTTGATGCGAAGAATGGGCTTGGCATTGTTTCTTTACTTTATTTACACCTTGGTAATAGAAATGGTTTTACGCTACTATTTTCATCTAAAATTATTTGGAGAGGCATCTAATTCCCGTAATTATTATCCATTAAATGCTTTTGAAGATTTAGCCCCTTTTCCGATTCCTGATTTTGGGCCAGCCACAGATTTTCCAAATTTCTTTTTAAGTACAAATGAAGCAATTGGATTAACGGTGGTCTATTCTGCTATTTTTCTATTGTTGAGCTACCAGATGTTTATGAGGAGAGATTTGTAAAATATTGAAAATCAGTATTGTAAACCTGACAAGTTTTGAAAACTTGTCAGGTTTAATTACACGCTAATTCATAGAAGGCGAACCATAAACAGCTCGTAACTTTTTCAATAATTTCAATAATTTGAAATTCATTTTTTCATCGACATGAAAATATTGACCATTGACCTTTATCCAATCTTGTTCTCTTCTAATATCATATAATTCTTCAAAAAAGTAATGATTCGGTTTATTAAAAAAGGCTTTCCAATAAATACCTTTGTTCGTAATCGCATAGCCTTCTTTACAAGAACCGAAAATTGTTTGGTCGCTTAGAACCAGTAAACGTTCTGTTTTTTCTGCAAATAAAAACGATTTATGGGCATTTTTGAGTTTTGGTAATGGAACGTTAATGAAATTCAAATAGTGCTTTGCATCATCGTCGGTAATATCTAAATAGTCAAAAATCATTTATTCGACATCTAAATCTTCTTTTTTGACCAATTCCCAACGGGTTACATCTGGCGGCTGCCAAGTGTTTAGTTCTTGAGTATGTGTCGTAATAAATCTATCTAATAATGATTCAAAAGTATTATCAATCAGTAAGTCGATTTGATAATCGATATCGTTTGGATACAAATTTGGGATTAATTGTAAATCGTCAATAAGTTGTCGGCTACGTTGACTAAAATAAAAATTAAACCCCGAGTCATAAAAGGTTTGAACATATTCGGAATATTTTTTTTCGTCACTAATCGTCTGAACGGTTATTCGCAAGCTTTTAAAGAAATAGTTTTTGATTTCCTCTTGCATCAATAACAGATTATCAAGTGTGATGTTATAAATCGGTTGATAGACAAAAGTATTTTTATCAAACTTTTCAGCATCTACTTTTTCTGTCTGACCTTGAGGTGCTTCTTTTTGAGAATATTGTTGTTGCTCCGCTTGTTGTTCTGGGTCGGTACGCAAAGACTCGCCACAACCAATACAATAAATGGCATGAATGGGATTTAATGTATTACAAGTTGTACAGGCTTCCATTTTTAAGACAACTGCCTCTCCACAGTTGTGGCAAAATTTTGCACTTTTGAGTAACTTCGACCCACAATGTTGGCAATGTGTCATAGCATTTGTATTATTTAGGAGTGATAATTATTAAAACAAAAAGTTGTTAATAATAAACAAAAATACAACAAAAAGTTGTTTATGGAAAATTTCCGTAAGGCAAAACTTTAAGTACTTTTCCTTATTTTTAACTAATTTATCAAAAATTAATCTAAATAGATACATTGTTATAAACAAGGTTTGAGGTAAGCTGTTACCTAAAGTATTATTTGTACAAATAGATGATTATTTAAAATAAAAATATGAGCGATTACAAACCGTATGATCCTTACCAAAAAAGTGATTATAAGAATCTGAGGCTGCATCCGCTAAAAATATATTTAACGTTATTATTAGCCGGCGTTACGATGTTATTTCTTGGAATGACAGGGTCATATATTTATCAGCGAGTCGTAATGGATATAGAACCGATTGCACTGCCGATAACATTTGTGTTAAATACGATATTTCTTTTAGCAAGTTCCTTTACATTTTTACAAGTAAAAAAAGCCTATTTAGGTGATAATACAGCTGCCTACAAACGCTATTTATTTTTTACTTTGGTATTGACCTTTCTATTCATTGTAGGTCAATCATTTGCCTGGGCAGACATGGTGAATCGGTCATTATTGCCAAGTTCGGGGCCAGGTGTTGGCTATATTTATGCTATTGCGATTTTGCATTTAATTCACGTTTTAGCAGGTTTGCCTTTCTTTGGTGTGTTTTTGTACAATGCTGTCAAGCGAATGAAAGAACCGGTAAGTGTGTTGATTTATTTTTCTGATCCTGAAAAGAAATTACGATTACGATTATTAGAAGTTTATTGGCATTATTTAGATATTCTTTGGATAATTTTGGTGCTATTCTTTACATTTAATTATCTGATTCAGTTTTAATTATTATAAACAACGGACAAACAACAGCGTATAGAATAATTGTGGCGTTATTAGGTAAAACAAAGCAATGTGACCTAAATGATTTTAATCACAGGTTAAATACTATACACATGATTCAATTACAGCTAAGTGACCTATCCGCATCACGAAAAATTATTTTATCCTTCAAATTTATAGAAATCGTCATTATGCTAATCGCCTTAATTTTGATTTTTATACTTTCGTAAAATAGTAAATCACAAATAGGAAATCGGTATTATAGAGATATGATACCGATTTTCTATTTATAGGCTGTCATTCATTTATCATTCGTTCCTAAAGTTTTATTAATAGATCGAAAACAAAAGTTATATGGACTTTTGGCAATAACATTTTTACTAAATTTGTGACTCCACCAATAACGGCAGTAATTGAGTTGTTTTTATGAAAATCAAACAAATAGATAAATTAACCTTAAAAGGTTTTGCCTCACCATTTTTAATGACATTTTTTGTGTCATTATTTGTATTTATCATGCAATTTTTGTGGAAATACATTGATGAAATTATGGGAAAAGGGTTAGAAATAACGACTATTCTTGAGCTAATTTTTTACTTATCAATGTCGTTAGTGCCTTTAGCTTTGCCCGTTTCCGTTTTAATTGCATCCGTTATGGTCATGGGAAATATGGGCGAACGATATGAATTAGCGAGTTTAAAATCCGCCGGTGTACCGCTTTCACGAATTATGGCACCGCTGATGATGGTATCGTTTTTTGTGATGATGATCTCGTTTTTCGTTTCAGATGTTGTTATTCCATTTTCTAACCTAAAATTCCAAACTCGATTATATGATATTCGTCGTCAAAAAGCCGCATTGAGTTTAGAAGAAGGGATTTTTAATGACGATTTTAAAGGTTTTTCAATCCGAGTCAAGGAAAAAGGTGCAAATGACAAAGATTTAGAGGAGGTGATGATTTATGATCACACGGGAAATACTCCGAACCCAAGTCAGATTATTGCGAAAAAAGGAGAAATGTATCCTGCCGGTGAACAGTTTATGGTGATGAAACTCAACGAAGGCACACAATATCAAGAACTAAAAACAGGCACTGGAAAAAATGCTTCATTTCCGTATATGCGGATTAAGTTTAAGTCGTGGCGGAAGGTTTTTGATATGGGCGAGTTTGATATGGACAAAACAGACGAAGAGGTTTTTCAAAATCATCATCGAATTATTAATTCTAAAAGTTTGAGAAACAACATCGACTCTTTAAATGTACGATGGAGAGATACCGAGAGGTCACTCTTGCGAAAAGCTGTTCCATTCTTCTCTTATTTACAAATAAAAGACAGCCTTATCGTTGCTGTTCCAATAAATGATAATTATCAAAAAGATACTACCGTACAAGATATTTTGGAGTTAATGACACCACGAAAAAGACAAGAAGCCGTCAAAAAGGCGAAAACTCTAATTAATCGAATGAATGATTACTCGAAAGGCTCACAACGGACAATCCGAGGAATCGAATATTCTATCGTGGAACATTACAACGAATTGTATCGAAAAATGACTCTTGCCGTCGCTTGTTTCATTTTTCTTTTTATCGGTGCACCGATGGGAGCAATTGTCCGAAAAGGTGGTTTCGGTTGGCCAATTTTGATTTCAATTATCTTTTTTGTCTTATTTTTAGTATTCCAACTGATTGGCGAACGGTTATCTGAAAGTTACGTTTTGCCGCCGTTTTTTGGTATGTTTTTACCGATTTTTATTATTTTTCCAATAGGCGTTTATTTAACTCGTCAAGCGATGAATGATTCAAAATCAATGAACCTCGAAACTTATATCAAGTTCTTTGAACGCATTGCAGATAAGTTTAAACGAAAGAAACAATAAAAGAAAATCGAGAATCTTACTTTATATGAAATCCCTAATTCGCCAAAATATATTTTACCTTATTCCATATCTTATTATATTAATAATAGGCCTCCTCACTTTGCCACAAATCGAAAAAGGAGAAGTTATATTCTTTTTTGCCAACCACAGAACGCCTTTTTGGGATACCTTTTTTTACATTTCGACAAAATTAGGAGAGTTGATCGGTTATATTTTGTTTATCATCCTATTTCTATTTATTCGTTTTCGGTATGCCGCCCTAATCGGAATGACGGCAGTTTCTGCTGGTATTCTGGCTGCTATTCTAAAAAATATCTTTCGTCATCCTCGACCAAAACCCTATTTTGGAGCATTAGGAATCGATATTTCGGATATTGCGGTAGTAGGCTATCCGCTATTAAATAGTCAGATTAGTAGCTTTCCATCAGGTCATACGATTTCAGCCTTTGCCTTTTTCACAGTTTTAGCGTTACTAGCCAAAAATAATGGATTAAAAGTAGTGTGTTTGATATTAGCTATCCTTGTTGGTTTATCACGAATATATTTAGTCTCTCACTTTTTAGAAGACGTGCTGTTAGGCTCTTTTGTCGGTGTTTTGATTGCCTTTTCATTGCATTACGCCAATAATAAAGTCTCAATGACAACCGATAAATGGTACAACCGTCGGATCGAATTTTGATTGAGTTATATCGTCAGTCAGACGAATTATTTACTCTTTCACTTTTATCCAGCCGTCACTCAATACATTTTTTCCTTTCGGAAAATAGGCATCTGACGAAGCATTTTGAAAATCGGTCTTTTCCGTTTTACCATGTTGCTGCCAAGATATTTTTTTAGTTTCATTCGCAGGTTTGACAAGTCGTAAATTGTGTGGATCATTAACAATCGGTCCAACACGAAAACTCACTGACATATTTTCAATAGCCGAAGTTGTATATTTCGCAGGAATTTTCCACTCGAAAACGGGTAAAATCCCAGAAGTAAGATGCACCAAACCATCTACATTCATGAGTAAAATAACATCAAATACAGTATCAATTTGAATAAATTCGTATTTTTTTGGCTTAATATAATCACTTAAACCTTTGTCATTGTTGGCATAAAAACGACTAAAATCATCATTTTTAAAATATCCTAAAACACCGTTTTCCGCCAAGCTTTGCTCACTAATTTGAACTGGAAATTTTAGTTTTTTCAAACGCTTATTGGCTATTCCTTTTACCTCCAATTTGATAGTAGCACGCACCAACGCCAGGGGCTGACCAAACAACATCGCAAACGCCTCTGTCGTATTACCTTGCGGTGAATTGAGCATTAAGCCATCGTCAATCGAACGCATGAAGGCCGACAACGCACTGGCACTATTTTTATACGTCAAGATGCCATTAATAAAATTATTTAACAAAGGATTCGGAATTGCTTTTCTATCATTCGGTAGCCAACGTACTTCTCCTTTTTGTCCTCGTTTGAAAGTCATTAATTCTCCAATATTTTGACCTTCAGGCGAAAAAACCTCCAGACTTTTATCTAAATAATCTGCCATCAACCAACCAATAATCGGATTATCGTCTGCTGCGATTTTTAACGATTTTCCGGTTTCTTTTCCAATCCAGTCAAGGGTCAATCTTGAAGGCTGAACGATTCGAGGCGGTAACATTAAAATATTTGTGCCATCCACTGCTTGATGCCCAATACCTTGACCTTTTAAGACTTGCGGCTGATGTTGATTGCGTTCATCAAATGGATAAATCGCTAAACCAAAATCGTCTGTTACTCGAATTGTTTTCGGAACTAAAAAACCACTTCGCAGCGGAAAAGTCGCCTCTGAATCCATTGGTAAGCCTAACTTTCCGTTATTTACAGCATTTTTCAATGCTTTATTTTTTTCAGTAATTGGAATAATATCATTGATGTCCAACCCCAATAACATTTCGTTAAATCCACTTAACTGCTGCGTGACAATATCAAATTTTCCAATGATAGTAATCACGTTTTCAATAATTGCTTTTTCGGTTTCGTTGCCAAGTGTTTTCTGAAAATCTCTAAGGTTTTGTTGCAAAATTTTAGAAGTTTGAACACTCAAAATACTTCGTCCTGAAAGTGTGATTTTTCTATCTGCGGCAAATTCATTTTTACTTTCATCAAATTCAAAATCAAAACCGTTAAATGCCCAATTATTAATTTTCAAATTTCCATTTGGATAATAATCAACTTCCCAATCCAAAAACATAGGCGACCAAGTCGGTAATGATTTGGAGAAGGCTCGAAGCGAAGGTCGTTTGACGGTTTGCTGCTCGGTTTTACCCGAAAATCCAGCTAAACTTATCAATTTTTCGCCATTCAATTGACGATGAATTTCATTATTCCAAATAAGCGTTTGCTGTTTTTCGATACTTTCTGGCGTTGTTTTGTCGCTGTTATTTTTTTTCAAAAATTGCTGATGCAAGAATGACGTGAAATTAGGGTTTAATAAAATCGTTTCTTTCAATAAATCTTGTACTTCACTTGGGATTTTATCGAAGCTTGGCAGCGCAGGCGTTTGAAAATCAATGACTTCCTTCGTATAATATTCTTTTAAATGATTAATAATTTCATTCGATTTACGAACTTTTAGATTACTATCAAAACTATATTTATCTGAAACTTTTGCGGCGTGAATCAAAACAACGGGTTCGTTCGCTTCCCAAAATTTAGGTAACATTGTTGGTTTTAAAGTCGCTTTTTGGTCGAATATTATATCAATTTCTCGCTGCAATTCTTGAACTAAAGTCTGTAAGGTTTCTTGCTGTTGAGTAATTTTGATTTCAAATAATTGAAAGTCGTTGAGTGAGGTATTGTATTTTCTTTTGAAGTAATTCGTATTATCTTTCTGATTTGATTTTATCCAAGTTTCATACAGTTCTGTTTGCTTTGTCGCTTTCGCAAATATTTGATTATCAATAGCTAATTGCAGTTCATTTAAAGTATTTAGTTGACTAAATATTTTTGATTGTTGTAGTTTTTTATCAAAATCATCTTGCGGTTCATTTGCTTGAATTGTCCAGATTATTCCGCCCTCTTCACCATCAAACCATGATTGATGCGTAGCTTTCATCAATTCGGACAAACCACCTATTTTATCAATTTTATCCAACACATGATGCTCAAAAGCCATTAAGAGTTGAGCCGTTTGTTGTGTTTGCTCAAAAGTCAAATTTTGTTCTATCATCATTTGCTTTTGAACCAAACGCACAATCGCATCAAAACTTGAGTTAGCAATGATAATATCATTATCCGTTGTCGGTTTACCTGACTTGGAATTTTGAAAATCACCAGCTTTACCATACCAGTTAACATCATAAATTGCACCATGACACAAAAACTCCTTTCCATCAAAATCCTCTGGGACTTCAACACCTAAATGAGTTAAATTTGGAATATTACTCGTATCCGAATACCAGCCGGTCACTAAATAAGTTAAGGTTTTCGATTCTTTTTCTAAGTCATTTAACTCATCAACGAAAGAAAAAACATTATGATTGTTTGGTGTATAATTAACAAAAGCAGCATTTCCAGCACCGACTGCCGTCAAAAATAATTCATCCGTTTTCTGTTCTACAAATGATGCTAAATCGACTACTTTTCCAATCGTTGCAGCTACTAATTCTCCATCTTTTTCAAATAAATAATTAGAATTTTGTGACGAATCCTCTGCAAGGAAATCACTCAATATAACCCAAGATTTTGTTTCGATTTCTCCAGCGTTATTTTGCCAAATTCGATTAACTAACCAGCGATTCGGTACTTTTGGAAACTCAATATCTTCAGTTTCTGACTGTTTGCCATGACACAAAAAGTCAGGTAGAATCCATTGTAAATGCACACCGGTCGGGGCGGTTCCTGTGCGGTGTAACGGATTTGGGTTCGCTTTTTGGTAGCGAGTTGTCCATTCGTAATTATCTGCGTTTCTTGCCCAAAATTCTTTTTCGTTGTTATTCAAAATATCATCAACAACTAAAACATCGGTTAATATTGGAATTAGTAATTTCATTTGTTGTTTGTTAAAATTTTTCTCGGTCTTTCTCTTGAAAGGGAGAGACTGAGATCGCATTCGAATTATCTAAATAACTTGTTGAATATCAATTTTTTATCTGCCTCTTTTTCAATGATAGCTTCACGACTTGTTATCATTTCAACTTCCTCATTTACCAGCTCAAATACTTTCGGGCTTTTCATCAGCTGAACTCCAAACTCGGAAGGCGATAACTTATTTTTATCGAGTTGTTGAGCGATTGTTTGCTGTAAAGCAGTAATATTTAACACTCGTTTTTCTTGATTTCTAAAATGTGAATCGTTCAAAATCACGGTTTTACCGGTGAATTTTCCGACGTTATTTTCGATTTGCCGAGTTGGGATTTTGTTATTAATAATCGCTAAAACTCCGCTTTCAGTTGGTGCTTTGATTTCGACTTTTGTCGGAATGGTATCGAATAGGACGAACAAAATATTTGCCGCAAGGCGTTCTATTCGTAAGGTTTTAATTGGTATTTCATCTTGTTCGAAACCTGCAATTTCTAATCCTTTATAATTAGAAACGATAGACGAACGCATGATAAAACCGGCAACAGTTCCTAACTGAACGGTCGAATTAGGTGCTATTTTTTTATTGGTTTCCGTTCGGATAATATTGTTCATGGCTTGTTGCAGTAAAATATCTCGCTCCGAATGAATACCGATACTTAACGCACCGTCTAATAGGGCATTTGTCCAGTTTTTATCTAAATAAAATAACCGCAGGGATTCGTTTGGTAAGAGGTTTTCGTCCGCAATAAGATTATTAAACGGTACATGCTGTAATAAAACTAATTCAGATAACCAGTTAATCATCGTTTCAGGAAACGGATTTTCTGATTTGATATAATTGGCGATTTCGTTGGTTAATTCGCCTTTTAGTAAATCTGTGAGGTCTTTTGTCGTCATTTTTATGGAAGATGATTTTTATAATTTTGAAATTAACTGGTTAAAACTAAAATTAGTAAAAAGTTAAGTAGGATTCAACTGAATATTACGTTTTTCTCAAATGTCCATTTTTTCTACTATTTGATGATTTTTAGTTTTTAATTTAATTACCTGATTAACAGTGTTTTATGGATTCGATTATTTTTTAATCCTGACGATTTTTTCATCGTGAAAAATCGTTTTATTGAACTTCTTGTCCATTTTTTCTACCTATTTATATTGTTTTTCTACGTTTCAAGAGGGAATCTGCTTCTATATTTGGAGAAAGTTTTTAGAAAAATCGAATTACACGAATTATACAAATAAATTATAAAATCTAAATTATGAGAAATATCCTTTATTTGACTTTGGCAATTGTCTTTGTGTTGGTTGCTAGTTGTGGCGAAGATAATACACCGACACCAACACCGATACCGGATGTAGAGCCTGTTGATGTAACTAAGACAAATGATACTAAGATTTATATGCATTATATGCCTTGGTTCGATACGCCAGAGTTTTCTGGTGACTGGTCGTCGCATTGGAGAATGGCGAATAAGAATCCGGATAATTTTTTATCCAACGGTAATCGTCAAATTGCATCTCACTATTATCCTTTGATTGGGCCTTACGACTCGGAAGATAGAGATGTGATTGATTATCATTTATTATTAATGAAATATGCGGGAGTTGATGGCATTTTGATTGATTGGTATGGGAAGTATGATGTTGCGGATTACAAGTCAAACTTAGATAATTCTAATGCGATTATTAATCGTTTGGAAGATATTGGTTTGGAGTATGCGATTGTTTACGAGGAGTTTACGGCGGAGTTTGTAGCGAATGCAACGAATAATACAGACATTCAGGCGGCACAAGGCGATATGACCTATATGGAAAGTCGCTATTTCTCCGATGATTATTATATTCATATTGATGGCAATCCATTATTGCTGACTTTTGGCCCAAGATATTTTAATAATACGGCACAATGGAATGACATTCTGAGTGTGCTTAATCAAGAAATTACATTTATGCCTTTATGGAATTTTACTAATAAAGTAGGGGCGAATAATGCTGATGGCGAATTTGCCTGGATAGATTTTACGCCTTCTTATTCTGAATTACAAAGTTTTTATGCGACGAGCAACTCTCAAATTGTCATGGGGGCAGTTTTTCCTGGTTATCATGATTATTATGTGGAAGGCAACTGGGGGACGAGTTATGGTTTTGTTGATCATAATAACGGAATCACTCTGGATGCAACTTTGCAAAAAGCGGCACAAGCTGATTTAGATTATATTCAATTGTGTACGTTCAATGATTTTGGTGAAGGAACTATTTTTGAACCTACGCAAGAATTCGAGTATCAGTATTTAGAAAAGGTGCAGGATTTCACTGGTGTTACGTATGAGAAAGCTGCCTTTGAAACAATTCATACCTATTATTTAAAAAGAAAAGAACATGCTGGAAATGTGGAAAATCAAAAAGTATTGAATGAGGTATTTGATGCTTTAGTACAGCTTGATTTAGATACGGCAAATACCTTACTTTCAGGATTGTAGTTCCCTATTTTACCTCGCTAAAATTATTTTAAATTAAACTTAAAAAATATAAAACGATGAGAGTTTTAAAAAACCTACTGTTATTGTTTGGTATAGCAATGATGACTTTTTCGGTAATGTCTTGCAATGATGACAGTCCAACGCCTACACCGAATCCGACACCTACACCCACACCGACAGCATCTGATGCTGTTTATGTTACTGGCTCTAATACAATTGCATCGGATACGAGTGAAGATGCCGCAACTTTAGAGTTAGCCGTTATGGATCCTGGAAAAGGGGCAATGGAGGAATCTTTAAATGGTTTTTATGGCAAGTTTATGTATATCGGTGCGAATAGTACGATTGAAATTACAACGGTTGTTGATGGTGAAACAACGGTTTACGGTTCTCCAAATGGCGGTGCTATTGATAGTTCGATCAATGTTGGCGGTGCTATAAATGATCTTGTAATTAATGGCAGTTTAGTGTCAGGTAGTGATCCGATTGCGGTTGATGCAGCGGGGTTGTATTATTTGTTTGCAGATTTGAATGATAAAACATTTATTTTATCGCCGGTCAAAGCCAATATTATCGGTGATGCGACAAGTGGTCAATGGACAACACAAACTGAAATACCTTTAAAATCAACAAATGCTTCGACGACAGTTTTTGAAATTACAGATTTACCTTTATTCGGAAATTCAGGCTATCGCTACCGCTTTAACGATGGTTGGCATTTTTATAATGGAACGGAAGCCGTGACGCTTTCAAGTTTAGGTGTACCGAATTATGGTGATGCGTATGCTGCTGGTGTCAATGATGTGGGATATTATTTGGATAATATTCCGAATGTTGAAGAAGGTCTTTTTACAATAACGTTGACTTTTGATGCGACAACAGGCGAATGGGAAGAGACAAAAACAAGAACTGGTGATTTAACTGTGGATTATAGCACGGTTGAATTTGGCTTGTTTGGTAATGCTTATTATGTAACCGGAACGGTTGAAGGTGCATGGGATGCTATTCACCATACAAGTTTGCCGACTGTACAAGGTTCGGTTTATACTTGGACTTGGACACAGGAATTGATTGCAAATCGTGCGTTTGTTATTCGTGAAAATATAGCGAATGGAGAATGGGTGACTTTCAATACAGTCACTCGTGACGGTTCAGCATTTACAAATGATTTGATTATTCAAGAAGCAAATTCTGAAAATTTCTTTGTCGTTATTGGCGATATATATGACATTACGTTTTCTATAAATACGGACACAGACGAGCGTAAGGTGACAATCGAGCCGAATTAGGAAGTGATTGTTTATAATCGTAAAATCCTGTCAGATGTTAGAATCTGACAGGATTAAAGCAAAATTAAAAATATGAAATATACTATATTTTCACTAATAATACTTTTTGGTTTATCGAGTTGTGTTGATTCGTCGATTGAGAGTTTAGAGGTGAAATCTCCTGAAGAGAAGGTAGCTGTCAAATTTCAGTTGAACGATAAAGGCGAACCGCAATACCAAGCGTATTTTAATGATAAATTAGTGATTGATACTTCTTTGTTAGGTTTTGATTTGAATAAAAGCCATGGTTTGAAATCAAATTTCAAAGTGATTCATGTTGAAGAATCAACATTCGATAAAACATGGGAACAACCGTGGGGCGAAGAACGATTTATTAGAAATCATTATAACGAACTAAAAATCAGTCTGCAAGAGGTTAACGACTTGGAGCGTAAAATGGATATTGTTTTTCGAGTGTATGATGATGGTTTGGGATTCAGATATGAATTTCCGGAGCAAGAAAATTTAGATAATTTTGAAGTTATTGCGGAGTTAACAGAGTTCAATATGGTCGAAGATCATAAGGCTTGGTGGATTCCTGCGTTTGAGCCGAACCGCTACGAGTATTTATATCAAAATACACCGATTTCTAAAATGGGAAAAGTTCACACACCAGTAACTTTTGAAACATCGGACAAGACTTATATTAGCATACACGAAGCGGCTTTGAGAGATTATTCGAGCATGACGATTGATGCAACAAATGGAATAAAATTGAAATGTGAATTAGTGCCGTACAGCAAGACAGAAAAAAGTCGTGCCTTTCTTTCTACCTCGAAAACAACGCCTTGGAGAACGGTTCAATTGGCTGAAACAGCAGCTGATTTATTGACTTCGTACCTGATGTTGAATCTAAATGAACCGAATAAATTAGGTGATGTGTCTTGGTTTAAACCAGGGAAATACATCGGTATTTGGTGGGAAATGCACATCAATAAAGGTACTTGGGCTTCTGGTGAACAACATTCTGCAACGACAGAAAACACTAAAAAATACATTGATTTTGCTGCAAAACATGGTTTCGATGGTGTTTTGGTAGAAGGTTGGAACACTGGTTGGGACGGCAACTGGGTTGAAAATGGCGATAT
Organism: Saprospiraceae bacterium; assembly: GCA_965662365.1. Classification (GTDB taxonomy): domain Bacteria; phylum Bacteroidota; class Bacteroidia; order Chitinophagales; family Saprospiraceae; genus CAWVWD01. The sequence continues at coordinate 40,037 of CBFIHR010000014.1, forward strand.
TTTTAGTTTTACGGAATCTTATCCAGATTTTGATTTACCAGCTTTATCGGCTTACGCTAAAGAGAAAGGTGTTTATCTCGTTGGTCATCACGAAACTGGTGGCAATATTGATAACTATGAAAAACAATTGACAGATGCTTTTCAATTGTATGCGGACAATAATGTCAAAGCGGTAAAAACTGGCTACGTAGAGCACGGCAATATTTTATCCAATGGAAAATATCATCATGGGCAATCCTATATCGAACATTTTTATCGAGTGATTGAGTTGGCAGCAAAACACAAGCTTGCAGTTGTGGCACACGAACCGATAAAAGATACAGGCGAACGCAGAACTTATCCAAATATCATTTCCAGAGAAGGAGCGAGAGGGCAGGAGTTTAATGCTTGGTCAGAAGACGGTGGAAACCCTCCAAATCATACGTTAATTATGCCGTTTACTCGTTGTTTGGCGAGTCCAATGGATTTTACGCCAGGGGTTTTTGATTTAACCTTACCTGCGAAACCGAGCAATCAAGTCAATACGACTTTGGCAAAACAGTTGGCGTTATACGTTACGATGTACGCACCGATGCAAATGGCTTGTGATTTACCTGAAAATTATGAAAAATATCCAGATGCTTTTGAATTTATTAAAAAAGTAGGCGTCGATTGGGAAACAACAAAGGTTTTAGATGCTGCAATCGGTGAGCATTTGACCATCGCACGAAAGGAAAAAGGAACTGGCAACTGGTTTGTCGGTGGTATTACAAACGAAGAAGGTAGAACGATTAGTTTTGATTTAGATTTTTTAGAAAAAGGAGAAACGTACATAGCGACTATTTATCAAGACGGTGAAGATGCGAACTACAAGACGAATCCTGAGAGCTATACGATCGAAAAAGTGGAAGTTCAAAAAGGTAAGAAAATGACTTTTAAATTAGCTGAAAGTGGCGGTTTTGCCATCAGCTTAATGAAAAAGGCTATCCAAACCTCACAAAAGTAATTCAAAATAAACATTCTAAGGTAGGGTAATAACTTCTTTCAGTAGGTGACAAAAGTCGCCTACTGGAAAGGAGATACTCATGCCTTTGTACAAAGTCCTCTGCAGGATATACTGAAAATAATATTAATACAACTGTGGAAATAATGACGAAATATTACTATTAAAATCATAGTGAATAGGTGAATTTTGAAATCACTTATGCACTACTTTAAAACCAAAATATGAAAAGAATACTAATTCTGATATTCTGCGTTAGTTTGACCATCGGACTAACCGCTCAAACCAACAATTATTACATAGATTTCGGGTTAAATGATGTAACAAACGGTAACGAAACGACCAGCCCTGATGCGAATGGCAATTATTGGAACAACATGTCTAATTCTACTGCTGGTCAGTTTATAACGTTAGTCGATAAAAATAATGTGGCTTCCACGATTCAGCCGACTTTAGTGGTAACTTTTGGGGCAAACGGCATTCAAAATGGTGGATTGTTAAATCCTGACCCTGCGTTGTTAAATGATTTTGCTGTAGCAACGGCAACACAGGATTACTTTTTTTTATCGACAAGCCCTACAGCTGATGAGATAGAATTTAGTGGTTTAGACCCAACAAAAGGGTATGTCTTTAACTTTTTTGGAACAAGGAATACGACTTCAACTCGTATCACAACTTATGATTTAGCAGGTCAAAATTCCTTTACAGGAAATTTGCAAACGTCAGGAACAAACCTTGGCGGAAACGGCTATAATGGCAATAATAGCACGATCATAGTTTCGGATACGATTTTGCCCGATGCGAATGGAAAGATTATTTTTAATATGAGTGTTAATACTGGCGGATTTGCTTATTTGGGAGCAATGCGTTTAGATGAAATTGACTTATCAAGTGTTAATCTTGCTCCAATTGTAGATGCTGGTTCAAATGCTCAATTGCCATCTGGTACAACAACATATACTTTGGCAGGTACGGCGACTGATCCCGAAAATGATCCATTGACATATACTTGGACACAAGTCAGCGGACCTTCAACGACAATCGTTAATCCTAATATGTTATCAACTACGGTTAATGGCTTAATTGATGGCGAAGTCTATGTTTTTGAATTAAATGTAAGTGATGGGACGAATAACGTTTCTGATTTAGTGACCATAAGCGTCGGAAGTTTATTACGCTCGTTTTATGTAGATTTTGGGCCAAATGACGTCACTAATGGAAATAGTACGACAAGCCCTGATGCTAACGGTAATTATTGGAATAATATGACGACAGCTTCCGGGGGCATTCCTGTGACGTTAGTGGACAACAATAATTTATCCACAAACATTCAGATTAAAGTAATCAATCCATTTACAGCAAATGGTATTCAAAACGGTGGTTTGTTAAATCCTAACCCAGCTTTATTAAACGAATATGCCGTTGCAACAGCAACACAAGATTACTTTTTTACAGTCTCTTCTGGAACGTTGCGAATTGATGGTTTAGATCCAACAAGAGCCTATGTTTTCAATACATTTGGCTCAAGAAATACGCCGACTGTCCGAGAAACTAAATATGTGTTTTCAGGAACGACACATGATTCTACCACGCTACAAACCTCTGGAGCAAATCTTGGCGGAACAGGTTATGACGGGAACAATAGTTCCGTTGCGACCTCTGCACCTGTTCGTCCTGATGCAACCGGGCGTTTGACCATTGATATTGCAGCTACACAAGGAACTTTTGCATACCTTAATTTGATGCGAATAGATGAAGTTGAGGTAGTTAATCCGACTTTCTTAGTTGATTTTGGGCCCGATGATGCTACTAATGGAAACGCAACTGCAAGCCCTGATATTAATGGTAATTACTGGAATAACTTGACACAGGCTGCCGCCAATCAAGATACTGTTAATTTAGTGAGTAATACGAACACTATGTCATCGGCTTATTTAACCGTTACACAGGGTTTTTTAACTAATGGTATTAATCATGGCGGTTTATTAAATCCCGAAGATACTTTGTTGGGGCATTTTGCTATCGCAACAGCGACACAAGATTATTTCTTCACTTCAGGTACGACAGGAAGTTTAGAAATCGGTGGCTTGGACACTTCGAAAAGTTATGTTTTCCAATTTTTTGGAACAAGAAATACAGGAAGTGATAGAATTACAAATTATGCTTTAAATGGTGCAAATACTTTCTCGGGAGATTTGCAGACTTCAGGTACAGACCTTGGTGGAACAGGTTATAATGGTAACAATAGCAGCGTTATAACGACGGATACAATGCATGCAGATAGCAACGGCATCATTACAATTGATGTATCGGTGACACAAGGCGGTTTTGCTTATATCGGCTTGATGCAAATGGAGGAAATTACGCCTTTGTTACAGCCGGCACCGCTTTGTCCAACTCGTGATTCTTTGTTAATCGCAGTAATGGGTTCATCGGTTGCAGACGGCTATGGTGCGACAAATAGCGAAGGATATGCTTTTCAATATACACAATTATTAAATGATAGATTTGCAAATGGTGACGGTGAAGACTGGAGTGTAACAAATATTTCAGTCGGAGGAAATAATACGATTTTATTAGGCAACCGCTGGGAAGATGACTTATTACCGTTGTGTAGTCGTTATGTGATTTATGGTTTGTCATTAGGAAATGAAGGGATTATGTCACAAGGTCAAGCTGCTTTTAATCAATTTGAAACCAATATGTTACAATTGATTACACAAGCTAGAAACGCAGGTATAGAGCCGATTGTCGTTAATTGCTATGCCAATGGTTCGTTTGATTCGACCGACTATAATTTTACAAAACAAATGAATTTATTAATTCATAACTGGGACGTAGCAAGTATCAATACACTGGGTGCGGTTGATGATGGAACTGGAAAATGGGCAGCTGGTTATGTTGCGGATCCAGCGCATCCGAATACAGCTGGTCATACCGAGATGTTTTATACGATTGTTCCATCGCTTTTTGATGCCATGAAGGCTGGAAAACCTCAACCAAATATGGTCACAAATACCTATTTGACCATTGATAAATCTATAAATGATGTTCAACTAGAATTTACACCAGATGCAGTTGTACATCCGTTTACGGTTTCTTTTGATGTAAAAACAACAGAAACAGGAACAGTCGGAGGTTTTACAACTGATAATGGCGGTTACGGTGGATTGAAAATTATCAGCACTGGAGAACTGGAATATATAACAAGCGATACGAATGGAATTGCTGGATTCACCATTGTAAATGATGGAAATTGGCACAAAATCACCTTAACACATTACTATGCATGGGGAAAAACTTTGTTGTACGTTGATGGTGTTTTACAAGGTGATGTCGATGAAAATTTGGAAGTCAATACTTTTATTTTGAGTGAAGCCAACGGAGCAAGTGCCGATTTTAGAGAATGGTATTTCTATCGTTCTGGAATGACGCAAGAAGAAATCACTGCAATGGTTAATGGCGATTTATTGAAATCCAGTTTGGAATTATACGCACCTTTAGACGGTCAGGCTGTTGTTGGAAATGAGCCTTTAGTAAATTTAGCTCAAAGTTTAGGTGTTGTTACAGAAGTCAATGGTTATCAATATATTACATCAACGAACAAGATTGATTTTCAGAATAAAATCAAATTTAAGGTTTTTCCAAATCCATCAGTTGGTGATACTAATATTTCATTTGAATTAAAGGATAGAAGCGAAGTGCAATTATCAATTTATGATATCAATGGTCGTGAGGTTAATACGATTATAAATGAATCATTGCCCTCAGGGGAATACCATATTCCGTGGAATAAAAACAATACAATAGGTAATCTTTTTTTGTGTGTATTGCGAGTGAATAATCAAGTCGCAACAACGAGAATGATTGTTTTAGATTAATTGTTCATACTTATAATTTGTGTGATTTTAAGTAAGCTGAATTTCGGTTCAGCTTACTTTTTTCGTAATAAAATCTTAACTCAATAAAGTCGAAGGGGATTGCCCAAACTGTTTCTTAAAACAACTACTAAAGTATTTCGGATCTGTAAAACCAACGGAATACGCCACCTCTGATACATTCAAATCTCCCTGTTGCAGGAGTTGACGTGCCTCTTTTAGTCGAGTAACTCTGATATATTCATTGATGGTCAAGCCAGTTAAACTACGGATTTTTCGCAATACATGACGGCGGCTGATGTCAAAGTAGCGACTAAAATCTTCTGTACTAAAAGCCGGATTATTCAGATTTGCCTGGACTGCAAAAGCTGCTTTTTGTAAAAAGGCTTTGTCGAGACTATTGATATTTAGCTTAGCAATAGTCGATGTTGAGCCATTTGCAAATTGCGACTTTAGTTGCTCTTGTGTGTGTAAAATATTCTTAATCTTTAGTTGTAATAATTCAAACGAATAAGGCTTTGAAATATAATCATTTGCACCGATTTGTAATCCTTCTAACTCACTCATTTCACCCGAACGAGCAGTTACTAAAATAATCGGAATATGACTTGTTCGCTCATCTGTTTTGAGTTGTTCGCACATTTCAAAACCATTCATTTTAGGCATCATTACATCACTAATAATCAAATCTGGCGAGGTATCAATTGCTTTTTCTAATCCTTCTTGTCCGTTGTGTGCGACTTCAATTTGATAATATTTACTCAACTCTTGTTGCATAAAACTGATAATATCTAGATTATCTTCTACCAAAAGAACGGTTAAATGATGTTGATTAATCGACTCATTTTCAATTACTTCAATAGATTTTGTTTCGCTTTGTTGAATAACTAAAGGTAGAATTTCGGTTGGCTGCAAAGTCGTCGGAATCTGAATAATAAAAGTCGCTCCTTTACCTAATTCACTTTCTACACTAATCTTTCCACTGTGCAACTCGACCAACTCTTTTGTCAATGAAAGCCCAATTCCCGTTCCTGTATATTCTTTGTTATCGCCCTCAAAAAAACGATTAAAAATCATTGATTGCTTTGATTTTGGAATACCTTGACCGTTGTCTTGCACTTTAAGTTCTAATAATTCGCCCATGATGTCATTTTTCGATAATCGAATATCGACAAGGACTTGACCGTTTTTATTAGCAAATTTAAAAGCATTAGATAACAAATTTGATAAGATTTTATCTAATTTATCTTCATCAAAATAAAGGGAAAAAGTTGATAAATCAGTTGATAAACTAAAATGTATTGCCTTCCGTGTTGCCCATTCATCAAAACGATTCATAATTTTCCGAATCGTTTTGATGATATCTTTCTGTTCTAATTTTAGCTGCGAAGTTCCCGTTTCTATTTTTCTAAAATCTAACAATTGATTAATCAAACGAATTAATTTGCCCGCATTGTTGTGCATCAATTGATACTTTTGTTGCAGCTGTTTTGTGGACATACTTTTTCCTTTTAATAATTCTTCTAAAGGCCATAAAATTAAGTTCAAAGGTGTTCGTAATTCATGCGAAATATTGGTAAAAAATCGAATTCGAGTTTCACTCAAATCTTCAATCTTTTCAGACATTTTTCGAATTTCTGCCGCTTTTTGTGCTAACTCTTGATTGTTTTGAGATAAGATTTTATTTTGTTTGAGAATCTCTTGCTGGCGTTCTTTTACAATATTATTTGCTGCTTGTAAATCAGCCGTTCGGATTTCAACTTGGTGTTCTAAGAATTTTTGATTTTGTCGATATTGATAAGTTCGATATTTGTAATACGTAAATAATAATACGCCGATCAGAATAAAAATAGGGACTCGATAGCGATTATCTTCCCACCACGGAGGCAGCACGATGAGTTCCAGGGTAGTTCCTTTCTCATTCCAGATACCATCGTTATTCGATGCTTTCACCCTGAAAATGTATTTTCCTGCATCTAAATTGGTGTAAGTCGCCGTGTTTTTTGTACCGACATAATTCCATTTCTCTTCAAATCCTTCTAATATGTACGCATACTGATTTTTTTCGGGCAAAGAATAATTCAGGGCTGCAAACTCAAACGTAAAAACAGATTGTTGATGTGTTAATGTGATGCGTTTTGTTTTAGAAATTGTGGTATTTAAAATATCACTTTCTTTTAAGTTAACCGATTGATTAAATAATTTGAAATCTGTCATTACAACAGGTGGAATAAATGGATTATCTTTTACTTGAATCGGATTGAAAACATTAAAGCCACTTTGGCCACCAAAAACTAAATATCCATTCCGCAATTTTCGGACAGCTTGCCGCTTAAATTCGCTGCCCTGTAAGCCGTCTTTTGCGGTATATTGTTTAATATCTACTTTTTCAGGTTTTGAAACGCCTTCCTCTAATTTACATAACCCCTTAGCAGTACTAATCCACAAATTGTCAAAATCATCTTCCAAAAGAGCTGCAATCGCATTACTCAATAAGCCATTTTTTGTGCTATAATGTTTGATGGCTTGTTCTGTTCTATCAATTCTAAAAACGCCATTTTCTTGTGTTCCAATCCACAAGTTACCTTGACTATCTTCTACCAACGACACCGGCACATTAAAATCTATATCAAAATTGGTGTTAAAACGGTTAAATGATTGATTTTCAATGTTAAAAATCTCTAACCCTTTTCCTGTTTGTACCAATATCCGCCCTCGTCGGTCTTCTAAAACTCCATAAATAAAGTTATCAATAATGCTTTTAGAATCATTCGGGTCATGTTTAAAATGAATAAAAGAATTAGTCGATTTATCAAATAAATTCAAGCCGTTATTCATTGTTCCGACCCAAATATTCCCACGCTTATCTTCATAAATGGAACTAATATGTTCACCACTGAGACTTGTTTTGTCATTCGGGTCGTGTGTGTAATGAATGAAAGTCGAATGACCATTTTTCAATACATCTAAACCACCATTAAAGCTACCGACCCAAATATTATTATCGCTATCACACAACAAAGATAAAACTGCATTATTTTGAATTTGATGACTTTTGTTCGTGAAATAACGGTAGGTTCGTGTTGAAGTATTATAAAAGTTTAGTCCACCGCCATCCGTTCCTATCCACCAATTCCCTTGTTTATCTTCCGTGAAAGCGTTGATATAATTATTGTTTAATCCTTGTATTTTTGCTTTGTAAAGTTGAAAAGGTTTATCCCATTTACTAAAATAATTCAATCCACCATTATACGTACCAACCCAAAGCGTTGCATTGTCATCGTCAAAAAATAAAGCGTGAATCGAGTTGCTGTTAATTGTTCTATCTTTAGTTGGGTTCGGGAAGAAGTTTTGAAAACGATTAGTCGAAATATTAAAAATAAATAAACCTTGTCCTTCAGTTGCGATATAAATTTGTTGTTCTCCATCGCCGTTCATATCCAATATAGCATCTTTAGTAATTTCTTGCTGTTTATTTTTTAATGTAAAAATCGTAAAATCGTCTTTTTCCAAGTCTAATTTTGCCAATGTTCCATTTGATGTCCCGACCCAAATATTACCATATTTATCCTCGTAAAGTGAACGCACTCGATTGTCATTCAGCGACGTTGTCTCTTTTTGATAACGTTTGAATTTTTTTTGTTTAGCATAATAAACATTCAAGCCATTTTCGGTACCGACCCAGATATTGCCTTTTGAATCTTCTAATAATGCCAAAACGCCTCCTTTTGTAATGGAAGTAGCATCTTTTGCATCGTGCCGAAAATGTTGGAATGAATTAGTGTTTGCCAATAAAAGGTCCAATCCTTTATCCGTTCCTATCCATAACTGATTTTTTCTATCCAGTTTTAGGGTATTAATTCTGTTACTGTTAATACTGGTGATGTTTGTTGGCTGATGTCTAAAGTTTTGAAATGTTTCCGTCTTTTTATCAAAGCGACTCAATCCACCGCTAAATGTTCCAACCCAAATATTATCCGCAGAATCTACGGCTAAACTCTGGATAAAGTTATCTTGTAAACCAGTATAATTTGTATTAGAAAAAGTCTTAAAAACTTGACCATCAAAGCGGTTCAAGCCATTAAATGTACCAAACCACATGAACCCTTCTTTATCCTTTGCAATAGCTTTTGCCCAATTATTTGATAAGCCCTGTTCGACGGTAAGATGTTTGAAGAAGGCGATTTCTGATTGTGCCGATAGCGGATACTGAAAATAAAGAATTAGACTGAAAATTTTTATTACTAATATATATTTGTTCATTCTAAATTTCAATGGTTATTCAATAGTATGTTAAAGTAACAAAACTTAATCTGTTGTTAGTTAGTAAGTGTCAACATAATTGCTACTTTTGCACTAAAATACACTCACAAGTTTTATCTGGGAAATATTTAATATAAAATGCTCTTTAAAAGCTTAGGATATTCGACCTCATTGTTCAATTTAGGTACAATCACCATTTTAGTTTACAGCGGCACAGCTTTCAAAATTGAAACACCACACTGGAATATAGGAATCGGCAGTATATTATTACTGTCTTTCTTTTCTATTTGAATAAACGTGAAGATGGCCTCAATGCGTTAAAAGCATATAGTCTTATCTATGCAACATTAGGTTTGATTGGTTTCTGTTATGTCGCAACGAATAACCTAATCAGTTCCCTATCTTACGAAGATTTTAAAAGTTTCTTAATAATTTTCTCAGCAATGATGTGCATTGCCATAGTTGCTAATTTTAGTGTTGAATCTGGTGGAAATTATAAGGTATTGAAAATAGTTTCCAATATCTTGAGTATTCTCACATTAGGTATAACTTTCGGAACTATCTATAAATATGTCTTTTTAGAAATGGAGATAGAATTTGCAATATTATTTATTGATTTATTTATGATAGCTTTGGGTTCTGCTCTGTTTATCGGTCTTCATTATTATGCAGAAAAAAATAAATAGTCCTTTTTATTAAAATTTCAAATAATTGCCTCCAAAACTTCAATTTTGGAGGCAATCTACTAAAAAAGCGTGTTAATTAACGCCAATTCTGCATTCGTTTCATTTTTAATAAGATTAAATTGATTATCGGTTAAAATACCCGATAAACCCTCCAATTCTTCTTTTGCTTTACTAACTAATTCTTCAATCGTTCGCTTACCGCCAATATCACCTCTGGATAAAAACCCTAAATCGCTTAAGGATTGTTTGAGTGTAGCGGTTAATAATTGATTGGTCACTTCGTCAGACATTAAAGTCTCTAAAGTCAGCATTTTATCATGGTCATTATCCATTTGTGCATTGTAAATGGCAACAATTTTTCTATAAAAATTTTGCTTAGCAAAAAACGTATCTAAAAATAAATTTACTTGTTTTTTCCATTGTAATAAAGACTTTGAGAACGTTGAATCTGACAAGGCTAAGAGCCGACCTGTTTGCCAGGCGACAGCGTAAGACATATCAAAAATACCGGTATTTATATCGTAAATCATGGCAGATTCTGCACTGAAATTGGGAGCATGATTTTGATTTTTAACAATATTGGGAGTCAAAGGGCCACGATAGAAAGCCGTTGTTTTTTCACCTTGACGAGTTTCATATTTCATAGGTAAGTAGCCGCCTTCAATAGCTGTTTTTACCGTTCGATTATCAATTGTTTTATTTGGAAACAGCCGTAAAGTTTGATGATTTTCAATCAATTGTGTAGTGACATTTTCAAACTCCTCATTCGGTGCTTCACAGTAAAATTCCCAACTTGCCAAACTGACCAAACGTACTTTTTGACTTTTGTCAATGCGTGGACTACGAGGTTTTAAATAATTGGTAAACCCTTCTAAACTTATTAAATGAACGATGTTTCGTTGGTTTTTTTGTGGTAAACGATTGGCAAAAACGGTAGAAAACCAATTATTGTTTTCGGAAATCGTTTTGTCTGCCGAACTCACTTCTCGAACGTGTGCTAACAAGCTCAATTCCTCAAATCTTGGTACAATATTATTAAAGTAATCGGCATTGATTTCAATACACAAACAATTATCCTCATCATTTTCGTGCGAAAAACTAGTTAATTCAGGCGATAAAAAACCAGTTTCAGGATTTTTAACTTGTGCAATCGTTTTTATTTTCGCCCCAGTCTTACTGACTTTTGCATTGATTCCTAATTCATCAGGCGTAAAGAGTAAAATCGCTAAGTTGGGTGTTTTATTATCGGTTGTTCGTTCCCATGGCAGTGATTTATGATTCAAAATTACCTGAGGCAACACATTTTCAAAATCGCCTTGTCCATCAATCGGAGGATAAACCGAATGAATGTCTTGCATATTCAAACGAAAACGATTTCCTGCAACGGTGAATTTATGTGACCGCTTAAAGGTTTTGTCTAAGCCTTCATCTGCAATATGCTGCTCAATATTGATGGTATAATCTCCAATTGACATTGCAGGTAAGAAATTGTCATAAAATTGAATTTCGCCAGGTTGTAAATCAGAAGTTCGTGAAGATTTGTTGGAGTTGGTCAGCATTTGTTTATAATAATTAGTTTTACCAATTGATTGATAAAACGAAAGTTAAGTGTTTTGAAATTAATTTACAATGGTTTGAATATTTCGAATAAAAAAAATCTCGAATTCTGAGTAGAATCCGAGATTTTAATTTGTGAAATGATTTACATTCTAAATCGCCCTAATTTAAAATCGATATTATTACTACATTTTAAAACTAAATAACCATCTCTTTGATAAAATTCGTTTGGACAAAAAGTGTAAGTATCGTTATAATTACCAAGCCCCGAATTTAATAAAATATTAAAACCAACTTCACCTTGATTATCAATCGTTGCTAAAGTCGGAATGATATAGTTACGTTGTCTGAGCGTACCACGATACAACTCTTGTATCTCATTGTAAAGTATTACGACTTTATCCGAGTTATTGTCATAGCTCCAAACAACGTCTATTAATCGTCCTCTATCATTGCTCGTTTCCATCAAGTCACGTTCGATAGTTCTTGTCCAAACTAAGTTATCGCCTTTAATGCGTGTAAAATAGAAGGTCTTACAAGAATAGCTATAAACCCGATTATTCACATCGTTTCCTTGTGATACTGAATTCACATTGTAATCCGTGGCTACAAAAAGTAATTCATCATTCGGTAATAATTCTACAGATTTTAATTTCACACCTGTTAAACCTGATTTTGGTGCATTGTTAAAAGGGTAGGCGACTTCTCGAACGACATCGCCTTTGTTATCAAATTCAAGATAAAAAACACCTTGACCGCCTTGTAACTTTTCAGCTTTTTTATACATTCCTGCATAAATCAAATTACCAGCTTCATTTTCTAACATCGTATTAGCAGTCATTAAGAAATCATTGCCATTAGTAAGTTTTAGGTCTTTTTTGATAAGTGTTTTTTTGGCTTGATTCAATACGAATAAATCATTAACCCAACCAACTTTTTTGATTTTTTGATATTTCTCCATGAACATCGTTCCGTTGTTCGTGATAAAAGGAGTATTATACACAAAACGTTTACGAGGATATTCTAAGGTAATGGTTTCATCAAAAGTGGGGTTGAATCCAGCATCGAAAAGCTGTATTTTTAAGACTTCATTTGCTTTTTTCTGATAAATAGGAATCGTTACAACTGCAAAATGATTACAATTTTCAGAAGCGGCAATCGCAAATTCACCTCTAGCCAATGCTTTTGTTTCTGTGATGACGTCTAAAGTTTTCTCTTCACCAATTGGTTTTCCATCAAAATCGTATGCCTGTACAATTAGTGTATTGTGCATTTGTTGGTTGTCAACAGCAAAAAATAAGTAAAATTTATCTTTGTGTGTGACGACTTTTTGCAAGTCTTTATTCGTTTGTTTACCCAATACAATATTAACCGTTTTTTGTAATTCTAACTTAATATCATAAATTTCTAAAATGACATCTTCATTATCGATTAAATCGTTTTTTTGTACTTTTAAACGAACTAAACCTTGATCGTCTTCATGTAATAAGTAACGTTTAATTGTAGCTTTTCCAGCAAATTCTTCTTTATCTAACTTAACAGGGATTCCCCAATCGAATTCTTGTGCTTGAAGTTGAACGGTAAATAATATTGAAAATAATAATGTGAAATATCTCATTTTTAGTGTTGTTTGACTTCATCTCTAAACCCTCTCCCAAAAGAGAAGGGAACAAAACGAATTTTACCTAAGAAGTATTACGAATTAAAAAAAGGTATTATTTCATTGAAGTAATCTTCAGTTGTCCCTTATCGCCTTCAGGAGAGAAGTCAGAAAGATGATGATTAAGTTATTTTATCCGTTATTCTCTTCGTACCATTCATTGTACTCTTCGATGATCTCCATCATGCTCAATAAACGATAGCCTTTTTCTTTATTTTCAACTTTTTTAGCCAATTCCTCGTAATCGCTGATATACTCACTCATTTGCTTTGCGAATCGTACAAAACGAGCAACACCGATGGCATCTTCGTCTCCTTTTTTCAATCCCATTACATATTCATAAGTGCCAGGATTTTCACTACTCGGTTCTGCTATTGCCAAGACCATAATATGCCCCTTTGACTCTATTTTAGCGAAAACACGCTGCTTTAAGACCGAGCGAAACATCACACTGATATATTCTTCGCTACCAACTTTGTAGCCAGCAATATCTTTGACTTTATACTTTTTTCGAGTTTTACGATTGTTTTTATCGGCGTAAAACTCACAAATACCGCTATTTTGCTGTAACGAACCATAACGAATAAAACCTTCTACTCTTGAACCATCATTTTTAATAATATAGCCTTCATAGATTTGACCAACTCGATAGTCTTGTGCTGACAAATTTGCTGATGTCAGCAATACCAATGCAGTGATAACTGCGGAAAATAAGAATTTCATATATTTTGGATTTTAATAAAAAAATAGGCTGTAAAGATAAATATTTTGCGTTACGAAACGATTAGTTTTATAATTAACACATTTTCTTAACATAGTGAGAAAGTAGGAGAAATATGCGTAGAAGTATTTTAGAAAGTATCAACAAGTGACCAATTTATTACAAATATGCTGTTAGCAAATAGATTACAAATATGGTGATATGAAAGGAATTTTGTATTTTTGCCAGTCGTATAAATTCTAAGAAATTTATCGGTAAAACACTTCCATCCAATACATTTTTGGATAGTTAAATAGTTAATAACTAATATTCAATACTAAAATATGAATGTAGGAGAAAGAATTATTCCTATTGATATTACCAAAGAAATGAAATCGGCTTACATTGATTATTCAATGTCAGTTATTGTTTCAAGAGCCTTACCTGATGTTAGAGATGGTTTAAAACCCGTTCACCGTAGAGTTTTATTTGGAATGTCCGGTTTAGGATTAGTATATAATAAAGCTCACAAGAAATCTGCGAGAATTGTCGGTGAAGTGCTGGGGAAATATCACCCGCACGGTGATTCGTCGGTTTATGATACGATGGTTCGTATGGCGCAGCACTGGTCGTTGCGTTATCCGTTAGTTGACGGACAAGGAAACTTTGGATCAATGGACGGCGATAGTCCTGCTGCCATGCGTTATACTGAAGCAAGGTTACAACGAATCAGCGATGATATTTTAGGTGACTTGGACAAAGATACTGTTGATTTTAAATTAAACTTTGACGATACCTTAAAAGAACCGACCGTATTACCAACACGTATTCCGAACCTTTTAGTAAATGGTGCTTCGGGTATTGCTGTTGGTATGGCAACGAATATGCTTCCGCATAATTTGACGGAAGTCATCAATGGAATTAACGCTTATATCGATGATAATGAAATTACGACTGAAGGCTTGATGGAACACATCAAAGCACCTGACTTTCCTACTGGTGGCATTATATATGGTGTAGAAGGTGTCAAAGAAGCTTTTGAAACTGGTCGTGGTAGAGTAGTCGTACGTGGTCGTGCAGAAATAGAAAACTCTCCGTCAGGACGAGAAACAATTGTCGTTAGCGAAATTCCGTATCAAGTCAATAAGGCTTCTTTGATTATGAAGATTGCGGATTTGGTAAACGATAAGAAAATCGAAGGTATTTCTGATATTCGTGACGAGTCGGATAGAAATGGTTTACGTATCGTAGTCGATGTAAAGCGGGACGCTGTGGCAAATGTTGTATTGAGTAAGTTGTACAAATACACGCCATTGCAAACTTCTTATGGTGTCAATAATATTGCTTTGGTGAATGGTCGCCCAAGATTGTTGAGCTTAAAGCAACAAATCAGTGAGTTTGTTAAGTTTCGTATCGAAGTGGTTCAACGCAGAACTCGCTACGAATTGGCGAAAGCCGAAGCTAGAGCGCATATCTTAGAAGGTATTTTAATCGCTTTAGATTATTTGGATCAAGTGATTGAGTTAATCCGTAGCTGTAAAGATGGCGATGAAGCGAAAAAACGCTTGATGGCTGGTGACTTTGCAAAAGATGAATCAGTAACGCTGTCAGAGTTGCAAGCAAAAGCAATTTTAGATATGCGTTTGCAGCGCTTGACAGGTTTAGAACGGGACAAAATCAAAGCAGAATATAATCAGTTGAAAGAATTTATTGATTATTTAAATTCGATTTTAGATAGTTCTGAATTACAATTCGAGATTGTAAAAGAGGAATTACAAGAAGTTAAAGAACGTTTTGGTGATGAGCGTCGTACCGATATTACTTTTGCAGAAGGCGAAATCCGTATCGAAGATATGATTGCAAATGACGAAGTCGTTGTCACAATCTCTCATTTGGGCTATATCAAACGCACAAAATCTGACGAATATCGTACTCAAAATCGTGGGGGAAGAGGTGCAAAAGGTAGTAAAACTCGAAATGAAGATTTCGTAGAGCATATTTTTGTTGCGAATGTTCACAACTATTTGTTGTTGTTTTCGGAACAAGGTCGATGTCACTGGTTGAGAGTTTATGAAATTCCGGAAGCAGGAAAAGCGTCAAGTGGACGAGTGATTCAGAATATTATTGAATTACCCAAAGACGATAAAATAAAAGCATACATTGTTGTCAAAGATTTGAATGATGAAGAGTTCTTAGACAATAATTATGTTATGTTTTGTACTCGAAAAGGGCAAGTGAAAAAAACGGAAATGAGAGCTTTCTCCCGTCCTCGTTCAAATGGCATCAATGCGATTACTATTAAAGAAGATGATCAGTTAATTGAAGCAAAATTAACAAATGGCAAAAGCCATGTAGTTATCGCTTCTCACCTTGGTCGTGCGGTTCACTTTATGGAGGAAGATGTCCGACCAATGGGGCGAACAGCTTCAGGTGTTCGTGGGATAAATATCGGAAAATCAGGTAATTATGTCGTTGGAATGATTGTTATCGATCCGGAAATTGAACAAAAAAATATTTTAGTTATTTCTGAGAAAGGAAATGGTAAGCAATCTTTATTGGAGGAGTACCGTCTGACAAGTCGTGGAGGAAAAGGGGTCAAAACAATGCAAGTAACGAAAAAGACAGGCAATTTAGTTGCAATGAAAGCCGTTACGGAAAACAACGATTTGATGATTATTAATAAATCAGGTATTGTTATTCGTTTAGAGGCTGCGGCTCTGCCAGTTTTAGGTCGTTCGACGCAAGGCGTTCGAGCTATCCGAATAGATGACACGGATGAAATTGCAGATGTAGCAGTTGTCCCTCAAGATGATGAAGAGGATGTTATCGAAAATGTTAACGAAATTTTAAATGATTCTTCGGAAAACGAAGAAGATGTTACAAACGAGGAATAAATCGTCAGTAGAGTAGTGGTATCAATATCACAACCTATATATGTTTTATTTCTACAATATGGAATAGATTAATAGTCAAATTTTTATCGTTCAAAAAACTCTTAAAAAAGGTAAGAGGACAGAAACTATAACTATCAATAAATTACAATTATGAACATTAAAAAAATTGCATTCAGCTTAGTAATTGCTTTATTCACTGTTACCATAACAGCTTTTGCACAAGATGATCCTAACAAGGCCTATAAAAGTGCAAATACTTCTTTAGTTAAATACAATCAATCCCAAGAGGTTGAGATGTTAGAAGAATCTAAAGCACAGATCGATTTTGCTATTGAAAACATAGAAGGCATCGTAGAGAAAAAAGTAGTAAGAGTGTATAATAAAAAGGGTGAAGTTTATTTAGCGTTGGCTAAAGATCAAACAACAAAAGTAAAGTATGAAGATGCTTTAGATGTAGCTTACGAAGCATACAAAACTGCTATAACGAGTGAGTCTGCTAAGAAATTTGAGAAAGAGAGTGCTGCAAAAGGACTTCAACAAGTAGCATCTGAATATTTTAACAGAGGCTTACAGTATTATGATATGAAAGACTTAAAAGGTGCATATCAAGGCTTCAATAAAGTATTAGATATTCATGATTTAGTTGCACCCGTTGATCCTTCAGTTGATCCTTTAGGCGGTGTAAATATCGACCCTGAAACAGGTGCTCAAATCGAGAAATATCCAGAACACTTGCGTAATACAGCAATGTTAGCAGCAGCGGCAGGTGAAAACGAAGCCGCTATTAAGTTATATGAAAAGATCTTAGCAAGCGGTGATAAAACGGCTAATGTTTACAATGGTTTATATACTGCTTATATTGGCTCTGATGAGGATAAAGCATTCAAATACTTACAAGAGGGTAGAAGTGCTTTTCCTGAAAATACAGAATTATTGTATAGCGAAATTAATTACTTCTTAAAGAAAGGAGAAACTAAAAAGTTACAAGAAAACTTAGCGGCAGCAATCGCTAAAGATCCAGATAACAAAACATTATATTCTGTTTTTGGGAATACTTATGACAACTTGATGAAAGATGCTAAAACTGACGAAGAAAGAGAAGGACATAAAGCAGAAGCAATCAAGTATTATGAGATAGCTTTAGAAAAAGATCCTGAGTACGGTGATGTTGTTTATTCTTTAGGTGCTTTATATTATAACGAAGCAGTCCGTTACGCAAAAATTCGTGCAGAGTTACCTTATAGTGCTAAAAAAGAATATGAAGCTGCAACTAAAGATTTTCAAAAATATGTTACGTTAGCACATCCGTATTTTGTAAAGTCTGAGCAAATTGATTCTTCGGATCGTTCTACAATCATCGCATTAAAAGAATTGTATGCTCAAGCAAATCGTCTTGATATTTCTGGTGAATTTAAAAAGCGTTTAGCTACTCTTGAAGAAGGAGGAACAATAGAAGCTGCTTACGGAGAACATCCAGCAACAGCAGATTTATTTAAGAAATAACAAATATATTAAAAAGGGGAATGATGAAAATTGTTCCCCTTTTCTAAAAACCCTCTACTTAACATAATGTAAATTATAGGCAATTAATATACTTTAATAAAAAAGGCAGATGATCGGTTATTTGATCATCTGCCTTTTTTATTAATTTTCTACTAATGACGTTTTAAGATTTATCTTTTGAAGATTAATTCTTTCTTCATTATTTCTACCACCATTAAGTTGTCAGAAAGTTCTTTGATTTTCATCAGACCCGCTAAGGAATTTCCTCCAAGTCCTCCGATACGTGAAGTACTTACAAATAGTTGACCATCGTGTACAGTCCATTTTGCATCAAAACTGTAAAACTCACAATCATCGGGCGCTACTGCATTTAGCTTTTGTGTCTCTGTACCATCACCGAGAGGATCTGTTTCTTCAGTCGTAAAATTCCAAATCGTTTTTTGATCACAGTCAGTAAGTTCTATTGCTTCGCCATCACTACTAAATGATGATAAAGTCCATTCTCCTGCGACCTGATCTTTTTGACTATTTGATGAAACCTCAACCTTTTGAGTATCCTCTGTAGTATCCTCTGTTTCATCATTATTTGTACAAGAAGTAAATGACACGGTTAAAAATAAAAATAATCCAATCTGTAGTTGTCTCATAAATTAATAAATTTTTATTTAAAGATATTATCCATTATAAATATATCAAACCTCAAAATTTTCCCCAAATATCTAATAATTTAAATAAACAATCAATATCTTTGCAGCAATTTTGAATTATACTGGAACTTTCCAAAAATATAATTGATTTATACGATATGTTTATCATAGCAAAATATTAGCTGCTTTACCTTCCTTCTGCTTCAAAAAAGAAGCACTTCTACCCTTTTGTCAAGTGTTTTCCTTTATTAAAAAATTAAAAAAACTAAGAATATATTTTTATCTAAGTATTTGGTAATCAAATACTTATGAATAAAAATTTATTAAAATAGATATTTATTATGGATATTTTAAAGAAATTAGCTGCGATACACGAACAGTATCAATACTTAGAAGAGCAGCTATCGAATCCTGAAATTGTCACGGATATGAAAAAGTTCACCAAGACAAATAAGGAATACAAAAAGTTAGAACCGATTGTCAATGCGTATAAGAAGTATGAGGCGATTTTAGCCGGGATCAAAGAAAGTGAGGCAATTTTACAGGAAGAGAAAGATCCTGATTTTCGTGAAATGGCTAAAATGGAGTTAGAAGATTTAAAGCCGAAACGAGAAATCTTAGAAGAGGAAATTAAAGTATTATTGATACCAAGAGATCCTGAAGATGAGAAAGATGTGATTATGGAGATTCGTTCGGGAGCAGGTGGCGATGAAGCCAGTATCTTCGCTGGCGATTTGTATCGCATGTACACTCGTTTATTTGATACTTTTAAGTGGAAACACGAAATTATTTCTATTAACGAAGGTACATCGGGAGGTTATAACAAGATTGTTTTTGAAGTAAAAGGCGATGACGTATATAGCAACTTAAAGTTCGAATCTGGCGCGCATCGTGTTCAGCGTGTACCTAAAACAGAGTCACAAGGTCGGGTACACACTTCTGCCGCAACAGTTGCGGTAATGCCGCAATTTGAAATGGAAGATGTCAATATCAGTAAATCAGACTTGAAAATTGATACTTATCGTGCAAGTGGTGCCGGTGGGCAGCACGTCAACAAAACAGAGTCAGCGATTCGTATTACACACGTTCCTACAGGAATTGTGGCAGAAAGTCAAGAGAGTCGTAATCAGTTACGTAACCGTGAGATTGCATTACAACGCTTATACGTAAAAATTCACGACATTGAACGTCAAAAGTACGAATCAGAAGTTTCGAATCGTCGAAAATCACTAATTGGCTCGGGTGATCGTTCGGATAAGATTAGAACTTACAACTATCCTCAAAATCGAGTAACGGATCATAGAATCGGTTTTACATCACACAATCTTTCGGGAATTATGGATGGCGATGTGATGCCGATTATCGAGGCTTTACAAGTACATGAAAATGCCGAAAAGTTAAAAGGTGAAGAGTAATACCGCTGAACGGTGAAAAAACCTGAAAGCCCTGTCATTCCAATATTCGGAATAACGGGGCTTTTTTGACGCTGGTGCAAAATAGAAATTTAAGAATGCCCTCCTACTCTATTTTTCTGTATCCTCTATGTTACTTTGACTTTCGTCAAAATCAGTCGTCGTCATTTGTGGCGTTTGCAAAGCATCATCAAAAGGTACTTTTACTCGCTTTACAAATTCTTTCAATGCGAACTGATTGCACCAATACGCAAAACTGAAACAGGACACAAAAGTGATTATTAAATAAAGCCAATTCAAATTTTCTTGTAATAACAATCGGCTCAATGTCCCTATGTTTATAACAGGAATTAAATAAACTGCTAAAGTTGTCCCAAATCCTGCTGTTATTCCAATTAAAATAAATAAACCAACAGATATTTTTAAAGGTTGCAAACGGTTTTGAGCTTCTTTAAATGTGCCTTGTTTGGTAACTGACCAACTTTTAAAAGTAGCAAATAAAGCTGCTAAAGGCAACAAACTTACTATTATTAATGGTAATAAATCCGCTCGTAATCCTGTTTTTATCATAGCTGCATACAAATTTCCAGAAGGCTGATAAGGTCTGAAAATGAGGAGTACAATTCCTAAAAATAATAGGGCGTGTAAAATACTAAAAAAAGCAACGGCTAAGGTTTTACCTAACAAAACTTTTTGAGGTTCATCGGTGATTATTGACGAAAGTCTATCGGTTGTGAATAACGCCAAAGCAGGATAAATACCGCCTAACCAGGCAAAATAGAAAAATAACAATATAAAAACACCACCAATTTCATTGAAAACAGTCGCATTATCTTCACTATCATCTGAGTTGTTTTCTGTCGTATCTTTGAATTCATAGGCGTTTATTTCGCTGATATTTACAGGGTCTATATAACTGGCATCAAAACCGGAATTTGCCAATCGTTGATTCAAAATTCGTCTTTCGTACCAGTCGATATTGTTTTTAATGCCCTCTTTGAGTGCGTCGTCATAGCCATTATGATACACGAGTACTTCTCCAGAATTTCCAGTCTTGATGGCATCATCAAAAAACTCGTCAATCACAATCGCCAAATCCAAATCACCGTTGTTCATCATTTCTTGAACGGTATCTACGTTATCAATCATTTGGTATTTGACGGTTTCAATGACTTGTAATTGTCGCACTAAACTATCGCCATTATTATTCGTAACAATGCCGACCGTAGATTTTTGGCTTTCAGATGCTCCTCCGCCATCTTCATTTTCACTAAAGTTAGAGGTGCCGCCAGCTGTATTTAGCGAAAGCGAAACTAATAACAATAACCCCGAAAATAATAACAAGGGCAAGTACATTCGAACCCAAAGTGTCCGCTTATCTTGCCATACTTCACTTAATGCTACTTTGAAATAAGTTATCATGTTTTAATGATTCGTATTTTATCTGTCCCGAAACTTCGGGAGTGATTATTGCACTACTGTAATGCCAATCTAAATTTATTCCTTGAAACTTCGTAAAGATAATAGTCAATTTTGAAATTGCTGCTATCTTCGTGAAATGATTAGATTAATCGTTGATGGACTAATCCTAATTACTAATTATTCCCGAAGTTTTGGGACAGGGAACATACGAATTACTAACAATGGCAAAAATCAAAAAAATATACGCTTGTACGAATTGTGGCAATACTTCTGCAAAATGGGAAGGTAAATGTCCTGCATGTGGCGAATGGAATACTTACACAGAAGAAATTGTATCAAAAACACCGGATACGAATGAGGAAAAAAAGAAGGTTTGGCGAGAAGGAAAAGGTAAAAACCAGGCTCCAAAACCTACGCCTTTACAAAAAATCACAACTGGAACGACACAACGTTATCCAACTTATGACGGTGAGTTGAATCGAGTATTGGGTGGCGGAATTGTGAGCGGCTCATTGGTTTTGATTGGTGGACAACCCGGAATTGGTAAATCGACTTTGATGCTTCAAATTGCCTTATCCTTAGATTTAAAGGTCTTATACATCTCGGGAGAAGAAAGCGAGGAACAAATCAAAATGCGGGCGGATAGAATTGGTATCAAAAACCAAAATTGCTATATTTTGACAGAAACAAATGTCAGCAAGATTCTTAAACATGCCCAAAACTTAGAACCTCAATTGATGGTTTTGGATTCTATTCAGACGGTTTCTTCGCCTTATATCGAATCTGCCCCTGGAAGCATTTCGCAAGTTAGAGAATGTGCGGGCGAAATGCAGCGTTTTGCGAAAGAAACGAATATTCCGATTTTTATGATTGGTCATATTACAAAAAGTGGTTCGATTGCTGGACCAAAATTATTGGAACATATTGTTGATGCAGTTTTACAGTTTGAAGGTGACCAACATTATACCTATCGAATCTTACGAACGATTAAAAATCGTTTCGGTTCTACAGCAGAAATGGGTATTTATGAAATGCTAAGTAACGGTTTGCGAGAAGTGTCGAATCCATCAGAATTATTAATTTCACAAAAAGAAGATGATCTTAGCGGAAGTGCAATTTCGGCAACAATCGAGGGCTTACGCCCAATGTTGATCGAAGCACAAGCCTTGGTTAGTACTGCCGTTTACGGAAATCCACAGCGTTCGGCTACTGGTTTCGATATGCGACGATTGAGTATGTTATTAGCCGTCTTAGAAAAACGTTGTAATTTACCATTAGCGCAATTTGATGTTTTTCTAAATATTGCTGGCGGCATCAAAGTTGATGATCCTGCAATTGATTTGGCAATTGTGGCGGCTTTGATTTCGTCCTTAGAAGATGTTGGCATTCCGAACGATGTTTGCTTTGCGGGTGAAGTCGGTTTGTCGGGCGAAGTCCGTGCCGTAAATCGTATTGATCAACGGATTCAAGAAGCAGATAAATTAGGTTTTAAAACGATTTTCATCTCAAAATACAATACGAAAGGTTTAGATCCTAAACGCTACAAAATTCACATTTATACCATTGGAAAAGTTGAGGAATTGTTAGACGCTTTGTTTAAATAATTCGAGGTGTGGATTTTACAGCAATGATAGTCTTTAGCTGCTATAAATTATTAAAAAAATGGCAGCTAAAGACAACCGTTACCGTAATTACGCATTCAAAATCATATCCAAGTCCACATGTTCAGAAATTAACTCCTCTGCACGATGAATTTTCCATGGTGTGCGAGGATTAATCTTAACTTCAATTTTAGAAATTTTCATCACAGCACCATACGTATCCATGTGTGTATGAATAACGGGAATCTCATTTTCATCAATATAGTTTTGTGACTCGGCATCTATGAATTTATGATTCGTTAGGATAATTCCTGAAAGGGTAGATTTCTCAAAGTTATTTTTTTTCTCGAATTCTTTAATTTTTTTAAGGGCTTTTGGCAATTTTCGAGAGCTTATAATCAACATCAAATGATCATAATTCGTAAACTCCTCCAACTCCATTAGTGACGAATCAATCGTATTCGCAACTTGATTATTCAGTTTATGCTTATTGAACATTACCTCACCATCAACCGCACGTTTTACGGTATGTAGTAGCGGATAAGCCATCGTCTTATCATAAGGAATCACGCCGAGAAGTCGTAAATTATGTTTATCCAAATACATTTTGACATATTTATGTACCTTCTCCAGTTTTTCGGGTAAGACTTTATTAATGATAATTCCAATAATCGGAATGTTTTTAGCCCGAAATAACGCCAAGCACATATTAATTTTATCAATAGTATTTCCGATTCCGCCTTCAACGACCAAAATGACCTGGCTACCGATCAATTCTGCAACGTCAGCATTCGACAAATCACAAACACTACCAACTCCCGGATGCCCTGTTCCTTCATAGACGACCATTTCGTAATTATCCTCTAATACGTTAATAGCATCTTGAATCCTTTTCGGATAATTGTGTTTTTCGGGATTTTTCAAGTAGGCAGCTGTTGCCCCTCGTCCCAAAATCACAGGACTATGAACCTCTGACACCAATTTGAAATCCATCACACCGGAAAATAATAAAGCATCTTTATCTACTCGCAAATCGCCTAAATCTATAAATTGTTGACCGACCGGTTTACAATAACCGACATTAATGCCTCGCTTTCGCAAAGCATGCACCAAACCCAATGTCGAGGTTGTTTTTCCAACATGCTGACTGGTAGCTGCTACGTATATTTTATTAATCATTAGTGTTCTTTTTATTAGTCACATAAAAATAAGAAATGGCAAGAGTACTACGAAAAGCAAAACAGATATTTTACTTTCAGGCAGCCAATTGTAAAAACGCCTTTCGGCGAATAGCCATCAACATTGCATTATATTCTACGGGAATTTTTTTACCTGCAATAATAAGTGATTTTGCTCGTCCTTCAATAGATTGAAAAAACCAAGTTACGATATTTTCAACAGAATCATTGACCCCAAACGTAAGGAATAATTTAATCGTTTCGACGTAGCCGATTTGATGCCCTCGATGTTCGCCCTCCATAATTAGAAAGGCAGACGAGTCCGGAATTTTGAAGCTATCGCCAAAAGTCAACCAGCGATAATACGTTCCAAACATATCATATTTTAGTTCTTTATCATTTGTAATGATTTCAATACGCAGTTGATCAAAAGCAAAAATCGCATCATCACGGCGTATTTTATCCTCTAAGGATAGCGTTACTTTTCCATCAAAATATTGGTCTATTTTTTCTGTCAAAGACTGAATTTGTTGGAATCGTTCCGTTGCCATTTCCATAACAGTTTCATCGTCAAAGTGTTGAAACTTATCAGGATGATATTTTGCCATTAGTTGCTTTCGCTCTTTTTTGAAAACTTCCGGTGTTAAATCATCGAGTACAACACCAAAATATTTTTCAATCAATTTTTTCTCTTCGTTGTTAAATGCGCTTGCCATTTGTTTTTAAGTATGAAGTTTGAGGTATAAAGTAGGTGGTATTTTCTTAACACAAACACAATATAAGGATTAGTCGTTATAAAATAGTCATTTTACTTATGTTAAAAATATAACAATGAGTTAAATAATCGTTTTGATATAAATAATTCAGCTATTACAAATTTTATAATATATAGTAACATGTATATTTGCGGAAATTTTTTCACAAGGTGAATGATTGATCATCTATGGTCTGTCGTCTGCCGTTTGCTCCCGAGATTTCGGGATAAACTGTTCTTAAATGAAAGTATTCAAATTTGGTGGTGCGTCTGTAAAAAATGCAGATGCGATTCGTAATGTCACCAACATACTAAAAAGTTATCAATCTGAAGAATTAGTCATTGTGATTTCTGCATTTGGAAAAATGACGAATGCTTTAGAAAATGTTATCAATGCTTATTTTCATCAGCAAGCTGATTTACCCGAAAAGTTAGCTTTTGTAAAAAACTATCACCTTTCGGTAATGAAGGATTTGTTTGAGGACAATCATGCTGTTTTTACGAAAGTAGAAAAATGGTTTGTTGAAATGAATGCTTATGTTCAGCAGCCTGTTACCGAGCCTTATGATTGTGTTTATGATCAATTGGTTTCTCGTGGCGAATTATTATCTACTACCATTGTGCAGCAGTATTTAGTAGATAATGGTTTGGCTTCTAATTGGGTTGACGCCCGTCAATTGATTCGCACAGACGATACATATCGTGAGGGTAAAGTTGACTGGGACGTTACACCTCAACAATTTAAGAGCGTTATCACACCTTTGTTATCAAAGGGGTTTGTGGTGACACAAGGTTTTATCGGAAGCAACGAAGCTGGAAAAACCGTGACTTTAGGTCGGGAAGGTTCGGATTATACGGCGGCGATTGCTGCTTATTGCTTAGATGCAGAAGATATGACTGTTTGGAAAGATGTACCGGGTATTCTGACAGCTGATCCACGATTATTCAAAAATGTTACAAAACTCGACCGCTTATCTTTCCGTGAAGCGATTGAAATGACCTATTATGGTGCAAAAGTGATTCACCCAAAAACTATCAAACCTTTACAAAATAAAAGTATTCCGCTCATGGTAAAATCATTTATCAATCCTGCTGGCGAAGGCACAATGATTTCTGAAAATTTACAGTCTGCGTATCCGCCTGTTGTTGTTGTTGAAAAGAATCAAGCCTTGATTCAAGTGGCTCGTAAGGATTTCTCTTTTGTAGATGAAGAAAGTTTGAGTAAATTATTTCACTTATTCGCTCAGCATCGAATCAAAGTTAATATGATGCAAAATACCGCAATTGGCTTTTCGATTTGTATTAATAATGTACCAGAACGGGTTTCTGGTCTAATGAATGATTTGAAAAAACGCTATAAAGTTTTCAAAGATGATAATAATGTTGAACTAATCACGGTTCGTCATTATCACGAGAATATTTTAGAGCAACTGAAACACGGAAAAATGTTATTGTTAGAAGAGCGTTTACCAGCTACTTCTAAAATGGTATTAAAGAATATTCCTGTAATGGAAAGAATCGGTTAGTTCTGCGTTTATTTTACAATGAAAACAACTAAAAATAATTTCGTCATTCCGACCTACGTTGGAATGACGAATATTTTTAAAGCACAAAAGTCAAAGTGTGAAAACCTATTTAAACTCAATATAATCAATCTCTAATTCAAAATCTCCAGCTTTCTTATCGTATAAAATAATTCCGTAACGAATGATTTTCGATAAAATGTCTTTTGAAACGGTTCCGCCAGTAGCTTCTCCCATTCGATGCGTTTCAAAATCCGCTAATTTCATTTCGAGTGTCTGCCATTCATCAGGGCTTGGCGTAAAAAAGTATTTGTAATTTGGCAAATAAAAAACCTGTTCGTTTTGCATCGTTACGGCAAACTTACGAGCAGTGCCTCTGAATCGCATCGTCATTGTTTTGTATCTCGAAAAATCGTACTTTCCCCAAGGTGCTCGCATAGACGCAAATCCGCCATTATTTTCTAAAGAAACTTTACCTTTAAAAATCAAGCTGTTGTCTTCAAACGAAATCGTACTTTGCGAACGTCCGCCCATGACACCATCATTCACGACTTGCCAATTTTTGCCCTCTTTTTTCTTACCAAAATCAATTTTTTCCGATTTATTATTTGTCAACAAAACCGCTAAAAACACCATTAACATTATTTTCATTTTCTATGGAATATTT
>CBFIHR010000015.1:0-67270 GCA_965662365.1 Saprospiraceae bacterium
GCTATTGGGAAATACCTTTTTTTGAATTACTCCATACCTGAATTTTAGTTATATTTATTTTTGAACCGTTACTTATTAAATTTTTAAATAAACCAAAATGACAAAAAAAATTACTTTTTTTATCTTGTTGTTCCATGACACGCCGATACCTTATAATTCGTAATTTACACCTGAAACACGTTTTATATTAAATTCACATAAAGTTTTTTGAAGTTTTAGACATTTGACTATTTTTGTGGCTGTATATTAAACTGATGCAGTTAAACAAAGTTATTATATCACTAAAATAGAAAAGAGGTGGCGGATAGGAATCAACGTAAGTACGAAAGTGTCTATTCAAAAACAGTACGTGCAGGAAAGAGAAGAACTTATTTCTTTGATGTGAAGCAAACAAAAGGTAAGGATTACTATCTAACTATCACGGAAAGCAAAAAACGTTTTGAAGATGGGGGATATGAGAGACACAAAATTTTTCTTTACAAAGAGGATTTTAACCGTTTTTTGGAAGGGCTAAACGAAACCGTAGAACATGTGAAAACGGATTTAATGCCAGATTACGATTATGACGAATATACGCGTCGTCATGAGGAGTACTTAGAAAATAAAGAACGTATAAACAACGAGGAGGAAAAATCTTCCGAAAATGAAAAGGCTGACGTCGTTGCTTCTACAGAAGTAACCTCAGAAGGAGTTAAAGGTCCACTCGATGCTATCGAAGACGATTTGTCTTGGTAGATTGTACCTAAACTTAATAAAGTATTAAAAGCCTTAGCCAAAAATAATGGTTAAGGCTTTTGTTGTATTTGCGTATCCTATTTTTTAAACAATCCGTTCGAAATAGGTTATACTCAATATTCAACATCATCGAAATAATTAAAAAATTTAAGATAATGACGCTAACAAGAAATGTAACATATCGAATAACCATCTTATTTTTTTTATTAATAATCGGTACGATAACGTACGCACAATCGAATCACAAAAATCTTCGTCAAGGTGATAAGAATTATTATCAAAAAAATTACCTAGAAGCCGAAGAAGAATACAGAAAAGCCTTACAAAAAAATGAAAAATCGGTAAATGCGAATCATAACTTAGGCAATTCATTGTATAATCAAAAACGCTACGACGAAGCAGCGAAACACTTTGAAAGTGCAGCTTTAGAATCAACCGACAATGAAGAGAAAGCGATGTCTTATCACAATTTGGGTAATGCTCACTTGTCTCAAATGAGCGGTATCGGTAGCCCTGAACAAGGGCAAGAAATCCTACAAAAAAGCATCGAAGCCTACAAACAGTCCTTAAAATACAATCCAAAAGACGATGCGACACGATACAATTTAGCCTATGCTCAAAAGATGTTTCAGCAGATGCAACAACAACAACAGCAACAGCAGCAGCAGCAACAACAAGAACAACAGCAACAACAAGAAAACGAACCCTCGTCAGGAGACGGAAGTGGACAAAATGAACAAAATAAAGACAAGGAACAACCAAAACCGAAGCCAAATCAAGGGCAAAATATGTCAAAAGAAGAAGCTGAACGGTTGATTCAAATCATGGAGGAAGAAGAACGAAAAGTCCAGGAGAAAATGAATAAAAAGAAGCAACAAGCGAATCCAAGTGGAAAAGATTGGTAATTTTTTTAATACAAATTTGATCATAAATCGTAAATTAAAATCTTAGAATCATGAAACAATTATTCTTATTCAGTTTAGGAATCTTTTTTTCAATCAATGTATCGGCTCAAACGCCAAGTTTTACAACCATTTTAAGTAGCGATACGACTAATTTAGAATCAACATTTGAAATTACATTCAAAGTAGAAGGAGCAAAAGCAACGTCATTTGTACAGCCAGAGTTTT
This sequence comes from Saprospiraceae bacterium, assembly GCA_965662365.1. GTDB lineage: Bacteria > Bacteroidota > Bacteroidia > Chitinophagales > Saprospiraceae > CAWVWD01. Next base: position 1,866 of record CBFIHR010000015.1, read on the forward strand.
TAGATTTTGAGGTCGTTTATCAGAACCAATCTACACAAATGACCATTAGTAATGGAAAAATGACACAAAGCGTAAGTTACATTTTTGGCTTAAAAGCAAAAGAAGAAGGGAGCTTTGTTATTGAAAAAGCAAGTGTCGCCATTGACGGAACGACCTATTACACAGATTTTGTAAAAGTCGTCGTAGATGAAAATTACGTTCCAAAGTCAGTTACCAGAAATAATACTGATTTTTGGAATCCGTTCGACGATTTTCCACAACCAACTATTCCAAAACCAAAAGAACCGACACAGAAAACTAAGAAAAAACGAAAAATCTATAAGATTTAAAGCGTTTTATTTGGCTTGATGTTTTAATAGTAACATCTTGTAGATGCCTTTCAGTTTTTTGGTAAAACTGTTGTCACTTAAAATGTATGTTATTTGTCTTATTATAGAGATATCAATTATGTGACAGCGATAAAATCCATCTAAAATATTAATTATATATGAAAAATTATCAAATAATTGTTATTGAGGATTCAACTTCCGATGCATTATTTACTAAAATTGCCTTAGAAGAAGTGGACCCAACCTTAAAAATTGCTTGGCTGCAAGATGGTGAAGAGGCTATCAATTTTTTGTTTCCAGATAATGGTCAACCAGAAAAGATGGAACAATACCATAATATTAAAGTTATACTATTAGACCTGAATCTGCCCCGCTATACAGGCTTAGAGGTTTTGAAAAAGCTAAAAAGTCATACAGAAACTGCTCCTATTCCAGTTGTTATCTTTTCATCTTCTGAAATGAAAAACAGTATCGAGGAGTGTATCAAAGCAGGAGCAGAACAGTATATTGTCAAATCAGTTGATTTTGATGAATATACAACAGCAATAAAAAAAGTCGTTTCCACAAAATTAGTAGCTTAATTTAGATAGACGACCAACAGAATATTTAAGCCTTTCTGATCTAACTATCAGAAAGGCTTTTAATTTTGTTGCTACACTAAAAATTTTAGGAGTGTAACAACTCATTTATCACAACTTGCAATGATGAAAGTAATTGGTTTAATGTCTGGTAGTTCGTTAGATGGTTTGGATATTGCTTACGCACATTTTCAAACAACAAATGATACAATTTCTTTTGATTTAATAAAAGCCGAAACCGTTGAGTTCTCAGAACAATGGCAGCGACGACTAAAAAATCTACCAAAAGTCGATGCCTTATCTTTTGCCAAAACCCACACATATTTTGGGCATTTAATGGGAACAATGGTCAATAATTTCATTAAAAAACATCAAATCGAAGTTGATTTTATTGCAGCACACGGCCATACGATTTTTCATTATCCTGATAATCGAATGACGATACAAATCGGTGACGGTGCAGCGATGGCCGCAATTACTGGCTTACCTGTGATTAATAATTTCAGAACGCACGATATTGCAATAAACGGAGAAGGAACACCTTTAGCACCGATTGCAGACAAGTACTTATTCCCAGGTTATGATTTTTATTTGAATATCGGTGGAATTGCCAATATCTCTTGCGATATCAATGGTCGTTTTGTCGCTTTTGACATTGGTGCCGCTAATCAAGTTTTCAATCCTTTAGCACATTTATTGAATCTACCGTATGACAATAATGGTGATATTGCAAAAAGCGGAACCGTCAATAAAATGCTTTTAGAGCAAATTAATACCATGGATTATTTTAGTCAAAATTATCCAAAAAGTTTAGACAATAGCTGGTTGCAGCAAAATATTTTACCTCAATATTTGGTCACAGAAGATACTATTGCAAACCGATTACGAACAGCCGTTGAGCAATTAGCACAACAGACGGCTTTGGCTATTCAGCAAATTATAAAAACAGAAAATCTTCCTATAAAAAACGAGCCTTTTACAATATTTGCAACTGGCGGCGGAGCATTTAATCACTTTTTAATAAAACGAACGGAAGTCGTTTGTAATCAATATTTTCCTACAAAAATTATCGTCGCAAAACCGGAAATCGTAGAATATAAAGAAGCCTTATTAATGGGTTTAATGGGTGTTTTGCGAGTTCATAATAAAGTTAACGTGATGCGTTCGGTTACAGGTGCAAAGGTCGATACAATCGGTGGTGCAATTTGGCAAGGGACAAAAAAGATGATTTAATAAAGAAAAATAGTTATATCGAAAATCATAAAATTATTACTATTTTTTAATATTTATAAACAACTGATTTACAAAAATAAACCTGACAAATTTTAAAAATCTGTCAGGTTTCAAGCCTCTATTCTGGGCCTACAATCACCTCTGATCTTATAGCTGACGATATGCTTTATACTTCCGAGCAGCCGCTTCCTTCATTTCTTCAATATCATCATGCTTATCGAAAAAGTCTAATAACATTTCATTTTGCATTGCCGTTGGGGTGACAAAACTCTTAACATCTCCCAGCGTGATTTCCTTTCCGCTCAAAATGATTAATCGTTCGACGACATTACGCAGTTCACGAATATTACCGGTCCAGCTTAGTTCTTGAAGTGCTTTCATTGCATCTGCCGAAACTTTTTTCGTTGGTTTTCCATAATCTTTACAAATTATTTCCACGAAGTGTTCAACTAATAAAGGAATATCGTCTTTACGCTTGTCTAATGACGGTACTTGAATGATAATCACTGCCAAACGATGATATAAATCTTCACGAAAACGCTTTTTACGAATTTCCTCTTTCAAGTCTTTATTTGTTGCTGCGACAACTCTTACATCGACTTTAATTTCTTTATCACCACCGACACGAGTGATTTTATTTTCTTGCAAAGCACGAAGGACTTTAGCTTGAGCAGAAAGACTCATGTCACCGATTTCATCTAAGAAAATTGTTCCGCCATTAGCTTGTTCAAACTTTCCGATACGTTGTTTGTGAGCGGAGGTAAAAGCCCCTTTTTCGTGTCCGAATAACTCACTTTCGATCAGTTCCGAAGGAATTGCCGCACAATTCACCTCAATCATCGGGCCTTTGCTCCGATTCGATTTTTCATGAATCCAATTAGCGACTAATTCTTTACCGGTTCCATTCGGACCAGTAACGAATACACGAGCGTCTGTAGGGGCGACTCGCTCAATCGTTTCTTTAATTTTTTGAATGCCTTCTGATTTTCCTATAATCTCAGGTGTTTTATATTTTCCAACTTTTCGTTTTAAAACTTTCGTTTCCGTTATGAGGTTTGACTTGTCCATTGCGTTACGAATCGTAATCAACAAGCGATTCAAATCTGGTGGTTTTGAGATATAATCGAATGCTCCTTTTTTTACGGCATCGACAGCCGTTTCAATGTCTCCATGTCCCGAAATCATGATAACTGGTACATCCGGTGCAAGGATTTCGAGCCGTTCTAAAGCTTCCATGCCATCCATTTTTGGCATTTTTATATCCGAAATAATGACATCATATTTATTGCGTTTTACTTTTGCCAGACAGTCCAAGCCATTGATCGCTTCATCAACTTTATATTTCTCAAACTCTAAAATATCTCTGAGGGTACGGCGAATCGGAGATTCATCATCAACTATTAAAATTCTTGCCATTTTTATAATGTGGTATTAATTTATTTAAAATACGTGGTAAAGTGTTGGTATCTAAATCGTTGTTTAAACTGTTTGCACGAACTATTATTTAATTAAATACTAAGATAAAAACATTAAAACTGTTTTTATAGAAAGCTTAATCATTTTGCGTACAAAAATCAGACTAAAATTTTGCTATTTTGTTACTAAATAGATAATAATTCTTTTAATATGACTTAAAGTTTTTATTATATTAGGAAAAAACAGGAATTATCAAAAAAAATGGTAAACAATCATCTACTTATTATCATTCATATACGATAAGGTTTTATATTTCAATAATAATTGAAAGTTACAAAATTTATAAAAAATAGTTGTATTTTTAGGATATGGAGTTACAGGAAGGTAAAGATAAATTCATTCAAGCATGGGGGACATTAGGCTCAAATTGGGGTATCAACCGAACGATGGCTCAAATCCATGCTTTGCTACTCATTTCACCGGATTCGATGAGTTCGGAGGAGATTCGCAAAGAGTTAAATATTTCTATGGGAAACGCTAACATGAATGTTCGGGCATTGATTGATTGGGGCTTAGTGTACAAGGAATTAAAACCTGGGGAACGGAAGGAGTATTTTGTGGCAGAAAAAGATATGTGGGAAGTGATTCGGAAGGTCATTACGGAGCGGAAAAAGAAGGAATTAGAACCTTTAGTAAAAGTATTAGACGATATAAATGCGGTGCAGGGAGAATCAGAAGAGGTGCAGGAGTTCAAGAAAGTGATTACAGATATGCAGCTATTTGCTCACAAGGCAGATTCTACTTTGGATAATTTGGTGAAGGCAAAGCAAAACTGGTTGATGAATACTTTTATGGGAATGATTAAATAATTTATTTTATAAAAGTGACTGGAATGTCATTATTGGTAGCAATCCGAACTACTGATAATGACATTCTGCGTTTTAGTCATTACGCAATTATTGTGCGAAGTGAAATTTTAGATAAAAACACTACATTTTGTCATATTTAATAGATGATCCCCCTATTTTTCATCATTATTTTTGTAGTTTATGAGGATAAGGTTATTAAAAACTATTAAAATAAGTATTTTTGCCTGATATTTAAGAGCAAATTATTTCTTAGACATTTTCTAATTTTTTATTCTAAAAGTCAAAATAAAATGAAATATCTCATCGTCATAGCAGGTCCGACTGCTTCAGGGAAAACAAAGTTAGGGATTGAGTTAGCTAAACATTTTAATACTGAGATCTTGTCGGCAGATAGCCGTCAGTTTTATCGTGAAATGAATATCGGAACAGCTAAACCAAAAGAAGAGGAATTGGCGGAAGTGAAACATCACTTTGTTAATAACTTATCAATTCATGATGAATATACGGTTGGTGATTATGAAAAAGAAGCCTTAGCGATTTTGGATGATATCTATCAGACAAAAGACGTTGCCTTGATGGTTGGTGGTTCTGGATTGTTTATTCAAGCGGTTTGCGAGGGCTTAAACGAGTTTCCTAAAGTACCAAAGGAAGTCAGAGAAGAGCTAACGAATGCGTATCAAAAACATGGTATTTGGATTTTACAGAAGGAATTAAAAGAGAAAGATCCGGATTATTATGAGGAAGTTGATAAGAATAATCATCAGCGATTGATTAGAGCGTTGGAGATTTGTCGAGTAAGTGATAAGCCGTATTCCTCATTCAGAAATCAGCCGAAGGCAGAGCGTGATTTCATGCCGATTTATGTAATTATGGATTGGGATAGAGAGGAATTATATGATCGTATTAATCTACGAGTTGATATTATGATGCGAGATAAGCTCCTGAATGAAGTTGAAGAATTGGTTGATTATAGAGCATTAAATGCTTTACAAACTGTCGGTTATCAAGAGTTTTTTAGTCATTTAGAGGGTGAATATGATGTTTATGAAGCAATTCGCTTAGTAAAACGAAACTCTCGCCGTTATGCTAAACGCCAGATGACTTGGTTCAGAAAAATCGAGGAAGCTGGATTTTATAATCCGGAAGATATCGATGATATTTTAGCTTTCATCAATCGTAAAATGAATGGAGAACCTGAACTAGAGGAGGAAGAGTTTGACGATTTTGAAGATGATATTGATATCGAGGAAAATATCAAGGACGATTTTAACGAAACAGAAATAACAGATGACGTTGACGATTTCGATTTCGATGATTTTGACGATTTCGATGACTTTGATGATTAATTATTAGTCATATATAAATAATTTAAAAGGACGATATGTGGTGTATCGTCCTTTTTTAATTTTTAACCCTCAAAATTTCTCGCAAATAAAATTTCTTATAAATGAAGTTCATCCGTAAAAATCTTGTTACTTTTAAACATCTTACCGTTAGTATTAACAACTGAAAACCTTCCAAACAAAACTATCATTGAATCGAAGTAAATGGATATATATCAGCCATCAGGGCGAAAAAAGCGTTATCAATATCTTGCATAGTCCAAAACTGGGTCATTTTGCAATTTTGATGAATGGTAAAATTATCCTATTGGACAAAAAAGTATTCGGTCAGGATAGTTATTCTTTCTTCATTGATGACGAGTTGTGCATTGTCGATATATTAATTATTGATAATCGGTATCAATACAGTTTTCGAGTCGATACAACGGCTAAAACAGCCTTAAACCAAATTCGAAAAGAAAAACAAAAAAAAAATTTACTCTATTCTTTAACAACATTTAGTGGCTTGTTTACTGCCGTTGCAATTGCGATGCTCTTGATATTTATGCAGCAGGATAATCGACTATGGAGGTCTATCGTGGATAATGCCGTACTTTCGGTTGCTACTATCAAAATCATAGAATCACAAGAAAATCGCTTCCATGTATTTTATATTTACAGGGATTCTATTCGTCAGGTTCAGGGCTTCGTTGATGCTTATGACAATCCTAACCCTACATTAGATAACGGATTTCCGATCCAAAACAATGATGGCTTTTTGGTCACTTATTCTAGAAAAGTCAAAACGAATAGTAAATTACACCTCAATCATCCGACAAATAAGACGATACAACGTTATCGTCAGTTAGCTTCAGCCAAATACTTTGAAAATAACCCGAAAGCAATGCCCGACTACTGTAATTGTATTGTTGATATTGCTTACGCAACAAAAGGCTGGGAAGGCTACGCTTTGATTTATAATGCGACAACAACGCCTTCTGATCATGAACGATTCAATACTGAAACTTATCAAAACTGGCTTAATTCCAAAGCTTTTTTAGATAAAGAGGTAAATTGTTGGCAATACAAATAGGTTTCGTAAGTACAAAATACGGAATAAAAGGTAAAATCTATTTGACAAGTATATGAGACTGTTCAGAAAAGTGTGTCAAATTGAAATTACGATTTGACATGCTTTTCAAAACGGTCACCAAATTCTCTTGCGAGATTACGTTGGATCGCCTTGTAAGCATGAACTCTTTTTTTCCAAACCTTTTCTTTACGGTCTAAAGTTAAATATAATATTTTAGTCAATGCTTTTTCAGAAACGAAAGCACCTTTGGTTTTCGTTGTTTTACGAAGCATACGGTGAAGTCCTTCTACAGGATTAGTAGTATACATCAATCGTCTAACAGCCCAATTATATCCGAAAAAAGCAGTTAATTCTGTCCAATTTTTTCGCCATGCTCGCCCAATTTCAGGATATTTATGATTCCAAAGTTCCTCGAATTGGTCTAAAGCTTCCGAACCTTGATTTTCATCATCTGCTTGATAGACCTTTTTTAAATCTTTAACCAATCCTTTCATATCTACATCATCCACAAATCTAATGGAATTTCTAATCATGTGAACGATACAGCGTTGAACGATAGATTGTGGATAAACGCTTAAAATGGCTTCTTTAAAACCTGATAAGCCATCAACAGAAAAGAACAAAACATCTTCTACACCTCTGTCCTGTATATGTTCCAATACTCTTCCCCATTCTTTAGCACCTTCTGCTCCTTGTCCAACATACAAACACAAAACATCACGATAACCATCTGCATCAACTCCGTAAACAGTGTAAACTGCTTTGGTGATGACTCGTCCATTTTCTCTAATTTTGAAATGTATTGCATCTAAGTATAATAAAATATAGAAGGTTTTTAATGGGCGTTTTTGCCATTTTTCTATATCTGACCTTACTTGTTCTGTTATTGCACTTAATTGTCCTGTACTTAAATGAACTCCATACATTCGTTTAAGGTGCATTTGTATATCATCTAAGGAATTACCGATGCTGTACAATTCTATCACTTGATTATCAAAACCACTATTCAGTGTTCTATCCCATTTTTCTATTAAACTTGGTTGAAAATTTCCCGCACGATCTCTTGGTGGTTCAATCTCTATTTCTCCAATATTTGTCTTTACTCGTTTTTTAGTACTACCATTTCGTCTATTGGTTATACCTCGTTCTTTTTCTTGTTCAAGATGGTAATTCATTTCGCCTTCTAACGAACTTTGTACTAAATGACTCATTAATTCTTTGAGTATACCTTCTTCGCCAACTAAACCTTTTCCTTCTCTTAATCCTTCTAAGGCGGATTTTTCAAAAGCGGCGTAATCAAATCCTGAACTCTTTTTTTGTCCTTTTCCCATGTGTCAATTTTTTTTTAAGTTAATTGTTTTTTTTGACACACTTTTTTGAATACTCTCAAGTATATTTCAACATTAATCTTTGATTATCAATTAATTAAGCTCCAATTATTAGGCTTAACCTCCTGGACTTCATATATTATGCTTAATACTTTATACTTTCTATTTGAAAATTTACATTCTATGCTTACCTTAGCTACGAATATTTACTGAATTAAACTTTTATAGCTATGAATAGTGGTTTACATAATGGATTATTACACGCACATTCAGGTTTACGTTGGGTACTTTTAGTACTGTTAGTGACGGCAATTGCACAGGCTTTCGGGAACAAAGACAAAGCTTTAACGAATAGTAATCGTAAGATTGCATTATTCGCTATGATTTTTACACACATTCAATTATTAATTGGTTTGGTCTTGTATTTTCTACCACAATCTAAGAGCAATTTAAGCGAGCCATTTTTAAATGCAGCAACAAGATTTTACACTGTTGAGCATCTTGTCGGTATGCTTATCGCAATTGCGTTGATTACAATAGGACATAGTAAAGCGAAAAAAAGCAAGAGCTTCAAACCAATTTCAACTTACTATTTGATTGGTTTATTTATTATATTAGCAAGTATTCCTTGGCCGTTTAGAGAAGGGCTTGCTGGCGGTTGGTTCTAAGATCCTGTAGGATTTCACCTCATTTCCATTAACGTTCACCACCAATTTTTTTTTATTACTTGAAGGTGTATTACTTTCGATGATCTAAAAAATTAATGGTAGTTATGATTGGTAAAATTGAATCGCACGATGCGTTCGAGGAGTTGATGTATGCAAAAACTGGTGCCTCAATTCAAAAAAAGAAATCAACGTATTAAATGAACTCGCAGAAAGGAACAGTAAGTTAATTATCAGAGATTAGAATAACATACATCGTAATAAATGAAAAAATGACGGTGATAGCTTCCGAGTTATCACCGTTTTTTATTTTACCTCAAGTGACTTCTAATTCAACATAAACTCGGTGAAATTTGTATTCTCTATTTTTCGTCTAAACAAAGTGTTAACCTATCTTTTATGATAATTTCGACCCATAATATGATAGAATTATACTCGATTATTTCGTAAAAGTTTACATAAAAAAACTCAGCCATGTTACCATGACTGAGTTACGTCTTCCAAACCAATATGGATATTCACTACCCAACAACTTTTAAACTCTTGAAGCAATTTTGCACATTGAAAACTCTCTTTTTTTGTTAGCGTGCGAAACTGTAAGACTACTTTAACTAATAGTTATTATTTATTGTGGTGCTTTTGCTTTTTGGCAATGGCATTTCAAATTCTTCTGTCGGATTAATCATCATTGGCATTCCGCCGTCTGTAATAATTACTTTTGCATTTTGCGATTTTGCTAACTCCATAAAGGCTTCGATCGATTTGAAATTTAGAATCATCGGATTTAAACCTTCTGCAATAATCAATTGAGCGTCACGAACTCCTTCCGCCTCAATTTTCTTGCGTTCAGCCTCTCTTCGTTCACTTTGTAAAACAAACTCCATTCTTTGAGCTTCCTGTTCTGCTGCTAATTTCGCTTCGATAGCTGTCGCCAGACTTGCTGGTAACTGAATACTTTTCATCAAAACGGCTTCGATCGTTATTCCTCTACCATCAAGGTTTGTCATCATCTGTTTTTTGATAGCTTGCTCAATTGTTGCACGCTCGCCACTGTGCATATCCTTCGCATAAAACCTTGACGTCACATCTGCAATTGCCGAACGAAAAACGGGAAGTATAACATTTTGCTCATAATTAGGCCCAATTGTTCTTAATATATTCGGAGCTTCCTCTGGTAAAATACTGTAAAGAATCGAAATTTCGGAGCGAATACTTAGCCCTTCCTTTGATGGAATAATAATCGCTACCTCAATATTATTTGTTTGAGTAGATACTTTCTCGATCGTTGTTATCGCTGGGAAATAACCACGCAAGCCGCTCGTGTACACATTATCATCGTACTTACCCAATTTACGTTTTACACCAACTTCACCTTCTCGGATAACCATACAACTTGTCAAAAGAATTGAAGTCAACAACACTAAAATCATTAATCCTTTCCCTTTCATAATATGTTCGTTTTAATGTGAATGTTATTTTTTAATAGTTTTACTATCGAAACGTAAAAGTTAAACTATGGTTGTAAAAAAGATATTTTTTTAGTATAAATGATTTTAATGTTATCCATAACATTTGTTTATGTAAATAAAAAGAGTCATTTCCGAATTTTTCAGAAATGACTCTTACAAGTAATTTATATTAACTGAGATTAGTGTCCGGGTATAACTAATTGCATACCAGGATAAATTTTTTGATTAGCAGTCATGTTATTTGCTTTCAAAATATCACCAACCTTCATCTTATTCTTCGATGCAATGCCCCATAGAGATTCCCCTCTTTTCACTTTATGCAAAGTAGCATTCTGAGTACGTGTGATGGTTCTGGTTGGAGCAACTGGCTTTGATACCGATTTTGTAACCGGCTTTGTAACAGTTTTAGTTGCCGAAATCACATTCGTTGCTGCTGCTGCTGCAAACGCATCTTGGATTTTTACTTCTTCTAAAACAACTAACTGTTGCCCAATTTGTAATAACGAACCTTTAATATTATTCCATTCTCGTAAATCCTTTACCGTACAATTATAACGTTGTGCAATCTTTGCCAAGTTATCTCCTTTTTTAACACGATAAATTGTCTCACTTTTTATAATAGTCGTAGCGATAGGCGACTTTGCTGTATTTTCAGTGCCTGATGTTGTTTGTTTTTCTTCGTAACTCAACAATGCTGGTGAGCCAAAAATAACAGGTGCTGTACGTACAGCTGCTTTGAATTCTGCCATTACGGTAAGCGGAAGAGAAACAATATAGCCTTTCGAGTTAGCAGGAACGTAGCTTTGATTGAATGATGGATTCATAAACCGAATCGCCTCTACTGTTATGCCAGTAATTTCAGAGATACGTTCAAATGAAATCTTATCAAATACACGGATTCTATCAATTATTTGCAACTCATACTCTGGATGTTCCGGATAAATATTATGCAAATGATAATAATTCATGGCATAAGAGACGCCAATAAATGCTGGGACATAATTACGAGTTTCTTTTGGTAAATATTTTGCTGCTACCCAATAATCTGATTTTCCAGCTCTACGAACTGCTCCGTTGACACAACCTGGCCCACAATTATAAGCAGCTATCGCTAAATTCCAATCACCATAACGATCATATAAATCAGCTAAATAACGTGCCGCAGCATCTGTAGCAGCGTGCGGATCACGACGTTCGTCGATTGCTCCGTTTATTCTCAAACCATACTGTTTTCCAGTTGGCTTCATAAATTGCCACAAGCCCGTTGCTCCTACTGGTGAAACGGCTCTTGGGTTCAATGTAGATTCTACGATTGATAAATATTTTAAATCTGTCGGCATATTATGCTTTCGGAGTATTTCCTCAAAAATTGGAAAATACACCATACTACGACTGATTACCTTTTCAGTCGAAGCACGACGACGAGTTACTCTCGCCTTAACATGTGACTTTACCAGTGCATTAAACTTTGTTGGAATCTCTCCCGATAATGCTAACACACGTTCTCTGTACACTTCGTCAGAAACATTGACAACCGTACGAGGACTTTCAGCTCTTTTATCTTGAGCTTCTAATGCCTCATAAGTGTATGACTTACTTCCTTCGATACGTACCTTAGAGGGAAATCTAAACTCTTGTGCCTGTACTGACCCGATTAAGAAAACCAAACTCAACATTAACACTAAAGTAATAGGTTTCATATATAATTGTTTTAGTTAAAAAATCCCATCGTTATGGTAATAAAATTACCTTTTAGAGCTAACGATGGCTTTCTATGAAGGAATCGACGAAATTCATCAATCTTCATAGTTAAAATTTATAAAAAGACCTTGCATTTAATCAGTCCGTAAAATTACTTACATACTGAGCAAGTGCTAATAAACTTTCTTCTTGAAATTTATCTGCAAAAAATTGAACCCCGAAAGGGAGCTTATTGGGATGTGTACTCAAAGGGACGGATACTGCTGGTATGCCTGCTAAGTTAGCTTGGACTGTATAAATGTCAGCCAAATACATCTCTACAGGATCTTTCATCGTATCTCCCAGCTTAAACGCTGTAGTCGGAGCGGTTGGCATTAATATGAAATCATATTCTGCCAATATCGCCCGAGTTTTTTCTGTAATCAAACGTCTTACTTGTTGTGCCTTTGTGTAATATGCATCATAATAGCCTGAACTTAAAACAAAAGCCCCGAGCATTATTCGACGTTTTACTTCTTCGCTAAAGCCCTCTGTTCTACTCTTTAGGTACGTCTCCTGAAAATCAGTTGCATTCGGACTTCTTTGACCATAGCGAACTCCATCGAAACGTGCTAAATTTGAGGATGCCTCGGCAGTCGTCAACACATAGTAAGTTGGTATCAAATAATCTAATAAATCAAATTGGACAGCTTCTACTTCGTGTCCTGCTTTTTTCAAACTTTCAATCAAGTCGTTCGTCCTTTGACGTATCGTCGCATCTAAACTGCGGTGATTTAAAGCAGACTCAAAATAAGCAATTCTCATTTTCTCTTTCAAGGCCGTTTTCTTATTCAACACAGTAGAATAAGAAGGTACAGCAGAAGTGCTTGCGGTACTATCATAATCATCGCTACCTGCCATCACCTCAAGCAAAATAGCAGCATCAAACACACTTTTTGTAATTACACCGATCTGGTCGAATGAAGAAGCATAAGCGATTAAGCCATACCTTGAGATTCGTCCGTAAGTAGGTTTGAAACCAATGTTTCCACAAAATGCTGCTGGTTGACGGACAGAACCTCCTGTATCGCTACCCAGAGCCGCCAGACAAGTATCCGCTTGTACAGCAACGGCAGAACCGCCCGACGAACCGCCTGCAACATGATTCTTATTTGCAGCATTTCGCACTGCACCATAAATGGAATTTTCATTCGTAGAACCCATTGCGAACTGATCACAGTTCACTCGCCCGATAATAATAGCATCTTCGTGTAAGATTCTTTCAATTGCAGTGGCAGAAAAAAGTGAGGTGAATCCTTCTAGAATCTTGGAAGCTGCCGTTACCTCGTGATCTTTATAACAAATCACATCTTTGATAGCCACAACCATTCCGAACAACTTCCCTACCGATTCAGGATTTTCCTTATACTTTTTATCTAATTCAGAAGCACGTTTTAGAGCTTCTTTTTCGTAAACTTCAACATAAGCATTCAAATCACGCGTGTTCTCTATTTGATTCAAATAGTACTGTACCAACTCTTCAAAGGTGATTAGACCTTTTTTCAAGTCAAGTTGTACAGCCGTTAGCGATTGATACTTTTTTAACAAACCTTGTTGTTCCATAATGGAAATCAGTTACGAATACATATAAATATTTTTTAATAAAAAATATTTATATCATTTAGCTACTTATAAAACTACGCCTCTTTCTTATCCTTTTCCTTCATGCCGTCCTTCAACTCCTTTTCTACTGAAGCACGAGCTTTGTTAAATTCACTGATGCCTTTTCCTAACCCACGCATTAATTCAGGAATCTTACGACCACCGAAAAGTAAAAGAATTGCAAATATTATAACCAAAAATTCTGGTCCAATAGCCTGGAAAAATAATAACATTTTCATAATCTTTAAATTTATTAGTTTGCAAAAATACAACAATTTTAAATACCAAAGTTCAAAGGTACGACTTTACAACTATACGATAATCAAAGTGAAAGTGTTAAATTCATTGAGGTTTAAAATTTTTATTTTATAAAAAATCATTTTGACGAATATTATATAGTTTTTCCCTCAATTCTATGAATATTAAATGTATAACATTGACTAAAACTTTAACATTTCATTAATGATATTTTTTTATTTTTTTTCAAAAAAAGGACATTCTCCTGCACTTTTAACCCGTTCGAGATAATTATTCTGGTGATTTTATCTTGTTAGTCACTGCTGTATTCAATACCTGTCTATTAATAATCAACGATTTATGATAATTGTTACTATTCAGCATTCGACAATACTCAGTAAAAATTAATAAAAACGAAACTAAAGATATTTTGATTAAGATATTTTGATTGAGAACAGAAACAGAGGTAAAATGAGAGGTTCTGAAATAACGAAGCCTCGAACTTTGAAAGTTCGAGGCTTATATTTGAATAGAAAACTATTCCCGAAAATCGGGATTTCGCTGTTGCTTTATAATTTCCTAATATTCCTTATCCTAAAGTAACACGTTTGAAAGCAGTTGCAATTAAGCCTTTTGAAGCAGCGTTCAAGTAATCTTTTACACTTTGCTTGTTATCTTTCACGTATTGCTGATTCATCAACGTGTTTTCTTTGTAGAATTTATTTAATTTACCCATAGCGATTTTTTCTAAAATAGCTTCTGGACGACCATCGTTACGAGCTTGCTCTTTTCCGATTTCGATTTCTCTTTCTACAACAGATGCGTCAACACCATCTTTATCTACAGCGACAGGATTCATAGCAGCTACTTGCATTGCTACGTTTTTACCTGCTTCTACTGCTGCTTCATTATTTTCGCTTAATGCTAACAAAACACCCATTTTGTAACCCATGTGAATATAAGGTACAACTAATTCAGCTTCCAATGTTTCGTACTTAGCGACAGCGATTTTTTCACCGATTACACCCGTTTGCTCGATAACGTGTTCGCTGATTGCTTTACCTTCTAACTCTAAAGCTAGTAACTCCTCTGTTGTAGCAGGGAAGTTTGCTAAAGCTGTTTCAGCTACTTTTTTAGCGAAAGCTACGAAGTCTTCGTTTTTCGCTACGAAATCTGTTTCACAACCGACATTTACAGCAACACCTCTCTTGCCATCTTCGCTTGTTAAAGCGATAACAACACCTTCATTTGTTGCACGATCAGCACGTTTGTCAGATAATTTTTGACCTTTCTTGCGTAAGTTTGCGATAGCTGTATCGAAATCGCCATTAGCTTCTACTAAGGCTTTTTTACAATCCATCATCCCAGCTCCTGTTTTGTCACGAAGCTGCTTAACCATCTTAGCGGTGATTTTTACGCTCATTGTTTTAGTTTATTTTAGAAAGTTATAAATTATGTGAATTATTGTAATGACTATTATATGATTGATATAGTTATCAATTTTGTCTTACTATTTTGACAAAAGCTTTAAATCATAAATTTTACAAAGTAGCTGTTGAAAATAAAATAATTTTCATATAACGACATAAAGTAAAACAGAATATGCCATTATTTATAATTCACAAAATATCTCGTAACTCTAATTTATATTAGAATCTTACTTGATTAAACACAACTGTCACTTCCACAAGTGAAAGCGACAGTTATTTTTGATTGTTCCGATTTTTATCGGAATGCCGAAACCTTGAGGTTTAATTACGTGCCGATTTCGTATTGAATCTCGTCAGAACGTTTCAACCCTAATATTTCGGGACAAGCAATTATTATTTGACCGTTTTAGCTTCTTTTTTGCTATTATCACGTTTTTGTTGACGCTCATCTAAGCCTTCTTTGATAGCTGCAGTCAAGTATTGTGTAACGATAGCGATAGATTTAGAAGCATCATCGTTTGCAGGAATAGGGAAATCTACCTGTGTAGGGTCAGAGTTCGTATCTACCATACCGAAAGTTCTCATTCCTAATTTGTGAGCTTCTTTGATTGCGATATGCTCGTGAGCAATATCCACAACGAAGATAGCAGCAGGTAAACGTGTTAAGTTCGCAACACCACCTAATACCTTTTCTAATTTATCTTTTTTACGAGAAAGCATCAAACGCTCTTTCTTCGTAATGTTTGCACTTTGGTCAGCTAACAACTTCTCGATGCTATTCATTTTCTTAACAGACTTACGAATAGTAGAAAAGTTTGTCATCATACCACCTAACCAACGCTCTACAACGAAAGGCATACCTACGCTTAACGCAGCAGCTTTTACGATTTCACGAGATTGTTTTTTAGTCGCAACAAACATGATTTTTTTACCGCTTTTAGCGATAGATTTCATTGCTTTTGCCGCACGCTCCATTTCTTCAGAAGTACGGTTCAAGTCAATAATATGAATGCCTTTACGCTCCATGAAGATATAAGGAAGCATTTTAGGATTCCACTTCTTTTTTAAGTGTCCGAAGTGAACACCTGCATTCAAGAGGTCTTTATATGTTGGTTTTTCCATTATTTTAAATTTAATAAAGTTGTGTAAAGAACACGTTGTACAATTTTATGAAAATAGAATTGTACATCCTGATAAATAAAATTAACGTTTTGAGAACTGGAAGCTCTTACGTGCTTTTGGCTTACCGTATTTCTTACGCTCCACCACACGAGCATCACGAGTAAGGTATTTTTTAGCTTTCAAAGGAGAACGGAACTCTTCGTTCAATTTCACTAAAGCACGAGCCATACCCATACGGATTGCTTCTGCTTGTCCTTTGATACCACCACCTTTTACGTTAACTTTAAAATCGTATAAACCTTGTACACCAACTTCATTAATTGCCTCTACAATTTTACCGTTGATATGTGTTTGAGGGAAGTACTCCTTATAATCTTTACCATTAATGGTAATGCTACCTGTACCTTTTTTCAAATATACACGAGCTATTGAAGCTTTTCTTCTCCCTACCGTATTAATAATTTCCATTGAATATTAGAATTTAAAAGGTTCAGGCTGCTGTGCTTCGTGTTTGTGCTCAGCACCCGCATAAACAAATAATTTTTTGTACATCTGGCTTCCTAATTTTGTCTTAGGTAACATTCCTTTAACTGCTTTCTCAACGATTGCAGTTGGTTTTTTAGCCATTAAGTTTTCAGCTGTGATGCTTTTCTGTCCACCAGGATAATTTGAGTGAGAAAGATAAACTTTCTGCTTCATTTTATTACCTGTTAAGCGAACCTTGTCCGCATTGATCACAATCACATTATCACCACAATTTACGTGAGGTGTGAAACTTGGCTTGTGCTTACCACGCAAAACGTGTGCAATCTTACTACACATACGTCCAAGTGTTTCACCTTCCGCATCAACGATATACCATTTGGCATCTACCTCACTTGGCTTTGCTGATTTAGTTTTATAACTTAAAGTATCCACAATAAAGTGTTTTTAAGAATGATTTAAATTAATTTAAATTGCACTTTTGTCCCTGCACAATTCATTCTGCCGCTGGTTCTAAAAATGCGAGGGCAAAGGTAATTTTTATTATTTCAAAAAACAAGGAATTTTATATAAAAAAGCGATCAAAGCTTCATAACTCATTGAAAAACAGTCAAATTTTCGCCCAAAAATTTCAAAGGTCACCGTAAAAGGTAATTTTGAGCTTCAAAATCACTCGACAACTCGAAGTCGGTTAATCATTAAAATATTTTAAAATACTTTTAACATCACCGTAATAAAACACGAAAAACCTGTAAGGCAATTTTAGCCTTACAGGTTTAACTATATCCTTAACTCAACTTAATGAATTAATCTCGGTAACGATAATATAGCGTACCATCCAGAAACTCGTTTGTCGCAATAATCACTGGATTTGGCAAACGCTCATAGAACTTAGAAATCTCGATTTGTTCTTTGTTCTCATGAATTTCTTCTAAATTTTCAGTTGTTGAAGCAAACTCTTCTAACTTAGCATGCAACTCCTGCTTCATCTGAATAGAAATCTGTGTTGCTCTTTTAGAAATAATACAAAGTGTTTCATAAACATTTTTAGTATCTTTCACTAAAGAAGAAATGTTACGAGGCTGTGCACTCGGGTACATTCCTTGTGCTTTTTGCTTAATATCTGCCATGTATATCTATGTTTTAAATTTATGCATTTTTTATTCATAAAAATTTGATACTGCATCAAACTTTGTACCTTACCTACTGTAAACTCCTGAACTTCGCTAATCGTTCAGTAGTCGTATTGTAAATTTTAGTTGCCTCTTCCATTAAGGCTTCATTACTTCCGTGTCTATCCTTAAAAATTCTATAAGCCTCAATAGCATCTTCTAAGCGTTCTTCTTTTTTAGAATCTACACTATTCAAGGCCAATTCGTAGCTTGCTTTTAGAATCTGTATTCTAATTTGTGCCGCAGCACGAGTGTCCGGATAATCCTGTAGTACATTTTGATAACTCTGCGTAGCTGCTTGATACTCTCTCAGTTTGTAGTACAAATCAGCTGTAGCAATCGCCTTTTTTTCTAATTTAGCACGTAATTCATCAATCAATATATTGCATCTTTCGACTCGGTCGCTATTCGGATAACTATTTACGAACAACTGAAATCCATCAATTGCTTGTACTGTTGTAGATTGTTCTAACTTATGATTTGGTGACATCTCATAATTAGAATAAGCAGCCATGTATTGTGATTCTTCAGCATATTCACTATTCGGATAATTTTTATAAAAATCTTTAAAGTAATAAGCGGATAGAATATATTTCTCTTGATAATACTGCGTGTAAGCGTAATGAAAGTAGATTTTCTCTAACTCTTTCGTTCCTCTATAAAAAGGACGAGCTTGTTCAAATAAAGTTTGAGCCCTGTAATAGTCTTCTGCCTCAAAGTACTCATAAGCCTTTGATAGCTTCAATCCATAGTCATCACTCTTTAACAACTTATCGAAATCTCTCGAACAACTTGTTAAAATCAGTAAAATTGATACTGAAAATATAATGTATAACGTCTTTTTTAACATAAGGGTGCAAAGTTATAGTTTTTTTAATTATTATTCAACTGAATGTTCACAACGTTTTAATATCGAATTTTTTATCAAGATAGCTTCCTGTGTTATTTTTATTTAATTTTTTTGAGAAAGCTACATTCAATCATCTTTACATAAAAAAATCCCAAACCAAAACGGCTCAGGATTTTTTTACTTTCTCTATATTACGATGCTTACATCGGGATATCTGTAGGTTTCTCTTCTCCAGTCGGTCGAATACCTATTAGTCGTTCTACATCAGATTTTAGCAAGACCTCTTTTTCTAATAATTGATTAGCCAAAGCTGATAATTCTGAATATTTCTCTCGTAATAAGTTTTTTGCACGTTCATACTGACCTTCAATCAATTTACGTGCTTCTGTATCAATCATATTCGCTGTTGCTTCCGAATACGGTTTGCTAAATGAATTTTGATTTTGCATATCGTAAAATGATACATTACCAACATTTTTATTCATACCATAGACAGAAACAATCCCATAGGCCATTTTCGTTACTCTATCCAAATCATTTTGAGCCCCAGTAGAGATTTTACCAAAAACAACTTCCTCTGCTGCACGTCCGCCGAGCGTCATACAAATTCTATCTAAAATCTGTTCTTCACGCTCAATATAGCGTTCTTTCGGTAAATATTGAGCATAGCCCAATGTACCGATACCACGAGGAACAATCGTTACTTTCACTAAAGGCGAAGCGTGTTCTAAGAACCAACCACAAATAGCATGACCCGCTTCATGAAAAGCAATAACTTCTTTTTCCTCTGGTGAAATGATCTTGTTTTTCTTCTCCAAACCACCAATCACTCTATCCAAAGCATGATTGAAATCATCCATATCCACCGCTTTCTTGTTGCGACGAGCTGCGACCAAAGCAGCTTCATTACAAACATTAGCGATTTCAGCACCTGCAAAACCTGGCGTCTGCTCTGCCAAAGTCGCGGCATTAATATCTTCTGCGGTCACAATCGGTGCTAAATGAACTTTGAAAATCGCTTCACGACCAACTAAATCTGGTCTATCAATACCGATTTGTCTATCAAAACGCCCCGGACGCATCAACGCACCATCTAAAATATCTGGTCGGTTCGTTGCTGCCATCATGATCACCCCTTTGTCAGAATTGAAACCGTCCATTTCCACCAAAAGTTGGTTTAATGTATTCTCACGTTCATCATTTCCGCCATTCATCGCTCCTCGACCTCTTGCACGACCTATCGCATCGATTTCATCAATAAAAACAATACAAGGTGCTTTTTCACGAGCTTGTTTGAATAAGTCACGTACACGAGATGCACCGACCCCAACGAACATTTCTACGAAGTCAGAACCTGAAATAGAAAAGAACGGAACACCAGCTTCACCTGCTACAGCTTTCGCCAATAAAGTTTTACCAGTACCCGGAGGGCCAACTAAAAGTACCCCTTTCGGAATTTTCCCACCTAAGGCTGTATATTTTTTCGGCGTTTTCAAAAAGTCAACCACTTCCATGACTTCCTCTTTCGCCTCTTCTAATCCTGCAACATCTTTGAACGTTACATTTACTTTCGAGTTAGAATTATCAAAAAGGGTTGCTTTTGATTTTCCAATATTAAAGATTTGACCGCCAGGCCCACCTGCTCCACCTCCGATACGTCGCATGATGAATATCCAAATCAATACAAAAATCGCTATCGGGAAAACCCAGCTTAACATTGGCCCAAGCCAATCTTTTTGAGTTTTTGCTTGCGGATAAATCTGCTCTCCTTCCGCAATCTTTGCATTTTCTTGTGTCTTGAGGACATCCTCTACAAACAAGGCATAATCACCAATTTCAAATTGATACTGTGGATCTTCTTGTGAAGCCCCGAAACCTTTATTAATATCTTTCTTATACTTTTCCTTTTCAAGGACTTCTTCTTTCAGATAGACTTGAACATATCTATCATTGACAACTTTTATTTCTCTAATATCCTGTTCTTTCAATGCTTGATTGAATTTGGCTCTGTCCATAGGTTTGGCAGCCGAATTAGAATATTGATAAAAGTTGAGTGCTAACAACAACAAGGCGATCGCACCATAAATCCAATAATAATTGAATTTTGGAGCATTTCCTCCACCTTTGTTGTTTTCCTCCGAACCTCTGTTTGAATCACCGCTCATCGGGCTAAATATTTTTTATATTGTTATAAATCTGTTTGTCAATATTTTAGAACCACTTTTCCGTGGTTTTAAATCCAATACTTAATGATATTACCTTTGAATTTGTTTCAACAATAAGAACATAATTGGTACGATTTCCTATTGTTTGTAATCATTCCAAAAAGAAACGCTTTGTAAACAAAAAAGATAATCACTTAGTAGGATAAAAGTAGCCGTTTATCTAAAGGTTCTGATATTCGGTTACTTTTCCATCACTCCAAAGTTTTTCTAAACCATAATACTCCCTTGCTTCATGATGAAAAACATGAACAACGGTATCAAAATAGTCAATTAAAACCCAAACTGAATTTTGTTTTCCTTCGGTGTGTAATGGCAGCTCATCGCCCTTCATTTTTACTTCAAACTCAATGTTATCGGCAATGGCTTTGACTTGATTTTCATTATTTCCGTGACAGATGATGAAATAATCTGTTGGTGTTTCTGGTAAGTGACGCAAATCTATCTTAATCACATCAAGTCCCTTTTTATCTTGAATAGCATCAATGATTAATTCATTTAGCTTATCTGCTGATAAATGTGCTTTACGACGTTCTTTCTTAACTTCTTGTGTTTCCAAACTTTATCTCCCTTTTTCAATGAATATTGAAACTACTTTCTTTATTATTAAACCATAAAAATGAGTACCGTGCATTAACTCAAATTGTAATAAAAAAATTGGTAGTTTTAAATTGAGCGTTCAAAATACAAATAAAATTAGCACAATTGCAATTTGTTTTTATTTGTAATAACTACTCAATAACTAATTTGTGCTGAAAGGTTCATTTTATTGAATAAAACCTTCATTTTTACAACGATTTTATATCTTGCATTTTAGACCTGATAGGTTTTAAAAACCTATCAGGTCCAATCTATATCACAAAAGTACAAAAATTAATACGGATTGATTTTTAATAAAAACACCTTATTTATCGGAAAGGTAATTCATCACTTTGAACAATTGCCTTCAACGAATTCGTTTGCTAATGATTTGTTAGCAAAAAACAAACCGAGTGAAGGAACTGTCATTTCGGCATCTAATCAAGTTGCTGGTAAAGGTCAGCATGGCAGTATTTGGGAAACTTCCGCTAATCAAAACATCACTTTGTCGGTTATTTTGTATCCGACGTTTTTATTACCTAAACATCAGTTCTGGTTAAGTCAATCGGTTGCGTTGGCTGTTCGGGACTTTGTATCGGCTATTTTACCACAAAAAGAAGTGTTTATAAAGTGGTCAAACGATATTTATGTGGGCGATAAAAAAATCGCAGGGATTTTGATTCAAAATTCGATTAGTCGAAATGGAATTGCTAATTCAATTATCGGAATTGGTTTGAATGTCTTGCAATCCGAGTTCGAATTTAAAGGCCTACGACAAGCGACTTCCTTATTTTTAGAAAAACAACAAGCCTATAATCTTGATTATTTAAAATATGAATTATTTTGGCATTTAGAAAGTCGATATTTGCAATTGAAAGCGAATAAAATCCATCAAATCCAATCGGATTATATGGAGGTTTTGTACAAATATAAAATTCCGCACCGCTACGAATTGCCAAATGGCGAACAATTCACAGGCATTATTCAAGGAATTGAGCCAAATGGGCAATTAGTCATTAACCGCAATGGCGAATTATTGTCTTTCGGAATCAAGGAAGTGAGGTTTTTATAAATATTCAAATACCACTATAATGAAATACACAAAGTCAGCCAGAACCGCTCATTTGCATCGTTTAGCACGAGAATTAAATATGTCTTTTTCGGAAACGGACGACTGGGAATTGATGCCATTATTGGACGAGTTTAGATTATTCCGAAAGGGGAGAAGACGTAAAATTTCTAATATTTTGCATTCGGTAGATGACTTTTTAGAATTGAATATTTCGATTTTTGATTATGAATATACAACCGGAAAAAATCGGGAACGCAACCGCAAACGCCAAACGGTTTTCTTCTTTCGTTCTCGTGCCTTAGGTTTGCCCGAAATGTATATGAAACCCGAGCGCCTTTTTAATCGTATTGCCAGCTATTTGACGTTACAACAAGATATTGACTTCGAGGAGTTTCCGAAATTCTCAAAACAATATCTTTTGCAGGGCGAAGATGAAGATTATGTCCGATATACGATGAATAAAGACGTTTTGACTTTTTTCACCAAAGAAAAAGGGTGGACGTTGGAGGCGATTAACTTCTTTTTGATGTTTCATCATCAAGGTAAAATTTTGAAACCGTGGGAAATTAAACGGCTATTGAAAAAGGGACTGAAACTACATGAAATGCTGAAGTACGAAAAAAGGTGAGTTCTTTTAATTAAACATTTTTAGGACAATGAAACGCTTATCTATAATAAAGTCATCATTCAGATTGAAAATCCAAATGATGACTTTATAAAAATCTTTGTACGAGAGAACAATCAAAAACTTATGGCAAAGCTGGTAAAACTTCCGTACTCACTTCGCCAAAACCAATTCGTAATCCCTCTTTTTCACAATAACCGTACATTTTCACGGTATCGCCATCATTTATAAATTTACGTTGCGACCCATCAGGCATATCGACAGGTTTTGTACCTCGCCATGAGATTTCTAACATCGAACCATAAGATTCAGGCGTTGGGCCACTAATCGTACCCGAACCACACATATCACCGACTTTCATATTACAACCATTGACCGTATGATGTGCTAATTGTTGTTCCATCGTCCAATACATATATTTGAAATTCGAGCGTGTAACGATTTTCTCTTCACTATCTTTTGGCTGAATGGCCATAGCAATATTGATATCAAAACTCGCTTCTTTTTGACCTTGCAGATACGGTAAAGGTGTTGGTTCTTGTGTCGGACTTTCGCAGCGGAAAGGCGCTAAAGCCTCCATCGTCACGATCCACGGAGAGATTGACGACGCAAAGTTTTTACCCAAAAACGGTCCTAAAGGCACGTATTCCCATTTTTGAATATCACGAGCCGACCAATCATTAAACAAGACCATTCCAAAAATATGGTCTTCTGCATGGGCAATATCAATCGGTTCACCGAGTGCATTTTCCTTACCAACGATAAACGCCATTTCTAATTCAAAATCTAACAATTTGCACGCTCCATAAACAGGTTGTTCAGAGCCATTCGGAATCATCTGACCTTTCGGGCGACGAATTGGCGTTTCAGAAACAATAATGGAGGAAGAACGACCATGATACCCCACGGGCAAATGCAACCAGTTTGGCATTAAGGCGTTTTCTGGCCCACGAAACATTGTTCCTACATTAGTCGCATGCTCACGACTGGCATAAAAATCCGTATAATCACCAATTTGAACTGGTAGCAACATCGTCACTTTATCTATCGGTACTAAACATATCTCAACGGCACTGGCGTAATCCTTTAATTCGGTACAGTCGGCACTCAATAATTCACCGATTCTCTCCCGAACAGCGTTGGTAACCGGCTTTCCTAAGGCGATAAAATCATTCAAAACTGACTTTGATAAGGTAAATTCATTAAAGTTAATTTCATTAAAAAAACCAAATTTTGCCAAAGCAGCAACATCAATCACAAAGTCACCAATTCTACTACACACTCTCGGCGATTTGTCCTCACTCTTAAAAATTCCAAACGGGATATTTTGAATCGGAAAATCACTATTTTCTGGTACGTTTACCCACGATTTTAAGGTAGGATTAGTTAAATCTATCATTCGTTTCTTTTGTTTAAGTAGTTTTGCAATTCAATCGTTTAGATAGTTCTTAACATTTATTAACTACTAAACTACTGAAACCACCAAAACTACTAAAACTACTGAAACTATAAAACTACTTAAACAAAAAATCATGTGTCTAATCACTTTTGCTTATAAAAAACACAAAAACTATAAACTCATCATTGTTGCGAATCGAGACGAGTTCTATCAGCGACCAACTGCAACAGCAACCTTCTGGGAGGACGAACCTTCGATTTTAGCCGGTCGAGACTTACGAGGCAATGGCACCTGGATGGGATTTAACAGAAATGGTCGTTTTGCCGCTTTGACCAATTACCGAGATGGATTTAACGAACAAAAAAACGCACCTTCGAGAGGTCATTTAGTGACTTCTTTTTTGCTTTCGCAAAATGATAGTCTGGAACACTTACAGCAGCTCACCGACTCTGCAGCTTTGTACAATGGCTATAATTTACTCACCTTCGATGGAGAACAACTCGGTTATTATTCTAATCAAATCAAATCCCCAACGATTTTAGAAAATGGCATTTATGGATTGAGTAACAGTACCTTAGATGTCGGTTGGCCAAAGGTCAAGAAGGCCGTTTCAGGATTAGAATCCTTATTACAACAAGATGATTTCTCAGTTGAGGAAGCATTTAAAATGATGCAAAATAAAGCTACTGCCGCCGACAAAGACTTACCAAATACCAATATCCCGATGCAATGGGAACGCTTACTTTCTGCCATGTATATCGAATCTCCAGATTACGGCACTCGTTGCAGCACCGTTTTTCTATTAGACTACGATGGTAATTATCACTTTGAAGAACGTTCTTATGTACCGCAACATCAAATCGCCTACCATGGACAAATCAAAGAGGAATAATTATCCTATAATTAAAAATTACAAAATACTGATTATCAATAAATTAAATTTAACTTTATAGTTTTAAAAAAATGTAATAACAACAAATTGTATCATTTTTATAATAAAATCATCTATATTTTTGAATCAAATTAGTCAAAGTATTAAAAAATATTATTATATGAAATTTACATTAAAACTTTTTTTAGCGTTTTTTATTAGCCTTTCGGCAATACAACAAACCTCTGCTTCGCACTTGATGGGCGGAGATATTACCTATACTTGTGTGGGTAATAACAGCTATGACTTTACAGCACAATTTTATAGAGATTGTGCCGGAATTACACTACCTGCTACTGTAAACGTCATGGTTAGTTCTGCGAGTTGCGGACAAAACTTCAATGTCACTTTAAATCTTGTAACAGGAGGTTCACAAATAGTTACGCCTATTTGTCCGACAGAGCCAGACCTTTGTAATGGTACACCAGGAGCTTTATTAGGTGTTGATGAATATACTTATGTCAGTTCGTCGCCGGTTGTACTTCCTGCGACTTGTAGTGACTGGGTAGTATCTTACAGCTCTTGCTGCCGAAATACAGCAATCACCAACGGTGCTGCTAATGCAGGTTTCCATATTGCTACCCAAATAAATAATACAAATAACATTTGTAATAATTCGCCAGAGTTTCAGAGCATTCCAGTTTTTTATACTTGTGTAGGTGACACGGTAAGCTATAGTCATGGTGTGTCTGATGCGGACAATGATTCGTTAGTATTCAGTTTGACACCATGTTTGAGTAACTCGGGAACACCTGTAACTTATGCGACAGGTTATTCTGCTACAACGCCACTAAGTGTGAATTATAGCAGTTTTGATAATACGACTGGTACTTGGTCATTTGTCCCAAATACGGTTCAGACAGGTGTAATTTGTATGTTAGTAGAAGAATACCGCAACGGAACTAAAATTGGTGAGGTGATGCGAGATATTCAAATCGGGGTTATCAATTGCACAAACCAAGCACCAATACTTTCGGGTATCAACGGAACAGCAACCAGTACTGGTGTGACTGGCGATAAAAGTATTTCGACTTGTGCCGGTCAAAACCTTTGTTTTACTATTGACGCTTATGATGCTGATGTAGCACAAAACATTGGTATTGATTACACTACTGGTCTAAATGGTGCGACTTATACGGTCACCAATACAGGAAATACCGCACAAGTAACGATTTGTTGGACGCCGACATTAAGTGATATTGGTACAAATCATTTTGGCTTATCAGTTTATGATGATCATTGTCCGATTATTGGTAAAGGAAATCATG
The DNA here is from genome assembly GCA_965662365.1 of Saprospiraceae bacterium. GTDB lineage: Bacteria > Bacteroidota > Bacteroidia > Chitinophagales > Saprospiraceae > CAWVWD01. Next base: position 28,900 of record CBFIHR010000015.1, read on the forward strand.
AATACAAGGTAATCGTAACAGGTGCTGGCGGTGGAGCGACATTCAACCAAACGTCAATTTATCAAGCAGACACTGCACAACTTCAAGTCAACTTATTAGATCCAAACTGTACCGTAACATGGACAGCTTCTCCGACATTAAGTTGTACAAACTGCTTAAATCCATTAGCTTTTCCAACGACGACGACGACTTATTATTATCAAATAAATTGTCCTTCGGGCAGTTGTGGCTCATTTACGGATTCCGTTGTGGTAACCGTTTTAATACCAAAAATATTGACAGGTACAATTACGACTTCGGACGGTTTACCATTGGCGAACTCTTCTGTTTTTGCTTATGATATGCAAGGCACAGTAGTAGCCACAGTGACAACCGATGCCAACGGAAACTATACTTTGGCAAGTAACGAAACCTCTATTTATATATCAACAACGCCAAGTGCAGCGTATTTTGACCAATCAGAAACGTATTACGATGCTGCAGCAACTTTAGCAAATGCAACGCTTTATACATTTGCAAATGGAGCAACAACGGGAACATTAAATTTCTCTACAATTGAAATCGCAAAAACAATAAGCGGAACCATAACTCGTAGCGATGGCAGTCAATTAAGTTTATCGTATGTTTATTTGTTAGATGCAAATATGAATCTATTGGATTCTTCTTTTACGGCCTTGACCGGTCAGTATAGTTTTACAACTTTTGAAAATAACATTCATTTGTTAGCAGTACCAAATACGACTAATTCAGACCAAAGCCCAACATTCTACAACGGTGCGACAGACCCAGCAAATGCGACTTTGATTACTTTTGCCAGCTTACAAACCACTGTCGATTTCAATACTGTAGATGCACCAGAAGCAATTATTGGTACGATAACTCGTGCAGACGGAAATGCTCTGGATAACTCTTGGGTTTTCTTAATTGATTCTTCATTGACGAATATTGACTCGATGTTAACAACCGCACAAGGATACTATGCCTTTGTTGTACCAGATGTAACCATTGACTATCACATAAAAGCAGTGCCAGGAAGTACACATGGCGATCAAGTCATTACCTACTACAATGGTTCTGAAACGGTACAAGCAGCGACTCCTATTTCGATTTCAACAATTTTTAACGTAGCAGATTTTAGTACCATTGATACATCCAATTCAACTGGTGGAAAAGGAATTGGCGGAACGGTCAGTTTAGGTACGGACTTCACACCGACACCTTTATCAGACGTTCGCTTGATTTTAAAAGATATGAACGGTAACTTTATCAACGATGCGATAACCGATGATAATGGTCAATTCAATTTTTATGGATTAATCGACGGAACTTACGCTATTTTTGTAGATAAAGCTGGGATTGATAACGAGTTAGCACCACAAGTGACCTTAGTTGCCGGTGAACCTTCGCCAGATGATTTAGCATTTTTGTTGCACTCTTATTATTTAGAAATGTTAAATCCTAATACGACTACTAAAGCGTTCGAAGTACAAAATATCACGGTTTATCCAAACCCGATTCAAACAACTTTTAGAATCGAGTACGACTTGTCGGCTTTCGCCAAAATTCAGATTGATATTTTAGATGTAAATGGTAAAGTAATTACTACCATTTTGAACGAAAATCAAGCAGCAGGAAAGCACAATTTAACTGTTGCAGAAACCGACGAATGGGCAAAAGGTGTTTATTTTATCAGAATGATGGTTGATGGAAAATCAATCATTCAGAAAGTGATTAAACAATAAAATATATCAAAAAAGGCACAGAAGCGAATTATGCTTTTGTGCCTTTTTGATAAAAATAACTCTAATACTGTTCCTTATCATTCGGAAAATCTCGAGTTTTCACATCATCAACATATTGCTCGATCGCTCCTTTGATGTCATCAAAAAGATTAAGGTAACGACGTAAAAATCGAGGATTAAAATCTTGCGTAATACCCAATAAATCATGAATTACCAAAACCTGTCCATCACAATCACCGCCAGCACCGATTCCAATAGTCGGAATATGAATACTTTCAGAAACGATTTTCGCCAGTCTGGCCGGGATTTTTTCTAAGACAAGTCCAAAACATCCTAACTCTTGAAGCAACAACGCATCTTTTTTGAGTTTATCCGCTTCTTCCTCTTCCTTCGCCCGCACACTATACGTTCCAAATTTATAAATAGACTGAGGAGTCAATCCTAAATGTCCCATGACAGGAATTCCAGCCGACAAAATCCGCTTAATAGATTCTTGTATTTCAACGCCACCTTCCAGTTTTACAGCATGTGCATTCGCTTCTTTCATCAATCGAATCGCTGACTCCAAGGCTAATTTGGAGTTACCTTGATAATATCCAAATGGCAAATCTGCAATCACCAATGCCCGATTTACTGCCCGAGTGACCGACTGCGTATGATAAATCATGTGTTCCAAAGTCATCGGAACCGTCGTTTCATAACCAGCCATAACATTCGATGCCGAATCACCGACCAAAATCACATCGACATTAGCAGCATCTACAATTCGAGCCATCGAATAATCATAAGCCGTTAGCATCGAAATTTTTTCGCCTCGTTGCTTCATTGACTGCAAAGCATGTGTTGTGATTTTTTTAAACTTCTTATGTACAGACATTTTTTAGTGATTAGTTTTTTAAATTATCCATTATCCCCGAGCAAATCGAGATTTCGCTATCGCTCAGCAGTTATCCATTATTCATTATCCATTTCCCTAATGCAAAACCCAGCCAAATTGCCAACAGGCAAATAACAATACTACCAATAATATTGAGCATTGCTAAAACAATATTGCCATTTTGAAAAAGTTGAAACGTTTCGCCAGAAAAAGTCGAAAACGTACTAAATCCACCACAAAAACCCGTCATTATCAGCCATTTGTACGTATCATCTATTTGATTTCTAAGACTTAACTGCATCAAAAAACCTAAGAGAATACAACTTAAAATATTGGCTAATAAAGTCGCATACGGAAACATAGGCGTGTAAGGAGCAACCGCTTTCGCAATGCCAAACCGACTCAAACTCCCTAATCCGCCCCCAATGAAAACAAGTAAAAATTGCACCTGAAGTGTGATGTATAAAGTATAAAATGTGTGGTGTTTTATGCCGCACACTTCACACTTATTAATTATTTATTGGCTAACTGTCCGCAAGCGGCATCAATATCTTTCCCTCGACTTCGTCTGACCGTTATAGCGACATTATTTTTGCGTAAAAACTGAGCAAACTTATCAATCTTGATAGCGTCTGCCTTGACGAAAGGAGCGTTATCAATCGGATTATATTCGATTACATTGATTTTTGCAGGAATACGGCGACAGAGTTTGAGCAAGTTTTTTGCATCTTGAATGCTGTCATTAAAATTCTGAAAAGCAATATATTCGAACGTAATTCTATTTTTCGTATTTTGATAAAAATAGTCTAACGCATCCGTCAACACGGCTAAATTATTCGACTCGTTTATCGGCATAATTTCGTTGCGTTTCTCATCATCGGCAGCATGTAAGGATAACGCCAAATTAAATTTCACTTTATCATCTGCTAATTTTTTTATCATCTTTGCAATTCCGGCCGTGCTGACCGTAATTCGCTTTGGCGACATATTCATGCCATCGGGGGAAGTAATCAAATCGACACTTCGCAAGACATTTTTATACGCCAAAAGCGGTTCGCCCATTCCCATATAAACGATATTCGTCAACGGATGATTGAAAACCTCCAGACAGCGTTCATTCACAAATTGCACCTGATCATAAATTTCGCCTGGTTCGAGATTTCGGCGAAGTTTCATGCGACCGGTCGCACAAAACGAACACGTCAAACTACAACCGACTTGCGACGATACACAAACCGTATAACGATTATCGGCAGGTACCGGAATCAAGACCGCCTCAATCAAATGACCATCATGCAGACGGAAACGAGTTTTGATAGTACCGTCGTCACTAAACTGCGACATATCCTCTTTTATCGCCAGTATTTCGAAGTTCTCTTCTAACATCTGCCGCAATGATTTGGACAAATTCGTCATCTCTTCAAAAGATTTTACACCTTTTTTCCACAACCATTCATAAACCTGTTTGGCACGAAATTTCTTTTCGCCCATGCCGACCAAAATATCTGTTAATTGGTCTTTTGTTAATTTACGAATATCTTGTTTTACTGCTATCTTCGTCATGCCGCAAAATTACGATTTTTTTGGTTCTCCCGTAGATTTCACGGAGAAACGCAATTTTTTTTTTAATAAACTTATGTTGAAACAGTTAGGAAATATATTGATTATTGCAACGATCACTTTGATTTTATTAGAAGTGACGATTCGTTTGTGTGGCGTTCGGCCTTTTCGAACACAATCGTATGACATTCAGTCGAATCCACAATTTTGCTTAATCCCTAATGAACAATATGGTTTTGGATTAAATATCGGCGAATTTGATATTTCGATTAATAAAGGCGTTCATTATCATGCGACACATTCGCCAGATTCTTTACGAATATTGACCACGAAACCGATAACGAATTTTAATAAAAAAGTGGATATTCATGGTTGTTCGTTCACTTACGGAATGAGCGTTGATGATACGGTAGCGTTTCCGTTTTTATTACAACAACAATTTTCCGACATTCGATTTCGCAGTTTTGCTATCCCAGGTTTTGGGAATGTTCAAGCCTTAATCCGGTTAGAGGAACAGATTAAAAACGATGACTTACCCGATACTTTGATTATTTGTTATGCTGATTTTCATGACGAACGCAATGCTTTAAATTGTAATTATCGGAAGAGTTTGTATCATGGATTTTTAAACGCTAATGCCGAAGTTTTGCCGCTTTTTGCACGAAGTAAAATTCCATTTTATGATTTAAAAAAAGGCGTTCAATATTGTAACTGGAACGAATTGTATCACAACTGGCAAGGTCGAGCATATTCTGCAACTATCAACTCCCTTCAAAATGCTTTTGAGCAAATGCAACTCCGACAGGGAAAGGCAGAAACACACCAAATATTATTAAAAATCAAGGCGTTGTGTCAACAAAATAAGGTGCAATTTATCGTTGCTACCATTACAAAAAACGAAAGTACAGCTTACACGATCCAATTTTGTAAACAACAGAAAATCAATGTATTAGATATTGGTTTAGACTTACCAAGTGAAGAGTTTAGCAGTTTACCATACGATATTCATCCAAACGAAAAAGCACATCGAATTTTCGAGAAACGGTTAAGAACATTATTTTAATTATTGTTCATGATTATTCACCAATAAACAACATCACTACTTCATCCTTTATTTCAATTTTTCGTTTTCTGCGTGACGGGTCGCATCTCGAATAGATTTTTTTTCTAAATTTTTGATTAATGCCTCGTCTAAGTCGATGCCAGTTTGGTTAGCTAAACAGACTAAAACGAACAACACATCCGCCATTTCGTCTGCCAAATCTTCCTTTGCAGTCGCTTCGTCCGCTTTTCGTTTAAACGATTGCTCACCATAGATTCGAGCCATCAGCCGAGCGACTTCCCCAACCTCTTCCGTCAAAATCGCTGTATTCGTCAACTCGTTATAATAACGAATACCGACCGTATTTATCCAATTATCAACTGCTTTTTGTGCCTCTTGAATCGTCATGTTTAGATTGTTATCTCCTATCGGCTCATAGTTAAATTCCCTGTCCCGAAATCTCGGTAATTTTATGGCTAATAGTTTTTTATTTAAACTGCTTGTAACCTATCATTATTAATGATAATAAAATAAAGAAAACTGGAGTCGCCAACTCTTGCGGAAAAATCGGAAAAGTTAGTAATATCAGTGAATTGACAATAGTAATTACAGCAAAGTATTTTTTCATTTTTTGCTTTCGCCAAACTTGTATGGCAGCAATAATATTGACTGGAAACGCCCACAAAATATTTAAGTTATTATAAGTCGTGACGTGTTCTGTGCCAAACCAAACGGTCAGAAAAATAATGCCTGCAACGCCTGAAATGAATAGAAAAATACCATTCCAAATATGCCGTAATCGTTCTTTTTGAATTACAAAGTTGAGCAATAACGTCAAAGCGAATAAAAGACCAAAAACTACATTTGGCGTAAGCCAGGATACAGAAGCCTCTACCTCCGTCGCTTGATGAATAGTTCGAGTATTTTTAACGATGGATTTCGTAGTGCTATCCGTTGAAATCGTAGCGACTGCAAGACTTTGATTCAGATAATCTGGCAAAAACATTTGATGCTCAAAGGCGGCCGTTTTATCTACATTTAGCCCCAAAATCAAATCAATTCCAAACTCTAACCACGGTTTCGCTGGCGTGTATTCTTGTAATAAATCACGGAAAGTGACCGCTTTAAAAACAGCTGCCGTATCATAAGTGATGTTCGTTGTAGAATCCAAAATATCACGAATTCGAGTCGCACAATTATCATAAAAGAAATCGTAATAATAATCTTTGTTTTCAGGTTTTAGGTTATTTTGTAAAAACAGATAAATATCCTGTTTTTGTTTTGAATCCAAATCCAAGACCTGTTCCTCTAAAGATTGATTTCGATACTGAACATAAGCAACAACCTGATTATAATCCTGTATTCCCAAGCAATACAGCATTTTTCCTTTGATAAATTCCAGTGTAAAATTTGGTGCATCGTAATCGAACATTCCATAATTATAAACCGTATTAATTTGATTCACCGGATCATAAACTCGAATCGATGAATGCCCAAAAACGGTGTGAATCGTACTCACCGGCGAGTACGTCAGCACGCTGATTTGTGCTTTGTCCGTAAGGTAATATTGCCCGTATGACATCGTCGCCAAACTGCACAAAATAACCGTTATAGTTAGGAGTTTTTTCAATTGATAAACTATTGGACTGTTGAATTGCTAAACTGTCATTTCGTAGTATCAACAATGAAAAAAACAGTTTAGCAATCTAACAGTTTGGCATTTACAAAATACCTTCTTTATTTGCTTCTTTGGTTGCCCCTGCCAATTCGATACTTTTAGTTTTTCGGATACGCATATTCAAAATTTCTACAACAAGTGAGAAGAAAATAGCGAAATACAAATATCCTTTGGGAATCGCTCCGATAGACTCTCCGAGAATTTCGATGTGTCCTAAGTGAGCGCCTTCCGTAATCAACATAAAGCCAATCAAAATCAAAAATGACAATCCAAGAATTTGAATAGTTGGATTTTTGTTGACAAAATTACCAACAGGATTCGCAAACAACATCATAATCACCATCGACACGACAATAGCCGTAATCATAATCACTAACGCCCCCGCCATGCCATTAGTCATACCGACTGCCGTTAGGATTGAATCTGCAGAGAAAACAATATTAATTAAAGTTATTTGAATGATTACTTTGGACATTGTACTTGTGCCGCCGCTTTTTCCATTCGCTCCTTGTCCTTCGTCTGCATCGAGTTTATGATGGATTTCGGTCGTTGATTTATAAATCAGAAATAAACCGCCAATTATCAAAATAATACTTTGCCAAGATAAACCGCCCGTGATGACACTGTTGTCGAAATGTATAATTTCTGCGGAAGCAGCAATCAAAATATTGATACCAAATAATAAAATTACCCGCAAAACCATCGCTAAAGCCAAACCAATATTTGTTGCTTTTTTGCGTTCACTTTTCGGTAATTTATTCGATTCTAAAGAGATAAAGATAATATTATCAATCCCTAAGACGACTTCCATAAATGTAAGCATCAATATACTGACTAATGCTTCTGGCGTAAATAAAACACTGAGATCCATTTTTTATAATTATTAACTGTGAAATATTCATTATTTCTGAATGTGTGCAAAAATAGGTTGTTTTTTTATTTATATGAAAGTTAATCTTACGAATTGAATGTGAATGATTTGTAAAATCTTGATATTATCAAAAATAAACATACAAATAATTATTTTTTAATACGTTGAATGAAATATTTCTAAATCATATTCCCTTATTTTGAATAAAAATTAAGACTATGAAACGATATTTATTTTTTCTACTTTTTGTAATCATTGCAGCGACATTGAATGCACAATCTCGCCCCACCGCACCATTTTATCACGGCGTTGCGTCAGGTGATCCTTTGGCAGATGCGGTGATTATTTGGACTCGTGCAGTCCCGATTAATACAAATAAGGCGACCGTTGTCGGGAAATGGTTCGTTGCAACGGATAAAAACATGAAAAATATTGTCCAAAATGGCGATTTTGAAACCGATGCGTCGAAAGATTATACCGTAAAAATTGATGTTCAAAACTTAGAATCAAATACCTATTATTATTATCAATTTGAAGCATTCGACAAAAAATCAATTATCGGTCGAACGAAAACTGCTCCGAAAGCGAATGATAGCAATCGGTTACGCTTTGCAGTCGTATCTTGTAATAATTTTCAGCACGGTTATTATAACGCCTTTCGAGCAATTGCGAATCAGAGCGATTTAGATGCCGTCATTCATTTGGGCGATTATATTTATGAAACAGGCGAAGGCGTTTATGCCAATGATAAATTGAAGCGAAATGTGTCGCCATTGACCGAAATTATTGACTTGAAAGATTATCGAATGCGGTATAGTCAATATCGGTTAGATATAGATTTTATTAAAATCCATCAACAACATCCGTTTATTTGTATTTGGGACGATCACGAGATAGCGAACGATTCGTATAAAAATGGTGCGGCCAATCATCAAGCTAACGAAGGCAGCTGGGAAAACCGCAAAGCCGCCGCACAACAAGCCTATTTTGAATGGCTGCCGATCCGAAATCATCCCGAAAAGAAAATTAATCGAGTTTTAAAATATGGTGAGTTAGCAGATTTAATTATGCTAGATACTCGAATTCAAGCCAGAGAAAAGAAACCATCAAATATGTATGATGACAATTATATGGACTCAACTCGGGTAATGTTAGGAAAAACTCAAAGAGAATGGTTATTCGATGCGTTGGATAATTCTACCGCAAAGTGGAAATTAATTGGGCAACAAGTGATTTTTTCGGAATTAGTCGTCGGTTGGGCAAATCCGTTAGATCGACTAAAAACGGAAAATATTTTATTGGATATTTGGGACGGCTATCCTGTCGAACGTCAAAAAATCATGGACTATTTTCAAGAGCAAAACATGGAAAATATCGTCTTTTTAACTGGCGATTTTCATTCTGCTTTTGCTTTTGAAGTTACTGCAAACCCATCATTATCAACAACTTACAACCCTAAAACCAGCGAAGGTGCAGTAGCGGTGGAATTTGTTACGCCAAGTATTACATCAGCTAATTTTAATGAATATACGACTCGATACCGTAGCCGAAAATTTGAAGAATGTTTGAATAAACCTTGTGGTGGCTTTCCGTTTTTTAATAAAAAAAATCCGAATCCACATATTAAATATACGGATTTGGACAGACATGGATTTATTATTTTAGATGTAACAGAAGCAGCGGTTCAGTCTAACTTTTATTTTGTCGAAAGACGAGATAAAATAGAGGACAACTACTATTTTGATGCTGCTCTGAAGGTAAAAAGTGGTTCAAATAAGTTGATTTTTGCAAAAGAAAACACACCAAAATCAACGAAAAATGAAATGCCCAAAATAGAAAACACCCGAAATAATCACATTGTCAGCGGTGTGTATCAGACGGAACAAGATATTTTCATACAGCTACATGCGGCTCAAAGAAGTACAATTGAGACGATTTATGTTGTCAATGATGATAATGAAATCGTTAAATCCTACGGTAACTTTGGCGAAGATAGAACGATTTATACGGTTTCTTTTTTAAAATCTGATTTGCCGAAAGGTAAATATGGCTTGACGCTGAAAGCCTCAACTTTAGAGACTGCCGATGTTTTCTTTTTTGAAATAGATTAACATACAAAAAAGTAACTATCGAGCCGGAAGATACTTCTTAACTCCAAAATAAGTACGGAATAGCACCTTGTGTCGTTTTATGAAGTACCTTCCGACTCGATTAAATCGGTAACTTGACTTTAAAAATACTTCCTTTTGGTTGATTATCAATAATTTGAATTGTTCCGCCGTGAGCGGTAATCATATTTTTAACGATAAATAAACCGAGACCAGTACCTTTGGTTTTTCGAGTGTCTTCACTACCAACTCGATAAAATTTTTCAAACACTTTGCCCTTATCTTCATCCGAAATTCCAATGCCTTTATCCGCTACTTCAAAGATCAAATCTTTACCTTCTCGATGTAAATTAACATCGATCTCATCGCCCTTAGGGCTATATTTTGCAGCATTTTCGATAAGATTGACAATGATAGAATTTAAGGCTTGTCGGTCAGCATGAATAATCGGATGATCGACACTGGATTGAAAGTTAAACCTAAAATTAGAAAATTTAGTACGAACTTGATTTAGGTTTTCGTTGATTAATTCCGTAAAATTCAGCGGTTCTTTTGAGGTTGCATAAGAGTTTTCGATACGAGCGGCTAATAGAATATTATTGACCAAGGTATTTAATCTATCGGTTTCCGTTAAAGCACCTTTTGACAATAGTTGAATATGTTCGGTTTTTAAATTTGGTCGCTTTATGAAAGTATCCAGAGCGAGTTTGATGGACGCAATCGGCGATTTTAATTCGTGTGTAATTGACAGCAAGAAATTTCGTTGCTGCCGAGCGAGTGCCACTTCTTTACGAAATCCACGATTCATAAACCACATGCCAATGATCAATACAATAAAGAAAACCGCACCTTCACCGATAATCATCATTCGTTGCTTTTGAAACTCATCGTGTAGGTATTTATAAACATCTTTTTCTTGAAACTCTAAATCAGAAAGTCCTTTAAACTCGACATACTCAACATGTAACGCATCAATTCGAGCATCTCGAAGTTTTTGATTTTGATTTAATAATAAATAAGACCACCAAACGGAAGCGGTTAGTACATAAAGAATCAATCCATGATAAATAAAACGATGTCTAAAATGTTTTTTCATGTTCTGGTTACTAATTATTGCATAAAAATAAATATTCGTGTGAGTGCCTACTGCAACGACTCAAAATATTGGATAAAATCAAAATATCGTTTGATGTTGCGACGATTCTAATCAAAGTTACGAGAGAATTTATAAATTATTATGTTTTTTAAGTCATAGTCATAAGGAGATAAATTAAAAACTAACAATATTTTTCCGTATTAATTTAGGATTACAAAGTGCTTCTTATCCTAAAGGGAGGGTTTTCTTGGGAATGTAATAAGTACTGAAATTGAATATGCTTTTTAAAACTGTTTTTTCATTACCTTTGTACGCATTTTTAGAGCTATTTGTATAAAAGTTCAAACCTTAGGACAATTTAGGTCGTTTGGTGTACAACTATTACGAATAATAAATTGATAACAATCAAACAAATATAAATTAATGGGTACTTTAATTATCATTGGACAATTAGTATTGAGTTTATCTATTCTAATTGTTTTACACGAATTTGGACACTTTTTACCAGCTCGTGCTTTCAAAACCAGAGTAGAAAAATTCTACTTATTCTTTGACCCTTATTTTGCATTATTCAAAAAGAAAATAGGAGAAACAGAGTGGGGAATCGGCTGGTTGCCGCTCGGTGGCTACGTGAAGATCTCAGGCATGATTGACGAGTCGATGGATAAAGAACAAATGGCAGGGCCGCCACAACCTTGGGAGTTTCGTAGTAAGCCAGCTTGGCAGCGGTTAATTATTATGTTAGGTGGTGTCACAGTCAATTTCATTTTAGGATTTTTGATTTACGGTTTTGTTTTGTTCAATTGGGGAGAAGATGTACTACCGACTGAAAATGTAAAATATGGCATGTATGCGGATTCTTTCGCTATGGAAATGGGTTTTCGTACAGGTGACGAATTGGTAAGTATTGATAATAAGCCAGTCGATAATTTTAATGCGATTCGTTTAGAGATTTTCAAAAACGAGAGTAAAAATGCACAAGTTATCCGTGATGGCGATCAAGTATCTTTCGATATTCCAGAAAATTTGACAGGAAAATTAGCAAGTTACAAAGGGGCGTTTGTTGTTCCTCGTTATCCTTTTGTGATTGATGAAATGTTGCCTGACTATCCTGGTGAAAAAACAGAACTAAAAAAGGGGGACAAACTCATTGGTTTAAACGACATAGCGACACCTTATTATGATAATTTTGCTACTGAAATCAAACAATATAAAGGCGAAGAAGTCACTGTTCACGCACTAAGGGGAAAAGATACTTTAAGTGTCAAAGTTGCATTAGACGAAAAAGCTGCAATCGGTGCCGTACCTCAATCAATGGATAACTTTTTAGATATTGTTCATAAAGATTATTCGTTTGGTGAAGCGATGCCTGCCGGAACTCGTCGTTCGGTTGAGTTTTTGAGCTTACAAGTTAATGCTTTCGGACAAATGTTTACTGGAAAAGTAAAAGCCTCTGAAAGTTTAGGCGGCTTCGGCTCTATTGCTAAAATGTTCTCTCCGACTTGGGACTGGCAACGATTCTGGCGAATGACCGCAGTTTTATCCTTGATTTTAGCCTTCATGAACTTATTACCGATCCCAGCTTTAGACGGTGGACACGTTATGTTTTTGTTATACGAAATGATCACCGGACGCAAACCGAGTGACAAGTTCTTGGAGTATGCAACTATCGCCGGTTTTGCTTTAATATTAGGATTAGTACTTTATGCCAACGGCTTAGATATTTTACGTTGGTTTAGAGGAGAATAAAATTTAGTTACCAGTGATGAGTGATTAGTATCTTACTAATCACTCATCATTTATCACTAATTAGAAAAGTGAAATACTTTGAATTATACGATTTACCAATTTCGTTTTTATTAGACGCAAAGTTATTAAAACGAAAGTTTTATCAATTGAGTAAGCAATTTCATCCTGACTTTTACACATTAGAAAGTGAAGAGAAACAAGCTGAAATCTTAGAACTATCTACTATTAATAACGAAGCCTACAAAACACTCTCGGACTTCGACAAACGAATGGAGTACATTCTGAAAGAAAAAGGTGTTTATAGTGAGGAAGGAAAAAATAAAGTCCCACAAGATTTTTTGATGGAAATGATGGACATCAATGAAGCGTTGATGGAACTCGAATTTGATTTTGATAATTCTACATTTGAAGCAGCGAAGCAAAACATCAAAGATATGGAAGCTGACCTCTACAATGAGATTTTACCTATCCTAAAAGATTATCATAATGCCAATGCTTCATCAACAGATTTAGCACAAATCAAAGATTTTTATTTTAAACGCAAATATTTGTTGCGGATTCAAAATAATCTTGCTAAATTTGCGGCACTTTAGAACTAACGCAATTTAGTTCTATAAAATAACTACCAAATATAGATTGCCTCGGTGGCGGAATTGGTAGACGCGCTGGATTCAAAATCCAGTTTCTTCGGAAGTGCGGGTTCGATTCCCGCCCGAGGTACAGAAAGCCCTGTTAATCTAATGATTTTCAGGGCTTTATCATTTCATAACTACTAAAATAGTAACAAAACTTAAAACATTTTTTAACCATCATCAGCACGGCTATCCGCTAATTTTCAAACTTGTGCTTAAAAAATAAAGACGTGTAAACGGCATAATTTATTAATTCTTCAGCAAAAATCTTCTGTCCGTATCCTCTATAATTCATCTTTCTTGAGTAACAATTAACAAACCTTTTATAATTTGAACTTAGAATATAAAATCAAAGTTTAATGGGTTTTATATCTTTGTAGTTCAAATAACTATATATTCGAATAAAATAGTCAAACGGTTGAAGATAATAAAAATTAGCCCGAAACTTTGGGATTAATTTACCGCTATTAAAATATTTCAGAAAACTAATTTCTGAAAGTTATAATTTTTGAAAAGATGGGTTCAGTAAGAAAGCAGCAGACGGAAAGTATGCTTCAAAGAGAGATGAGTACAGTACTTCGTCAAGAAGGGGCGTACATTTATGGTTCACAAGCATTAGTCACCGTAACCAGTGTGATTTTGTCACCAGATTTTGGGGAAGCTAAGTTTTATTTAAGTGTATTTAATATCGAGGACAAACCAAATGTAATTATAGAGTTAGATGATAATATGACCCGAGTACGGCAGCAGTTGGCAAGCCGTATTCGTAAAAAAATTCGTCGTGTGCCACGTATCAGTTTTTATTTAGATGATACCTTGGACGAAATGTATCGCTTAAATCAATTATTCGATCAAATCGAAACAGACAAAGACAACGAACTTGATACTTAAGGTCTTGAAATCGTGTTGATTTTAAAAATCGATACGGTTTATTAACAGCAAAAAATGAATTTACCTTTAAAGTTTGCACGACGATACTTATTCGCTAAAAAATCAACGAATGCAATCAATATCATTTCAGGTATTGCAGTCGGCGGTATTGCAGTCGGTACAGCAGCGATTATCTTGATTCTGTCAGTTTTTAATGGATTTGAAGACTTAATCAAAAGCCTTTACGGTTCGTTCAACCCTGATATTAAAGTCACGGTGATTGAGGGAAAAGTATTTACACCCGAAGAAGGTACGATTAAAAAAATCAAAGCAATTGACGGAGTTTCGGAGGTCTCACAAACGTTGTCAGAAGTATCCTTTTTTGAATATGGCGAAAGTCAAGATTTTGGTATTCTAAAGGGTGTTGATGCTGCTTTTGATTCTGTTTCTAAAGTCGATGAAAATATTATTCGAGGAGAATATTTCACGCAAGACGAAGAAATGAGCTATGCCGTTATCGGTGCAGGGATGGAGTATAAACTGTCGATGGTTGTCGGTGATCAATCACAATCTTTGGGCGTTTATATGCCAAATCGAAAAAAACGTACTATTGGTTTTGGAAGTCCGACCGATGTTTTCAAACGTCGATTTTTACCACCGGTCGGTGTCTTTGCGATTCAACAGGAGTTTGATGATAATTATATTATTACATCTTTGGATTTTGTACAAGATATTTTGAGTTATCGAAACGGCGAAATTGGTGCATTAGAGGTGAAAGTCACTGAAAATGCAAACACGGATAATATTCTTACCGCAATCAAAAAAATCGTTGGTAAAGACTTTGAAGTTAAAGACCGTTACCAGCAAGAAGAGGCCTTTTTCAAGCTAATGAATATGGAAAAATGGATGGCTTATGCCGTTATTAGTTTCGCCTTATTGTTATTAGCTTTCAATATTGTTGGGGCGTTGTGGATGTTAGTTTTGGATAAGAAAAAAGATATTGCCATTCTAAAATCAATGGGAGCAACCGATAATTTGGTACGAAATATTTTCTTGTCAGAAGGTTTAGCATTATCGTTTTTTGGTGCAATGATCGGTTACGTTTTTGCCATTATTATTTATATTTTACAAAAAACAATCGGTATCGTGAAGTTATCGGGCGGAGCAAATTTATTAATTGATACCTATCCGATTGATATTAAGATTTTTGATTTCGTTTTGGTTTTCTTTACCGTGATGTTCATCGGATTTTTAGCCGCATGGCTACCGAGCATACGAACAAAGAATATTCAGCCAATTATTCGGGAGGAGTAAATTTATCGCTGTGGCTTCGCTTGTCCCGAAATCTTCGGATAAGCGAAGCCACAACAATTTAACAGTCTATTTGATGCAAGATTGGGAGTTAGAGTTTTATTGGAATAAGGTTAGGAATCAGGTCAAAGATTTGATGGGCTTAGGAGCTTTGCCTGATATGAATGGAATTTTGTTCTTGATAGGAATGCAAGAATTAGGGCGTTTTGAAATCGAGTTTACAAAGGAACAAAAGCAGGATTTAATGCACATTGCCGTTTGTGCCTTGTTAGAAAATGACGGTTATTATGAGTTTGTCGGTCGAGATGCAGAAGGTTGGCCGCATTACAAACTATTAAAGGCGGTCGCACAACACGGCGAAAAAAATCAAGAAGATTTGTTAAAAAAGAAGGTCATCGCCTACTTTGAAAAAATTATAATGGAAAATTAGGTTGATTCTGGGGTCGATGCACCGAATTTTTAGTAAAAAATAATCATACAATCTATCTAATTAACGGTTTTGTTTAACGGTTTTTCTATAAAAATCAGACGAGCTGACTCAACGCCTTTTTTGACTTATTGAAATCAACCGTTTTTAATAAAATTCATTTTTATAAGTAAACCGTTCACACTAATTATTAATAATACACAATAATTGATATGCAAATGAAAAAAACAGTTTATTTTATACTTTTTGCTTTCGCAATAATGATGACTTCGTGTGGAAATTCGCATACAGCGGATTTTGATTTTGAGTTGACAACAGGTGAAGCACCTGTTGAAATCGCATTTAATAATACATCAAAAAATGCGACTTCTTATGAATGGAACTTTGGAGATGGGACGACTTCAACCGAACAAAGTCCGACGAAAATGTTCTACTATCCCGGGACGTATAATGTAACATTAACAACTATTAATAACGGCGAACGAGTACAACAAACGAAAAGTTTTACGCTTCGTGATGCTCCAAAACGAATTGTCGAAATTGAAACAGAATTTGGGGTGATGAAAGCCGAATTGTTTAATTTTACGCCAAAACATCGTGATAATTTTATCAAATTGGCAGAAGAAGGTTTTTATGATGGAACGCTTTTTCATCGTGTAATGCAAGGGTTTATGGCACAAGGTGGCGACCCAGATTCTAAAACAGCAACTCCAGACCAACGATTAGGAATGGGCGAATTAGATTATACAATTCCTGCCGAAATCGTCCCTGGTGCGAATCATTACAAAGGAGCATTGGCAGCAGCCAGAAAACCAGATAGTACTAATCCAAATAAAGAATCGTCTGCCTGTCAGTTTTATATCGTTCAGGGTTCAACACATACGCCACAACAGTTGCAACAATATGTCAATCAAAAAGCACAGCGAGGAATACGACTACAGTATTCCCCAAATCAAGTCGAGTTTTACAAAAATGAAGGCGGTGCGCCAATTTTAGATATGGACTATACTGTTTTCGGACAAGTTATCGAAGGAGCGCATATCATTGATAAATTAGCTGCTGTGCCTGTCGGGGTAGCGAATCGACCTATAAAAGATATTCCTATGAAAGTACGTGTAATTAAGTAGGTCAACGATGGATAAAATTCTGTCCGCTTTTCAAAATCTGACAGGATTAAAAAACAGCAATGGATTTTAATTAGTACGAAATCAAAATGTCAGAATATTACATAAAAACGATTGGAAAAAGGTGAAGGCACCGATCACTAATCACGAATCACTAAATACATGAAATTTCAACAATCATTCATTCCAATTATAGCAATCATCTTATTGGCCGCTTGTGGCCGACCGATTGCACAATTTGAAGCACCACAAACAGCGTATCAAGCACAATCCGAAATCACATTTTCTAATAAATCTGAAAAAGCTGAATCTTACCTTTGGGATTTTGGTGACGGCAATACCTCTACGGAAAAAGAACCAAAACACACTTACGAAAAAAAAGGAACTTATACCGTTACTTTAACCGCAAAAAGTGCTAAGGAAAAAGAAAGTGTTACGACAAAAATAATCAAGGTAGAACAACCAGCATTAAGTGCTGATTTTGAATATGAATTATCTTCAAAAACAGCTCCTGCAACAATTACATTCAAAAATCTTTCGACAGGTGCTGATAGATTCGTTTGGGATTTTGGTGATTATACACAGTCCGAAGACAAAAATCCTACCCACAAATACCGTTTTAGTGGAAACTACACCGTGAAATTATACGCACTTTATGGCGGAAAACGCAAAGTGATAGAAAAGCAAATCGTGATTGATGCGCCTGAAGGAGAATGCTTAATTTTGATAGAAACGAAGTTTGGTG
Organism: Saprospiraceae bacterium; assembly: GCA_965662365.1. GTDB lineage: Bacteria > Bacteroidota > Bacteroidia > Chitinophagales > Saprospiraceae > CAWVWD01. The sequence goes on from CBFIHR010000015.1 coordinate 46,732, forward strand.
ATATGAAAATCCGTTTATATGACGAGACGCCTGTACACCGAGATAATTTTATCAAATTAGCAGAAGAGGGTTTTTATGACAGTACCCTTTTTCATCGGGTAATGGACGGCTTCATGATTCAAGGAGGCGATCCTGAATCAAAAGATGCTGCTCCAGGTATTGCTTTAGGCATGGGTGGCCCGGATTATACGATTCCTGCCGAGTTCAATCCTGAATTGTTGCATTATAAAGGTGTCTTGGCAACGGCTCGTCAAGCTGATGTTTTTAATCCAGAAAAAGAGTCAAATGGATCACAATTTTATATCGTACACGGCGGACAAGTTACCGATGCCATGCTTACCAGATATCAACAACGAAAAGGCATTAAATACACCAAAGAACAACGCTCGAAGTACAAAAAATTAGGGGGAACACCTCAATTAGATATGGAATATACCGTTTTTGGTGAAGTCGTCGAAGGCTTAGAAGTGATTGATAAAATCGCTGCCGCTAAAGTCGATAAACGCAATCGTCCTTTTGAAGATATTAAAATGACTGTGAAGGCGGTAAAATAATGCTTAGTTATGAACGATTAATCATTTGCCGAATTTACATCAAATGATTTTTGAAAAATAGCAATTGAAAAGATGGCAATTAGAAAATGGCAATTGGAAATTATTTTCTGATTGCCGTTTTATATTTTGGAAATCGCTCAATATCTTTTCATTTTATAAATTTTTCATTTCGTCATATTCAAGTCATTGATAATTTATATATTTGACAAAATTTTATATTAAAAAAAATCTAAAAAATAACTGATTACGTATTTCGATTTAGCACCATCGTAGCTACTCGAAAACCGTAACTCGCAACTCAATAAAACCATGGAAAACGAAGCACCTATACAAAGCGGCCGCTCAAAAGATGTTGTTAAAAGACATCGACCAGATGAAGTTGTGCGATTAGAACGTAACGGAAAAACTTACTTCCAGTTTTTTTGTAAAAATGATATTGTACTGCGTTTACACGTTTTGACGGATACAATTATTCGTTTTCGCTATGCTTTTGATGGCGATTTTGAAAAGGACTTTTCTTATGCCATTGATAAGAAAAAATTCAAGGTAGAAGCCGTTGACGCTTACTTTGATGAAGACATTGATAAATTTATCATCACAACAGACAAGCTACGATGCGAAGTGCTCAAAAAAGGCTTGTTGGTCAATATTTATGATGCTTTTGGAAATGCGATCTGCGAAGATGATACTGGGTTTTATATGAAAGAAAGTGTGATGAAAGGGGTTTCTCGTTTGAAAATCACCAAAAAATCACCTGCTACAAAACGGTATTTCGGTTTAGGTGACAAACCTGGTAAAATGCAAATGCGTGGCGATGCCTACGAAAACTGGAATACGGATTCGTTCGGTTATGACTCAGAAGCCGACACTTTATATCGTTCGATTCCATTTTATTATGCCTTGAACGAAGGGCGTGCGTATGGTATTTTTTTAGATAATTCTTATCGAACTCGATTTTCTTACGACAGACAAGATAACGGTGTGAGTAGTTTTGAGGCTCGTGGTGGCGAGATGAACTATTACTTTATTTATGGCCCCGAGTTACTTAGAGTTTCGGAGCAATATATGAACCTAACTGGCAAAGCAGAACTCCCAGCAATGTGGACTTTGGGCTATCATCAATGCCGCTGGAGTTACTTCCCCGAAGATGTAGTGCGAGGGCTTGCTGATAAATTTATCGAACATAAAATTCCATGTGATGCCATCTATTTTGACATTGATTACATGGACGGTTACCGTTGTTTCACTTGGGACAAAAACCATTTTCCAAATCCAAAACAATTAATCGCAGACTTGAAAAAGGATGGTTTCAAATCTGTCGTAATGATTGACCCTGGAATCCGTGTGGACAAAGCGTATCACGTTTATCAAGATGGTATAAAAAATAATGTTTTCTGCCGCCGTGACGATGGTCGATTAATGAAAGGCCCAGTTTGGCCCGAAGAGTGTGTTTTTCCCGATTATACCGATCCTGAAGTTAGAAAATGGTGGGGAAAACTCTACGAAGATTTGTATATCAATGACGATGTTGATGGTTTTTGGAATGATATGAACGAACCAGCTGTCTTTGAAGTCGAAAGTAAAACGTTCCCTGAAACCGTTCGACACAACCATGATGATAATCCTTGCAGTCACCGAAAAGCACATAATGTTTACGGTATGCAAATGTCGAGGGCAACTTACGAAGGCTTAAAAAAATTACAACCAAACAAGCGACCTTTTGTCCTTACCAGAGCAAGTTATGCTGGCGGTCAGCGTTATGCTGCAGCTTGGACAGGCGACAACACCGCAACTTGGGAACACTTGCATTTAGCCAATATTCAGTCACAACGAATGGCGATTTCTGGTTTTTCATTTATTGGTTCTGATGTTGGTGGTTTTGCTCAATATCCGAAGGCAGAACTATTGACTCGATGGTTTCAGTTAGCTGTTTTTCATCCATTGTATCGAGCGCATTCTATCGGTTATAATCTCGATGGCGGAGCGACAATTGATGAAAAAGCAGTCGCTAAAATGAAAGAAAGCGGTCTTGTTCCTGATCAAGAGCCTTGGGCTTACGGCGAGCCTTTTACGTCGATTATTCGAGAAGCTATTGAATTACGGTACAAATTATTACCGTATTTATACACCGCTTTTTATAACAACTCTAAAACTGGCGAACCAGTTTTGAAGCCGTTAGTTTTTGTGGCTCAAACAGATGAAAACACCTACGATAAAGAAGAAGAATTTATCTTCGGTCGTCAGATATTGGCCAGTCCTGTATCACAAAAAGGTATAGAAACGAAGGATACTTATTTGCCGCAAGGCTTATGGTATGACTATCATACAAACGAGGCAATCGAAGGCGGACAGACGATTACGACCGAAACACCTCTGACAGCGATTCCGATGTACGTAAAAGCTGGAACAGTTTTACCGCTTTATCCAGTGATGCAATACACTTGGGAAAAACCAGTGGAGCAGTTGACCTTGAATATTTATTATAAAATAGGTCGGGAAGTCAGCGAACTGTATGAAGACCGAGGTGAAGGTATCGAGTACAAAATGGGACAGTACTCCTTAAAAACGTTTGAGTTTCGGGCTAATGACAAAGGTATGATTCTTGACCAACGCAAAATTGGTGATTTTCAACCAACTTATACGACTGCGAAATTGAATTTTATCGGTTTTCCTGCAGAAGTGAAAGCAATTGAAGTTGACGGTGAAATCGTAGAAGACTTTGTTGTTAAGTCTGATTTTCAGCGAGTTATTATTCGATTTTAGTTATTTTAAACTGTGTCGGTTTTGAAAACCGACACGGTTTTTACTCTACCTTCGGCAAATCATACTTCAACCTATCTTCCACTTTCTCCCGTTTCAAATCAATCGCACACATTCGATACGACCATTCATAAACATCATCTTTCAACAAATATTTTTCATGCGTTCGAGGTTGCCAACTATTATCGCCGCCAACGCCTGATTGTTTGTAGTCGATGTTAAGGTAGATGTTTTCAGCGTAATCAACCCCGTCTATTTCTAAATCAAAAGATTCCATTTCTCCAAATGCCTTTTTAAGTTCTTTTACATTGGAATAATCTCCAAATGCTCTAAAGCTATGCTTTGAATTTTCTAAATATTTATCCTCATAATCCTGCACACTCACATTCAAACCTTCTTCCCAATCGTCCGCAATCACCAACAAACCGATGCTATCCGAATTCATCAACATTGCCCAACGAGTTTCCGAATGATTGCCATTTTCTTGTGGTCGAATGTACGGAATATATTGATTTTTTACGCTGTCTTGATAATGCCCAATTTTGCCGCCTGTTTGTCTGTCAGCATAAGTTTCGATGTCGTTGCCGTACCATTCAAAGTGCTGAAAATCCTTTGGTAAAGTATATTGTGTACCGACTTTTGGTAATGGCACTTTTTTGTTATAATCTTGAATCGCAAAATAAATTGTCGCCACCACACCGATTAAAATTATCGGTAAAACGATACTTTTTAAAGTCAATAAAGCCATATTCGCAAACCGATTTCCAATCGATGAACGCAATAAAATAAAACCTAAAGTCAAGGCTAATAAACAAAACGGTAAAGCGGTTTTGTAGAAAGTCGAAAGCGTTTTTTGGCGGATAAGCTTGTTTTTGATGTGAATGTCGCCTGTTCCGTAGAGGGTGTAAGTTGTTTCAAATTTGAATTTGGAGTTTTCGCTTGTTAGATTACCATTTATATCAATTTTAGAAATAAAAAACACGGTTGATGTATCGGAGTTTTGTTCTAAAAATTTTTCAAGAACTAATTTGTCAACCATTAAATCCTTTACAGATTTAAAATCAATCTTAACATTTTCAATTTCCAATTTATCAAAACCCAGATTTCTCCATTGTTCCGCTAAACTTGTATGAATCGGATTTCCACCTTCGTCATTATCAGTAGGAACTCGCCACAAGTTGATTTTTGCACCTTTAACTATATTTTCTATCTGAAAATCTCCGGCATCATTATAAGCTATAAACGGTACGATTATATCATCTTTTGTTTTTGTAAAATGAATTTCAGTCCAATCTCCGCTTTTTAGTTTTTTCTCAAAATTTATAAAATAAGACTGATTTGATTCTTTCTCTGCTTCTTTTACTCGAAACTCCTCAAACCCAACCTCAAAGCCACTTTCCGCCCAACTCAAATCTTCCTTCGTCACCAATTTCAAACGAATAAAATATTCCGCTTCCGCTTTTAAATCCGTTTTCGGTTCAAACGAAATCTTTTGTGCCTTTTGTGGTTCAATATTCAAATTATCAACAATTCCCGTTTCTACAATTTTTCCATTTTCTAATAATTCCCATTCAACATTTAAAAAATCAAGGTTTAGAAAATCATATTTGTTTTTAATTGTAAACTCGTAATTCCTAATACCTAATTTCTCAACTTGTCCCGAAATCTCGGGATTCCTAATTACACTAAAAAATTGCTGGACTTTTTTCACCTCTCGCAAAGCAGGTTGAGGCGTTCTATCGGCAAATAATAAACCGTTCGCACAGAAATTTCCGTCATTCGGTTCGTCCCCAAAATCACCGCCATAAGCGTAATATTCATAACCAAAATCACTATTTTTTTGATAAATACCTTGGTCAATCCAATCCCAAATAAAGCCACCTTGCATTTGCGGATATTCCTCGAAAACGTCCCAAAATTCCTTAAAATTTCCCGTGCTGTTGCCCATCGAATGTGCGTATTCACAAATCAACATCGGACGTTTTCCACCATCTTTTTCTAACATTTTTGGCAGTTCGTCAGGCGAAGGATACATACACGTCAAAATATCGTAATCAGACAAATAAGAACGTCCGTCATTAAATTCCGTAGCGAAATAATAAATATCACGAGGATTAAAGGCTTCAATACGTTTAAGTGCAATTTCAGTAGGATGACCTTCATAATGAATCGGTCGGTGACTGCCGTCAATTTGACGAATCGCCGCCGCCATAGAATCCATACAAATGCCGCTTCCTGCTTCATTCCCGAGCGACCAAATCACGACCGAAGGCGAATTTTTCGACCGTTCTGCCATCGAAGTTCCTCTATCAACAACGGCATCAATAAGTTCTGGTCGTTCCATCGGTTTCCAACCTTCGTAAAACCACAAATAATGTGCTTCCACATTCGCTTCGTCCATGACGTACAAACCGTATTCATCACATAACTCATACCAGCGATAATGATTCGGATAATGCGAATTTCGCACTGCATTGATATTGTTTTGTTTCATCAATTTGATGTCCGTAATCATAGACTTTTCCGTAATCGCACGACCTCGAACGGCATCAAATTCATGGCGATTTACCCCTTTAAAGTACGGTGCTTTTCCATTGATTAAGATTTGACCATTTTTGATTTCAATTGCTCGAAAACCGATTTTTTTGGAAATTGATTGAATTTCCTTGCCGTTTCCGTCAATCAAAGTCAACGTTAATTTATACAAATTTGGAATTTCAGCCGACCATTTTTTGGGATTAGTCAACCGGTGACTCCAAGTCTCCGTTTGACTTTTTACTGCTTGACTTTTACTCGCAACTAACTGATTATTAATATCATACAATTTGAATTGTAATTGATGATTTTTAAATTTATAACCATCAATATTCCTAAAATCCACCTCAACATTCAATTCCGCATCCCGATAATTCTTATCCAAATCTGTTACTACTTCAAAATCCCAAATATGAAAATCGGGAACGGTAAACAACCAAACATCTCGATAAATCCCACTCATTCGCCAATAATCTTGACTTTCTAAAAAGCTACCATCTGACCAACGAATTACATTAACTTCCACCGTATTTTTTCCTTCTTTCAAGTATTTTGAAATATTAAACTCCGCAGGTGTCATACTTCCTTCCGAATAACCAACTTCACGACCATTTACATACAAATAAAAAGCAGATTGTACGCCTTCAAAGTGAATAAAAACTGGTTGGTTTTGCCAATTTTGGGGGATTTCGAATTGACGAGTGTAAATGATTGATTCGTTACCTTTATTTGGAACAAAAGGAGGATTTGAAGCATTGAAAGGTGCTTTTATATTTGTATAATGCATTTGTCCAACGAATCCCTCAATTTGCCAATTTGCTGGTACTATTTGACCTGCTGATTGCCTTAAAGTAGCATCATTTATATTTTCTATTGCATTGAAAAATAAACCTGACCATTCCCCATTCAAACTCAAAATATGCTCCGACTTCGATTTATCAAAAGTCAAAGCGGCTTTTTCGTTTTGAAAAGGAATCCAATGAGCATGAGCAGGTAATTTATGGATACCAAAAACGGAAAAATCTTGGTACGGTTGTGCGACCATCTGCATTGCGACAAGCACAAAAAAAATAGTAGTTAAGATTAGCTTTATAATTGGTTTTTTCATAGAATTTTGAAGATTTTGGTTTCCAAAATAGGGTTTTTCCTGAAATGAAAAAAGGTTTACAACCGCTTTTCGCAATCGTAAACCTTTTTGTACCGATGACTTTAGTCGTTAGGTTATTTTTCAACTGGCGATTGAAATCGCCGTTACGTTAATCTTTCACGGCGTCTAAGCACTTCAATTGATTAATAAAGAAATCCAACTCATTGACTTCATAATCCTCAAAACCTGTTGACCAAAGCATTCTGACCTTAACAACTTCTGACTTTCTTAGCTCCTTTTCCTCATTTTTATCAACACTGAAGTACGTTCTATAAATCGTCTTTCCACTGCTTTCATCGACCGTACCCTTGTCGAATTCTTGACAAGTCAAAATAATCGTTTCGTCATTAAGTAGCTTGACCATCATTTGTGTTCCGACTTCGATTGTGCCATACTCTTGTTGAGCCATCACCGATTCAATTTCGAATTTCACATTAAAAATCGTCATACCGATTACTCGACTTAAATTTCCGGTACAGGTCAAGTAATCATCTTCCCGCATGAATTTTTTTAAATCCTCTTGTGTATACGCAAAAAACGGTTGCGACTTCGTAGCAACTTTTAATTTATTCGTAAACTCATCTCGTTCCTTCATCGAGTACTCGCATAACTGCTCTGCGACCACAGGAGCCTTGATTTTACGTTCTCGTTTTGGTACCGCATAAACCGTTGCTTTCTGTTTCTTTGGCTTCTTTGATTTGTCCTTTTTAGAAGCCTTAGCTGATTTTTTCGATGATTTATCGGTATCTACTTGAGCCTTTTTCGTCTTCTTGACTTTTTTATTGGACGACTTTTTAGCGGCTTTTTTCGATTGCTTAGCATTTTTCCCTTTCGAGATGTTTTTAGCATTTTCAGTTTTAACCTTTTTGGTTTTTGGCTTTTGACTTGTGGCAGGTACAACATTTTTAGGAGGCGGAGCATCTTTGTCCGTTCGATTACGCTCTTTTGCCTCATCCTCGTATTTCCATTTACCATCAGGCATTAGTATGATTACATCACCATCCTCATTCACGACACGGACTTGTGCATCAATTACGCCTATTCCTAAGAATAAGGTGAATAGAATAGTGCATAATATGGACTTATTAAATCTCATGATGATTATTTTTATTTTTATGCGAATTGCATGAATATTATAAAGAATCGACAGCAATTACCAACAATAATGTATCTCTTTTATGATTTATTATTATAAAAAATGTAGGTAGTGACTGAAAATGAACTATCTTCCTACCGTTTTTTCAGCAAAAATATTTATTAAAATAAGTTGATTTAACGGTTTTTTAATAAAAAAAAGGGAATTGAAGTAAGTATTATCGCTTCCCAGTGTTTTTTGTAACTTATTTAATACAAAAACGATAATAAGCACAAAAATAGTGATTTTTAATGTATTAAAATTTTACTTGATTATCAGTTTGTTAGATTGTCTAATTGAAAAGACAAGAGAAATAACTATTTGGTTCTAAACGTATTAATAATTTACATAAAATTAGATAGAAATACTATTTTTCACACTGAATAATCAAATTATTCCCGACTTTTCAATATTTCTACAAACGCACGCAAATCAATTAACCTCGTCCCGAATGCTACGAAAACCGTCAAAGTCACCGCAAAAAGAAAATCTATGTACCAATTATGAAAACTGAGCTGGCTTAAAGCCAAATAGTTACACAAAATTGTCAATCCGATAAAGCTGATAATTTGAATAAAAAAAGTAATCGAAAAATGTAATCTGAAAATATATTTTGACCAAATAATGTGTGCAATAGCGACCAAAGATTGTGTTATCAAAGTCGCCAAAGTCGCTCCGTACACTTCGTATTTTGGTATTAATAATAGATTCAAAACGATATTTAAAATCACACCGCTTATCGCAATAATATTCAACTGCCAAAGATTCGCATTTGCTGTCATCAATGTTCCGAAAATATAAACCGAAGCGACTGGAATAAAGCTAAAAATCAACAACTCAAATACATCAACCCAGACTTCTGTTACATTATCTTGATACAACAACGTCATAATTTCTGCTCCAAAAGCCGCACTACAAATCGCAACACTCACTGAAAACGCTAAAATCAACTTAAACGCTGTAAATGTTAGGGCTTCGATATGATCTTTCGCCTTTAACATTTTTGCAAAAATCGGTAACAACAAACTTCCAAATAATAGACCAAAAATATTTACAGCATCTAATAGCCGATAAGCCGCCGCATAAATTCCAGCTTGATTCAATCCATCAGACAGCAATTTTTCTAACATAATACTGTCAATTCGATTATAAATTGTCATAAATAAAACGAGCAAGGCATAAGGATAACTTTCTTTGAGAATATTTAGAATTGACCGTGCCAAAGGAAGCGGGGAACTGCTCCCTACTTCATTCTGTTTTCCTTCCTCAATTATGTTTTGTTGTCGTCGCTCCGATTTTGACTCGCTTATTTTACTAACAGCATCAAGTTCGGATTCGCTCCCTTCCAAAGTACTCGGGAGGAAGGACTGCTGAGAAGTCAACCTAAACACCAAAATGCCACTCACCAAAGCCGTCAACGCATACGCAAAAGTTTGAGCATAAACGAAATATTCAATTTCAAAAGTCGGCACAACACTTCCCCAAAGTAATACCGAACAAACGATTATCACCAAAATTCTATCAAAGACGGAAATAATTGCGTCCCACCTAAAAAAATGTAATGCCGCAATATTTGACCGAAAATAAAGGATAAAACCAATAAAAACTTGATTCAACGCTAATGGAAACAAGAGCGATAATTTCACCCCTCGATACCCCCAACTATACGCTAAGCCAAAGACAACTGCCAAATATACAAATGATAATAAAGTTTTGATTATCAAAAAATTAGGTAAATAATTTTTTAGTAAATGAGGTTGTTGTGCTATCGTTCGATTATTATAATTGGACAATCCTAAATCCAATAAAATATAGTATAAAATCGAGAAATTATACAACACTGCATACAAGCCATAATCTGCTGTTCCGACAGTGACTTGAACGGTTCTATCAATTCCAAAAATGTAAAACGGCTTAATCAGCAGGTTTACAAAAATTAAAAATAGTAGATTTGTGAGAAATTTACGCTGCATAACTACGTTGTGTTGATGTGTTGATGTGCCTACCCCGAAACCTCGGCGGTTGAAGTGTTGAGATTGATGAACACGGCAAAACGTCAGCACATCAACACAGCAATACTTCAACACAACATTGCGAATAGCTGTAAACACAAGGTTTTTATTAAAAAATAATCGAGAAGGCATGGGACGATATGTGGAGGAAACTTTCCGCCGTATCGTCACATCGCATCCAGAACACGAATTTATCTTTTTTTTCGATCGACCTTATGACGAATCGTTTATTTTTTCAAATAATATAACGCCTGTCGTACTGTCACCTCCAGCTCGTCATCCGATTTTGTTTGTCATTTGGTACGAGCTGTCGGTTGTTCGAGCCTTAAAAAAGTATAAAGCTGACATTTTTATCTCGCCAGATAATTTTTGTTCGATACGGACAAAAGTACCAACTTTATTGGTCATTCACGATTTAGCATTCTGTCATTTTCCGGAGCAAGTTGGCACGATGGTACGCTGGTATTATCAATATTTTACGCCTCGATTCGTTCAAAAAGCGAAGCGAATTGCCTGTGTTTCGGAATATACGAAAAGTGATGTCGTAAAGTTTTACAACGCTTCACCTGATAAGATTGATGTTTGTTACTCCGGTGTTCGGGATATTTTTCGACCATTAAGCGAAAGCGAAAAAATAAGTATTCGCAAAGAAAAAGCGAATGGAAAAAACTACTTTTACTACATCGGAGCGGTTCATCCTCGCAAAAATGTCCATCGGTTAATTTCGGCTTTTGACCAATTTAAGGAAGCAACTGGCTCTGATTTTAAGTTCTTAATCGCAGGGCGATTTGCGTGGCAAACGGGCGAGGTGAAATCAGCCTACGATGCGGCGAAACACAAAAACGATATTGAGTTTTTGGGGTATGTTTCGGACGAAGACTCGCCCAAACTAATGGCGGCAAGCCATGCGGTTTTATTCGCTTCGCAGTTTGAAGGTTTTGGTGTGCCAATTGTAGAATCGTTAAATTGTGAGTTGCCAGTCGTTACTTCAAATGTATCTTCGATGCCAGAAATCGCTGGTGATGCAGGTATTCTGGTGAACCCAAATAGTATGAAGGAAATTGCAAGTGCAATGATTGAATTGGTCGAAAATCCTGATCTATATCAACGTATGGTCAAGAAAGCTAAGGCCAGAAAATCAAAATTCACATGGGACTTCACCGCAAATGTAATCTGGCAAAGTGTAGAGAAAATTTTAGGATAATAGCTTCTTAGATAAACAGTAATGAAAAAAATTATTCAACGTATATTACAGCAAACATTAGGTTTTGAACGTTATTTGGTGTTATTCGCTAAGTTTAAAATAGCGACTTTCAAATCAGATAAAAACGAAGGCGATTTTTTCAAATTCGTGGATTTAATGAGTAACGATGCGAATGTGCTGGATATTGGTTCAAATATTGGTATCACAGCGGTTCATTTGGCTCGAAAAGTCAAAAAAGTCTATGCTTACGAACCCGTTCCACCAAATTTCAAAACCTTATCGAATATTATCAAAAGCTACAATTTACAAAATGTAGCACTATTTCAAATCGCTTTAGGCGATGAAAATACAATGATTGAAATGGTAATGCCGGAGGTCGAAAACGTGCAGATGCAAGGGTTGAGTCATGTCGTACATGAAGACTTGACGGACTTTAATGAAGGCAAACGTTTTAAAGCACCTTTGAAGCGTTTGGATGATCTGGACACGTTTCAAAATATCAAAATTCATGGAATTAAATTAGATGTGGAAAACTTTGAATATTTTGCATTGAAAGGCGGCGAACAGTTGATTTTGAGGGATAAACCAATTATTTATACCGAGTTATGGGAAAATGAAAATCGTTATAAATGCTTTGATTTAATCAAAAGTTGGAATTATTCCATCAAGGTTTTATACAATGGCGAATTGGTCGATTTTGAACAGGGAAAACACGATAACCAAAATTTCTTTTTTGTATAACCTATTGTTATTCATTAGTATTCTAAGTCTCAAGCAAGTTTATCAGTTGCTTTCAACCTTACCCCGATACTTTGACTTTGCGGCAAAGACCTGACAGGTTTTAAAAGTCTGTTAGGTCTGATTATCAATGACTTAGGAGATAATTTTAAGTTTTTAAAAATCGTAATTTTAAAAATGTCCGGTAGTAAGGATTGTGACAATCAAAACAACGTAACTATCTGATTATAAACCTATAAGATTAATAAAAAACGTATAGGGTTATCAAAATAAACACCTCAACCAGCTTAAATCAACCTCACTTTTACTTTTTATGTTAATGCTTTAATAGCCACAGCCAGCCGTAATTAGTAGATTTTTCATATTGGAATAACGGAAGGTGATTTTAAAAGGGTTGGTTTTTTCAAAACAATTATATTCGTTTATCATTCAAATACATTCGATAAAATAATTCATAATTCATAATTCATAATTATTTAAAAACAGTATTTTTGCGGCATGCAAACACAAGAAAATTTAAAAATTTATAATAGTTTAAGTCGTAGTAAAGAGACGTTTAAGTCTATTCACGAAGGTCGAGTCGGAATGTACGTTTGTGGGCCAACGGTTTACAGCGATGTGCATTTGGGGAACTGTCGGACGTTTACGAGTTTTGACTTGATTTATCGCTACTTGACGCACTTAGGATATAAAGTTCGCTATGTTCGCAATATCACGGATGTTGGGCATTTGGAGAATGATGAGGAGATGACTGGCGAAGATAAGATTACGAAAAAAGCAAGGATTGAGCAGTTGGAGCCGATGGAAATCGTGCAACGCTACACCAAGGGTTTTCATAAAGTTATGGCTCAATTGAACAATCATCCGCCAAGTATCGAACCGTCGGCAACTGGTCACATTATTGAGCAAATCGAAATGGTTCAGCAGATTTTGGACAATGGATATGCGTATGAACGCAACGGTTCGGTTTATTTTAAAACGGTTCAATTTGCAGAAAAGCACGAAGAATACGGCCAAATTTCTGGTAAGAAATTAGAAGATTTGCGTGTCGAAACTCGTGACCTAAAGGCTCAAAGTGAAAAAGATCATCCGGCAGATTTTGCGATTTGGATGAATGCGAACGAAAGTCATATCATGCGTTGGAACTCGCCGTGGGGCGTTGGTTTTCCGGGTTGGCATTTAGAATGTTCGGCGATGAGTACGAAGTATTTGGGCGAACATTTTGATATTCACGGTGGCGGAATGGATTTACAATTTCCACATCACGAAAACGAAGTGGCTCAAAATATCGGCTGTTGTGGAACTGCTCCTGCTAACTATTGGATGCACACGAATATGCTGACTTTTGAAGGAACGAAAATGTCTAAAAGTTTGGGTAACTCGATTTTACCAGATGAATTATTTACTGGCGAACACGAGTTATTATCACAGGCGTACAGCCCGATGACGTTGCGTTTTTTCTTTTTAAGAACGCACTATCGCAGCGTTTGTGATTTTTCGGATAAAGGCTTAAAAGATGCCGAAAAAGGTTTCCAAAAATTGATGGCAGCGAATAAAACGTTGCAGGAAATGGAATATATCGGTAAGGAAAAAGTCAATGACGAAGATAAAGTTATCAACGGTTTGATTGATGAAATGTCAATTCACATGAACGATGATTTTAATACGCCGAGAGTTTTAGCAACGATGTTTGAATTAGTGGCAAAAATCAATGCGTTTAAAAATCGTCAATTGAAAATCAACCATATTTCTAAAGCAACTTTAGAGCGTTTACAAACGACTTTCAAAGCATTTATCGAGGATATTTTTGGCTTACAAGCCGAAGAAGCGAACAACGACGAAGTTTTAGACAGTGTTTTACAGGTTTTGATTGAAATGCGAAAAGAAGCTCGTGCGAATAAAGATTGGGCAATGTCCGATAAAATTCGTGATGAGTTGATGGCAGCAGGTATTCAACTGAAAGATGGAAAAGAGGGGACAAGCTGGAGTTTAGTCTAAATAGTGTTGATGTGTTGACGTAATCACGTTGTACACATCAACACTTCAACACAACAAAATGAGCATACTTTCAAAGTCGGCATATTACGCCAAAGCAGGCATCAAATTCGTGATGCGAATTGTCTTACCGTTTATCGCAGGTATTTTCTTCAACTGGGTTTTTGCCCTGGTTTTCTTCATCAATTGGCTGGGCGATGCGACTTGGAAAAGCAGCATTTTCACGATTCTATTAACAGCTTTATTTTTAGTCGGTTTTCCGTTTGCTTACCTCTGGCTCGGGCGTATCAATGCACTTCGACAAGGAGCGGCAGGGCTGTATCAATCTGGTCACAATACGATTGAAAAATTAGTCGGAAATGTTACGAAAGCGGCTGTGATAAGTTCTCAAACGACTGGTCTGGGGGCAGTCTTTGCAGGTGATAAAGTGAAGAATAAAAAAGGATTTATCAAAAACTTAGAAGAGAAATTACCTCGACCAATCTACTTTATTTTATCTTTTGTCTTAGAGGAAATTCCGATTGCTGCAGCACTGAAAGAAGTCAGTGAAACAACCGAATTAAAAAAAGAAAATTTACCAATTATTCAACCGATTGTACAACGCCGAGTCGATGAATTTGTAGAAGATCGTCTGGTCGGTGATTCGGTGATTTTCTTTTGGATTTTGGTGGGTATTAATGTCACCGTAATGGGTACAGCTTGGTATTTTTTAGGATAAAATGATGACCGTTTAAGAAAAATAAAAGCCTTTTTTATTTAAACCGATTACAAATTATCTCGTTTTGAATCATTAAATAATAGGTTCAGTAGGAATTAGGTATCTTGAAATGCTTATTGGATTTTTTATCAAATTATTAAAAATAATCTAATAAGCAATAATACAGTTCAACAATATTTATAAAGGTATTTCTACGATCAATTTTGATATTCATCAACCAAGGAGAATAATGCGAATAGATAGACGAATTTGTATCATCGGTGCCGGTCCAGCAGGCGTAACGACCAGCCTTTTTTTAGCAAAACAAGGCGTCAAAAGTACGTTAATTGATAAAGCCGTTTTCCCACGACACAAGCCTTGTGCGGATAATATTACGGGAAATACTATTCGGGTGCTGAACGAGTTAGATCCAAATTTTATTGACAATTTACAATTAGAAAAAAAGTCTTTACAAATGAAAGGAATTGTGGCACATGCAGCGAATAGCCACAAGATGAAAATTGACTTTTTACCCTTAGAATCCGATACCGATGACCCTTCTTGTTATGCAATTCCAAGAATCAAATTGGACAATGAGTTGATGAATAAAGCGAAGGCGAGTCCGCTAATTGAAGTCATCGAAGGCTTTAATGTGTCGAACTTAACGAGAAGTGAAAATGGCATTCTTATCGAAAGCAAAAAGCAATCTATCTTTACCAATTTAGCCATAATTTGTAGCGGTTCAAATGCCAATTTTATAAAAAATCTACATCAAGTCGAAAAGGAAGATAAGCACTTTGCGGTCGGCGTCCGAGGGTATTATAAGAATGTCAAACCTTCTGAACATGGGCAATATTGTGAATTATATATTACGAAAGATTTATTACCTGGCGGTTTGTATTTGACACAATTTACGGACGAAACCGTGAATGTAAATGTAGTCGTTAGAAGTGACATTGTCAAGAAGAAAAAACTCAACTTAAAGCAAATTTTAAAGGATACCTTAGCGACTCACCCTTTGCTAAAAGAGCGATTTGCAGCGGCAGAACAAGTCGGAAAATTGACAGGAAGCGGTTTATTTTTGGGAACTAAAAAGCGTAAAATCTCCGGTGACAACTTTATGTTAGTGGGTGATGCCGCAGGATTGATTGATTTGCTTTCCGCAAATGGCATTCCTCAAGCAATGTTAAGTGGTAAAATCGCAGCCGAGTTCGCTGCTAAATGCGACAAAGCGAATGATTTTTCGCTTACAACTATTGCGGATTATGACGAACGAGTTTTTGATAGGATTAAGAATTATTTGAAGATGAGCAAGTTTGTCGCTCCGTTCTTGTCCAGCAATATTGCATTGACAATCTTATTAAAAGGTATGAATTTTATTGCCAAAAAATATGATAAAAATGACCAACTTCGAGATTTAATTTATGATCATGAAGCAACAAAAAAATTGATAAAACCTAAGTTTTATTACCGCCTATTTTTTGGAATAAAAAACTCTGAAGCGTTGGGATAGCTTTATTATAGAATAATAAATAAACGCTTCGAAGGCTAATTTCTTAATGCTGAACAAAAAACGCTCACAAATATTTGTGAGCGTTTTTTATTTATATTTTGTCAAAATAATTAATTTTAACATTACCCATTTTTCATACCTTTAGTTTATATTGTATCTTCGTCAGCAAAGTAACCCAAGTTGTTGCTATCGCTCGTAAAGTGATAAAAATGACAAAAGCGTATTCATACCAAACTAATAGAAAACAGACATCGTCACGATCTAACAACGTGATTAAGGATTAAACCACTACCATGATATTTTGTTAAAGGGGCAATATTCATTTTCATGTGTAGTGTAGTCGCCCGGTTCTCTATTGAGCCGGTGCGATTTTTTTGTTTCTAAACAGCCGAAGTTTTCCTACTCAATATATTTATTCTTCATTTTCTTTGTAGCATTTAAAAATTTTCCTCAATTTTAGACGAAATCCGTATTTTCAAAAATAACCGTTATGAAATATCCAAAGATATTATCGTTATTTGTCGTTTGCCTGTCTATTGTAGCTTGTAAAAAAAGCCAACAGCATAATACAAATTACGATAAGATTACCCTCAAATACCCGGAGACCAAACAAGAAAATGTGATCGATAATTACTTCGGCGTGAACATATCTGACCCTTATCGCTGGTTAGAAGACCCAAACTCAGAAGCGACTAAAGAGTGGGTCGAAGCACAAAATGAAACAACTTTTGGATATTT
The DNA here is from genome assembly GCA_965662365.1 of Saprospiraceae bacterium. Classification (GTDB taxonomy): domain Bacteria; phylum Bacteroidota; class Bacteroidia; order Chitinophagales; family Saprospiraceae; genus CAWVWD01. Next base: position 63,760 of record CBFIHR010000015.1, read on the forward strand.
AGAAAAAATTCCTTTTCGTGGAAAAGTCGAAAAACGCTTAAATGAATTGTGGAATTATGAGCGGTACTCTGTGCCGACTATCAAAGGAGCAAAAACCTACTTTTTAAAAAATGATGGCTTACAAAACCAGCCGATTTTATACGTTCAAGAAGGCAAAAAAACTAAAGAAATCCTGAATCCTAATCAGTTACAAAGTGATGGAACAGGAGCGATCGGCGGTTATAGTTTTTCTAAAGACGGTACTTTTTTAGCTTACGCAATGGCAGATGGCGGTTCTGATTGGCGACGTATTTATATCAAAAATTTGGAAACAGACGAAACGATGACTGACGAAGTCCGCTGGGTCAAATTTTCGGATATTTCTTGGGCCAATAATGGCTTTTATTATAGTCGTTACCCTGCTCCCGAGCAAGGCGAAGAATTGTCGGGTACAAACGAATTTCATCAAGTTTATTACCATCAATTAGGAACAAAACAAGAAGCAGACAAACTCGTATTTGCTGATCGAACGAATGCTAAACGGAATTTCTACGCTTCGACGACTAAAGACGAACGGTTTTTGATTATTCAAGCGGTAGAATCAACCAGCGGCAACGCTCTATATTTCAAGGATTTAAGTTTAGCGGATAACTTCCTTGAGCCAATCTATGAAACTTTCGAATATGATTTTAAGGTCATTGGAAATATTGATAATCAATTATTTGTCTTAACAAACCACAAAGCTCCAATGAATCGAGTCATCGTTATTGATGCTGAAAAACCAGCAGAGGAAAACTGGATTGAACTCATTGCAGAGGGCGAAAATGTATTGCAAGATGCGAAAATGATTGGTGATAAAATCGTTGGAAAATACCTAAAAAATGCGGTAAATCAATTAATCGTATTTAGTAACGAAGGCGAATATGAGCAAGCAATTGCACTGCCCGAAGATTACGGCTCTATTTCGGACTTTGACGGCGATGGCTCGGACTTATACTTTGCTTTTCAGTCGTTTACACAGCCAGAAGGTATTTATCAATATGATATTTCCCGAAAGGGAAAAGCAACAGCGTATAAAATACCCAAAACGACTTTTGATGCTTCAAAATATACGACCAGACAGATTTTTTATTACAGCAAAGACAATACAAAAGTGCCGATGTTTGTTACGCATCGCAAAGACTTGCGTTTGGACAGTAATAATCCGACTTGGCTCTATGGTTATGGTGGATTTAATATCAGTATTACGCCACGATTTAGTCCTGAAAAAGCCTACTTTTTAGAAAAAGGTGGTATTTATGCTGTCGCAAATATTCGTGGCGGCGGTGAGTTTGGCGAACGCTGGCACAAAAGCGGAACGGTGCTTCAAAAGCAAAATGTATTTGACGACTTTATCGCTGCGGGCGAACATTTGATTGAAAAGAAATTCACCTCTTCGGAGAAATTAGCGATTGAAGGTCGCTCAAATGGCGGTTTGTTGGTCGGGGCTTGTATGACACAACGACCAGATTTATTTAAAGTCGCTTTACCCGGCGTTGGCGTTCTGGATATGTTGCGTTTTCATAAATTTACAATTGGCTGGGCTTGGACAACAGATTATGGCTCAAGCGAAGACTCAATTCAATTCAATTATTTATATAATTATTCGCCGCTACACAATGTCGAAAAAACCAATTATCCAGCAACAATGGTCACAACAGCCGATCATGACGACAGAGTCGTACCAGCACATTCTTACAAGTTTACGTCAACGCTTCAAGCGAATCAACAGGGCGAAAATCCAATTTTAATTCGTATTGATACGAAGGCTGGACACGGTGCGGGTAAACCGACAGCAATGAAAATTGCGGAAGCGACCGACAAAATTAGTTTTGTGTTTTATAATTTGAATCATCGGGTAGAATGATACCTCATCCCTAACCCTTCTCCTGGAGGAAAAGGGTTAGGAATGAGGTCAAATATAAAAATTTGCAAATAGGCTTTTTAGAAATTACGCTGTTAGACGTATTAGATGTATTAATTGTCGGCTACTTGATGTATCAGATTTACAAGCTACTAAGAGGAAGTTTGGCGTTTAATATCTTCTTGGGTTTGGTCTTGATTTATGTGTTGTGGTGGCTGGTCGATATCCTGAATATGGATCTGTTGTCACTGATTCTGAATCAAGTCGTCAGTGTCGGTGTGATTTTATTATTAATTGTTTTTCAGCCAGAAGTTCGTCGGTTTTTACTGTTTTTAGGAAAGAGTTTTTTGCGACAACGATCTTCTTTCATTGCCAAATATTTTGATAATAATTTATTAATTACCAAAAAACAGCGACGAGAAATTCGTCTGATTCGCCTTGCGATAGAAGAGTTTAGTCAATCCAAAACTGGTGCTTTATTGGTGTTCACACGTAATCCTGCCGGTATGGGCTTAACGAATCAAGGGACAATTCTTAATGCAGAAATTTCTAAGGTTTTTCTAAAAACTATTTTTCATAAAGATAGCCCTTTGCATGATGGAGCAATGATTATTTACAACGACAAGGTCTATTCCGCTGGGGCAATTTTACCTGTTTCTGAAAACAACAATTTGCCAAAAGAAGTAGGCTTGCGACATCGTGCAGGCGTTGGTATTACAGAGGATACCAATGTTATATCACTAATGGTATCAGAGGAAACGGGCATTATTTCCGTTGCTGAAAATGGTGTTTTAGAACGGCATATTTCTTTGGAACGTTTGGAGGAGATTCTGGAAGATGCCTTTAAATAGTTCTTAATAATCGTAAAGCTGAAAACCTTATGAGAAATTGAAAAATCATATAATAAAACTGACCTTTATACTTCGGTAATCGTAAGCGTTCTTGCTTATTATGTATAAAATGCGTTATTTTGATTATTTTTAATAAGTAATTAGCATCTAAATTATTATAAAAATCATGTTAGGACTTATATTTATTTATTTTATTGGCAAAACCTATTACACGTTAGCCAAAAAACACAGGAAAGAACAACTTTGGCTTTGGGCAATTTTGGGGATTGTTGCCTATTATTTAGGGGCTTTTATTGGAGGAATCATTTTAGGAGTTTTTGTTCTTCTGCTTGACCTTGATGTTGATTTAGAGAATATTGGTCTTGGCCTTCAGTTACTAATAGGTCTTGGCGGAGGACTCGGTGGAACGACTGGCTTCTATCAATTTTTAAAATATAAATGGGACAAAACAGCGTCTTTAGCTATGTCTGACGATGTTCTGGATGATGATTTTATAACAGAAAACACTTCAAGTAAAAATTTTCTAAGCGATGATTTTTCAAGTGAAGATTATTTAGATGATAGTAAATAAAATTATGCTGTTTACACATTGACTTTATAAAATAAGAGATCCTTTCAACTCTCCTAATAAATTAAAAATCAGCATATTATTATATATAATCACAATTTCAATCTTATTAAAATACAAATTGTTAGATCTATTTTTTTGTAATCCAAATGCTGAAACGATTATTTTTTACGTTGAATGATCAATAATTTTTTATAAAAAATCGAAGAA
>CBFIHR010000016.1:0-67200 GCA_965662365.1 Saprospiraceae bacterium
TCATTGGTGATAATGCGGAAAGTGAAAGACAGCAGAAGATTGAAGCCTTGATTGATGCGGACTTTGATAAATGTGAGGATGTTTTTAAAGCCTTAGCCTAATGGAATATTTGAGAAAAGCAGATATTATTTTTATCAATCAAAAGACAGTAAAAAGACATGGCGGAAATTTTGTTCCACCTGATAATTTTCTAAATGAAGCACCTTTAGATTATTTGATTGATGTGATAAGTTCTGAAATGTTTGGCGAACCTTTATCCTCGCAAAAATCTACAGACTTAACGTCGCCTTATTCCAATGAAATATTACTTGAGTTTGTATTAATATGGTGTCAAGCATGGTTTGAACGAAATATTATCAAACTATAACACCAATAAAAAAGGCCGAATTAACCTAAGCTAATTTGACCTTTTCAAAATACTCAATACTTCGTATTTAACACTTAAATCCTAATGTGCTTCCAACCAATTCTCACCAATATCCATACCCACCAAAATCGGAACTTGCAAATTCGGAATTGCAGATTTCATTAAGTTTTCGATAATCGGTTTAAGTGTTTCCAATTCAGGTTTATACACATCAAAAACTAATTCATCATGCACTTGCATAATCATTTTGGATTTAAAATTTCCGTCTTTTAGTGCTTTATGAATATTAATCATAGCGACCTTAATCATGTCGGCTGCTGAACCTTGAATCGGTGTATTTATCGCTACACGTTCTGCGTTTGTACGAGCTAAAGCGTTGCGAGAATTAATATCCCGAAGTTCACGGCGACGCCCCATTAAGGTCGTGACGTAGCCATCTTTGCGACAGTTTTCAACCGTTTCGTCCATGTATTTTTTCAAATCTTGATATTGAGTGAAGTAGTTGTCAATCAATATTTTAGCATCTTTTCGTTTGATGTTGAGTTGTCGAGAAAGGTTCGTGGCACCTGCACCGTAAATGATGGAGAAGTTGACCGTTTTGGCATTTCGTCTTTGGTCAGCAGTAACTTCTTCTAATGGAACGCCATAGACTTTTGCAGCCGTTGCACGGTGAATATCGTGGCCCGCTTGAAAGGCTTCTAACATCGCTTTTTCGTTCGCAATTTCGGCAATCAAACGCAGCTCAATTTGCGAGTAATCGGCAGCCAATAAAATATGATTTTCATCTCTTGGAATAAAGGCTTTACGAATCTCACGACCAGCATCGTCCCGAATCGGAATATTTTGCAAATTCGGATTTTCAGACGACAAACGACCTGTTGCGGCTCGTGCTTGATTAAAAGACGAATGCACTCGACCCGTTTTCGGATTAATCAATTTCGGCAAGGCATCGACATACGTTGATTTTAATTTTGAGAATTTTCTAAAATCCAAAATCTCTTGAACGTACTCATGTTCTGCTGCCAATTCCGACAGTTTTTCTTCGCTTGTCGAGTATTGGCCACTTTTCGTTTTTTTCCAACGATATGGAATTTTCATTTTATCAAATAATACCTCGCCAACTTGTTTTGGCGAAGCAATATTGAAACGAACTCCAGCTTTTTCGTAAATACTTTCCTCTTTTTCTTTGATGATTTTTTCCAACTCTTTCGAGTAATTATTCAAAAATTCGCCATCAATTCTAACGCCTTCAAATTCCATATCCGTCAAGACACGCACCAGCGGCATTTCCAAATTTTCAAATAAATCAACGGCTCTATTTTCTGTCAACATTTCGGCTAAAACAGGCTTCAATTGTAGCGTTACGTCCGCATCTTCTGCCGCGTATTCCGATACTTTTTCGACCGCAATATCTCGCATTGTAAGTTGGTTTTTGCCCCGCTTCCCAATCAGTTTTTCAATCGGTACCATTTTGTAATTCAAATACGATTGCGACAAATAATCCAATTTATGACGCAAATCCGGCTCACACAAATAATGTGCAATCATCGTATCAAAATACGTTCCTTGCAAGTCAACGCCGTACCATTTCATCATCAACGCATCGTACTTGATATTTTGACCGATTTTCTCAATATTTGGATTTTCTAAAACCGATTTAAATACTGCAACAATGGCTAAGGCTTCGTTTCGGTCGGCTGGTGTCGGCACGTAGTAGCCTTTATTTGCTTCAAACGAAAATGACATTCCAACTAACTCTGCTTCATTCGCATCAACGCCAGTCGTTTCGGTATCGAATGAAATTGAGGTTTGTTTTTCTAATAAAGCGACCAATTCTGCGTGTTTTTCGGGCGTATCCATGAGTTGATAATCATGTTCTGTATTATCTATGGTATTATCTACAGTAGTTGGTTCAGGAATTGGCTTCGGTGTAGCTTGTTGAACGGTCGGGCCAGTAGCAAATAAATTGCCTTGTTGACCAGCGATATTTTGTGGTGCAGCAGGTTCGGCTTCGATACCTAAAATTCGTTTTGATAAATTTCTAAACTCTAAATCTTTAAAAATTTCTTGTAACTTTTCTCGATTTATTGGCTCGACAATATATTTTGAAGCATCAAATTGAACAGGAACATTGACATCAATTGTCGCCAATTTTTTAGATAATAAACCTAATTCTGCTCCTTCGATAACCCGTTCTTTTTGTTTACCTTTTAACTTATCCGCATTTTCAATTAAGCCTTCGACGGTATCGTATTTTGCCAATAATTTCTTCGCTGTTTTCGGGCCAATACCACGAATCCCAGGAATATTATCCACCGAATCACCTTGCAGCCCTAACATATCAATGACTTGATCAACTCTGGAAATTCCCCATTTTTCCAACACTTCCGGGACACCGATAACTTCGGCATCATCGCCCGAACGAGCGGGTTTATACATAAAAATTTTGTCCGATACCAATTGAGCGTAATCCTTATCGGGAGTCATCATATAAACCGTAAAATCTTCTTTTTCAGCCTGTTTAGCCAATGTTCCAATTATGTCATCTGCTTCATAATTTTCCAACATTACAATCGGAATATTAAAGGCTTCGATTATTGAACGAATGTAAGGTAGGGCAATCGAAATATCTTCGGGTTGAGCGTCTCGATTTGCTTTATATTCAGGATACATTTCATTACGAAAAGTACCACCAGACATATCAAATGAAACGGCTAAATGTGTCGGTTTTTCTTTTTGTAAAATCGACCATAATGTATTCACAAACCCTGTAATCGCAGACGTATTGATACCTTTCGAATTGATTAAAGGGCGTTTTATGTAAGCATAATGCGCACGATAAACCAAAGCGTGACCATCGAGTAGAAATAGTTTTTTATTGGACATTTTTTATTTAGATGCGAGATGTGAGATGTGAGGTGAAAGATGTGAGTGAAAATCCCAAATCTTAAATCTCAAATCTCAAATCTTTATTTTATCATTAATTTGATTCTATTTTGTAAAGGTATTAATTCAATGGTTGAATTGTTAAATTGTTAGGCTGTTTTCTTGATATTGTTTTATCCTTTAACCATTTTGCTATTTAATTTTTGTCTCTAAAATACCAAACTCAACCACCTCAAAATATTTGTAGTCTATTTTATAAAATAGATTTTTGAGGATTAAAAGCTCAAAAATAATAGAAATCTCGTATTTTGAATATTCAGTTGAAACTTAAAGGAATGAGAACGCTAAAAATTACGATTTATCTTTTACTACTTGCTGTTTATGCCTTTTTTTGCTACCTAATGGCAGCGATCACGATGCAGTATATTCCAATAAATACAGATGTAGCCTTTCTAAGAATCAAGCAAGAATACGTGACGATGATACATTATTCAATTTCATTTTTCATTCACGTATTCACCTCTATTTTTGTATTAATTGCAGGTTTTACACAATTTTCTAAAACGATTCGGCAAAAATATTATTGGATTCACCAATCTTCAGGTTGGCTATACGTCGTAGCGACACTTTTATTCGCAGCTCCTTCAGGATTGATTATCGGAATTTATGCTAATGGCGGATTTTGGTCACGAATTGGATTTTGTTTATTAGCTGTTTTGTGGTTTATATTTACGCTTGTCGCAATGTGGAGATTGAAGCAAAAAAACATCATCGCACACCAACAATGGATGCTGCGTAGCTTTGCTTTAGCTATGTCTGCGATAACCCTTCGGGCTTGGAAATATGTCATTGTAGCCCTTTTTCATCCGCCACCAATGGACGTTTACAGAGTTGTCGCTTGGTTGGGTTGGGTGTTGAATTTAGTGATTGTAGAAGTGTATATTTATCGAAAATGGAAAGGATAAAAGGCATTTTAAAAATACCTTTTATCTAACACTTAAAATTAAAATCAATGAAAAAACTATTTATTTACACCTTCCTTTTAGGAATGTTAGCAGCGTGTGGCGAAACGGAAACGGCACAACAACAAGAAACACTACAACAAACCGAACAGATACAACAACTTCCGCAACAAACCGTTGAAATCCCTGAAAATCAACAGGGAATGTATGGTTATTATGTCGGAATGTTTGAAGCCGAAGAGTTCAAAAAAAATAAAAAGCCATCTTATTCCAACAAGATTAATATCGCTATTGATAAAATCGAAGATGGAAAAATCGAAGGTCACAGCGTTATCGCAGGAAATAGCCGACCGTTTTCGGGAACGATTACAGATAAAGGAAATAATGTCTATGCAGTTGAAGCAAAAGAACCAGGTGACGACAAATATGATGGAACGTTTTCATTTATAGTCGATGCTACGAACAAAAGCCTTCAAGGAACTTGGGTAGCGAATGATAAAAAATTAGCCGTTACAAAAAGAAAGTATAACTTACCCAAAAAGGTATTTATGTACAAAAAGGATTTAGAGTTAGAAGAAAGCGTTGTACAAGATATTTTTTATGATAGCTATGATGACGAGCAAGGTACGTTCGAGATTCCGACAGAACAGGCGATTCTTATCAATGCTTCTAATACAGAATTGAAGCCTGAAGATATAGAAAACTTGTATAAAGGCGATATGGAAATCATTCGTAATGCAATTTATGCACGTCACGGCTATACCTTCAAATATCGTAGAATGCGTTATATTTTTGATAAAATCAGTTGGTATATTCCTGTGCATACCGAAGTGAAAGACATGCTGACGGATTTAGAAAAGAAAAATATTGACCTGTTGAAACGTTATGAAAAACATTTAGAAGCGTATTATGATGCTTACGGGAGATAGATATAATGTTCGAATGTTCGAATGTTTCAATGTTCGAGTGTTTTGTAACATTTGAACACTCGAACATTCAAACACTAAAACATTTCAACAATTTTTCAGACCTTTGCAGCCCATATTTTATTAAAATTTTGAAATTAAACTATGCAGCCTACCACTAATGTTATTTTAAATGGGCAAAGTTTGTCTATTGACCAAGTTTTGCGAGTTGCGGAAGATTATGCAAAAGTCGAAATTGCTCCTGAAGCAATCGAAAACGTGATTGAAAGTCAAGTTTTTATTACGAATCAAGTTGAGTTAGGAAAAATTATTTACGGTGTAACGACTGGTTTTGGTATCAATGCTGATAAGGTGATTGAGCAAAAAGATGCGTCTGATTTGCAACGGAACCTTTTGTTATCACACGCTTGTGGCGTTGGAAAACCATTTGATGAAGGTATTGTACGGGCGATTATGACGATTCGTTTAAATACTTTGTTGGCTGGTCATTCGGGTGTTCGGTTAGAAACGATCCGCTTATTGCAACAATTTATTAATTATCGGATTCATCCAATGATTCCTGAACAGGGTTCGGTTGGGGCGAGTGGCGATTTGTGTCCGTTATCGCACATGGCTATTCCGTTGATGGGCGAGGGGTTGGTGCATTTTAAGGGGCAGCGACTGCGGACTTCTGAATTGTATCAATTGGAAGCTGTTCAATCAATTAATCGTCAAATTGAACAGGAGAACGAAAGCCGTGATGAATTGGAAAAAATGCCGTTAATCGCTCCGATTGAATTGTCGTACAAGGAAGGAATCGGATTGAGTAATGGTACGACTTTGATGGTGAGTTTAGGCGTTTTTGGCGTAAGCCGAGCGAAAGATTTAATGGATAAATCTATTCTTAGTGCCGCTTTGTTGATGGAAGGGCATTGTTCTCGACCGAAGGCTTTTGATTATAAAATTCATGCGGTTCGTAAGCATAGCGGACAAATCGAAATCGCTAAACGAATGCGAGAGTTGACGGAAGGCTCGACGATGATTGGGATTTCTCCATTGAAGATTTTAAAGTATTTTCCAAAAACGATTATTGTGGAAAATGCAGACTTTTCTGTGTTGATCAATCGTTTGACACAGTTACAGTTACATTTGCAAAAGCAAATCGAAATTACGAATAATTTAGAAGTTCAGGTCAAGGCAAAGTCACGTTTGGTAAGGGTTGAACGATTGTTGAAGGTCGAAAATGCACAAGACTTTTTGGATTTGGAAAATTTAAAAGGCGTGGTTGATTTTATTCCGAAGTTATTCTGTGATTTCTTATTAAAATATATGCCAACGGAGTTGAAAAATCGGGATTTTTGGCAGGATCTGGTGCATATTGCGAAAAAGAAAATCACGCCACAAGATGCGTATTCGATTCGTTGTTTTCCGCAAGTTTTTGGAGCAAGCCTAAAAGCGATTGAACATGCCGAAGCGGTTATTACGGACGAACTGAATGCGGTAGTGGATAATCCGATTATTTTTATGGAAAATCAGATTTTGCCCGATGGGACGAAGGTCGAATATAACGATGTGATCTCCGGCGGAAATTTTCACGGACAACCGATTGCGTTGGTGTTGGATTATCTAAAATTGGCGGTTGCCGAAATGGGGAATATTATGGAACGCCAGATTAATAAAATGGTTGATGCGGCGACAAATGACGGTTTGCCACCGTTTTTGATTCAAGATGCTGGGTTGCATTCGGGCTTGATGATTCCACAATATACGGCTGCTTCGATTGTTTCTGAAAACAAAGTTTTGGTGCATCCTGCTTCGGCAGATTCGATTCCGACCTCTGCAAATCAAGAGGATCACGTCAGTATGGGACCGATTGCTGGTCGTCAATTATTACAAATTATTGGCAATGTTCAGAAGGTGTTGGCAATACATATTTTGACGGCAAAACAAGCGGTAGCCATGCGTTTGAAACAATTTGATACGATTGTTCCGACTCAAATGGCGACGGCAACAAAAGAATTGTACGACAAAGTTGAAGCGCTGGGAATAACGACAATTGAGGAGGATAGATTTTTGTGGGAAGATATTGATAAATTGATGGCTTTGGCAAAGTAAAACTGAGTGAGGCTCGGTTCAGATATATTTATAGCAGCCAGGTTTAACTTGGCTGCACTTTTTTACGTCAAAATGTCACCTAAAACCTGCCAGATTACCCAAAAAAATATTTGGAATAAAATATGACGAGAAACAATACCGAAGCCTACCTTTTGTCTTCGATTTCAAAGTAATCAGTCCTAATAGATTCTTATGGGTTCATTAATCAATAATTCATAATGAATACAGTTTGAAATCGTTATATTTGCGATGCTTTTGAAAAAAACGATAAATCATTATTAAAATAAATAAAATAATGATTGTTAAGATTGCTTGATTATCAAATTGTTATGATAAATTAACAATTTAATAGTCCAACAGTCTAACAATCATTTCAATAACAATCATGTTAAAATTTTTATCAAAATTATTTGGTGGTAATAAGCAAGACAAAGATGTAAAGGCAATGGAGCCGATTGTCGAGCAAGTGAATGAGGAGTATGCGAAGTTACATAGCCTAACAAATGACGAGTTACGAAATAAAACAATAGAGTTTCGTGCTGCTATCCAAGAACATTTGGCTGGTATTAATGAAGATATTGATGCGTTAAAAACAAATGCTGCGGAAACGAAAGACTTTGAGGAAAAGGAACGGATTTTCGGTGAAATAGATGAGCTTATTAAGGAACGAGATAAGCATTTAGAAGATATTTTGGAGGAAATCTTACCTGAAGCTTTTGCGGTAGTGAAAGAAACGGCAAGACGTTTCACCATGATGGAAGCTATCTATACGGCGAATGGTGAAGAGTTAATAACAACCGCAACACAGCACGATAGAGAATTGGCGGCACAAGGTAAGACTTATGTTCGTATCGAAGGCGATAAAGCTTATTGGAAAAATCATTGGGACGCAGCAGGTGGAAAGATTGAGTGGGCAATGGTTCATTACGATGTGCAGTTGATGGGTGGCTATTCCTTACACAAAGGTAAGATTGCTGAAATGCAAACTGGTGAGGGTAAAACTTTAGTCGCAACGCTTCCGGCTTATGTGAATGGTTTGGCTGGTTACGGTGTTCACGTTGTGACGGTGAATGATTATTTAGCTCGACGTGATGCGGAATGGATTGGACCGGTGATGGAGTTTTTGTTATTGACGATTGATTGTATTGACAAATATCCGTCGCACTCGGAAGGTCGTAAAAGGGCTTATCAATGTGATATTACTTATGGTACAAATAACGAGTTTGGTTTCGATTATTTGCGTGATAATATGGTGCGTTCGGACGAAGATAAGGTTCAAGGAAAGCATCATTATGCGATGGTCGATGAGATTGATTCAGTTTTAATTGATGATGCTCGTACGCCTTTAATCATTTCAGGGCCAATTCCACAAGGCTCTGGCAAACAGGAATATGATGCTTTGAAACCTCGTGTCGAAGCCTTGGTACAAGCTCAAAGAAAATTAGCACAAGAGTTTTTGAATGGTGCGAAAAAGAAAATTCGTGAAGGTAATAATGGCCCAGAAGAGGGTCAAGGTGGCTTGGATTTATTCCGTGCCTTTCGTGCGATGCCAAAGTATCGTCCGTTGATTAAATTCATGGGAGAACAAGGTGTCAAAGCGACATTAGAAAAAACGGAAAACTTCTATTTGCAAGAGCAAGGAAAAAATATGCCGTTGGCAGATGCTCCGTTATATTTTTCTATTGTTGAAAAAAATAGAAGTATTGACTTGACGGAGAAAGGAGCGGAATTTTTGGCAAAAGGCCAAGAAGACCCGAACTTCTTTGTGATGCCTGATATTACGGCTGAAATGCAAGAAATTGATGAAACAGAAGGGATCGAAGCAGAGGAAAAAGTAAAGCGGAAAGAACAACTTATCGAAGATTTCTCCACAAAATCTCAACGCTTACACGCTACAAATCAATTGCTAAAAGCTTATACGCTTTTTGAAAAAGACGATGATTACTTAGTGGCAGAAGGAAAAGTAAAAATCATTGATGAGCAGACAGGTCGTACGATGGAAGGTCGTCGTTATTCTGACGGTTTGCATCAAGCCTTAGAAGCGAAAGAAAATGTAAAAATCGAAGCCGCAACCCAAACTTATGCAACGGTTACCTTACAGAACTTTTTCCGTATGTATCATAAGTTGGCTGGTATGACTGGTACCGCTGAAACGGAAGCAAAAGAGTTTTGGGATATTTATAAATTAGATGTTGTCGTTGTTCCTACGAATAAACCGATTGCTCGGGATGACCGTGATGATTTGGTGTATAAAACAGAACGTGAAAAATTCAATGCGATTATTGACGAAGTCCAACGATTAGTAGAAGGTGGTCGTCCTGTATTAGTTGGTACAACTACGGTTGATGTATCGGAGCGATTGAGTCGTATGTTGCGTTTGCGAGGAATCGAACATAATGTTTTGAACGCAAAACGCCATCAACAAGAGGCAGAAGTGGTCGCACAGGCTGGTAAACCTGGTCAGGTGACAATCGCAACAAATATGGCTGGTCGTGGTACGGATATTAAGATTTCTAAGGCTGTAAAAGATGCCGGTGGTTTGGCAATTATCGGTACAGAACGACATGATTCTCGTCGTGTTGATAGACAGTTGCGAGGTCGTGCAGGTCGTCAAGGAGACCCTGGTTCTTCTCAGTTTTATGTGTCTTTGGAAGATAAGTTGATGCGATTGTTTCACTCGGAACGTATCACGAAAATGATGGATAGAATGGGGCATCAAGATGGTGAAGTGATTCAACATTCTATGGTGACAAAATCTATCGAACGAGCGCAACAGCGTTTAGAGGAAAATAGTTTCGGTACACGTAAGCGATTATTGGATTACGATGATGTCATGAACATTCAGCGTGAAGCGATTTATGCCCGTCGTAATAATGCTCTTTCGGGCGAACGCTTGTCTGTGGATATTTATAATATGTTGACGGAGTTTGCACAAGAGTTGTATTTGTCACATAAGTACAATAGCGATTACGAACAATTTCAACAAAACTGTTTGTTATTCTTAGGTATCGAACCAAAACTTACAGAAGAGCAATTCAATAATGGCGATGCAGAGGAAATGGCGTTTGTATTCGAGGAAGAAGTGACGGATTATTACGCTAAGAAAATGGACACGATTCGTAAAACGGTTTTACCAACGATTCAAAACGTTTACGAAAATGAAGGTCATCAATATAAAAATATTGCGATTCCATTTACCGATGGCAAGAAAGGAATGAACTTGGTCGCTAACTTAGAAGAAGCTGTCAAAACAGATGGTGAATCTATTATTACCGAGTTAGAAAAAGGCATCACTTTAGCTTTAATTGACAATAATTGGAAAGAGCATTTACGCTCCATGGACGAATTGAAAGATGCGTCATTTGCGGCACAATTTGAGCAAAAAGATCCGTTGGTAATTTATAAAAAAGAAGCCTACGACTTATTCAAAGAGTTTATTAGTACGGTGAATCGTGAAGTAACGAATTTTTTACTAAAAGGAAAAATCAAGTTAGAAAATCCTGAAGATGTAAAAGAAGCTCGTGCGCCTCGTCGTCCTGCTCGTGATAGAACACAAACAAACCGTCAAGAAGGCGGCGAACCACAAGCATCTGGCAATAGAGCCGCAAGTAGGCCACAAACGGTACGCAGAACGCAGCCGAAAGTCGGACGAAATGCACCTTGTCCGTGTGGAAGTGGAAAGAAGTATAAGCATTGTCATGGGAAGAAGTAACGCTTAGCTGTACTCGGTGAAAATATAAAAAGCCGCTTGAAATGAAGTTTTGAGCGGCTTTTGTCATAAAAAACAAAAAGGTCGAATACACAAAGTATTCGACCTTTCATTAAAAAGTATTTCAAATTGTAACTGTACTTGTTCATTACAAACTGCCAGCCGTTCTACTCTCTGAAAGAAGCCAAGCGAATTTTACTATCTTTCACACGTTCTCCATCGATGTATTTCACAATATAAGCACGCTTAAAACGAGGGTTTTTAACGATTTTTTCTAAAGTAGCCTTTGCTTCATCTAAGGTTTCGAAAGGCGTTAGCATTACACGTTGAATCTCGTCACCGTAGGAGTTTTGAGTACTTTCCAGCTGAATCGCTCCCAAGTGTGTTAGACTTTCGTATTTGTAAGGTTTATAGGTGGTTACGGCAACTAATTGAATTTTGTAATACTCGCCAATCTCCATTCCTTCAGGAAATAATCTATTATCATCACCGGTAATAACAGGAGAGTCCGGTTTTACAGGCGGTTTATGCATAGGCGTTGTGACAACAGGTGCTTCTTGTTCGTTGAACTCGGTATCTTCTACAAAAGACGCTTCTTCAGTACCATCACCATATTTATCGAGTTCTTTTTTTATTTTAATTCTATTTCCGCCAGGCGGCGGCATAAGAATATCATCGTGAGATTGATGATTTTCACTAGGTGGTCTAACTGACGGAATAACCTCTTCGTTTACAGCGAAAGTTAGAACTTTCTCTAAGGCTAAATCTTGTACAAATTCAGAATTATTCGTGAAAGTATTTGTTTCTAACTCGAAGAACATAGTTTCGTAACCATCTTTTGTTGCTTCGATTTTATACTCTCGATTCGGACTTAATTTGAAATAGTACTCACCGTCATTAAAAACCTTTGTTTCCAAGCGGTTTTCTGCACCAGTTTCTTCAATAATAATTAAGTTAACAGTGACATTATCTAATAATTTACTTTCATTACCTAATTCTGCAATGCTCCCTCGAATGACAACTTCTACTTCTTTTACTTCAAAATAAAAAATATCATCATTATTTGTATATTTTTTTTCTGTTTCTTCTAATCGGTTAGAAATAAAATAACCATACTCCCTATTGCTCCCTAAAACATAGTATTTGTCATCTGCATGAGAGTTGATTGGCTTACCCAAGTTTGTCGGTTCGTCCCAATTATTTAAGCTACCATTAGAACGGAAAATGTCTAAGCCACCAAATCCAGGATGTCCATCAGAACTAAAATATATTATTCCTGCTGTTTTATCATAAAAAGGGCTTACCTCATTCCCTGGCGTATTGATTCCGGTACCAGCATTGACAGGTAGTGAAAAGCTGAAGTCTGTACCGCTGCCTTCTTTGGTGACAAACCAAATATCCGTTCCGCCGTTTCCTCCTTCTCTATCTGATACGAAATAAAGGATTTCTTTATCATCAACGATAGTTACAAAAGGCATTGTATTTGTCGTATTTTCTTCATTTATATAATCTGGTAAACGGATAGGTTTTGCCCATTTATTATTAATACGTTGCATGATATAGATATCACAACTAAACTCACCTGCCAAATTCATATCACATTGAGTAAAGTAAAAAGCACGCCGATCGGGTGTAAAGGTTCCGTGACCAAAATGTGGACGTTCCATGCTGCCAAAAATCTGTGGTTTCTCAGGTCGGTCCCAGCCGTTCGCCCCTTTTTCAGAGCGAAAGATTTGGGCGGTTCCGTTACGCATTGACGAAAAGTACAGTAGGTTTTTTGCAAAAGGAATCGGTGCAAATTCATTCTCATCGCTGTTCACCATACGGCTAAGATGCTCGATTTCAATTTCAGATTTTTTATTGCTATTTATGGCTCGTATCGCTAATTCACAACCTTTGATCTCAAGGGTGACTTTATCGTTCATTTCATTAAAATCCTTCGCACGATAATTATTAATAAACGCTTGAAATATATTTATGGCTTTTTGATAATTTCCTGACTGCTTCACTGCCTTCGCATAATGATATTGTGCTTTGGGATAGCTTTTCGTATTTTTTGTCAAAACTTTGAACATTGCCGCTGCATTTTCATAATCTCTTATTTTTACAAAAGCATTACCTGCTTTTTCAGCAATTTCAATTTTCTTCGTTTTCTCTTCAAATGCACTTTGGTAAAATGCTGCGGCACTTCCATAATCTCCCTTTTGCATGAACTCATCAGCCATCGTTATTTTTTTTCGATAACTCATATCGCTTGATGGCTTTTGAATTTGAGCAAAAGTCGATAAGCTAATCATTACAATAAGCAAAGAGCATAATATCTGTTTCATAGTAATAAATAATTTAGGTGTTAATCATAGCTAATTCTTGGTTAGTAATCGTCCGTTTTTAGATAGTAGTATCAAAACGATTTCAAAGTTTAGTTTCCAATTATGGCAATTATTTGACCTACTCAAAAATCGATTATTATTATGATCTATATTCTCATAAACGATTTTAAATAAATTAGGTTACTATCGACTAAACACTGCGGACTGTTTTCTAACCATACATGTTGCCAATTGTAGCTTCGATAATACGAGGAAAATGTGCGTATTCTAATTGATGAATCTTTTGAGCAATACTTTCAGGAGTATCTGTTGACTCAAGTGAACAACTGGCCTGAAAGATAACATTACCTTCATCATATTTCTCATTCACATAATGAATCGTAATCCCTGTTTCTTTCTCCTTTGCTGCATGAACTGCTTTATGGACATTCATTCCGTACATTCCCTTTCCTCCATATTTAGGAAGTAATGCAGGGTGAATATTTATAATACGATTATTATAAGCCTTCACCAGATAAGCCGGAATTAGCCATAAAAAGCCTGCTAACACAATAAAGTCAATCTTTTGTTTTTGAAAAACCTTCAATAATTCCGTTGAATTATAAAAATCTACTCGATTGATAACCAATGTATTAATATCAAACTGTTTGCCAATATCTAATACTGGTGCAGTTTGCTTATTAGATACGATTAAGTCAACTGAAATAGAGGGGTTCTTCTCAAAGTAGTTAATTATATTTCGGGCATTTGATCCACGTCCCGAAGCAAAAATTGCAATTCTTATCACGATTATAGTTTTTATGACAAATATTAAATATTTGATTTTATTAAATATATTTATTTTTTTAATCAGTTACTTGGTTCATCCGGTAACTGATTCTAACTATGGAAGTTGCTTTTTTCATTATATTTATTATTTTTACGGTCAGTTTTTTGCTATAAAACGACTGAAAGATTTGAAACATCTATTATATACAGTACGTATAACGGTTGTTTTTTTCCGAAATAGTATTTTACTTTTGACATATTTAAATGTCACTAATATCAATTTCAATCAATACAAAAGTAAAAGTAACTTAATATTTATTATTAACGAATGTCATATTTTATTGAAATAACCCATAAAATAGTAGTGTATTTCAATTGACGTTTTGTGTATTCGCTGACCATACTGTAATAGGGGTTTTCATTAACATAAATATTAAATTTTGTGTTAAAGTCTGAAAGCAAGGTAAAAAAGCAGGGCATAAAATTGTAATTTGTTATGTTACATTTTTTTGTCTCAAAAAAAACTAAGAATTGATCATGATAAAAGATAATTATCAATTACTTATTGAGAAGTTAGACAGTTTTATACGAAAATTTTACGTCAATCAAATCATACGTGGCGTATTGTATAGTTTAGGACTTATTTTAGCTTTATTCCTGCTCATTAGTGTCTTAGAATACTATATGTACTACCCGGCTGCGACTCGAAAAATGATGTTCTTTTCGTTTGTTGGAATAAGTGCTGCGTCGTTGATAGGTTGGGTGATATTACCAACAATGCGATACTTCCGATTAGGAAATGTCATTTCACACGAACAGGCAGCTATGATTGTTGGACAACATTTCACAAATGTTCAAGATAAATTATTAAATATTTTACAATTAAAAAAACAATCTTCGACCAGTAATAATCGAGCGTTGATACTGGCTAGTATCAATCAAAAAACAAAAACCTTAACGCCCGTTCCTTTTCAAAAAGCGATTGATTTGACGCAAAACAAAAAGTACTTGCGTTATGCTTTACCACCGATGTTGATTTTGTTGGCACTTTTACTGATTGATGCTCGAATCATTAAGGATTCGTCTGCTCGACTACTAAAAAATGGAGTCGAGTTTGAGCGACCTGCACCTTTTCGGTTTGAAGTAGCTAATAAAGATCTGACTGTTGTTCAATTTGATGATTACGATTTAGAGGTAAAAGTTGACGGTGAAGTTTTACCGAATGAGGCGTTCATAGATATTGACGGTTATCAATACAAATTGACGAAAGTCGATAATAATACATTCACCTATAAGTTTAATAAAGTCGGAAAACCAATTGCATTTAACTTGACTTCTGGTGGTTTTGATTCTAAAAAATATGAATTAGATATTTTGCGTAAGCCAAATATTCTTGGATTCGATGTAAAGTTAAATTATCCAAGTTATACTGGTCGTCAGAGCGAAATGTTGAATAATATTGGTGATTTAGTTGTACCAGAGGGGACAGATATTAGTTGGTTTTTTTCTGCTCAAAATACGGATAACGTCAATGTGCAGTTTTCAGGACAAAAGTTAGTAAAAGCTAAACAAACTGGTAAACAGGCGTTTTCTGTCAAAAAGAAACAACGAAAAGCCCAAACTTATACGGTTTTTATTTCTAACGATGAATTAGGAAATGCGGATTCGGTAGCGTATTCGATTTCTGTGATTCCTGATTTGCATCCTTCGATTTCTGTGAAACAATTCGAAGACAGCACACAAAGTAAATTGTTATTCTTCGTCGGTGATGCTTCTGATGATTATGGCTTGAGTCAATTGTCGTTTAATTATACGATAGAAAGCGAAGGTGTAAAAGGTAAAATGATTTCAAATCCGTTGAAAATAATGGCACCGAAACAGACGAATTATGATTATACTTGGGATTTGGAATCTTTGGGCTTAAAACCGGGCGATAAGTTGACTTACTATTTTCAAGTATATGATAATGATGGTGTGAATGGTCGTAAGTCTGCTCGTACGGCGCTAATGACTTATGCGTTGCCAACGGTTGATGAATATGAAGAAATGGCGGAGGCAAACAATGAAGACATTAAAAAGAATCTTCAAAGTGCGATCAAAGAAGCAGATAAGTTACAGAAAGAAATCAAAGAACTTCGAGATAAATTATTACAAAAGAAAGAGTTAGACTGGCGTGATCAAAAAGAAATTGAAAAATTGTTAAAACGTCAGCAAGAGGTAGAGGAGCAAATGGAACAGGCTCAACAGAAGTTTGAGGAGAACTTGAAAAATCAAGAGGAGTTTTCGGAAATTAGTGAAGAGTTGTTGGAAAAACAAGAGAAACTGAAGGAGATGTTCGAGGAGTTGATGAGTGAGGACATGAAGGAGATGATGGAAAAAATGAAGGACTTACTCGAAGAGATGGATAAAAAAGAGACGTTAGAAAACTTAGATGATTTCGAAATGAATGAAGACGAGTTGTCTAAAGAGTTAGAAAGGTTGGAAGAGTTATTCAAGAAATTAGAGTTTGAGCAAGAAATGCAGCAGACTATTGATAAACTAAATGAGTTAGCAGAAAAAGAGGAGCAGTTAAGTAAGGAAACGGAAGCGGGGAAAAAGTCGCAAGAGCAATTAGAAAAAGAACAGGAAAAAATCAACGAAGAGTTCGAGAAGATAAAGGAGGATATGAAGGAGTTGGATAAGAAAAATGAAGAACTTCAAAATCCTACAGATTTAGATGAACCTCAAAAGGAAAAGGAAGAAGTTCAAGAGGAGTTGAACAAAGCACAGCAACAATTACAACAGAAACAGAATAAAGGTGCATCAAAATCTCAGAAGAAGGCTTCGGAGAAAATGAAAGATATGGCGAACGGTATGCAAATGCAAATGCAGGCTGCTCAGATGGAGCAAATGCAAGAAGACATTGAGGCGTTACGTCAATTGTTAGAAAATTTAGTGACGCTTTCATTTGATCAGGAAGACCTGATGAAGCGTATGGAAACAACGCAAATCAACACACCGACTTATGTGTCGCAAGTACAGGAGCAGTATAAAATTCAAGATGATTTCAAATTAGTGGAAGATAGTTTAATTGCACTGAGCAAGCGTGTTTTCCAAATCGAAACTTTTATTACAGAAAAGGTAAGTGATATCAAAAGGGATTTGAATAGAGGTATGGATGACCTCGAAGAACGCCGAAAACGAAATGCTAACGGAAAACAACAGCGAGTAATGACTGGGCTAAATGATTTGGCTCTGATGCTAAGCGAAGTCATGGAACAGATGCAGCAGCAAATGTCAGGTCAAATGTCAGGAAGTCAAATGTGTGAAAAGCCTGGTGGTGCAGGAATGCCGAAAATGGGCGAAATGCAAAAGCAACTCAATCAGCAAATGAAAGAGATGATGGAGCAAATGCAAAAAGGCGAAAACCCTGGCGGCAAAGGTGGAAAAGGAAGCAAAGGTAAAGCAGGAATGAGTAAAGAATTTGCAGAAATGGCAGCGAAACAAGCCGCTATTCGCAAAGCTTTGAAGGAAATAGCGAAAGCAAAAAAAGAAGCTGGTGATGGAAGTAAAGCACTGGATAAGTTGATTGATGAAATGGATAAAACAGAAACAGATTTAGTCAACAAACGCCTCAATAATGAAATGATGAAACGGCAGCAAGATATTCTAACTCGATTGTTAGAATCGGCAAAAGCGGAACGAGAGCAAGAAAAAGATAAAAAACGGGAAGCTCAGGCAGCTCGTGAACAAGAACGAAAAATGCCCCCTTCATTAGAGGAATATATCAAAAAACGGGAAGCAGAAATAGAAATGTATAAATCTGTTTCACCAACTTTGAAACCTTATTATAAAGATTTAGTAGAAGAGTATTATAAGTCTTTAAGAGAAAATTAAATTTAGTTAAAGGACGTTAAGAATCAGTGACATCAATCTCGCTTAACGTCTTATTGCACGAACGAAACAACAAAATTGTTGAATAAATGACATCAACTCGTTATATGTTGGAACTACAATCTAATCCGAATAGCATTAGTCACATCGAGCCGTACGTTAATCGAATCGTATCTGATTTTGGGATTAACGATGAAATTTATGGAAACATACTAATTTCTCTGACGGAAGCGGTGAACAACGCTATTATTCACGGCAACAAAGAAGATTTATCTAAAAAAGTTGTTATCAAACTTGTAGATAGTAATCCACAAAATCAAATTGCCTTTCAAATAAGTGATGATGGTCCTGGGTTTGATTTCGAAGAGCTACCAGACCCGACTGCTCCTGAAAATATTTTAAAATTAGGTGGTCGAGGCGTATTTTTAATGCAGCAGTTATCCGACAATATTGAATTTATGGATAACGGCAGTACCGTACAGATGAATTTCTACCTTTAAAAGAAGGAATGAGTAAAACTCTGTTTTACAACATTCAATTACTTAATGTTTTATTCGATTTTTAAAATGGATTTAGAAATTATTCAATTTCACACGGAGGATATTCAATTTGACTTTCAATATGCCGTTACAGTTCAAAATTGGCTACAAGACACGGCACAACGAGAGGGAAGCGACATCGCTTCCCTCTCGTTCGTTTTTTGTTCTGATAGTTATCTTCATAATATCAATGTAGAATACCTTAATCACGACACTTTAACCGATGTGATCACTTTCCAATATTCCGCACCAGAATCTACCGAAATCGAAGGTGATATTTTCATAAGTATAGACCGAATTAAAGAAAATGCAGCAGAATTTCAAGTAACATTTGAACAAGAATTATTCAGAGTAATGGTACATGGAACGTTACATTTGTTAGGTTATGGCGATAAATCACCCGAAGAAAAAGCATTGATGACAGAAAAAGAAAATTTCTATTTAAAACAATTAAAGTACTAAAAGTCTTTGACAAGATTTGCAAAAGCGAGCAGGTAATTCAAAGTTACCTGTTCGCTAATCAACTTCCCTTAATCTTTGCCTCAATGTTCGTTGTCGAATAACCATCGACAAATGGCAAACTTAACACTTGACCACCTTTTTCTAAAACGACATTTGCTCCAACAATTTGATGTGGTTGATAATCGCCGCCTTTTACTAAAATATCAGGTTGCAATAATGAAATCAACTCGAAAGGTGTATCTTCTGCAAACTCTACCACCAACGCCACAAACTCCAAACTTGCCAACATAAACTGACGTGTTAAATCATCATTAATTGGTCGGTGCTTCCCTTTTAAGCGGCTTACTGATGCCTCAGAATTTAAACCAATAATCAATTTATCTCCTAAATCTGCCGCATCTGCTAAATAATGCAAATGACCGTAGTGTAAAATATCAAAACAGCCATTTGTGAAAACCGTTTTTTGATTACTTGTTTGCCAATTTAGTACCGTTTCCCTTGCCGTTTTCCAATCTTGAATTTTAGCTTGAACCTGTTGAAATGTATTTTTCATAAAAATCTTGTCTATCTTTTACTACCAAAATATTCTTATTATTACGTTTTTGCGGTGTTACTAAAAAAAGATTATTAAAATTCACAGTGTCTGTTTTTCGAGACAGCAATAGGTAACAATTAGAAAATATCAATCTGTTTTCAGTATTTTTGTCACTGATTGCAAATTTAATAATATAACAGTCAATAAAATGTTACAATTCGATTTTAAAAAGCGAGTACGTTACGGAGAAACGGATAGAATGGGGTATTTATATTATGGTAATTATGCTCAATATTACGAAATTGGTCGTGTCGAAACTTTCCGTCATATTGGCTTTCCTTACCTTCGATTAGAAGAAGAGTTTGGAGTCATGATGCCCGTAAAAAGTATGCAAATGCGTTTTTTACGACCTGCAAAATACGACGACTTAATCACGATTCGGACTATTCTGAAAGACTTCCCTGAAGAACGAGCTTGGTTTAGAACCGAACTTTACAATGAAAAAGGTAAACTCCTCAATGCTGGTGATATTCGATTAGCATTCGCTGATATGAAAACTGGTAAAGGCTGTCTGCCACCGAAAGAGATGTTAGAGGCAATAAGGTATTATTTTGAGTAGCTAGTGATTTAGATAATAGTTGATCTTCCTCAATACTTCTGAAGCCTCAAATGGCTTACCAATGTAATCTGTCAATCCGGCTTTTGACATTTGTTCAAGTACCTCCTCTTTAGCCGAACTGGTCAATGCTAAGATTGGAATATTTGAATTACGATTTCTTAATGCTCGAATGATTTTTGTTGTATTGAAACCATCTAAGTTAGGTAATTTTAAATCCATCAAAATCAAGTCGTACTCTTTTTCAAGAGCCATTAATAAAGCCGTTTCCCCATCTTCGACCGCATCGACCTCAAAATTATTTTTTAGTAATAATTGTTTTGCTAAAAGTCGAACCATTGTATGATCTTCTATCAAAAGTATAGAAAATACTGGTTTTTCATCTTTGTGCTTAGAACCTTTCATAATCTTACAATTAACCTCTCTATAACTGCTTTAAATTGATACCAAAAAGGATTCCAAAATACGTTTATTTTTTATTTTGGAATACCTACTCATAGGAAAACTATTTTCATATTTCTAAGAATTTCTAATTGCTACAAAATTTTCATTCCAAGTCTCTTCACTTTAATAATCATTGTAATTGCATGAGCATGACCTTCCTGTGAAATGCTTCAATTTGGGAAAAGAGTTTTTGGTTTGTCCGAAAGTGGTAAACAAGAATTTAAAAAAATAGGATTAAACATATTTTATAGGTGTATTGATTACGAAGTTGGATTATGAACATTCCGTCATTCTAAAACAAGCCTATCTCGAAATTTAGGTGATTCAAAATGACGGAAAAGTATCAGAAAAATTTGTGTAAATCTATATCCAGAAAACTACGCATTGACCTTATAAGTCACGCCCATTTTTTCTAAATTATCAATAAATTCATTATCTGCTTCGACCTTCCTATCTTTAGAATATAGCGGTAATTTTTGCTTATTCATTGAGTCGATAAATAACATTTTGAGCTTGTGTTTACCACGTTTACGCTTGCACAACGCATCTAAACGCTCCACAAATTTTATATCAATTGTAGCAATGTCAATCGTTAACCGAATGGAATCAATTTTATTTTTACCAACAGTATCTAACAGCTGTATTTCCTCAATTTTGAAATCAAATTCGCCTTTATTTCGCCAGCTCGGACGGAATTTTCCGGTAATAAAAACAGCTTCTCCGTCATTCATATAATTTTTAAAATTGATATAATCCTCACCGAATAAGACAAAATCCCGATTACCCTTAAAGTCTTGTAATTCAAAACTTCCCCAGCCGGTTCCTTTCTTAGAAATTCGATGTTGTGGATTGACAATCATTCCAGCAATATTGACTTTTCCACCATTTTTCCCTTCAAATTTACTCATTTCATTCAAAGAACAAGACGTAAAGTTTTTAATCTCAATTTTATAATCGTCTAACGGATGACCACTAATAAAAATCCCCGTAACATCTTTTTCTTTATTCAATTTAGAAATCAATCCCCATTCTTCCGTTTGTGGAATTTTGGGTTCAGGAATCATAATATCGTCTGACACACCAAACAACGAAGTCGCTGCCGAAATCAATTGACTTGCGTAGGCCGCACCATATTTTAATAAATGTTCCAAAAATGTATCGTACTTATCGGATGGTACAAAATATTGAGCTCGGTGCATTTCTGGGAAGCAATCAAAGCCGCCACCAAGCACTAAACTTTCTACGACTCGTTTGTTGATGGATTTTCCGCCACTCATTCGACGGAAAAAGTCGAAGATATTTTCAAAATGACCTTTCTTTCGTTCTGCCAAAATATCCGAAACAGGTCCTTCGCCGACGCCTTTCAATCCCGACATGCCAAAACGAATTTTACCTTCATTATTCACCGTAAAATTCATTTCACTTTCGTTAATATCCGGCCCTAACACTTCCACGCCCATTCGGCTACATTCTTCTAAAAAGAACTTTACTTTAGAAATATCATTTTTGTTATGTGTCAAGACGGAAGCCATAAATTCGGCTGGATAATTCGCCTTCAAGTAAGCCGTTTGAAAGGCTACAAAAGCGTAACAAGTCGAGTGCGATTTGTTGAAAGCATAAGACGCAAAAGCCTCCCAGTCTTTCCAAATTTTATCCAATGTCTTCTTGTCGTGTCCATTGCTTTTGCCACCTTCTATGAAAATCGGATACAATTGGTCAATCAGCTTTTTCTTCTTCTTACCCATACCTTTTCGCAACATATCGGCTTGCCCCTTTGAGAAGTTCGCCAACTTTTGCGATAACAACATTACCTGCTCCTGATAAACTGTAATCCCGTAAGTTTCCGACAAATACTCTTCCATCGCATCAAGATCATAAACCACTGGTTTACGACCTTGCTTACGCTCAATAAACTCTGGAATATACTCTAAAGGTCCCGGACGATACAAGGCATTCATCGCAATTAAATCCGAAAATTCTGTTGGAACAAGTTCCTTCATATATTTCTGCATTCCTGCGGACTCATACTGGAAAACGCCAACCGTTTCGCCACGTTGGAATAGCTCGTAAGTCGTTTTATCGGTCAGCGGAATTTCATCTGGATCAATATCAATTCCGTGTGTTTTTTTGACATTAGCAATTGCGTGTTTAATAATTGTCAACGTTTTTAAACCTAAGAAATCCATTTTTAACAAACCAGCATCTTCTGCCACCGAGTTATCAAATTGACTCACCAACATATCCGAATTTTTATCCGTTTTCACGGGAACGTAGTTGGTAATATCGTCAGGCGTAATCACGACACCGCAGGCATGAATGCCCGTATTTCGGATTGATCCTTCTAGTTTTTTTGCGGTACGAATAATGTGACCCGTTTCATCATCCGCCGCTGCCATTTCACGAAAGTGATAGGCTTTTTCTAACTCTTCCGAATTTAATTTCCCTTTCAATTTTGGGTGAACATCACCATCTGCTAAGACTTTATTAAGTGAAACGGCTAAATTATCGGGCAACGATTTTTTAATAACATCGACTTCGTTCAACGGAATATCCATCACACGACAAACGTCTTGAATCGACGATTTTGCCGCCATTGTACCGTATGTAATGATTTGTGCGACTTGATTTCGACCATATTTATCAATTACGTAATCAATAATTCGCTGTCGGCCCTCATCATCAAAATCAATATCAATATCGGGCATCGAAACCCGTTCAGGATTCAAAAAACGCTCAAAAAGTAAGTCGTACTTTATCGGATCGACGTTTGTAATCCCGATACAATATGCCACTGCAGAACCTGCCGCAGAACCTCGACCTGGCCCAACCCAAACACCAATTTCACGAGCAACGGTCGTAAAATCCTGGACAATCAAAAAATATCCTGGATAACCCGAATTGGCAATTACTTGCAATTCAAAATCCAAACGTTCCCGAATTTCTGGCGTAATTGTTCCATAGCGTTTTCTTGCACCTTCGTAAGTTAAATGACGCAAATAATCATCTTGCGTTTTAAACGCTTTCGGCATTGGAAAGGCAGGCAATAAAATATCACGAGCTAATTTTATCGTATCTATTTTATCATAAACTTCCATCGTATTATCAATTGACTCGGGCAAATCCGAGAATAACGCACTCATTTCCGATTGCGTTTTAAAATAATAATCCGAGGATGAAAACTTAAAGCGATTTTCGTCCGTCAAGCGGTTACCTGTATTGACACACAACAAAATATCGTGCGATTCCCAATCTTCTTCTTCTACATAATGCGAGTCGTTAGTTGCAATGATTTTTACATTATATTTATTAGCCAAACGAATCAATTCTTGATTGACATCTTCTTGTGAAACGCCTGACAACACTCGTTTTCCGAACTTATCGAACATGTCCAAATTGTCTAAGCCTTTGTGCCGCATTAGTTCGATATAGAAATCTTCACCAAAGATATTGAGCCACCATTTTAGCTTTTCTTCTGCACCTTTTAAGTCCCCTGCAACAATTGCTTGTGGGATTTCCGCACCGATACAACAGCTTGTTACAATCAAACCTTCATTGTATTTTTCTACTAAGGATTTATCAATTCGTGGAAATTTACCATACAAACCATCAATAAAACCCAACGAACACAACTTCGACAAGTTTTTGTAACCTTCTTGATTCTTTGCCAGCATCAACTGATGATAACGTCTATCTCGCTCACCTTTGGCTTTAGAAAATGACTTTTTATATCTGTCTTCCACCAAATAAAACTCGCAGCCTATCATTGGCTTCAAGCCTCGTTTTTCAGCTTCGGCAACGAACTTAAATGCACCAAACATATTCCCGTGATCCGTCAAGGCAACGCCTTTCATGCCATCGGCAACTGCTTTGTCCATCATCGTTCCGATTTCGGAAGCTCCATCTAATAGCGAATATTGTGTGTGTGAATGTAAGTGTACAAATTCTGGCATTTTTCTTTCAGTTTGTTTTCGTAGGTGCAACCTACGGTTGTTCATGTCTAACCCTTTCAGGATTTTTCTTTGTCACTTCCCGTCATTCCGACGTAGGTCGGAATCTCCTCAAGGCAACGGAACAAATTTACAAAAAGAATAGGACTTAAAAGATTGAAATTTGGGGTTTAGGATTTGTTTAAAATGATGGATTTAATTATCACAACCTTATAATTTCTTACAAGAAATATTTGATTTTCGCTTTACTAAAATACTGGATTCTTGGATATAAAGGGAAAGCACTTAAATAATTATTCCATTTCAAAATTCTTACCTTTGCGAAAAATTTCAAATTATGGAGAATTTACTTCAACACATAGAAGCCTTAATTTTTGTATCAGAACAGGCAATTTCACTTCGAGAAATCAAAAATACTTTGGAGGAAATATTTGAACAAGATGTTGATAAAGAGACTATTGTAGAAATGATTGAGGCTTTAAAAGAAAAATATAGACACAAAGATTTTGCTTTTGCTATTGCAGAAATTAGTGGCGGTTATCAGTTCTTGACGAAGCAGGAGTACCACGAAACAATCGGTACATATTTAAAACAAAAAACAAAAAAACGATTAAGTAAAGCTGCTTTAGAAACGTTATCAATTGTTGCTTATAAGCAACCAGTCACCAAGGTCGAAGTTGAACAAATTCGTGGTGTGAATAGTGATTATTCGATGCAAAAATTATTAGAAAAAGAATTGGTGACAATTGTTGGTAGAAGTGACAAACCTGGTCGTCCTTTGCTTTATTCGACGAGTCCGAAATTTATGGATTATTTTGGAATTAAGTCCCTTAAAGATTTGCCGAAGGTCAAAGATTTTAAGGAGGAAACAAATGAAATCGGAGAAAAACAACCGATTGAGGAGGAGCCTGATTTGTAATCGAGTATCCTAAATGATGCTTAAAATTACCGGTTTCGTTACCATTAGATATAAAAGTTAGCGCAATTTTTCAAATCTCTGTTTATCGTTTTTATCGTTACAACTTGAGGTTTTTTTGAAAAAAAATAAGGCTTTCGCATTATGCAAAAGCCTTATCAATGAAGCTAATATTTAATATATTTTATCGTACACCGTGCATTAGTTTTTTCAATAGAGGCGTAAGAATTGCAGACAAAATACCCAATCCAATTGGAATAAACGTCAAAATCCAGAAGAAGTAACTTAATCCATCTTCTTTTGCAATAGCATCTATATTTCCACCAAAACTGTGAGCGATTTTATTACCAATAGCGATCGCCAAATAATAAACCCCAAACATAAAGGCAATCATACGAGGCGGAACAAGTTTAGAAAGATAAGATAAGCCCATTGGAGAAAGACATAATTCACCCAAAGTATGGAACAAATAAGCCATTATCAACCAGAACATACTCAATTGTGCCGTTTCTGCACCCGCAGGGACATTTCTTGCTCCGAAAGCTAAAAATGCGAAACCAACACCCAACAAAATCATTCCCATTGCATATTTAATAGCACCTGGAGGATTATACTTACTTTCCCAAAGACGACTGAATAAAGGCGCAAAAACGATAATAAATAAAGAGTTTAAAATAGCGAACCATGTTACTGGTACTTCTGATTCTGAAACTTGCGACTCACTGTAAATTTTGAAAATTACAATACCCCAAATTATCAAGAAACTTGTCCCCAAAACGATATTAGAAACACTAATGCGTGAAAATGTTTGTTTAAATAATCGGAATAATACGTAAGTTATAATAAGTAAAGGAATAACAGTCACCGAAAAATCGACTATTTTGAAAATAGTTGCCCCCGAACCTGTGAGCACTCGTTGTGTAAAATCTCTTGTATATAACGGAAGTGTTCCTGCTGCTTGCTCAAAAGCGGCCCAGAAAAACACCGTCAAAATCGAGAAAATAACCACCGCCACCATTCTATCTCGAACAATCAGCGAATATCTCGGAATCCTTAACACAAGTAATAAAAGGAATGTTGCTCCTGCCAAAACCGCAAAAAAGTAACTATCAGACAATCCTGCAATCGTAAAATTAAGCGTTTCAATGCCACCTATCGTAGAAAGCGGATCATTAATGATATAAATCAAAGCCGAAACGACAAAAATTCCAATTAAAATATAATCAATCGTTAGGAAAGGATTTCTTTTGGCTATTTCTGCAGGTTCTTCTTCTTCCTCAACGCTTTGGTCGCCATCGTCCAGAATATTATCACGTCCTAACTGAACAGCATCACGTTCAGATGGCTTTGCACCAATATTTCCAAATAAAGGCTGTGCTAAATAAAACTGAATCATACCCAAGAACATGAAAATACCTGCAAGACCAAAGCCCCAAGACCAGCCAATACGTTCACCGACATAGCCACAAAGCATAATACCCAAAAATGCACCTGCATTTACACCCATATAAAAAATGGTAAAAGCTCCATCCTTTTTATCCTCATGTCCGGTGTACATTTTAGAAATGATAGAAGTCATGTTAGGTTTAAAAAAACCATTTCCTACAATAAGCAGTGCAATACCAATGTAAAGAAAGGTCGGTGTTTCGAGTGCCATAGAAGCGTGTCCTAATGTCATCAATAAAGCACCAATCACCACCGCATTTCTATATCCCAGTTTTTGGTCAGCCAAATATCCACCTACAATAGGTGTCAGATAAACTAACATCGCATAAGTTCCTAATAAAGATAAAGCCATCTCTTTGGACCATTCCCAACCAGGATTATCTCCCGTCATAGAAGCCGTAAGGAAAAGTACCAACAAGGCACGCATTCCATAATAAGAAAAACGTTCCCACATTTCTGTAAAAAACAATACGAACAATCCCGAAGGATGCCCAAGGACACTGCCTTGTCCGTATAAGTCATATTTTGCGTTATTCGCCATGATTGTATTTTTTATTTAGTTTAGTAGTTTATGTAGTTTAATTAGTTTTAGCGGTTTATGTAGTTTAAGTAGTGCGTTTTGGTAGTCCGTGATAACTATTCGAACTACCAAAACTATGAAACTACTTAAACGATTTTAATGTGCTGATTCGATTTCTGAATCTTCTGCTCCGTGCGTTAATCGCTTCAATGGTTTTAAGAATAAAATAATGATTAAACCAAAGACAGCTGTCAATCCAAATATGAATAGGAAAGTGTTATATTCTCTATTATTTTGAACTTCATAGACTTCTAATACACCACTGTAATTTTTCCCGTCACCTTTATTTTGCTTGATTTTTTTTGCTTCTACATCTTTTGTAAAACGTAAGGTAGCATGTAGTTGATTATCTTTAGTCGCTGCTTCATCTTTCAGCATTCCGATCAACGTTTCTTTGGCATTATCCTCTTCGTGATAAGCTATAAACTCTGCAAATGAGGTATTATCACCTTCTTTGAAAGATAGAATTTTGACTTCCTCACCTTCAAGATAAATATTCGCTTTTAGATTAAAATCCATATCCGCTTGAAGTAAAGTATCTGTATAATTAGCTAAATCATCCTTTGAGGCAATCAAATCGATTTTTACAGGTTCAGCTTGTGCAGATTCTCCGATACTTCCTGCCAATTTATTACCAAAACCAGTTGCCGCAAAATAAACACCCATCATAATCGAGGCATATTTTACAGGTGCTAATTTTGTGATAAACGATAAAGCTACAGGCGAAGCACAAAGCTCACCAATTGTATGTAATAAGTAAGCTAATACTAACCAGAACATTGCTGATTGTCCGAATGGCTCAGAACCAGCTTGATTCGCTGCCGCTGCCATCATTAAGAAACCAGAACCCATGATAATCGTACCAACAGCCATTTTGAATAAGGACGAAACTTCTTTCCCTTTTCGTTTTCTATTGACCCAGTAAGCTGCTACCGAAGTACCAAATATGATAATAAATGCAGCGTTGACAGATTGAAACCAACTTGCAGGAACATCAAAATTTAATAACGAAATCGTTAAGTTAACTTTCTCTTTGGCATAAATATTCAACAAACCACCTGCTTGCTCAAATGCTCCCCAGAATACAATGATAATAATGAAGGATAATAACAAAACAATCATTCTATCTTTCTCGACTTTCGTCAATGGTTTGTTCATCAATTCTTTATCAGGATTATCGTTATTCCCTAAATAATCACCAATACCAACTAAGAACTTTTGCCCCCACATATAAACCGCTTGACCCAATACCATTCCGATACCTGCCAAACCGAATCCATAATGCCAACCAATATTTTCTCCAACATAACCGACAATTAAAGCAGACAAAAATGCTCCGATATTAATACCAATATAGAAAATGGTAAAACCTTTATCTCGTCGATCATCACCTGGTTTATACAATCCACCAACCATAGTAGAAATATTCGGTTTCAAACAACCAACCCCTAAAATGATTAAACCTAAACCGGTATAAAATGCCCAAAGTGCTTCAACTGCCAAGATTCCGTGACCTGCACAAAGCAGTAAACCACCGAGCATTACGGTTCGTTTTTGACCTAACAATTTATCGGCTAAAATACCGCCCGGAATTGACATCACATAAACCAACATTGTGTACCAACCATACAATTCTAAGGCTTCTCCTTTTGTCCAACCTAATCCACCGTCCTCGATAGAAGAATAAATATATAACACTAAAATGGCACGCATTCCATAGTAAGAGAAGCGTTCCCACATTTCCGTAAAAAATAGTACATACAACCCAACAGGATGTCCAAACATTTCCCGTTGATGAGGTGCTTTAATTGCTGACATAGTTCTTTAGATTTTAATACTTTAGTTTTGACTTTGTGAGTAGTTGATTCTATAATTTTGAATACAAAAAATGAATTAACGAATAATCCATTATTCACGAAAGCGTTTTATTTGGTTTTTTTGGTAAAAAGTACCAATAATGTTATTAAAGACGGAAAAATACCATTTTTTTGGCATACCAATTATAACAAAGCTGCAAAACCATTTGAAAATCGTATTTTTTGATATAAAATCGATATTTTTAAAAAACGCCAAAGTAAATCAAGAAGCCTTTTGAGAAATTACCAAAAGTAGAATTACCAAAAAAGGAATTTTGACTATTTAGAGTTTTCTAAACAATCAAAATTCCTTTTTTATAACCTATTATTTTGAATAATTACAATCGCTGGTTAGAATCTAAACCCAATCGTTCCAACAAATTGCGTTTTAGAAACAGAATTAGCCACAGACGGATTTTCAGTCGCTCCAGGAACGGTGTAAGGCGTATAAGTTTCGTTATACAGACCACGAGCAATGCCTAAGTCCAAAAATAAACTCTTTTCACGCATACCGACTCCAAAACTCATGTTTGTTTGGCCGCCTCTGATATCAAAATTATCTTGATAAGGCGACATCGAATACCCGAGACCTCCACGAACGGCAAAAACACCATATCGAGCTTCTCCACCAACTCTTAAATTCACAACAGCATCAAAGTTATTTATTATTTCTGTATTCAAATCTTGTTCAAAGCTTGGATCTGTTTCGAAGTTAAATTGTGAAGCTGCATAATCTACATATTCGATATCTCCCGAAATAAATCCGTGTTTGCCAAATAAAAATCCGACACTACCAATTGCTCTCCACGGAGAAATTAAGTTATAAGAAAAATTAGAAATAGAAGATTCAGCAGGTGTAATATACTGCGTCCCTGCGATTGTTATATCAGACTGAATTGATGTATAATATTGGTCGGTTAGATTGAAAAAGGTTGGTGTATGAATAGCTGCACCAAACCGAACATTTTGATTCATTCTATACACAACGCCCAATTTGGCATTAAAACCAACGCCAGTTGTACTAAAAAACTCATCAAAAGTCATACTGTTAAACTCCGAACTAACGCCTAACTCGTCGGTTTCTGTATAGTTTTTCGTTTCTTCATAGCGAACAAACGGCAAACCAACTGTTACCCCAACGTACAATTTATGACGATAATTTCCACCTAAAGTTAAATTCAAATCGTTAACCGAACCTGAACGAATCACAGTTTGCTCTTTTTTGAGTAATTGAGTGCCATCGGGATCGATTAAATATTGATCATCGGGTGTGTCACCTAATTGAAACAAAATACCAGCGTCATAAGCGATTCCTTCTTCAAATTCATATAAATTATCCGGTACATTACCATTAGCAAATGTTAGCCAACGTTCGGCAATCGTTCCCACAGTTGTTCCTTCGTAGAAAAACTCTTGATTGTTGTTCGTCAACCGATTCGTACCGATACCGAAATTAACGGATTTCCAATCGGACGCATTGCTTGTTTTTGAGAATACGACGCCAATATTATTTAAGTTAATATTTGTTCGATTGTCATCAAATTCCGCTTCTGCAAAAGTCGAACCTGTACGAGCAAAATTCAAACTTGGCGTAATCATTAAAGTTGATTTGCGATAAGCTGCAATGCCGGCCGGGTTGATACTTAACGTACCAAAATCGCCTCCGAAAGCACTCAACGCACCGCCGGTAGCAATCGAACGAGCTGTTCCACCAGAGTTAAGTTGAGAATATCGTAGGGCATCCTCTATCGTTTGTGCGGACAAGTCGAGGGTAAAAAGACAACTTACCAAAAATGTGATGATTAATTTATTCATAGTGATTTGTGTTTTGTTATTTAGTGTTTCAAAGTGTATAGCTTGAAAAATAGTAATTCTTTTTAATAAAAATGGGTGAAGTTATGTGGAAGAACCACAAACCACACCCATTTTTTATTTCAAAAATAGAATGAATTATAACTTTTATTGTAATAATCTTCTATTTAATTTGCTTCCATTGTAATTCTATTATTTTCCGCCTCGTCCACCACGACTTGCACCACTTGAACGGCTTGAAGAACCAGAACTACTACGAGTCGATGACCCTGAGCTTCTTGAAGGACTTCTACTTGGTGAAGCTGACGGACGACTACTGCTTCTTGATGGAGTAGTAGTAGGACGACTGCTACGACTTGGAGTGCTTGTACGGCTGCTACTTCTTGATGGTGAAGTAGTTGAGCCTGAACTTCTCGAAGAACGTGACGGAGAACTTACACCACCGCCACTTCTGCTAGAGCGAGAAGGCGTTGTTGTTTTTGGTGTTGTTCTTGACGGAGTCGTTGTCGCAGGTCTTGTACTTCTCGCAGGGCGAGTTGAACTTGAACCTTGACGGCTTGGTGTAGTCGTTGTTCTCGTTGAACCTTGACGATTCGGACTTGTACGGCTCGGTGGTGTTGAATTAACATTTGAACCATTTGAGCTATTTGTGCCACGACGAGGTGTATTAACCACCGGACGACTGTTTGTGTTGCTGCCATTGTTGCCATACGAATCTAAAATTGGAGTATTTCCTCCTCCTCCAAAATTATTATTTGGACGAAATGCTCCGCCACCGCCGAAAGGTACACAAGCAGGATTATAAGCATTGAAACCGGCAGGATTTGCAAATCCGTTATTCCAACCATTATTCCACCCTGGATTATTCCAAGAGTTCCAGCTGTTCCAACTGTTGAATCCATTGTTTCCCCACGTATTATATGGTGTATTCCATGTGTTGTAAGGATTGAAAGGAGCAGCGTACGGATTGTACCAATTATTCCAACGGTTATAACGACGGAATGAATTGTAAGAATAAGCTGGTGCAATATAAATTGTTGTTACAGGAGCATAAGGATTATAATAATATGTATTTACATAATAATCGCTAAAATAACCTGTGTTACCAGAACGGTGAAAACGACGAATACGAGAGGAGTACTCATAATCATTGTCTACGTAATAATCCTCTTCAGTGTATTCAGATGAGTTATTATTATCAGCTGTTGAATATTCTGAATCATAAGTGACGTCGCTTACTGCGGCTACTTCGTCATTAGGATTATAATAAATATCGTCGTACTCTTGTGCGGTCAGTGTAAAGCTGCTTGCTGAAAAAACTGCTACAAAAGTTAATAAAATGAATCTTTTCATAATAAATTTGTTTTTATAGTCAATTATTAGACTCTCTTCAATAATAAAGGTGTTTTTACTATTTTTGTTCCGAATATACAACTTAATAACGGATTTCAACAACTCTTTTTTGCGAGTTTAACGTTTTGAGTAATGAAATTGTACTTTCATCTATTTAACGGAACATGTAAAATTACTACTTAATATACATTTTTTTTAGTTCTTTTACAAACTATTGATTTTGAGTTGAATATCTGATTTGATAATTATAAAATTCTAAATAAATACGATACTACTTTTGGACGAAAGTCTTGTGAGAAAGTATCCAGAAACCAATAAAAATGGCAACGAATAAAGAGATTACAAACCGCTCGGAAGGTTACTCGGAATGGTATAACAACATTGTAAAAAAAGCAGGTTTAGCCAGTCATTCGGCGGTGAGAGGTTGTATGGTGATCAAGCCTTATGGATTTGCAATTTGGGAAAAAATGCAGGCTCAGTTAGATAAAATGTTCAAAGAAACTGGTCATCAAAATGCTTACTTTCCATTGTTTATCCCTAAGAGTTTTTTGAGTAAAGAGGCGGAACATGTAGAAGGTTTTGCGAAGGAATGTGCGGTGGTGACGCATCACCGATTGATGAACGACCCAAATGGTAGCGGTGTTATCGTTGACCCTGATGCAAAGTTGGAGGAGGAGTTGATTGTGCGACCGACTTCTGAAACGATTATTTGGAATACGTATCGAGATTGGATTTCGTCTTATCGTGATTTGCCATTATTGATTAATCAATGGGCAAATGTAGTTCGTTGGGAGTTGAGAACTCGTATGTTTTTGCGTACTGCGGAGTTTTTGTGGCAGGAAGGGCATACGGCTCACGCTACGAAGGAAGAGGCAATTGAGGAAACAATTCAAATGATTAATATTTATGCTCAATTTGCGGAAGAATGGATGGCGGTACCGGTTATTAAAGGGGTGAAATCGGCAAATGAGCGTTTTGCAGGTGCGGAAGATACGTACACTATCGAGGCATTGATGCAAGATGGTAAGGCACTGCAGTCGGGAACTTCGCACTTCTTGGGGCAAAATTTTGCAAAAGCATTTGATGTGAAATTCTTGAATCAAGGAAACAAGGAAGAGTATGTCTGGGCAACA
Source organism: Saprospiraceae bacterium (assembly GCA_965662365.1). Taxonomy (GTDB): domain Bacteria; phylum Bacteroidota; class Bacteroidia; order Chitinophagales; family Saprospiraceae; genus CAWVWD01. The sequence continues at coordinate 33,555 of CBFIHR010000016.1, forward strand.
TCTTGGGGGGTTTCGACTCGATTGATGGGGGCGTTGATTATGACACATTCGGACGATAACGGCTTGGTTTTACCTCCGAAATTAGCTCCGTTACAAGTCGTGATTGTTCCAATTCCAAAGGCAAACGGTGCGATTACGGAAGTGGCAGAAGAGATTATGGCAGAGTTGAAAGCTAAAGGAATTACGGTAAAATATGATAGTGACAAGAAAAATCGTCCTGGTTTCAAATTTGCTGAATATGAGATGAAAGGTGTGCCTGTTCGTTTGGGAATCGGTAAACGTGACTTGGCAAATGGTGTGGTCGAAGTCGCTCGTCGTGATAATTTAACAAAAGAAAATGTACCGTTGGAGGGTATTGCTGATCATATCGAAAATTTATTGAATGATATTCAAGATAATTTATTGAATCGTTCTAAGCAATATCGTAGCGAACACACGACAAAAGTCGATTCTTGGGAAGAGTTTCAGTCGGTCTTGGAAGAGAAAGGTGGATTTATTTCTGCTCACTGGGATGGCACGACGGAAACTGAATTAAAAATAAAAGAGGCAACAAGAGCGACACTTCGCTGTATTCCGATGGATAATGAGCAGGAAGAAGGAAAATGCGTTTTGACTGGAAAACCGTCCAAACAGCGTGTTTTATTTGCGAAAGCGTATTAATAGTTATTTCGCTGATGGTTGAATACAAAAGCCTGAGTTGTTTTAGAACAATTCAGGCTTTTCTGATTTTAGGTAGATTAACGAAAGTGAGTTTATCTTTATTTTTTCTTAAAAATCATCGTCAAAGTTATTCCAATTATCGTCATCGGTCATTTTATCAATGTCCTCCATATCTTGAATTTGTTTTTTATACTCTTCCATTTTTTTATCGTGTTTATCAAGTTCTGCTTGATAATCATCACCATATTCGGCCTTCAGATATTCGATATGACGTTCTCGACTTCTTCGGTCTGCCTCTTCTTTGCGTTGTTGTCGTCTATTCTCCATTTTATTCCAAAAGACCTCTTCATCTTCTTCTGTCCAGACCGTTTCGTTCCAGCCTTCTGTATAATTCGCTAACTTTTTGCATTGACAATAATCGTCACCAAAAGCACACGTTCCGAATAGTTGCCCGTCTTGACAAACATCAAAGAAATTTGGATGCCATGACATCCAGCCGTGCTGTTGTGACCACATCGACCGCATAACTCGATATTGTATCCGAATCGGTGTTTCAAACTGCACCACAAAATTACAATTAAAACCCTCTAACAATTTTTTTAACGCATGAAATAAAGTTTCAACCTGTTCATCATTTAAGCGTTCGGCAGGAGGCAGTTGTTCTTGTTTGATACTTGACCAATCTTCGATAGTTTTTACAGGGGCTTGTTCTTCGTCCTCTTCGCCCGAGAGCCAATCATCTAACTGATATCCTTCCTCTGGCACAATCCACGGTACTTGCAAATCATCTCTGGCAATCTCAATATCTTGAATCAGCTGATTTATATATTTTTGCATAGGCTGCAAGCATTTTTGTTATTGATGATTCAAATTAGAAAATTATTATTAAAAATAAAAATCGGTATCACAATGATTGTAATACCGATTTGAAAAAAGGGAGTAGAAGCGACGATTCAAAGAATATTTGAACTGTTCTCCTAAGTCCGCTTAATTTTTGATATAATTATTAAAAATAATTATCCTATGTGTGTATCAATAACATCGAATAGTCGATTTGAAATTTCTTCAACTGTACCAACGCCATCTACAAAGGTTGTTTTGTTACTTTGGCTATAAAAATCAGCAACTGGAGAAGTTTGCGTTTTATAGACTTCGATGCGATTTTTGATAATATCTACATCTGCATCATCGGCACGTCCTGAGGTTTCTGCACGACCTTTAAGGCGTTCAATCAAGATTTCATCAGGGACATCTAAAGCCACTAAAGCGGTAACGTTCAATAATTCGTCTAATGCTTTTGCTTGAGGAACGGTGCGAGGAAAACCATCTAAAATGTATCCTTTTACATCTTTGTTTGCGTCCATTTTATTTTTCAACATTCCGATAGTTACAGAGTCGGGAACCAGCTCCCCTTTTTTGATGTAACTTTTCGCCTCTAAGCCAAGAGGGGTATCATTTTTCATTTCATAGCGAAATAAATCACCTGTTGAAATATGCAACAAACCATATTTTTCAACTAAATTGACTGCCTGCGTACCTTTGCCACTTCCTGGAGGACCAAATAAAATTAGTGTTATCATGTAATTTTTAACTTGTTTTGTGAATAGATAGATAGTTTCACTCATTCCAAAGCAGTACAAAAATAAGCAACGAAGTTCGTAAAGTGCAATTTTGTTAAACTTTTACACTTTTTACTGATAATTGTCAATAATTTATGAAACGACCACTTTGGATATTTCGGTAATATTTGTGTTGATTTGTACTAATTTGTGGGGAATAGTTTCTTGGTCACCTACTACAATAAACGATAAACATTCCTTAATTTTGTTGAAAAACGGACAGTCATGTTTAAAAATAATCATCAAGAATTAACAACAAAGCGTGTTTTAGGGCTAAAGTTACCAACAGATCCTCGTTGGGTAGATTTGGCAGAAATGGACTTAGGCGAGATTTTGACCGATCATGCTTATTGCGAACAAAAAGCGGCGACAGCTTGTATTTCATTGATTCAGCAGTTTCCTGAAAGAGAGGAATTAGTAGAAGAGTTAGCGCCAATTGTAGCAGAAGAATGGGGACATTTTCGGGCGGTCTTATCCGAAATGAAAAAACGAGACTTAAAATTAGGCAAACAACGCAAAGACGAATATGTAAATAAGTTGTTGGCTTTTCAGAAAAAGGGCGGAAGTCGAGAGGATCGATTATTAGAAAAATTATTGGTTTGTGCTTTGATAGAAGCGAGAAGTTGTGAACGTTTCAGACGTTTGGCTTTAGATATTTCAGACGATAAGTTAAAATCTTTTTACTATAAATTCATGGTTTCTGAAGCAGGACATTATCGCTTGTTTATTCAATTAGCAAAAACCTACAACGACCCCGAAAAAGTCGATAAACGATGGGACGAATACTTGGCTTACGAAGCCCAAATATTAGAAACTTTAGAAGTTAGAGGCGATAGAATGCACTGATTTCAGTAGCTTAGTGATTGTTTTTTACTGATTAGTTTTTTAGTGTTGAGTCCGTATGATTCGTAATTATTGTTTATTTATTTGATAATCTTATTAAAATCATGGAACGAGCTGACCACCAAAAACTAATTACTAAAAAAACTAATCATTAAAAAATGGCGATAGTCACCCCAATAACTAAATTTCAACGTCGGTATATTCTTCCTTTTTTGGCAATTTTGACGCTAATGGCATCCGCACTGGTGTGGATTACACTAAAGCAACAGGCAAATTTATTGGATAATGAATTGCAAAAAAAAGGACGAGTCGCTGTCGAGAAATTATCTGAAATGAATAAGGTCAATATTCTTTTAGAGGATATGAAAAAGGGTGAGTTAATCGACTTTGTAAATAGTGATGAGGATATCGTTAACGCAGCAGTTTTTGATCAAGTTGGCGTATTGATGTTATCTTATGAAGATACTTTCTTGTTGTCACCTCAAATTACCTTGAAGACAGCAGGAGAAATTAATTTAGAAAATGAATGGCTATTAACCACGCCGATTATTGATAATACGAATAACTTTTTAGGAACGGCTGCCGTAAAAATATCGAGAAGTCGTGTATTAGAAATATTGGAGGCAGCAGCAATTAAATTGATTGTCATCACGATAGTTGTCGCTCTTATTATTGCTGGTGTTGTCTATTGGTTATTAGCTCGAATCCGTTCGATGGCTAATCAGGAAATTAAACGTGCGAAAGAAATACAAACCGCTTATAATCAGTTACAAAATTTACAAACGACCTTGCGTCAAGCAAATGAGACCTTAGCGGTAAAAGTCGCCGATAGAACTAAAGCCTTAGAACACACTCATCAAGAATTACAACACGTAAATAAGGAGTTAAAAGATTTTGCTTATATCGTTTCGCATGATTTAAAAGCACCGCTTCGAGCGATTTCGTCCTTGACGAATTGGATTATTGAGGACTATGAGGCGGCTTTTGATGAAGATGGACAGGAACAATTGAGATTGCTCAAAAGTCGTGTGTCGAGAATGTATCAGTTGCTGGAAGGTATTTTGAGCTATTCGAGAATTGGTAGAGGAAAAGAACAAAAAGAAATTTTGGAGCTGAATCAACTTGTGAGCGAAGTGATTACTACCTTGTTGCCTTCAGAGCATTTTGAAATCGAGATCATCGGTAAGTTACCGCCAGTTTATGCTGATCAAACGAAGATTTATCAAGTTTTTCAGAATATTATCAGCAATGCGATCAAGTACAACGATAAACCTGTCGGTAAAGTGACGATTTCGTGTGAGACAAATCCTGAAGATCAATTACATTATTTCAGTATCACAGATAATGGAAAAGGAATCCCGGAGGAAGATTATGCCCGAGTATTCAAATTTTTTCAGACCTTAGAAAATGATAAGAATTCTATGGAAAGTACCGGTGTTGGTTTGACATTAGTTCAAAAAGTGATTAAGAAATATGGCGGAAGTATCAGCGTCACGTCAAAGGTCGGTGAGGGGACAACTTTTATTTTCTCGCTGCCTCCCGTAACGGACGATCATCAACAATTTAGCGAAAGCGAAAAGTAGAACCATAAAAAAGAGGTTTTTTCGAAAATCAGAAGTTTCATAAATTTGAATTCAGTGATTGATTACTTTTTGACTTTTGAGAAAACCTCCTTTTTTATCCATGCCACCCTTTATCCATACTGTTTTTTAATTCTATCCATTTGGCGTTTGCTGTCTCGTTCTTTCATCACATTTCGTTTATCGTAAGATTTTTTACCAGTTGCCAATGCAATTTCGACTTTTGCCATACCTCTCTCGGATAAATACAAACGATACGGCACAATTGTTACCCCTTTTTCGACAACTCTTCGTTGTAATTTTTTTAATTCTCTCTTGTGTAACAACAGTTTTCGTACACGTATAGGATCGTGATTATTGTACGTTCCTTCGGTGTATTCTGATATGTGCATACCGTAAATGAACAATTCGTCGCCTTTGAAACGACAATAGGCTTCTGTCAAACTCGCTTTCCCTAATCGAATCGACTTGATTTCCGTTCCTGTTAATTGTATCCCTGCTTCTAAAACGGCATCAAAAAAGTATTCGAACTTCGCCTTTTTATTCTTAATATTAATATTTTTTATATATTTATGCTTCGTCATATTTTTCTAATTTTCAATTGCGGTAATAACTGCCTTTGCTTGATTATACGCCTTTTTCATCGCTGCTTCATCTCCACCGATACCCGCAAAAACCGCCAGTTCACAATTATTTAATATTTCAATAAATTGGTCGATTTGTGAGGTTTCGACCCTGTTTTCTAATAGCTTAGAACGAATATTCTCCTTCGAAAGTTCAGCACGATTGATAACTAATTTATCACTGACATATCCCCAAAGTGCTTTACTAATTTCATCATAGAATGCTCGTTGCTTGCCAGCGTTTAAGTGTATTTCGGCTTTCGCCAAACGTTGTAAAGCGACCTTATCGGCTTGACTAATTTTAACTAAAGTCGGATCTCGTTTTGCGTCCGCAAGGCGTTTTTGTTTAATCAATAACGCAATCAAAAGACCAATAAACGGTAAAGCTAACAAAATCCAGAACAGAATCGAGCCAAAGAAATTTGATGTTGTTCTGAAAGTCGTTGTCCCGAAAATTGTCTTGATGTCTCTAACACCGTCATCCGTAAAATCTTCGTTACTGTTATCTTGAATTTCGCCACTTCCTTTTGTAATAATAATCTCGAAAGTATCGGCACTGATTGTTTCAAATTGCTCTGAATTTGTGTCAAAGTAAGTGAACTTTGGAACATATTGAAACTTACCAGTTTTTTTAGGCACAAGTTGGAAAGTCATTACTTTTCGACCGACAATTATATTATCATTTTCTTCGGTATCAGAGTTTATAGCAGGATCATAGACTTCAAAGTATTTTTTAAGTTGTTCTAAATCAGGTACTTGAATTGCCTTCATGTCACCAGTTCCGATAATATCCCAAGTCAGAGTTGTAGATTCGTCCGTGCTGAGTTTTTCTTTAATTAAAGTTGCATCAAAATTAAAACGACCAACGCCACCGATAAAATCTTTTGGCGTATCTTCAAATGCCCTTACAGGAAAAACCGTAGCTTTACTGACGACTTCTGTTTCAAAAACCTGTGGAAAATTCCCACTTTTATCCAGTACTTTCACGAAAACAGCCAATTCATCGATATTAATTTCTCCTTCACGCTGCGGAAAAACTGCATATTTTCGAATAGGCTGCACCACGTACTGTTGACCATTAACGACTTCGATACGTTCGCCTAAGCGAAAAAAGTTAATCGGTAAAGCATACGTTCCCGAAAACTTTGGAACGCTTAAGACGTCTGCACTTAATAATTTTTTCTTAGAATATAGATTGAAAGTAACTTCGACTTGTTGACCGATATAAGCCTCCTCTACACTAAATTCTGGTTTAATAAAAATCGGCTGTTGTTCTCCTGCCAACGTTGGGTTTTCTTTAATCACCTTAACCTTAATCGGCGTTGTTGTATAAAGGCGATTTCCGACTTTTATACTCGCTTTTTCAATTGTGAGTTGTCCAACTTTTGTCGCACGGATGCGATAAGTATAGGCGAAAGATTGCGACAAGCGACCATTAACAAAAGTTTTGCTGACCATTGTCGAAGGACCAGAAACGATTTGAAAATCTTTGAAACTGGGCGGACGAAAATCTTCACCATTGCCATTTTCTAAAGTAAATGTGACTTCCAGTGTTCCGCCTTTGACGACCTTTTTCGCATTTGCTTGCGCCACAAATTGTACTTTCCCTTGTGCGGAAAGTGCAAAAGCTACACAACTTAACAATAATAGAATCCCTAATCGCTTCATCTGAAAATTAAATTACCTGTTCTATATTTTAGCAAAAATACAAAGACTCTGATAGATTTAAAGAAATATACTTGAATCCGGCATTTAAAATCAATATATCTATTATTTTAATATCTTAATCGAAAGTGCTGTTGTATTTTTTAACAAAAATGAATACATTCCGTAGGTAAATGTGTAAGTAAATATTCAATCATAAATTTTCAATAATTAAAATAAAGGAAAAACTATGTCAATATACATATTAGCAGGAGTGTCCGTGTTGTTCTTAATCATCGGAATGGTGATGTACAATGGTTTGATTTCAAAAAAAAATAAGGTCGAATATGCGTTTAGTAGCATTGATGTCATGCTCAAGAAACGCCACGATTTAATTCCTAACTTGGTCGCTGCCGTTAAGCAATATATGACACATGAGCGAGAGTTATTGACACAAGTCACCGCTTTGCGTACTGAGGTGATGAATCCAAAACTTTCAGAAGCACAACGCTTTCAGGCAGAAGGTAAATTATCCTCAATGTTAGGCAAAGTACAGGTAGCGGTTGAAAATTATCCAGATTTGAAAGCAAATACCAACTTTTTACAATTACAAGCAGCGATGAACGAAGTCGAAGAACAAATTTCTGCTTCTCGTCGTGCGTTCAATGCATCGGTGTACGACTATAATAATAGCGTCGAAATGTTTCCAACGAATATTCTTGCAGGAATTATGGGCTTGCGTCGTCGTGCTTCGTTTGAAATCACAGAAACCGAAAGAGCGAACGTTGACGTCAATCAGTTGTTTGGAAGTTAGTCGCTTTCTCATAACCTCATAAAATAATTTGAAACGTCATTATTGGAAAAATAGTGACGTTTTTTATTTTGAGATTTTTAATAAAAAAACCGCAATTTTTAATCAAAAATTGCGGTAAAACCTCTAATTATAAAACCACTAAACAAGCACGATGCTTATTATTCTCATCGTAATTGACTGTATAATAAAATTTTAGAGAATTAGTTTAGGAAAAAGGCTTAAAAGTTGGTTTTTAAATTCTTTTAACAGAATTTAATATCGTTGTTTATGTCCAATTGGTTTAATTTAGTATTTCATTTGAATAGTTTCATACCCAAAATTCTTATTATTTCCTCAACTGAATGATTTGAAAGTCTATTTTCTTAATATGAAAAATTATACTTTCAAAGTTATTTGCACTTGTTCATTTATCTGAAAATATGCCTTGATGCTTCGTGCTAAAAGTACGGTTGTAGAAATGATTTTGAATCGAAAAAAGAAAAAGTATCTGAAGGCTTTAGTGAGCGGGAGAAAGGACGGGCTGCACTTGGATTTGGTGGGCGAATTACCGTTTGATTTATTTGATAAATAATATATTGAAAAAAGTCAACTTTTGTAACTAACCTCACAAAATCCACTTTCACTTTTCCTACCTTTGGGAATAATAAAAAAGTAAGAAAATGAAAGAAATTATCAACGATTGGAAACCATTATTACTGATGTCTTTGACATTAGGTTTAGCACCTTTTGCACCGGAGCCGCACTTGTTCGGAAAAATCCGATGGATCGCAGGTGGAGCAGTCGGTATGCAGCCGATGGACTGGTTTGACTTTTTGATGCATGGAACACCATGGATCCTATTGATTCGAGTATTAGTACTGAAAGCTATGGGAAAGCTGCCGACGAAATCTGCTTAACAATAGCAGTAAACTCACTCAACATCATCGCAGTTGCTCCCCAAACGATATTGCCGTTAACATCGAAGTATGGCACTTCTTTGAGGGTGACATTGTTCGGTAACGTCAGATTTGTTGTTTTACGGTTGGCTTTATTTAATAATATGGCCAGTGGTGCTTCTACGATTTGCTGTACTTCGCTGTGTTGTAGCTGAAACGATGGTTTATTCGGCGTAAAGCCAATAAATGGATGTACTAAAAAATTGCTGACCGGGATATATAAATCTGTCATTTTACCTAAAATAGAAACGGTTGTTTGCGGAACGCCTAACTCTTCTTCGGCTTCTCGCAGTGCGGTGTGTGCTAAGTCTCTATCGGCTTTTTCCACCTTTCCGCCCGGAAAACTAACCTGTCCGCTATGTCTATCTTTTGGATTTGTGACCCGTTTCATTAAAGCGATTTTTAAATTTCCATTTTCGGGATACAACAAAGTCAAAGTTGCGGCACGTCTGGCGTGAGCCGGAACGTGATAGTTGTTGAGCCAGGCTTTTCTTGTTCCATGTCCCATTTCGTATTGTGCTTCACGTCCAGGCAAGTCGTTGTGTTCTAAGTGATATTTTAAATCTTTGATTAGCTGCATTTTTTTGATTTTGATCTCTCTTCCTTACTAAAATATTATCGATTCTACTTTATTTCGAACGTATCTCTATCCATTAAAAATGGTAAACTTTCTCGAACTTTAGCCAAATATTTTTTTGATAACTTGTGGGTGTGAATGGCTTCTGAATGTGCTTTTTCAAATAAGGTATCACCTTTGGGATCGATAATCGCAGAGTTTCCGCTGTAATAATTTCCAAAATTATCGGTATTGATGCGATTAACACCAATGGTATAAACTTGATTTTCAATCGCTCGTGCGATCAACAAACTTTGCCAATGTTTGACACGAGGCAAGGGCCAATTGGCAAGATAAAGCAACAGATCGTAATCTTCTGTGTTTCTTGCCCAAACGGGGAAACGTAAGTCATAGCAAACCATTGGGCAGATTTTCCAACCGTTGAGTTCTACGATTAATCGTTCTGTACCTGCGGTGAAGTTTTTGTGTTCTCCGCCCATTGCGAATAAATGTCGTTTATCATAAAATTGATAGCTACAGTTTGGACGCATCCAAATCAATCGATTGTAATAATTATTTTCTTCTTTGATAATAAGGCTTCCCGCAATGACGGTGTTTGTTGTTTGAGCCATTCGAGCCATCCATTGCATGCTTTTTCCGTCTATGGTTTCAGCGAATTTTTCGGATTGCATCGTAAAACCTGTGGTGAACATTTCGGGCAAGAGAATTAAATCTGTCGGTTGATGGATATTTTTTATTTTTTTTTCAAATTGGTTTAGATTCGCATCGACATCTTCCCAGACCAAATCCGATTGTATGATTGTAACTATTAAGTCTTGCATAGCGATTCATTTTTTGTTTATCAAAGTTAAGAATTGTGTTGAATAATTGATGAAAAATCATTTTTAAATCAATACACCAAAAAAAACTTGTTTTGCATCTTTTAGGCTGTATTTTTGCTTCGTTGCGATAAATTTTTAGAGTTTTTAGGAAATAATTTACAACTGTTCAATAACGTCATTACAAAAAGTATTTAAAAGAAGCTACAAAATAATAATCATTATGCGATTAATTCATGCACAGAGAATAATGTTTGCGGTATTTATATTTTTCACTTTTTTCTTACCAAACTGTTCTGACCAGCAACGTAGTGGCTTGCGGTCATTGCCTACGGCACTCGGTTCGCCGACACAGACATTATTAGTTGTGGATAATGATTTTGATGGAACGGTTGTCGGTGATTCTATTTTATTCAACTTTCAGGCAGCGTATCCATTATTACCTGCTCCTGAGCCAATGTTGGATCTAACGGTCTTAAAGTTTGATGACTTTTTTGGTATGAAACAACAGTGGAGAAATATTATTTTCATTGCTAACCTTGATGAGCCTTCGGCAATAGTGGATTTTATTGAAAATACGATTGGAGAAGAGGCGGTACAAAATGCGAAGGATAACCCAGATTTTAATTATGCAGCTCAAAATGATCGTTGGGCAAAAAATCAACAGGTCGGGTTCATTTTTGCTCATGGCGAACAACAACTGGCTGACGCTATTTCGCAACGTGCGGAGAAAATCATTGAGAAAGTTTATGAAAGTGATAAGCAGATGATCAAGGCGACAACTTATTCAATGGGGTATAATGAAGGTATTAACACTCGATTGAGAGAAGATATTTTGATTGATCTGAAAGTACCTGGCGATTATCGAATGGCTTTGGATAAAGACGGTTATTATTGGTTACGTAAAGAAACTCGAAAAACTGACTTAGGGTTATTGATTAGAAAATTACCTTATGAAGGTGATTTGCGTGTTGATGAAGCAACGATTTTGAAGTTGAGAAATGATTTTGGTAAAAAATATATTACGTCAACTGGAGACTCGTACATGACTGTCGATATGGAAAACTTAACGCCACCTGTTTATTACAAAAAAAAGGAGGTCAACGGTAATTTTACACAAGAAGCGAGAGGTGTTTGGAAAATGCAAAACGGATTTATGGGCGGTGCTTTTATTAGTTATTTGATTTATCACGAACCGACTCAATCTTTGCTATTTTTAGATGGATTTATTTACGCTCCCGAGGAACAAAACAAACGCAAGTATATTCAACGTTTAAAAATGATTATGGATTCTGCTACGTTTTTGGGAACATCAAAAATAGAGTAAGGTATTTTTCCGCAGTGTTCGCAAATATTATAAGCTATTTAAGTTGAGCGACGTATTCAGTGAACTCTGCGGAAGGTTATTTCCCTTTTTACTAATTCGTTAGTTCCTGTATTTTACGAATAAATATATCAGGCATTCTGACATCTCGGTCATCTTTGAAAATACTCATATCTTTTCCGTTCTCTAAAGTCAGCACCCAGATTAAATTTTGAGCAACATCGACTACAAGTGCAGCTTCTTCTATGCCGCCGCTATGCTTTATAAAACCCGACATAAAGACAATATCATCATCTACTCGAATAGGCGTTTGTACTTCCATTCGTTGTATAAAATCAACATATTTTCCGCCCATGATTGTTTCTAAGCGGGTTTTCATTGGCTCGTTTTCCAGTAAGTTAGTTTCGTAAGGATATTGACCGTTCATTTCTGATAGAAATGATAAATCAGATCTCTGCTCGATTTTGACGTGTGTTTCAGGAGCAGGTTGATTAATCGTTTGTTGAGCAGTTTGTTGAACTTGTTCGGTATTTCCGGTTCGTTCGGCTGTTGATTCGTTTGGTTTACAACTCGAAAATCCGACGATTAAAATCATTGTGAATAATAGAATGTGGTTCATTTTTGTAACTAAAGGGCAATAGATAGTAAATAATAGGCGATGATTGATGAGCTATTATTTACTACCGATTACTTAAAATTTACCAGTCTAAATTTGTTTTTTTATTATCATTTTCCGGTTCCTCTTTTTTGTTTAAAGTTTTCCAAAGTAGGTCTTTGAGTTCTGTTAAACCGATTTGAGCAACAGACGAAATAAATATATGCGGTATTTTTTTAGGAATATCTGGTAATAATAATTCTTTCAATTCTTCATCAATTAAATCCGCTTTGGTAATGGCTAAAATCCTTGGTTTATCCAACAATTCAGGATTATACATTTTTAATTCGTTGAGTAGAATTTGATATTCTTTTGTAATACTTTCCGTATCGGCAGGAATCATAAACAGCAAGGTAGAGTTCCGCTCAATATGTCGCAAAAAGCGATGCCCTAACCCTTTTCCTTCGTGTGCTTTTTCGATAATTCCAGGAATATCAGCGATGATAAATGACTTATAGCCACGGTACGGCACAATACCCAGGTTTGGGGTCAAGGTGGTAAACGCATAATTTGCAATCTTAGGTTTTGCAGCAGTTACAACAGATAAAAAGGTAGATTTTCCAGCATTTGGAAAACCAACCAACCCAACATCTGCCAAGACTTTTAGCTCTAAAACTTTCCACTCTTCCTTTCCCTCTTCTCCCGATTGAGCGTAGCGAGGCGTTTGATTAGTTGCTGATTTGAAATGAAAGTTGCCTAAGCCGCCTCGGCCTCCCGAAACGACAATCTCCTCTTGTCCATCTTCTGTAATTTCCATCTCGACAAGCCCCGTTTCAAAATCTTTGACAAGTGTCCCTAACGGTACTTCTAAGATAATATCTTCTCCATCACTTCCTGACGAACGGCTTCCACTTCCTACACCGCCATCACCTGCGATGACGTGCTTTCTATATTTTAGGGGTAATAAAGTCCACATCTGTTTATTACCTCGTAAAATGATATGTCCACCTCGACCGCCGTCACCACCATCTGGCCCACCTTTTGAGGTCATTTTATCTCGATACAAATGTGCTGAACCAGCACCGCCTCGTCCTGAACGACAACAAATTTTTACGTAATCAACAAAGTTTCTATTTTCTGCCACAATTCTATTTTTTACCTCGAAAACTTAATTTTAGTCATAAAAACCACAAAGTTACAAAAAGAACGAAGCATAAACTCGATGTTCTCAATGACTTTGTGGTTTTTTATTTGATAAAATCATTTAATGGATGAAACGGAAAAGGGAAATTGATGAGTTTTCGGTTCGAATCAAATGAGATAACCTTTTGAGAAATGGTAGTTTTTGTTTTTTGTTTGCTGTTATTTTTTGTTGTTTGATTAAAATCAGTCGCTAAATATATCATTTTAGTATCGAAGACTTTTGACGTACTTGATACTTTGTTATTTATAAGAATCAACATTTATGAAAATAGGCTGTTGTGTATTGATATTAATTGAAATAAAATTATAAATAAATAAAGTAATTCAAACCATGATTACACACTTAAAGGAAGGTGATAAGGCACCAAATTTTGAAGGTTTAGACCAAGACGGAAATACGGTTAAACTAAGTGATTATAAAGGTAAAAAGTTAGTATTATATTTTTATCCAAAAGATAATACGCCGACTTGTACGGTTGAATCTTGTAATCTCAGAGATAACGAAACGCTACTAAAATCGAAGGGGTTTGAAATTATTGGCGTAAGCCCAGATTCACAGAAAAAGCATCAAAATTTTATTAAAAAACATAGTTTGCCATTTCCATTAATTGCAGACACGGAGCTGGAAGTAATTAAGGCTTATGGCGTTTGGGGACGCAAGAAGTTTATGGGAAGAGAGTACGATGGTTTGCATCGTACAACGTTTGTTGTCGGAGAAGATGGAACGATTGAGCGGGTTTTCAAAAAAGTAAAATCAAAAACACACGCAGAACAAATTTTGGAAAGTTATGCTACGGAAGCGTAAGGTGTAAAATAATAAAAGGCGATGATTCTCGAATCATCGCCTTTTCAATTTTCTATGTATAAAGTAAAATAGCTCTCCTTTCTCAACTAAGCAGTTTCTAATACTCCTGCTGTACGTAATAGAGATTCGAACATTACTTTTCCATCAAGGTTGCCCAACGCACTTTCACTTGCACGCTCAGGATGTGGCATCATACCGAAAACATTACGATTTTTGTTACAAATTCCTGCAATATTGTCAATAGCACCATTTGGATTTGCCTCTGATGTGACATTTCCATTTTCATCACAATACCTAAATAAGATTTGATCATTCTCTTTTAGTGATTGTAGTGTAGCTGCGTCAGCATAGTAGCGGCCTTCAGCGTGTGCAATCGGAATTTTTAGGGGCTGACTCAAGTCGATATCACTTGTGATTGCCGAATTGTTTGTTTCGGCTTTTAAATAAATATTTTTACAAATGAATTTTTGGTTTTCATTGCGTAATAATGCTCCGGGCAACAAACCAGCTTCGCACAAGATTTGAAAGCCATTACAAATCCCCCAAACAAATCCGCCGTTATTCGCAAACTCAATAATAGAACTCATAATCGGAGAGAAACGAGCAATCGCACCAGCACGTAAAGCATCACCGTAAGAAAAGCCGCCTGGAACAAAAATACAATCACCTGCTCCGAAGCCTTCTAAACTTGTGTCTTTGTGCCACAATTCGACAACTTCATGCTCCATTACTTCACGAACAACGTGTAGCATATCGCTATCACAGTTTGAACCAGGAAAAATTACTACACCAAATTTCATTTTATAAAATTTATTTTGTTATTAATTTACTATCAACGAATCAATTAAAATTGTTCGATACTGCAAAATTAATACAATTAATAACAAAGCAAAGTGTAAAAACTCTGCAACGGCTGCATTTTTTATTTTTAACAAGCTAAAAGCTAAAAATATGGCTAATGGAGGCGCTAATATTAGTAAATGTCCAGTCGTCACATTGCCTTGATATATAAATGATAGGAAGCCGATAAATAATGCCCAATAGACCATATTAATATATTTCTGAATCTGGATATTGGTCTTATAATAAAAAGCCTGAAAGTTAACAATCGATAATAAAATAATGAAGGATAACCATCCTAACTCCATATAGGTCGCTGTATTCCAAGTGAAATTGAAATCAAAAAAGTAGAAATTTGCCCAAATATTACGAAACTGATCAAAGCTGTCTGTCCAAAATAAATAAGTGCCTGCCAAAAAGTAAGGTACGATGAATCCAATAAAAATAATGAATAATTCACGTAAGTTGAACGAACGAATAATCGTCAATCCTAAAATTGCAAAAAGAATAAAGATATTCATCGAAAAGTAAAACATACTGCTGACCGCAATACAAAGACCGATATTGAACAACTCACTTGCTACTTCGTATTTACGATAAGACTTGAATAATTGACTTATTGCAATAATAAAAAACGTATTAGCAAAGTGTAATGGATGAAGCACCAAAAACTCAGGAATTGCACTGGCTATCAAAACATAAGTAACGGCAGGAAAATATGTTGCCGTACGTCGCATCTTGTTACTCACAACGATTTTATTCAAGATAAATGCCTGAGTGAATACTAATAATAGAGCAACCAAATTGGCGATTAATCCATCTGTTCCGACCGAATCATAGATAATTTTACTAAAAAAGTTAGGGTTTATCGGTTCCCAGGTCGTCGAGTTGGGTATGATAAAGTTGTGCAATCTCAAAATGAGAACATAGCCCAGTAATAAGATTGCTGCAATCGGTGAATTTGTCCTAAATAGCTGTAACATTCCGTTTTGTTATGTTCAAGTAAGTAAAAGTAGGTGAATCAATAGTCTGATAATTAGGTTTTTAAATATTACTAATTATTACATATAATGATTGTGTGTTTATCCTCTATTAATTTTTCGTCTAATTTTTAGAGATATCAAATATAGTAAAAATACGTATAAGACGGGATAATTACGTAATTTTATTAAACCTTATCGAATTAATACAATCGAAATAACTTTCATTTTCTACTTCAAATTATTTTTTAAAGCCATTATTTTCTCATAAGAATGATCAATTTGAGCTTCCGTAATTTTACCTTCTTTCAAGAGTTTTTTAATTGTAGCGACTGCTTTTTGAGCGGCTTTAGCGTCATAAAAGTCTCGTGAGTTATTGGAAAACATCAAGATATCGACACCGGCATTAATTGCCTTTTCGATAGCGACCTCCAGGCCATAATGTTGTACAATTGCACCCATGTGCATATCATCAGAAATAATAATTCCGTCCCATTGTAGTTGCTTCCGCAAAATATCCGTCATCACTTTTTTTGATAACGTAGCCGGTAAGGTATCCATATTTTCATTATAAACATGTGCTGTCATAATCATTTCGACTTTATTTTGTTGAATCAAATTTTCATAAGGTTTTAATTCGATTTCATTCCATGTTTTTGTAATATCGGTAATACCTAAGTGCGAATCTGTAGCAGCCGAACCGTGTCCAGGGAAATGTTTTAAACACCCAATGATACCATAGTTTTTATAAACGTTTAAAACGGTAGTAGCCTGTTTTGTGACAACATTTGCATCAGCGGAATAGCTCCTTTCTATATTTCCAATTGCAGGTGATTTTGGATTAATATTCAAATCGACAACTGGCGCATAATTAAAATTAATACCTAAGTTGGCTAATAATTCAGCGGTTAATTGTGCGTAGTGATGTGTTGAATCCAAGTTATTTAAGGTCCCTAAGTATTGAGCAGAGACGCCGACTTTCGGAAAGCCATAAGTCGTTTTCAAACGGTTGACTTTTCCGCCCTCTTGATCAATGGAAATTAATAATTTGGTATTCGATAAGTCTTGAATTGTTCGGCAAAGCTGTTTTACTTGTTCAGGATTTTCGATATTTCGAGTGATTTTGCCGCCTGAAAATAAGTCATAGTCATATAAGACAACGCCACCAATATGCAAGTTTTTGATGTCATTATAAATGTGGTTATCTTCTGTTAGGTTTGTTCCTCGAAAACCAATCATCAGCATTTGACCGATTTTTTCAT
The DNA here is from genome assembly GCA_965662365.1 of Saprospiraceae bacterium. Lineage (GTDB taxonomy): Bacteria > Bacteroidota > Bacteroidia > Chitinophagales > Saprospiraceae > CAWVWD01. Next base: position 50,677 of record CBFIHR010000016.1, read on the forward strand.
CTAAGGTTGGTGTTGTGATTTCTACTGTTTGTGGTTTATTTTCAGTTGATTTTGAGGCGTTTTTACACGCCAAAACTGCAAAAAGGATAAAAATTAATACAAAAAATCGAATTGAAATTTTCATAAAATAAAAATTGGAAAAATAGTGAATTGAAAAATACATCTAATAGAAAGGTGTATGATATCAAAAATTATTTTTGTAGTAAAGTTTGATTTTTAAGCTGTGAAAATACTCAAACGCTTAAAAATCAAAGTAAATGTAGGAGCATATATTGAGTAAATTATTTAAAAAAGTGGATTATGTGATAAAAATTGTTTATTTTTGTGATGAAATTGGTAAAGTACGTAGAGGGACAGATATTGTCCCTCTATTTATTTAACATAATTTCATTAAGTTGTTTCAAAAATAGCTATCAAAATAGTGGAAGAAAGAATAGAACAATTACTGCTCGAAAAGTTCCAAGATGTTGGTTTTCAGGACCTCTTTATTGTGGAGATAAAGTTCAATCCTGCTAATAAAAAATTAGAAATTTTTTTAGATAGTGATTCGAACCTAACCGTGGGGCAAACAGCCAGAATAAACCGTTATTTACAAAATCACATTGATGAAAATAATTGGTTGGGAGAGAAATACATATTAGATGTTTCTTCACCTGGTGTCGGTAAGCCGCTGTTATTGAAAAGACAATATGTCAAGAATATTGGTCGAAATATTAAGGTGTCTTTTGTAGAGCAAGGAAGTGACGAGGGAATCTTAAAAAGTGTAGATGATAACGGAATCGTGATTGAGAAAGAGGTCATTGTCAAAGAGAAAAAGAAGAAGCGCAAAGAGATGGCTGAAGTGCCGATTGCGTGGGAAAGTATTGCTAAGACAAAAGTGAAAATCAAGTTTTAGAAGGTTCATATTTTATAACTAAAAAGGTTTGACTACTATTTGAATGTACATTCATTTAGAATAATCAAATTACCGAATAATCGGAATGTCGAGAGTCGACATAATCAAATGGCATAACATGAATTTAGTACAAAGTTTTTCTGAATTTAAAGATATAAAAAGCATTGATCGTCCGACGATGGTCAGAGTCTTGGAAGATGTTTTCAGAACATTGATCCGTAAAAAATATGGTAGTGATGAAAACTTTGATGTAATCGTAAATACAGAAAAGGGAGATTTAGAAATATGGCGAGTACGTGAGATCGTAGCGAACGGTGCGGTAGAAGATGACCGTACGCAAGTTAGTATTTCAGATGCTTTAGAGATTGAGGATGATTATGAAGTAGGAGAGGAGTGTTATGAGAAAATCGAAATTTTAGACTTTGGTCGTCGTGCAATTCAAGCCGCACGCCAAACTTTAATTTCAAGAATCTTAGAGTTAGAGAAAGACGAAATCTACCGTAAATATAGTGAGAGAGTTGGTGAAATTATCTTAGGTGAAGTACACCAAATCTTAAAACGTGAAGTTTTAGTTATTGATGATTTGACGGGGAATGAGTTAATTATGCCTCGAAATGAAACGATTAAGGGAGACTTTTTCCGTAAGGGTGATATGGTTCGGGCCGTCATCAAGCGAGTAGACATGAAAAACAATACGCCGAGAGTCATTTTGTCAAGGACGGACAATATGTTCTTAGAAAAATTGTTGGAACAAGAAGTACCTGAAATCGAAGATGGTCTAATTACGGTACAGCGAATCGTCCGTAATCCAGGGATACGTGCGAAAGTAGCAGTCGAGTCTTATGATGATAGGATTGATCCTGTTGGTGCTTGTGTTGGTATGAAAGGTTCTCGTATTCACGGAATTGTTCGTGAGTTGAAAAATGAAAACATTGACATCATTAATTTTACGAATAATGAGAGTCTATTGATTTCAAGAGCCTTAACGCCTGCAACGGTCACTCGAAGTGAATTAGATACAGAAAATAGACGAGCTGCGGTTTATTTAGAAGCCGATCAAGTTTCGTTAGCCATCGGTAAAGGTGGTATCAATATTAAATTAGCGAGTAGCTTAACAGGCTATGAGATTGATGTATTCCGCAACACGGATGCGACAGAGTTTGATATTGATTTAGATGAGTTCAAGGATGAGATTGAACCATGGATGATTGATGAATTGAAAAAAATCGGTTGTGATACAGCAAAAAGTGTGTTAAAATTAACACCTGAGTTCTTACTTCGTCGTACAGACTTAGAAGAAGAGATGATTGCCGATATTATTCGTATCTTTCAAGCAGAGTTTGAAGAAGATGACGAACAATCATAACTGTAAAATATTCTTAGAATAAAAATACGGTAAACTGTTGATATTAGCGGATTATCACTATTTTTGTTTAAGAATCTTAAATAAATGGAATGATCTACAGGAATTTCCTGTTAGAGGTCCGTTAGTATTGAATTATAATTTAGAAAGTTTTTTCTAAAATTTATCGTAAGAGGCAAGTGATTTTACTTACCTCTTTTTAAGAATTTTTGTTTAAAGAATTTATGGCAAAACGTTTAATTAGAGTAGCAAAAGATTTGAATGTCGGGATTAGTACGCTTGTAGAACATCTACAAAAGCAAGGGTTTGAAGTTGAAAACAGCCCTCGTGCAAAGGTGAGCGATGAAGCGTATAATGTATTATTGCGTGATTTCGAGAAATCAATTGCTATTAAATCTCAAGCTGACCAGTTGACAATCGGCTCTCGTATCAAGAAAAACGAAGCGGAAAAGAAAGAAGAGCAGGAAAGAGAACGTAAGAAGCGTGAAGAGGAAGCAAGAATCCGCAAGGAAGAAGAAGAACGTAAAAAACGGGAAGAAGAAGAGCGGCTTCGTAAAGAGTTAGAACGCCTCAAACGACAAGAAGCGGAAGAGCAAGCTCGTATTCAACGGGAAAAAGAAAGAGCAGCAGCGGAAGAGGCACGTAAGCAAAAAGAACGTGAAGAAGCGAAGCAGAAATTAAACGTTGTCGGTAAAATTGATCTCGACGAGGTCAATAAAACTCGCTCAAAAAGCAGGAGAAATAAACCTAAAAGAAAACCTGTCGCCAAAACAACTACAAAACCTGTAGACGACAAAAAAGTCGATGAACCTAAAAAAGAGGATCAAAAGGTTGTAGAAGAAAATAAAGTCAATAAACCACAGGATAAACCTCCTGTGCAAGAAGATGACTCAACATCAAATGAGAATATGGTTGAAACTGATGTTCCAGCGGAAGTAATCCGTGCGGAAGCTCCTCAATTAAAAGGTTTAAAGATTAAAGGTAAAATTGACCTTAATCGCTTTAAAAAACCTAAGAAAAGACGAAAAACGAAAGAAGAGGAGGCCAAAGATAAGCAGGCAAAAGGAACTGTCAATAAGTCGAAGAAAGACGTAGATAAGAAAGATAGTGATAGTGACGGTAAACGTCGCCGTAAGCGTCGTCGTAAAAAAGTGGTGAAGCCGCCAACAATGGAGACGACACCGGACAAAAAAGCAACAGATAGTAAATCTGGTGATAAAAAGACAACGGACGACAAAACTAAATCTACTACTCCTAACACGACTCGTCGCCGTTCTACAACTCCGCAAGGGCAAGGTCGACGTAAAGATCGTCCGAGAAGAACTATCAACCGTACTAGAACTACAAAGAAAGAAGAACCAAAAGAGGTTTCTCAAAAGGAAATCCAGGATAAGATCAAAGCGACAATGGCTCGTATCGCTGGTGGTGGTAAAAATAAACGCCAGAGAGTTCGTCGCTCAAATCGTGAACAAAAACGAGAACAGCAAGAGAAAAGAGAAGAGCAGGAAAGCACTGAAGTAATTCAGGTTACTGAGTTCATTTCAGTATCGGAGTTGGCTTCTCTATTCGATATCGCTGCGACAGATATTATTATGACTTGTATGAATGCAGGTATAATCGTATCTATCAATCAACGTTTAGAAGCGGAAATCATTGAATTGATTGCAGAAGAATATGAACACGAAGTCGAGTTTATATCAGCAGAAGAACAGCTTGATGAAGAAGAGGAAGAAGTAGATGATCCTAAAGATTTAAAATCTCGTGCTCCTATCGTAACTGTCATGGGACACGTTGATCATGGTAAAACCTCGTTGTTAGATCATATTCGTAAAGCAAATGTAGCTGATGGTGAAGCTGGTGGTATCACACAGCATATCGGAGCTTACGAGGTAAGGGTAAATGATAGTAAAGTAACTTTCTTAGATACACCGGGTCACGAAGCCTTTACAGCAATGCGTGCCAGAGGTGCTAAAGTGACGGATGTTGCTGTAATTATAATCGCAGCGGATGACAGTGTCATGCCTCAAACAAAAGAAGCGATCAGTCACGCACAAGCAGCGGGTGTTCCGATTGTATTTGCTATTAATAAGATTGATAAGCCAGGAGCAAATCCTGAACGCATTAAGGAACAATTAGCATCAATGAATTTCTTAGTGGAAGATTGGGGTGGAAAATATCAATCTCAAGATATTTCAGCTAAGAAAGGACTTGGAATTGAAGAGTTATTAGAAAAAATCCAGTTAGAAGCTGAAATCTTAGAATTACAAGCGAATCCTGACAAAAATGCTACTGGTGTAATTTTAGAAGCATCATTAGACAAAGGTCGTGGATATGTGGCTAAGATGTTAGTACAAGCAGGTACGATGAAAGTCGGAGATCCGATGGTAGCAGGAGAACACGCTGGTAAAGTAAAAGCAATGTTCAACGAACGTGGTAAACGTGTGAGAAAAGTTGGGCCATCAACGCCAGTACTAGTACTTGGTTTGAGCGGTGCACCTCAGGCAGGAGAACGGTTCAAAGTATTAGACAATGAGCAAGATACAAAAGCATTAGCTAATAAACGTGCTCAAATCAATCGTGAACAGCAACAACGTGCAACTCGTCGTTTGACATTAGATGATTTAGGTCGTCGTATTAAGTTAGGTAACTTCCAACAGTTGAATTTGATTGTAAAAGGTGATGTTGATGGTTCTATCGAAGCATTATCAGATTCATTATTAAAACAATCAATCGAAAATCTACAAATCAATATCGTTCACCGTGCAGTCGGTCAAATCACAGAATCTGATGTACTATTGGCTGCAGCTTCAGATGCAATTATCATTGGTTTCCAGGTTCGTCCGTCAGTAACTGCAAGAAGATTAGCAGAACAAGAAGGAGTCGATGTCCGATTATATTCTGTTATTTATGATGCTATCGACGAAGTACGTGATGCGATGGAAGGTATGTTAGATACCAGAAAAGAGAAAGAAGTTACGGCACAAATCGAAGTACGTGATGTATTCAAGATTAGTAAAGTCGGAACTATCGCAGGTTGTTACGTAACAGAAGGAAAAGTCAACCGTAATAACTTTATAACGATTATCAGAAATGGTATTGTTGTTTATCCTACTAAGGAGGGACAACAAGCAGAATTAGACTCTTTGAAACGTTTCAAAGACGATGTCAAAGATGTTTCGGCAGGTTATGAATGTGGTGTGAAAATTAAGAACTACAATGATATCAAAGTAGGTGATGTAATTGAGGCTTATGAAATCAAAGAAGTGAAACAGACATTAGATGAATTTAAGCAGGTGAATACCTAATTGATGCATTATCGTAAAATATCCAGAGCCTGTTCAAGTTTCAATTTGAGCAGGCTTTTTAATTTTAGAAGTTATCAAGTCTTCAATCATTTTTTATGAAAATACGAAATACAGCAATCTTGCTCATACATTGTCCGGATAAAGAAGGTATTGTAGCAGCCGTCACTGATTTTTTATTCAAAAATCGTGGTAACATCTTGGATTTAGAACAACATGTTGATACGGATATGAAAACGTTTTTTATGCGTGTAGAATGGTCATTAGACAACTTTACAATTAGTAAAGAAAAAATAAATGATTATTTTGAAACATTAGTGGGGAAGCAATTCGATATGCACTGGACGCTGCATTTCTCGGAACGCAAGCCTCGAATGGCAATTTTCGTATCAAAAGCATCTCATTGTTTATATGATATTTTATCTCGCTATCAATCTAAGGAGTGGCAAGTCGAAATTCCATTGATTATTAGTAATCATAAGAATCTGGAATATATCGCAGAACGGTTTAATATTCCGTTTCATCATATCACGATGTCCAAAGATACAAAGCCCGAACAGGAGGCGAAACAATTACAACTACTCAAAGAACAGGATATTGATTTTGTGGTATTAGCACGTTATATGCAGATTATATCAGACGATTTTATTACACATTTTCCGAATAAAATTATCAATATTCATCACTCGTTTTTACCAGCATTTATTGGTGCTAAACCTTATCATCAAGCTTTTCAAAGAGGAGTAAAAATCATCGGTGCGACCAGTCACTATGTAACCAAAGAGTTAGATGCAGGGCCAATTATTGCTCAAGATGTTACGAAAATCACACATAAGGAAAGTGTTAAGGAGTTAATTACAAAGGGTAAGGATTTAGAAAAGTTAGTTTTATCAAAAGGTATCGCTTTACATTTGCAACATAAAATCTTACCGTATAATAATAAAACGATAATTTTTAATTAGGACTCCATCGATGACGAGGAATGAAAGGTGTTTTTTAAATGCCTTTCATTTCATAAAATATGCTGTGTAACAATTACCTATTTATGAAAATTGACTAAATATTGCTAAATAATCCAATCATAAACACTAAGTAGAATAATAAAAGAAACATTCCCTCGAAACGAGAAATTTTTCGAGATAGGCAGATCACGGCAAAAAGAATCGTGATACCAACCATCATAGGAAGACTAAATTCCACAATAGCGGCAGGAATTTCAATTGGACCCAAAAATCTTGGAATCCCCATGACTGCGAAAGTATTGAAAATATTAGATCCCATTACATTACCAAAAGCAATCTCTGTGTTTCCTTTTCGAGCAGCGGTGACACTGACTAAAACCTCGGGTAACGATGTCCCCAAAGCGACTAAACTCAAAGCAATAACGCCAGTCCCAATACCCAGTAAATTCGAAATTTCTTGAATTGCACTCACCGTATAATTGGCACTAAAATAAATTAATGCGCCGCTTCCTATAACTAATGCAATTGTTTTCCAGCCGACCTTTTGACGAATAATTTCTTCACCATCATCATTGCCTGACTTAGTGAAAGTGTAAGCTAAAAATATGAACATACCAGCGATGAGTATGGCAGCATCTAACATTGTAAAGTTCAAATCTGAAATTAGAAACCACAACACTAAAGCAGAGGCGACTAACATCGGAATATCAACGTCCATGATGTCCCGTTTGATTTCAATTTTCTCCTTACTAAGCATCGCAACCAGTCCCATCACTAATACAATATTCGTAATGTTAGACCCAATCGCATTACCCGCCACAATATCTGTACTACCTGCAAAGACAGCAGAAATAGAAGCCGCCAACTCAGGAAGAGACGTTCCAACTGCTACGATAGTAACTCCAACAATAAAAGAGGGTATGCCGAGTGCAATACCAATCGTTTCCGCACCATTAACAAACCAATCAGAAGCCTTCACCAAAAAAGCCAAACTCACAATAAAAACTCCTGACCAAAGTAATAAATCCATGTTGGTTATTTAATTATGATAATGTTCAATCTCAAAATATAAAGCTACAAAAAAAGACGTAACCAAAGTAGCTACGTCTTTTTATTATAAAAAACAATTCAACGACTGTTATCTTAAAGATAATATAATTTGCTTATGCTTCTTTTGCAGCTGCTGTTTGAGCAGAACGTAAAGCACGAGGAATTTCAACTGATGCTAAAGGAATACCAGCAGAAGTCATCACCTCAACGCCATCGACAGCTTTTAAATCACGTACTCGAACGGATTTACCCAAATCTAATTTAGATATATCAACTGACATGTGATCTACCAAGTGTTCTGGTGTCGTTTTGATTTTTACTCGACGAGTAACTTGCGTCAACTTACCTCCTAATTTTACACCAGGTGCAACACCTTCGGTTCTTACAGGAACTTGTGTAATTAAACTACGACCATCTACCAACAATAAAAAGTCTAAGTGTAGTACTGCATCTGTTACCGGATGATACTGAGCATCCTTTAAGATAGCACGGTATGTTTGACCACTTATTGTGATTTCAGCGATTTTGAAATCTGGCGTGTAAATCAAATGTTTGAAAGCAGTACTCGGAGCAGTGAAATGAATAGTTGTGTCACCACTGTATGCAACACATGGTACTAATCCTTGTCTGCGAAAGCTTTTTGTAGCTTTTTTGCCAAACGCTTCTCTCGGTGTACCCTCAATTGCGACTGTTTGCATGATTCTTTATATTTAGTTTGTTATTTAATTTATTAGGATTTCCGGCCCTAACTTGTTTACTTACAATAACTTATAAACTTACACAAAATAAGATTATAAGTGCTTTAACCAAAAGCGGTGCAAAATTAGTCATTTTATTATAATTTAAAGCAAATTTATCCTTTCTTTCTTTTAGAAAGTAGTTAATATTATTTGTACAGATTATAAATAAAGCCATTTCCTCAGATTTATCCATTTTTAAGACTCCTTTTTGAACAATTCAATATTTGCAAGTGTATTACAAACATCAAAATGCAATAAAGAAAATATTTCCTTTTTGACACAAATTCATTAAAACCTTATCATTAATTTTTTAGTAATCATTCGACGAATAAAATTTTAGTCGGTAAGAACTATGGCACGTAGTCAAGTTCAAAACAGTAATATACTTAATATGAAGTGCATCGATGAGGAAAAATTGTGGGAATATCTTGACAATGAGCTTCAACAAGAAGAAATTAACGAGATAGAAGAACACTTAGAAAAATGCTCAAGTTGTAATCAGGAATTGAATGAATTGATGTTTTTCAACGCTCAGTTTAATAATGCCATTCAGAATAACAAAGCAAAGAAAGCAAATCCGATTAAGAACTGCTTAGTGGAAATTGAGTTAGGGTATAATGAAATCAAACCTCAATTGAAAAAACACTGGAGAGGTATCGCTATTTTTGGAGGTATCACCGTTTTACTTACCTTAATTTTCGTGACCTTAGCTTGTCCTATTAGTAACAAGATGATTTTTGAGTCAGAGTTCAATTTTGTAACTTATCATATCAGTCAACTCTTATACTTTATGACAATGCCAATTATTATGGATGTATGGGTGATTATACTAACATTTAGTTTCTTGTTTTGGATAGACAAAAAAATGGTACTATTCAGTCGTCAATTACAGTAATACAGAAAAGGGAGTCCACGATGCGACTCCCTTTTTTATTTTATGCCTGATCTTCAAATCGTTTCATAACTTGTACCAAATACTCGACACTCGATGTCGGCATTGCATTATAAATCGACGCTCGAAATCCGCCAATTGTTCGATAACCTTTAATTTGAGAAATATGCTCCGCTTCGCAAATTTCATGAAAAGCCTTTTCTAATTCAGGCGTTTCCGCAAAAAATGTCACGTTCATTAACGACCGATCTGCTTCATCGACTCTTCCCCGAAAACAGCTATTTCTATCAATTTCATCATATAACATTTTTGCTTTCGCAATATTGATTTGCTCCATCGCTTCGACACCTCCTTGAGCCTTTAGCCAACGTAACGTCAGCATAGAGACGAATACAGGAAATACAGGCGGCGTATTGAACATTGAGCCTTTCTTGATATGCGTGGCATAATCCAACATTGTAGGAATTTGTCGGCTTAATTTTCCTACTAAATCTTTGCGAACAATGACCATTGTTGTCCCAGCAGGACCCATATTTTTTTGAGCACCAGCGTATATCAATCCATATTTTTTAATATCAATTGGACGACTAAAAATATCTGACGACATATCCGCAACAATCGGTACATCAACATTCGGAATATGATGAAACTGTGTTCCTTGAACAGTATTATTCGTGGTGATATGTAGGTATTTAGCATGACTCGGTAGCGTAAATTCTTTTGGAATATAGACATAGTTTCTATCTTTAGAAGACGCAATAACCTCTATATTACCAAATATTTTACCTTCGTGAATTGCTTTGGCCGACCAGTTTCCGGTGTCAATATAACAAGCCGTTTCATTTTGTTCTAAGAAGTTCATTGCGGTCATATAAAATTGTGAACTCGCTCCACCTGTCAAAAACAATACACTATAATCATCGCCGATATGCAATAATTCCTTGGTAAGTTGTTGAGCCTCTTCCATCACAGCCGTGAACTCCTTACTTCGGTGCGACATTTCCAAAACCGATAGACCGATGCCATTCCAATCTACAACTGCTTTAGCCGCCTCTTCCATCACACTTTGTGGTAAAATAGCAGGCCCCGAACTAAAATTATGCTTTTTCATTATGCTTCCATGATTTTTTGAAAAAATCTTTTACGCTACAAAATTAGGATTTTCTTTGGTAGAAAATTAGTATTGACATTATTCAAAAACAAATTATTCAAAAATAAAAAAGTGTTTGTACTACAATTAAGTAATACAAACACTTTTGAAAGGTGAATTCTGAATTTTTACCAAAAAATCACTAAAAAATCACCAAAAAATCATTAAGTCATCAATCTTTAAAACTCGTAATTTTTATCTCAACCCGTTGATTTTTGGCTCTACCTGCTTTTGTTTCATTGGTCGTAATTGGTTTTCGTTTACCATAACCTTTATAACTTAATCGAGACGGAGCAATTCCTTTATTAGTTAAATAATTGACGACGGCCTTTGCTCGCGAAGTTGATAACCTATCACAATAAGCGTGAGAAGGAACGCCGTTGGTATGCCCACCGACTTCTATCTTCACATCCGGATTTTCAACTAAGAAGTCATAAACTTCATCTAATGCCGCAAAAGAAGTCTGCTCAATATTGAAGGAATCGGCCTTAAAATAAAGCTTATTGACCTGAATAACTGTTCCAGTCTTAATTTTAGAACGATCCAAATCTGGTGTGATTACCTTGGGTTTAATCGGTTCTGCCGTTGGCTTTGACTCCACTTTGACCAATGGTTTTTCCCGTGGTTGTGTCTTAGGTTGCGGTTTGGGCTGTGTTTTAGGTTTTTCAGCAATCGGTTCGTCTTTTACCTCATCAATAGGAATTAATGCTGAACACTCATCGACCAGAATATTACCATTGTATGGAAACAATGACGGTTCGAAGAAAGCCTCTAAAAAGATATAATTATAATTACTTTTTGGCGTAAACTCGAAAGTATAGTTTTTCCATGAAGTATGTTTAATCGTAATACTTTCTGCTAATTTTTGTTTTTTGCTACAATAACTTGTTCCGCCCCAAATTCGAAGTCGAATCGGTTTATTGAAGTTTTCCTCTACACGAGTTGTTTTTGTTAAGCTGACATATTTCTCAGAGCGAGCTAACGAGACGCTAAAAGTATAAGTCTGTCCTGCTTTCATCGGTGCACTCAAACGCTGTGACAAGCCCTCCCATGTATCATTATCACGAGTGACTAATCCTATATATGTTTTTTTATGAGCAGCGGTCTTTGTGACTTGAAATTCGTTGGCAGGGTGAATATCAGGTGGTGTTTCGCCGGTTTGCCCACAATCGTACCAGCCCGAAGGCGTTGTACTATGTTGAGGGACACCTTCAAAAGATGAATTCCGTAGTGGTATCTTTTGGCTAAAAACCATAGAAGTCGTTGCTAAAAAGCAAAGCATCGAAAGCCAAATTTTATGCTTCATGAGTTAGACTATTTTTAAAATTGAAAAATACTATTCTATACCCTTATGATGATATTAAATAATTTATCGTTGTTATTGATTGATATTTTTTAATAAAAAGCAAAATACGCATTACAATAACCATTACAAACTAAGGGATTATTATAATTTTAACCATTTCTCTGATTGTGTTTAACGTGCTTTTAACGAACTAAGTTTTCATTCTGTTTTGTAATATTAAAATTAATCAACTTAAATCTATGATAATGTTGGACAAAAAAAGAAAGATTTTGGATAAGGAGTTGCATTTGGCAGATGATTAGCAATAGATAGAGTTTAAAAGAAGTTGACATTCAATTGATTCCGTGAAATTTGACACAACCTAAAAAATCAAATTCCTTTTTTAATTATTCATGTTGTAAATTCGCAAACTATTTTGGAAAGTAGATAATTGACAACTGACAATTAGTAATGGATAATTGCAGACTACCATCATTAATTTTCAATTTTCAATTTTCAATTATAAAAAATGACTTTACACGAAGCAATCAAAAAGCGTATCCTTATCCTTGATGGTGCAATGGGTACGATGATTCAACAATATCAGTTAAAAGAAGCGGATTTTAGAGGTGAACGATTTGCAGATTTTCATAAAGACTTGCAAGGGAATAATGATTTATTGTCGATTGTTCGTCCTGATGTGATTGAGAATATTCATAAAGCTTATTTGGAAGCTGGTGCAGATTTGATAGAAACCAATACATTCAACGCCAATGCTTTGTCGATGGAAGATTACGACATGCAGGATTTGGTATATGAAATGAATTTGGTTTCCGCCAAAATTGCTAAAAAAGCCGCCCAAGAATATACAGCTAAAACGCCTGACAAACCTCGTTTTGCAGTTGGTGCGTTAGGCCCGACCAGTAAAACGGCTTCCATCTCACCCGACGTAAACGACCCGGGATTTCGTGCCGTAACATTTGACGACTTGGTAAACGCTTATTACGAACAAACAACAGGTTTGATTGATGGTGGCGTTGATGCCATTTTGATAGAAACGATTTTTGATACCTTGAACGCAAAAGCAGCTTTATTTGCCGTTGATAAATGTTTTGAAGACAAAGGCGTGAAATTACCAATCATGGTTTCGGGGACAATCACCGATGCCAGCGGAAGAACGTTATCGGGACAAACTGCTGAAGCCTTTTGGATTTCAGTGCAGCATATTGATTTATTTTCAGTTGGTTTTAATTGTGCCTTAGGGGCGACTGCGATGCGTCCTTACATTGCCGAATTATCGAAAATTGCACATGTCAATATCAGTGCTTATCCGAATGCAGGTTTGCCAAATGAGTTTGGAGAATACGACCAGACAGCGGACGAAATGGGTAATTTAGTCTTAGATTTTGCTGAAAATGGTTTTGTCAATATTTTGGGCGGTTGTTGTGGTTCTACGCCTGAACACATCGGCAGAATGGCGGAATTAGTTAAAGGAATCGAACCTCGAAAAGCGCCGAAACCTCGTCAATATTCGCAATATTCAGGTTTAGAACCGTTGGTTTTGCGGGAAAATACGAACTTCGTAAACGTCGGAGAACGCACAAACGTAACTGGTTCACGGAAGTTTGCACGATTGATTCGGGAAGAAAAATACGAAGAAGCTTTATCGGTGGCAAGACATCAAGTTGAAGGTGGTGCTCAAATTATTGACGTGAACATGGACGAAGGTTTGTTGGATTCAGAAGCCGCAATGGTCAAGTTTTTAAACTTAATCGGTGCCGAACCTGATATTGCTAAGTTGCCGATTATGATTGACTCTTCAAAATGGTCAGTTATCGAAGCTGGTCTAAAATGTACGCAAGGAAAATCTATCGTTAACTCGATTTCGATGAAAGAAGGCGAAGCAGAGTTTATCCGTCAAGCGAAATTGGTCAAACGCTATGGTGCAGCAGCCGTTGTGATGGCATTCGACGAAGAAGGTCAAGCAGATACGATTGAGCGAAAAGTGGAGATTTGTGAACGGGCGTACAAAGTTTTAACGGAGCAAGTCAATTTCAATCCTTACGACATTATTTTTGATCCCAATATTTTTGCTGTTGCGACAGGAATTGAGGAGCATAATGAATATGCGATAAACTTCATCGAAGCGACTCGCCAGATCAAAGCACGTTGTCCGGGGGCAAAAGTCAGCGGTGGCGTGAGTAATATTTCGTTTTCTTTCCGTGGAAATAATGCCGTTCGAGAAGCGATGCACGCCGCATTTTTGTATCATGCCGTCAACGCAGGAATGGATATGGGAATCGTCAACGCAGGAATGATGGAAGTTTATGCGGATATCAAACCTGAATTATTGACGAAAGTCGAAGATGTTCTATTTAATAGAAATGAGGAAGCAACGAATGCTTTGGTCGAATACGCAGAACAAGTCAAAGGTGGCGGAAAGAAGCGAGTCAAAGACTTATCTTGGCGTGAAAATACCGTTGAAAAACGCTTGGAGTATGCATTAATAAAAGGAATTACGGAGTTTGTAGTCGAAGATACCGAAGAAGCAAGACTAAAGTATGCTGAGCCGTTAGAAGTTATCGAAGGGCCGTTGATGGATGGTATGAATATCGTCGGAGATTTATTTGGTTCGGGTAAAATGTTTTTGCCGCAAGTCGTAAAATCAGCTCGTGTGATGAAGCAATCGGTAGCGCACTTAACGCCTTTTATCGAAGCTTTAAAAGAACAACAAGGCAACACTTCTGCCAAAGGAAAAATCTTGATGGCAACCGTAAAAGGTGATGTTCACGATATAGGAAAAAATATCGTTGGCGTTGTCTTAGCGTGTAACAATTATGAAATTGTTGACTTAGGAGTAATGGTGCGAGCGGAAACTATTTTGGCGGAAGCCAGAAAACATAATGTGGATATCATCGGTTTAAGTGGATTGATAACGCCTTCTTTAGACGAAATGGTTTACGTCGCTAAAGAAATGGAACGCCAAAACTTTAAAATTCCATTAATGATTGGTGGGGCGACTACTTCAAAAACACATACCGCCGTAAAAATTGAACCGCAATATTCGGGGGCGGTTGTCCACGTTTTAGATGCTTCAAGAAGTGTCACCGTGGCGAGTCAATTATTAGGAAAAGACACTTATAAGCCGTTTGTGGAACAAACTCGTGCGGACTATGAACGCATTAGAACGCAACGCAGCGGTAGAAAATCCAACAAAAAATATATCACTTTAGACGAAGCGAGAAAAAATAAGTTCAAGATAGATTGGTCAGATTTTAATAATATCCCAGCAAAGCCAAAATTTACTGGTATCAAGGTATTTGAAAAGTATGATTTAGCGGAATTATCGAATTATATCGACTGGACACAGTTTTTCTCTACTTGGCAATTAGCTGGTAAATTCCCAGCGATTCTGGAAGATGAAGTTGTCGGAAAAGAAGCGACAAAACTTTACAAAGATGCTAAAGCGTTATTACAAAAAATTGTTATAGAAAAATGGTTGGAAGCTCGTGCCGTCATCGGAATTTTCCCAGCCAATGCTTGTTCAGATGATGACATTGAGGTTTACGCTAACGACGAAAGAACGGAAGTCAAAGCCGTCCTTAAAAACTTACGTCAACAACGCAAAAAAGCACCAGGACAACCGAATTTATGCTTGACCGATTTCATTGCTCCAGTTTCCCTCCTTGAGGAGGGACGGAAGGAAGGCGAATCCGTTTATGGCGATTATATCGGTGCGTTTGCCGTTACCGCAGGAATTGGCATCGAAAAACACTTGACAAAATTTGCGGAAACGCACGACGATTATAACTCCATCATGCTCAAAGCACTGGCCGACCGTTTGGCGGAAGCTTTTGCAGAACGGATGCACGAGCGAGTACGTAAAGAATTTTGGGCTTACGCCGAAAATGAAACCTTCGACAACGAGGCTTTAATTGCCGAAAAATACAAAGGTATTCGTCCGGCACCGGGTTATCCTGCGTGTCCAGAACACCGAGAAAAAGAAACGCTTTTCGACTTACTCAACGTTACCGAAAATACAGGCATCGAACTGACGGAATCCATGGCGATGTATCCTGCGGCTGCGGTCAGCGGTTGGTACTACGCTCATCCGAAAGCTAAATATTTTGGTTTGGGTGCGATTGCAAAAGATCAGGTCGAGGATTATGCGGAACGGAAAGGTTGGACGGTTGAGGAAGCGGAGAAATGGCTGGCTCCGAGTTTGAATTATGAGGTTTGATTCTCTTGTAAAAACCTGACAGGTCTCAAAGACCTGTCAGGTTTAGTATTCGGAAGTTCAATTCAAAAACATTGAAAAAGTGTTTGAATTTGTAGTTTTATTGCGAAAATTAGTGTGTACAGACCTGACAGGTTTTCAAAACCTGTCAGGTCTTTCGTTCGAAATTCGTGGTGTGAAAAACCTGACAGGTCTCAAAGACCTGTCAGGTTTATACTGAATATTCGTAACTCATTCCACATCAAAATCGCCTAAATCTCTAAAGTCTTGATGCAGTTCACAAAATGCTTGAAAACCGCCTAATCGTTGAAAAACCTCAGTTTTAAACTTCCCTTTTTTGTCGTGATGCAAATAGGCATGATACGATGTACTGTCCCATTTTTCCAATTCATCAACAAAACCATGTAATATCGGATTATAATGAATGTAACGTAAGGTATTCAAAAAATAAGATTCACTATCAATTAATGGTCGCTTGAAAGGTGTTTCAAACAATGTTCCTCGTCTGTCGTATTTCTTATTGTAGGCTTTAGAATAAGCATTGAAGAAATTACTAAACTGACGACTTATAAAAGTATGAAAATCGAAGTTTTCATCAATTGGTTTGTATGGATTTTTCTGTTGATAATATTGGATAATTTCCTGTTT
>CBFIHR010000017.1:0-66688 GCA_965662365.1 Saprospiraceae bacterium
TAGGATTAATTGACTTATTTGCCATTCTTCCTTTCTACTTACCGCTTTTGATTCCCATTGATTTACGAATTTTGCGGATTCTTCGTTTACTTCGACTGTTACGCATTTTTAAATTAGGTCGATATTCTAAGTCATTCAAAATCATCAGTAGTGTTTTGAGAGAAACTCGCTCAGAATTAGGGGTTACGGTCTTTGTTGCCTTCGTTTTATTAGTCCTATCCTCAACTTTAATGTATTACATTGAGCGAGATGTGCAACCCGAAGCCTTTGCCAGCATTGGTCATTCCTTTTGGTGGGCAATCGCAACGCTAACGACTGTGGGTTATGGCGATGTTTATCCAATTACGGGTTTAGGGAAAGTTTTGAGTGCGGTTATTGCCCTGATCGGAATCGGTTTTGTGGCTTTGCCAACCGGTATTATTAGCTCTGTTTTTATTGAAAAAGTACAAAAAGAAAGTCAAATAGAACACCATCAAGAGCATCAAGAATGTACCTGCCCGAACTGTGGCACCGTCTTTAAAGGAAAGGTACAAGAGTAATATCGACAGCCACAATCTACTATTTATCAAAATACGTTTAACATTCCAATAACTAAACAATGATGCTTATTTGTGAGTTGATTTAGTAATTTTGAAGCCAGGTCATTTACACTTTGTTTTCAACACTAAAAAACTTTCAATATGAGATTTAGCTTAGTAATTTCGTTGATTATCACTTGTGCAGCTTGTAACCTTACCGCTGAACCTCAACAATTTAGTGTCAAATATTATTCTGAAAACATCAATTTTGATTTTGATAATACGACTTTACCAGAAGATTATATTCGTTTTGACGAATGGTTCGCCAAACGTTTTTATTATAAATTAGACCAAAGTGATTTAAGCAATTTGGTATCGACAATTATCAAAAATCAAAACGAATATAACTTAAATGGCTGGTTGACTTATGGCTTAATCAAAAAAATAGTCAATGAAGTTGCTGCGGATAAATCTACGAATTATCAACGTTTATTGACTTGGTTTTTGTTAAATAAAACCGGCTACGATGCTCGCTTAGCACATTATCAGAATGAGTATTATATACAAGTTCATACTATAGATAATTTGTATGAAATTCCATTTTTTGAATTAGATAATCGAGTATTCATCAATATTACAGCCGTTGAACACTCAAAATCTAACCATAAAAAAAAGAGTTTAGAATTTTACCTCATTGAGTTTAAAGCTAACCCAAATGGTAAATCCCTCTCATTTGACTTGAGTCAATTACCGACTTTTGCCCCAAATATTATCAAAAAAACTTTACGATTTTGGGGAAGCGGACAACGACAAGAAATGACGGTCAAACTGGATAAAAATATCATTGATTTGATGAATAATTATCCGATTGTCGAAGAAAAAGACTACGTTTTTCGTCAACTTTCACCGACTTTAAAAGCGTCTTTAATTCCACAATTACGAGAAAAAATCATTGAAATGCCACAAACGGAAGCCGTTCAGTTTATTTTAGGTTTGACTCGTTCCGGTTTTCGTTACAAAGAAGATACGGACAATTTTGGCTATAATCGACCGATGATTGCGGATGAAGTTTTATATTATTCCTTTTCAGATTGTGAAGACCGTTCTGCTTTATTTTTTAATCTGGTCAAAGAATTATTGGATTTGCCAATGATTATTGTCGCTTATTCTGACCATTTAACCATTGGCGTAAAGCTAAAAGAAAATAAAGGAAAACCTTTGTATCACAATGGCGAAACTTATACGATTTGCGACCCGACTGGCCCAAATAATACGTCACGAGTTGGGATTTATCCGAAAGGCTACGAACGGAAGGCTTATGAGGTGATTGGAACGCATAAATAAAGTACTGACAAGTTCAACTTGGCAGAAAAACTTTATTTTATTAAAAATTATCCTTATTTTAGTCTTCATAAAATCTTTTACCAATTCAAGAAATGATTTACTCCTCATCATTATATTTATTTGATAACCATTTATGAAACATTTATGAAACAAGTTTACACTTTACTTTTTCTTGTAATTAGTCTAACGGGATATTCACAAACCTTTGAAAAGACATTTCATCCGTCAGTTTTCAGTATTGCGAATGATGTATCTCCGAATGGTTCTGGCGGCTGGTATATTGCTGGTTTTCAGGCTAATGGCTGTGATTATATTATTAATCTTGATGCAAATGGCAATGTGATTTGGGAAAATGACTCTTATTGTTTTGAAGTGGTTTTCGGTAGGGAAATTTATCTATTGAATAACAGTGATTTTATCATAACAGGTGAAGCAAATGGCTGTGACTTTGGTGGAGGACCTTACACGACTCGAAATGATAACTTTGGAAATAATATCTGGCAAAGTAGTAGTTTGATGACAACTTCTTACGTGCCATATATTGGAATTGTCGAAAAATCAAATGGACAAATAGCTTCAATTAGTTATGATGGACTTATTCATCGTTTTGACACTTCTGGTCAAGATGTTTCTTATAATCCAAATGAAACTTATACCAACTTAGTAGGTTTGTCCAATGATTTTTCGGTTGCACAACCTATTAACAGCAATGATTTGCAGCTTTTAAATGTCAATGATATGGCTATATCAACTTATTCCTCATCTACTCCTATCGAATATTTAAAGTCACAAAATGATACGATAACTTACATCTCAAATGACCAAATATACGTTTTGGACAATCAATTAAATATCATTACAACACATAATATCACGAATCAATTTGATGAAATTATTGATTACGAATATCGTGCAGATGGTTATCAGATTTTAGGTAAAAAAAGCAATATTCAACACCTTAAATTTTTTGATAATAATGATAGTTTATTGTTTGATTTGACTTTTGATAATTACAGAGAAGTGAATGCGATTAGCCGACAAGGCGATATTTTAGCAGTTATTGGGAATGAAAATAGTCAAAAAATAGATGAAACTGTTTTTATGATGGAAAGTTCAACCAATATTTTCATTCAAACTTTTGATTTGAATAATGTTACGGTTGTGAATAATGACAATGACCTTGAAGTGCTACAAGTTAGTGCTGATGCGTTGCATCAACAACCTTATACTTGTTTCGTTAATGGAGTTCAAAGCAAAAAAGTAGATTGGTACAACTTAAAAGTACAAGTCAAAAACAATGGAACGACAACTATCAACGACTTTGAATTGCATGGAAAAAAACGTCAATGGTGTTCGTATGGCTGCGGTTCGGGAGCAATTGCTTATAAAAATATTTCGCTTCAAGGTTTGAATTTACAATCTGGTGATTCTACTTGGATTACAGTTGGCGATTGGGAAATTTTAGCTCAAAAAGATGTGCAGAATAATACAATTTGTTTTTGGACAACTGTTCCAAATCAAAAAATTGACGATGATTTTAGTAATAATATGAGCTGTTTGACGATGTTGGCAACGAATACAAATAACCTTTCCAATGCTCAACAATTTGACATTTTTCCAAATCCAACAAGTGATATTTTGAATGTACGATTTACTGAATCAACAACTATTGAACAAATTCGTTTGACGAATCAAATCGGTCAAGTAATTGAAAATCAAATGATTAACCAATTTACAAATCTGTATCAACTTCCAATCTATCATTTGCCGAAAGGCATCTATTTTATGGAAATATGGATAGAAGGAAAACGATTAGTAGAGAAAGTTATGGTGGAATAAATTATCTGAAACCTGACAGGTTTTGAAAACCTGTCAGGTTTATTACCTAACCAATTCCTGTTCCACTTCCTTCAAAACTCTGTTTTTCCTTTTCCGGCAATAAGTTAAACAATGTATTTACGCAAACTCGTAATTTATCAATATTGTCATTTTCAATCGCTTCTTCGCCTGCTTTGATATATTGTTCGCCCATTTGAGGATTAGAATAGTTGTCTTGTTGCATAACGATGTGATAAAACAACCCTTTGACATAATCGCCACTTTTCCACAAGATTTGACCTCTCAAACGATACAATTTATCAATCAACTCATTGATTTTCAAGCGACTATTCGATGCTAAAACATTTTTTTCTTGTCCAATTAAATAATCGAATTGTTGCTGTTCTTGCTCCGAAACTTCATTGTAATCCATCGTTGATTGACAATAGCGTTTCGCTTGTGCGTATTCCATTTTGACTTGAATAATGTGTTTATCTCTCGTCAAACTATCGACCTGTTGTGCCAATTCTCGCTTTTGCGTATCGAGCTGAAATTTTTCGTCCGTGACATCATCTTCCGTTAATTTCTTGGATCGTGTCAACAGTTTCCGAATTTCGACACGAGCTTGTTTCAAACCTTCTGCTGCTTTATAATTTTCTTGATTTTCGGCTTGTAGCAGCTCATCACTGGCTTTTTCGTAAAGCGTCATCAACTCCCCGCTCAATCGACTGACATTAACTTGTCGTTCAGAAGGTGTGAATACATTTTCAAATTCCTGATCCGTCAACATCAAGTAAACATTGATGCGTAAATCCCTTGATTCGGACATTTCCAACGTAATTTCCACGTCCGAACCTTTGACCAAATCACGAGTCAAATCTTTGCCCGAAACACTGATAAAACCTATCGTTTGATTCGCAGAAGGCATCGCAAAACCTGGGCCTTCGACGATGTTTATCGTGATAATTTCGTCGCTTCCTTTACGAATCGTTTTAGTGATTTCTTTTACCAATGTTCGCTTAGTTGGTAGAATGGAATTTTTCTCAAAAATAACTTCCAAAACTGTTTGACCAGTTTCAAAATCATCAATTTCTAAACAAATATCATTCGGCAACGGCTGACCGACAACGTTGTATTTTCCTTGTGTAATGCCAATCATCGGCACATCAATCGGTACAATATCACCTTTAGAATTTGTGACTTTTAATTCAAAAAAGTTATGTGCGTTCGCTGCCAAAGACAACTCTTCCATGATTCGATTATTCAATGGTTTTAAACCAGAATCAAAACCGCCATCTTTACGAATAATTCGATACGATAAATCCGTCAAATCTCCTTCAATTAAGGCGGTAAAATATTCTTCGCTTTCCTGAGAAGTTTTTTGGTAAGCCGTCTTTATCTTCAACCTTGACTTTACATCATTAGTGCTTAATGATTGATTTTCAGCAACTTGTTTCGGTCGAGTGCCTGCATAAAAAGCTGCTCCGACTGCAACCGCTGTTGTAGGGTCAATGTTACAATTCACTTCCGCACCGAACGCCAAACCAACTTGTTCTCGCACAAAAGGGATATAAGTCGAACCGCCAACCATCAAGATAAACTTAATATTATTTGCCGTAAGGCTATTTCTACCCAAAATCATTCGGACTTTTTCGATAGACGATTGTACGTGAGGTTTGATGATTTTTTCAAACTGATGACGACTAATTTCTAAATAACCATCAATAAAATCGCCGTTATCGTCTTCGGTTTCAAACTCAATTTCGACGACTTCTGAATTGGTTAATTGTATCTTAGCTTCTTCGGCTTTATGCATCAAAACATGGTACAATTTATTGTATTTTCCCGAAGCCGATTTTAGTTCTTGCTCCAAATTATCGAATGTTCCTTGTGTCATCAAATACGGCACTACCAGATCCTCAACAATCAATTTATCGAAATCCGCACCGCCCAAAAAGTTGTCGCCTTCATGGTCGATAACTTTCATTTCACCATCGGCAATTTGTACCAAAGCGACATCAAACGTTCCACCGCCCAAATCGTAAACTAACCATTGCCCTTCTTCAAAGGCATCTTCGTCCTTATTGGCGTAAGCCAAACTTGCGGCAATCGGCTCTTGTAACAAAACGACTTGATTAAAACCAGCTTCTAAACCAGCTTTTTTGGTCGCATTGGATTGAATCGTATCGAATGACGCAGGAATTGTGACGACGGTTGCCTCAATATTTTCGCCTGTATGCACAAAGTTTTTCAACTCTTTCAGCACTTGTGCGGAGAGTTGAATCGGTGTTTTATCTTCATCAAGTGACGCAATCGGATATTTTTCCGAAGTTCCCATTTTTCGTTTAAACGAGCCAACAACATTTTTTGGATCACGCTGTAAATATTCTCTGGCTTTATCGCCAACGATAATTCTATTTTTACGAAATGCCACCACAGACGGCAGCGTTTGTTTCATATTCAACGGATTACGAAAAAGCTCGACTTTGCCATTTTCAAATTTGGCAATCGCAGAGTTCGTTGTTCCTAAATCTATTCCAAAGTTTATCATACTTTCTTGACGGTGGACGGCTGACGATGAACGGCAGACGGTTTTATCCAGTTTTAATAGTTATTAATTAATATTCTGTTCAGAGTTTTTATTCTCTGTGTCAACCTGATAGGAAGGAAATTTTATGACATAAAATTTTGCTACCTAACAGATTTTAGTTTTTCTATTTTAATGTTTTATGTTGCAACATGAAACCTATCAGGTGGAAATTATTATCATAATTTTCTCCTGTTGAGTTGAAAAGATAATCAACATTAACAATCAAACAGATTCTACAATCACCACACCTGTTTGAATAATTTGCTGCATGTTTCCGACTTTTTGGATAATGATCGGTTTTATAACTTCTGTGATCACCAAATCATTAGACGAATGCCCTGAAATCGTTGCGGTGACATCAGTTCGAGTTTCGTTATAGCGTTGTCCGATAGGATTTAAGTATTCGATATTTAGTTCTCCCAATTGTGATTTGATACGTCGAATATTGCGTTCGAGGCTTCGTGCATCATCCATTTTTTCGAGTTTTTTTTCCATATCAAATATTTGATTGATAATTTGAAGCCATGGCGTTGGTATTGTTGTGAAGTTCATATTTTAGCTTGAATGATTTTATGATTTAAGTAGTTCCTATGCGAGAAAAAACCAATTAAATTACAAAGAATATTTTCACTTTTGTTCCTGTTTCTATTTGATCAGGATAAAGATCATTGACTTCGACTTTTATGGCAGAATTTTCGATATAATTCAAGACTTTTAACCGGTCGTTTGTCATCGACATTCCTCTTGATTGATACTTTTTTTGACGATTTTGTTGGGCTTTTTTTCGACCAATTCCATTGTCAATTATTGTTGCAATAATTTGATTATCAATTAATTGTATATTTATTTTCAAATTTCCTTTTGATGACTTTTGTAATAATCCGTGATTAATGGCATTTTCAATATACGGCTGAATAATCATCGTTGGAATTTCATAATCTTCAGCTGTTAACTCCTCATCGACTTCGAAATGATAATCAAATTTTTGAGGATAGCATAAATGCTCTAAATCGACATACAATTTTAACAATTTTATTTCATCCTCAATGGTAATATAACGAGATTTTGAAGATTCTAAAAACAAACGCATCAATTGGGCAAATTTAGATAAATAGCCATTTGCAACCACGGCTTCATTGTTTAAAACAAAATTCTGAATCGCATTTAAGGCATTAAAAATAAAGTGCGGATTCATTTGAGCTTGTAAGGCGGATAATTCTAATTCGGCTAATTGTTTATTAATAGTCGTTTTTCGTTTTTCACGATTCCGAATATACATTAACAGACTGTAAATCAACAACATAAAAGCTAACAAATAAGCTGCGATTGCCCAATAAGTTCGCCACCACGGTGGATAAATTTCAAAGGGAATTGATAGAACCTCGCCCCAAGAACTATTGATTTTTTTTGCCCTGATTTCTAATATATATTTTCCTTCCCGTAGATTATTTAATAAAATATTACGGCTTGCCGTAGTTTGCCAAGCGTCATTTTCAGCAATTCGATACTGAAACAAAACCTTACTGGCATCAATAAACGCTACTGCCGTAAAATCAAAACTCAATCGACTATCAAACGCTAAATCGTTTAAATTCTCTAAATTAACAATTTGGTCATTGACGTTGATTTGCTCTAAAATAACTTTTGGCGGTTGTACTTGTTGTGGTAATTGAGCAATATTCAACATTGAAATTCCTTGACTTGTGCCTATCCACAGTTGTTTTTTAGAATCTACAAACAAGCAATTAATATCATTAGAAACCAAACCAGTTCGAGCATTATATGGAATGATATTTTGTTCATTAAAATAGTGCAAACCCTGCGGCGAAGCGACCCAAATTCCACCTCTTGCGTCAATACCGATTTTGCGACAAGTGTTTGATAACAAACCATCTTCTTGTGTAAAATTTGTAAATTTCCCTGCTTTATCCAACTTCGATAAACCCCGTTCGGTTGCCAACCAAATATTACCGATTGAATCCTGTTTGATGTCGTTAATTTGATTATTGGGCAAACCATCTTTAACGGTGAACCGCTTGGAAATACCCTTATTGAAGCGAATTGCACCTTCGTTCGTTCCCATCCAAAGGTTAGATTCACCATCTTCGTACATACAATATCCCGCCTCTATCGCATCGTCGCTTATTGGCCATCGAATCGGTTCTTCGTCACAATTAGGATAAATGTAAAAAAACCTTCGATAGAATAAATTGACTCGATTGTATTTATCTAAAATAAATGTCTTGGAACTATTTTTATCTGGAACACACAACTCCGAATAATTCTCATATCTGAAGATTCCTAAGTCCGAACTAAAAAATATTTCACCACTTGAGGTTTGACGAAACTGCCAAACCTCGACATCATCATATAAAATATTGAGCTGTTCTTCTTGCCATTTTTCATTTTTTAGTTTGAATAAACCATTTTTCGTTCCTGCGATAATTTCACCATTTTTATTTTCAGAAATATCATGAACAAAGGTATTTTTCAAACCATTCTTAATCGAATAATTCGTAAAAGGAGCATCATAAA
Source organism: Saprospiraceae bacterium (assembly GCA_965662365.1). Taxonomy (GTDB): domain Bacteria; phylum Bacteroidota; class Bacteroidia; order Chitinophagales; family Saprospiraceae; genus CAWVWD01. The sequence goes on from CBFIHR010000017.1 coordinate 8,806, forward strand.
TACAGTACAAACCACCACCATCTGTTGCCAACCAGACATTGCCCATATTATCTTTTAACAAAAAAGTGGGAGCAGATTGTAGATTTAATTTATTGGACAAATTATTGACAGTCTTCGTTTTATCATCAATTAAATAAACTGTTTCATCATCAATCTGAATCTTTTTTTGTGATTTTGTACTAACTTTTTCTATCAAAGTCTTTGAACCCGACAAACTATCAATCAAGCTAACTTTTATTTTTTCATCGGTCACCTGTCCATTTAAAATACTTCTAAATTGTCCACTTTCAAATTTTATCCAGATATGATTATTGTGTTGAAAAATAGCTTCTACCCTTGTACTCCACACCTCATCCTGCCCCGAAAATGTTCTAAAAACTAAACCATCAAACCGTGCCACACCAGCCGCTGTTCCTATCCATAAAAACCCCAAGTCATCTTGATATAATTGATGAACAACATTATGCGATAACCCATCATCTGTAGTGTAATGTTGAAAATAGAGATTTTGAGACAACAGAGAGAAAGGAGAGAAAAATAATAGGCAAAAAATGAGTCGATATGTATTTTTAGTCTGTTGCATTTTTGATTTTTAATAGCCATGCAATATAACGGATTCATCAAAAAAGTACAAGACCATTTATCAATTTCTTCCCTTAATAACAAAGATTCTGCTGATATAATCAATCAACAGAACCTTTGAAAAAAGATACTTTTTCACAATCAACGTTTTTTCATTTTCTTCGCCTGTGTTTTCGCTGATTTTTTTGAATACACCTCAGGAGTAAATAAATTAATTGTAATCGTTGTACCAATAAAATGATAAACATCTGTATATAACGCTCCTCCTCTTCCTACATTTGCAGCACGAGAAACAGGAACACCTGTATATTCCTCGGTTCTGTCCGATAAGGCCACTGCTAATTCTCCATTTCTTGCTAATAAAAAATCTTTATCAGGATAAACGGTACTTACATCATCTAAATAATCGGTGAACGTATAACGAACGCCCTATTCTAAACTAATTGTGGCTTTTTGAGTCGCTTTAAACTTTATGCCAATACCACCCGGAACAGAGAAATCTATCAAATTATACCGAGGGGCATATCCAGGTAATCCTTGTCCTTCTGTACCTAAAGGTTGAAGTTCTACCCATTCTCCTTTATATAAAGCCTTAGGATTATAATAAAAAATACCAGCACCAAGAAATCCATAAGGAATAATCGAGCGGCCACCTTTCAATTCAAAATCATACATATTAAACTCAGGCACAACGGAGAATTCTATAATAGGAGAGCGAAAACTTAGATTTCGTTTACGTCTATTAACATTAGCAGAATTCATATCGCTACCAGAAATAGTCCCTACAACTAAATTTCCTCGAAACATCAACCAATTATTCACTTCGTATCGAGCTAAAACTCCAATTGCTGGATGTGTTTCTGTAATTTCAATATCTCTTTCTGCCAAGTCACCGCCATAACTCGAAAGTCCGGCAAATATGCCTCCCTCAATTGTACCTTGTGCTAATAACAAATTTGATAATAATAAGCTAATCACTAATAAATAAACTGTTTTCATAATTTTTGGAGTTTTCTTTAATAATTTCTGAGCTACCTGATTTTATAACCACGTAAAAAATATGTCATATAGTACAATTGTAAAGAACGTTGTTCTTACCATAATAGATTCAAATTACTCCTAAAAAATAAATAAAACTGTCTGATCTTTGAAGTACGCCTGCTAAAAAAGAGCATAAAAAAAGGGGATTTCATTAATGAAATCCCTTTTTAAGCTATAAAAACTTTATGTTTAGAAGTTCGTAGGACAGCCCATTCCTCGACCTCCCAAGCCATCTGCGAAATTATAAGTGATTGTAACACCTGACCAACCGTACCAGTCACGATTTCTACCACCTCTACTTTCACCAGGCGTATTCACAGGTTCAGTACCTAAATATTCACCAGTTCTGTTTGCTAAATTTGCAGCGATTTCCCCTCTTGCTTGTAACAATTCTGCTCTATCTGCATATTCTGTGCTGACATCATCTAAATAATCTGTAAAAGTGTAACGACTTGAAAGTTCAACACCAACTGTCCAATAATCATCAATCGCATATTTGAAACCCACGCCAAAAGGAATAGAAATCTGTGTCAAATTATACTGCGAACCATAGCCAGGTAAGCCTTGCCCCTCTGTTCCTAAAGGTTGCAAATCGTACCATTGCCCATTCAACTCAGCTTCAGGACTAAACTGATAAATACCTAAACCAACAAAAACATAAGGAGAATAATAGCGATCATAAGGATTAAACCCTAAAATATTAAACTCCGGAATAATCGCAAATTCGTAAATATCCGAACGGAAACTCAAGTTACGTTCTAAGCGAGAAACTTGATCTGAATTAGCATCTGTACCAGAGATTTGTCCATAAGAAAATGACCCTCTGACGCCTACCCAGTCATTAATATTGTAGCGAAGTAACAAGCCACCCGCCAACTTTGACTCGCTCATTTCAATGCCTAACGGTGCATCAACTAAGTCTCCAGAATAGTTCGATACCCCTAAAAAAAGCCCGCCTTCAAGATATTGAGCCGATACCAAGAACGGAACCATTGCAAATATGGCTGCTAAAAGAATGTTTTTCATAAGATTTGCTTCTAATTTTCGTTATAATTTATTTACGTAATTTTACCTCAATTTAATTGTAACGCAAAACGACCTGAAAAAATTACTATTCATAATAATTTATGTTATTTCGTGTCGAATTGTTTTCAATCGTTTTTGGTGATTTTTGATACTTTTTTTAACGTTTTATTCAATAATTGCCACAAATATAGACATTGTTTAAATATGTTTACATACTTCCTATTGCTTTTATCAAATAATATTATTATTTAATATATTGTAAACCAACAGTTTAACGCCACAAAACTCCATACACAACGATATTAAATTTCAATTGTTGATTGTTTAACAATTTTATTCAATTGTCTGTGAATTTTCTTAGTAATTGCGTTATCGTATTTTACATCTTCAAATGAGCCGACCCACTGTATCCCTCTAACCGCATTCGTCAAAAACACCTCTGACGCTGATCTTAGATTTTCTATAGTACAAGCCTTTTTTTTGACGTTCAAATCCATTCCTTTCGCAATTTTCAATATCGTCTGTCGAGTTGTACCTGCCGTACAGCCTTCCCTCAAATTAGGCGTAAATAACTGCTTATCCTTGATAATGAAGATGTTAGAATGAATAGATTCTGCAATATTTCCATTGTTATTTAATAATAAACAATCGTCTAAGCCTTGCTCCTCTTTGTATAAAGCTGCCAATACATACGGTAAGCCATTTGATGTTTTCAGATTAGATAATTTGTCATTACTTAATCTAACATCATCAAAAATATCAATAGTAACACCTTTTTTATTCCATTCAAATTTAGTAGATTCTAAAGGAAAAAGTTCCAAAATATACGATGCTTTCGAGGTTTTTGGAGTGTAAAATCCGCCATCATTCCGAAAGATCGTTAAACGCAAACGGTAGTTTTTTGCCTGTTTAGGATATTTTTGACGATAATACTTGACAATTCTCCGAATTTCAAAACGCCAAAAATCAATACCATAACGAGCATTTGGTAATTTTAAACCTAAAAAATTAATTCCTTTTTCTAATCGTTCTATGTGATTTTCTAAAAATGGTAACTTTCCATCAAACATTCGCATCGTTTCAAAAATCCCATCGCCATATCGAAAGCCTCTATTATCAAGACTTAGGGAAACGTCTTTTCTAGTCGTCAATCGTCCATTAAAAATTATTCTATCTTCAGTAATCATATATTATAATTTGAATTATTGCTGGTTATCAACTCATAATTACGGATTTTTTGAATCTATCCTAGGTATCGTATTAACAATACCTTTCATTTTTTATGTGAACCAACTTTCTTAGCTACTTTTGTGTTTCAAAATCTAAAATTATATAAATCTAAAATTTCAAAATAAATAATCATATGAGAATCGTTGGCGATATTCCAAATCCGTATTGTAAAATTACAATTTTTAAAACAACAAGCCGTTTTTCAGTAAAATTTGAGCAAGGTAATTTTGAGCAAACTTTTAAATTTAGAATCGGAGATGCTATTAATAATTTACACGATGTCAAAACGATTATCACAGAAGATTTTATCCAACAAGTCCTAGAACATTTCGAAACAATGGGGAACATTAAAAAGCAAGCATTCAATAATTATATGAAGGATTTTTTAGATGAATTTGATACCATTATTTGATAATTAATCATCATTTTATTTTTCAAAAAATAAGCAATAATCAGTTTTAGGTGAACACTTTTTGTAATGTTATCTGCATTCGCTTATGCAGAATACGAAGGTCATTTTGCTGTCAAGACAAGTAACATTAACACTGCTATTTATTGCGTTGAGTCGGAAGGGTTAAGCCTTGATTAGCCAATTATATTTTATTTATAAATGTAAAATAACTTGATTGATACTTGATATCTTATACCTAAAAAGGTTCGGTCATATCTGTCAAATTTTCCTTGAATGTCACATCGAATATAACAGAATGTGCAGCGTCTTCTTCAGACTCGCCATACGCCAGAATCAACCGTTTTTGAGGAATCTTATAATGTTCCATCAAGTAGGTTATCGTATTATACGAACGTTGGTAAGCCAATACTTCAGAGGCTTCCAACGTATTCCCTTTTACGATGACTCGAATCGCAGGATACATTTCCATTATTTTTGCAACCTGATGCAATTGCGTCAAAGCAGCCTCTTCTACTTCGTTTGACTGCTGTGAAAATGAAATCGAAGGCATATCGGGCATCATTTGTATCAACAATGCCTCCATTCGTTTTTGTTTTTGCTCTTCTTCTGTTAGTTCTTTTTGACTATTTTCTTGCTTAAGCTTTAACTCTTCTTGAGTGTATGCACGCCCTTTTGAATTGACTAAAGCACCTTTAGGACTCTTTACTTCTTCATCAATCAAATCCGGCACACCGTCCTTATCTTCGTCCATCAATTCGTGTTTGACAGCTGTTTTAATAGCTGCTATATTCGTCCTTACCTCTCTCGCTTCCGATTGACACAACTCTAATTCTTTGGTCAATCGCTTAGATATCAACTCGGAGCGTTTTGCTCTGTTTTTTAGACCATCAATATTATCAAAAACCAAATGATCAATAAACAAAATTTGCCCAGTGTTCACTTCTTCAAAAGCGTATTCAATCGTGTATTTTTGTTTTAATTCATTATAAAGCACCTCTCCAAAAACGAGATAATCTACGTCTTGTAGTTGTAACAAAATTTTGCTTTCGTCGGTCGTTTCATTCTTTGCCTCTTCTACCCAACTGATATAATTTTCACGCTCTAAAACTTCAAATCGTTTATTACAATTAGAAAGAACAAGCTGAAAATCTTCAGATACCTCGGTCGAAACTGCCGTCAAATCAGTATTTTTGCTAATAAATGTAGTAACATAAACCTTCCAAATCTCACTATCGTCATTGGCTTGTGAAGTGATGCTTCCAAACAAAAATAATAATATAAACAAGTACTTCATCTTCATAATCAAAGAGATAAATATTCCACAAATAAGTTTACTAATTTATTTCGATAATAGACAAAATGTAGCGATACAGTCCAAGGTGTTACTAATTACTTATTCTCGGAACGATAAGATTTACAAAATCTTATAAATTTGTCAAAATAAAACCCCTTTCCCTACCTAATATTTAACGTATAAAACAAGACACAACAAAAACAGTTTTATCCTGCTGCTTTTCGTAACGATTGCCCATCTAATTTGTAGAATATCGCCAAGAAAATACCGATCAATAACGTATTCGTAACGTATAATAAAATCGTTCCATCACCGAAAGTATTTCTCGCTACGATATTTCCACCATAAATTAAGAGCGCAATGACAATATAAAGTAACATTCGACCGATATCATACGGCACCGGATAATATTTGCGACCGACAACATAACAGGCTATTGCCATCGAAGCATAACAAATCAAAGTTGCCCAAGCTGAACCAATATAACCAATTCTCGGAATCCACCAATAATTCAACGCAAGTGTAATCAATGCGCCACCGATTGCAATGTACGCACCTATCATAGTTTTGTCTTTCAGTTTATACCAAATCGCAAAATTATAATACACTCCTAAACATAAATTTGCTAATAATAAAATCGGTACAATCACCAAACCGTCCCAATAATCTTCACCGATAAACCATTTCGCAATATCCATATACAAGGTAATTCCCAAAAATCCTAACGCTCCAACAACAGTAAAATATAAAGCTACTTTAGCATAAATCGGCATAGCATCTTTTCGGCTCGCATTTCTAAAAAAGAAGGGTTCGGCAGCATAATTAAAGGCTTGCGTAAATAAACTCAACAACATCGCTAACTTGTAACACGCACCATAAATTCCAATCAAACCCTGATTTGTTACGTCATCATAAGGCAACAACCATTTTTGCAAAACTCGATCAATTACTTCATTTACAATTCCAGCTAAACCTACTAATACCAATGGTAATATATAAATTAATGCTTTTCGTAATAAGGTTTTATCAAACTCAAATTTCGTCTTAAAATAAGACGGCAACAACAATAAAAGCGTAATCGCACTTGCGGACAAATTCGCAATAAATACATATTCAATGCCCCAGTTTGGATTATAAATCCAAGACATATCATAGCCTTTGTTGACCAAATATGGGCACAGTAACAAGAAGAAAAGGTTAATGGAAATATTGATACCAATATTGGTTAATTTAATGCCTGCAAAAACCCATGGTCGGCCATCTAATCGTAATTTCGCAAACGGAATAGCTGACAAAGCGTCTAAGCCCAAAATCAATGCAAACCAAATAATATAATTCGTTTGACCAGGATATTTCATCCAGTCAGCAATTGGCTCAGCGAAATAAATCAGTAAACCGCAAAAAAGTGGCGTTGTAATTAATAAAGCCGTCGAAAGTGTCGAGTAGGCTTTGTCTCTATCTTCGGGTTTTGTACCGAAACGAAAGAAACCAGTTTCCATTCGATACACAAACAAGACCATCAGTAAACCAACCCAGGCATAGAGATCAACCACAATTCCATACTCGGAAGTCAAGAAAATATTGGTATAAAGCGGCACTAAAAAGTAGTTGAGAAATCGCCCAACAATGCTACTCAGCCCATAAACGGCAGTTTCTCCAGCTAATTTTTTTATTAATGACATATTTTATGACGCTTGTCCCGAAATCTCGGGGGTTGATGACTGACGGCTGATTCCGAATATTTGGAATTTGCCGAACTTTTATATAAAACCTTAACCTTTTTTGAATAAAAATTAGTTCTCTAAAAGTTTTTGTGAAACAAATCAGATTTCACAAAAATTTAGGTGGCAAATTTACAATTAGTAATTCCACATTCCTAATTCTCAATTTTTAATTTTCAATTAACTACTGTTACTTTTTTATCAATTGCACATTATCAATTTGTTCGCTTGTTGAAAACTGATGAAGAAATCTTACTTTTGCGTTTAATATAAAAATGGATAAGAAAAAATAAATTCGTGCAATCCACCTACGGCATAAACGGGCTGGTTTGTACTCATTCGTATCCAACCTAAAATTTCAAACAAATGAATAAGAAACCATTGATTTTGGTCACTAACGATGACGGAATCACCGCAAAAGGAATACGAGCGTTAGTAGAAGTTGCCAGTGAATTTGGAGAAGTTGTCGTTGTCGCTCCCGATAGTCCACAATCGGGCAAAGGGCATGCGATTACGTTACATCATCCGTTATGGTTGCATCAATCTGATATTTTTGAAGGGATAGAGTCTTTTGAATGCACAGGAACGCCAGTCGATTGTGTGAAGTTAGCGAAGCATGTCGTATTGAAAGATAGAACGGTGGATTTATGCGTTTCGGGTATTAATCATGGTTCGAATGCCAGTTTGAATATTTTGTACTCTGGTACAATGTCCGCAGCAATGGAAGCCTCTTTGGAAGGGATAAATTCTATCGGTTTTTCTTTATTAGACTTTAGTTATGATGCTAATTTTGAACCTGCTAAAAAATATGTTCGACACATTATTAAACAGGTTTTGGAAAATGGAATGGGAAAAACAAAACTTTTTAATGTCAATATTCCAAATTTGCCGGAAGGCGAAATAAAAGGCATCAAAGTCTGTAAGCAAGCGGACGGTCAATGGATTGAGGATTTTAAAGCCAACGAAGATCCGTTCGGTCGCAAGTATTACTGGATGACTGGCGTTTTTGTGAATCATGACCAAAGTGAGAATGCCGATATTATTAATTTATCAAAAGGTTATGTCACTGTCGTTCCGTCAGCTCACGATTTGACTGATTATCCAGCGTTGGAAGGGCTGGAATTTGTTGAGTTATAATCTTTGAATGTTCGAGTGTTCAAATATTGGTCGATAACATTCAAGTATTCAAATATTCAAATATTCAAACATAAAAAATGGTACAATTAAAACAAAATACGCTATTAGCGGGGGCGATCTGGGGATTATTAATTCCTTTTATCGGTGTTGCGATATTGATGATGATTGACGAATGGGTGATAGGAATGGATTTAGCATTACCAAATAATCAAATTTATTTGGGACAAAAACCTCGAACAATTTATCTTTTAGGTATTTGTTTAAACTTGATTCCGTTTCAAATTTATCGGAATCGTAGAATGGATAAAGGTCTGCGAGGCACTGGTTTGATCACAATGGTTTACGCTATCGTTTGGTTTGGTATCTTTGCGTCATCGCTTATTTAAATGTGTGTTGTAAAGTGTGAAATCGAAGTTGCTTCACACTTTATGACTTACATTTCACACTTGAACTTTGAAATATTTCATCATTGCTGGAGAAGCATCGGGAGATTTGCACGGGTCGAATTTGGTCAAAGCATTGCGAAAGCAACAGCCAGATTGTGATATCGTGTGTTGGGGTGGCAACTTGATGAAGGCTGCAGGGGCAACACTTTTACAAGATTATAAACGGACTTCGTTTATGGGATTTTGGGAAGTCTTGAAAAACCTACGGACGATTCTTGGTGCAATCCGAGATTGTAAAAAAGATATCGAACGAGAACAACCTGATGCATTAATTTTGATTGATTTCCCCGGTTTTAATTTTAGAATAGCCGAATGGGCAAAACCAAAAAGAATTAAAATTTTCTACTACATTTCGCCACAACTTTGGGCGTGGAAAGAAAATCGCATCAAAAAAGTCAAGCGTGATGTTGACCGAATGTTCGTGATCTTGCCGTTCGAAAAAGATTTTTACAAAAAACATGATTACAGTGTTGATTTTGTTGGGCATCCGCTGTTAGATGTCACGGAAAGCTTCGAGGCAACCCCTAATTTTAGGTCAAATCATGGTTTGGATAATCGGCCGATCATTGCACTTTTGCCAGGTAGCAGAAAGCAAGAAATCGAAAATATGTTATCCAAAATGTTAGCAATGGTCGATAAATTCGTTGATTATCAGTTTATTATCGCTGCTGCTCCTTCACAATCTTTAGACTTCTACCAATCTATTATTTCTAAAAAAAATATAAATAATACGGTCAAAATTATTCAAAATCAAACTTATGATGTTTTGAATATAGCTGAAGCGGCTTTGGTCACTTCTGGAACGGCAACCTTAGAAACTGCTTTGTTTGAAGTGCCGCAAGTTGTTTGTTATAAGGGCAGTTCGATGTCTTATTACATTGCGAAACAACTGGTAAAAATTAAATACATTTCGTTAGTAAATTTGATTGTCGATAAGCCTTTGGTTACAGAATTGATTCAAAATGAGTTTACGGTTAATCGTTTAGAAAAAGAACTTGTACAAATATTGGATAATAAGAAACGAAAGGAAATATTAACGGAGTATAAATTATTAAAGGAAAAATTAGGTGGCGAAGGTGCTTCGGATCGAGTTGCTGCATTTATCCTCGAAGACAATATTTGAGTTACAACTTCTCAACGACGGGATTTTATCCGCTTGTCGGAAAAATAGTTTCAATGCTAACCGTCGTATTTCGATTTTACTTTTGGCAATAACTGCCCATTGACAACAAGATCTTAGCGTCACTGCGTTTGCGAATCGTAATCGAGTCGCTGCTGTTGCCATAATCAGCGATATAATCAATCATAATGATGTCACCTTTTCGGTTACGAGTAGTTTCAAATTCTTCATAAATATCGTTATCATCGTCAATTTTAGTTGTCACTTCTTCGGTCTTATTCGATGATTTTGGAAACTTGAAATCTATTGGATAAAACTGCGTAGCAATTAAAAATATTTCACGCATATTTGTAGAAGGAAAAAGTACTTTGACCTCATATCTATCATTCCATTGATAAATTTCCGTCTCAACATCATAGTTTTTATCCTTCAATCGTTCGACATAAGTTTCTAAGGATTCTGCTGATTTGGGAACTGGAAAGTGACCTATCCATTTTTCAGAAACGTAAGCTGTCAGCCCTTTGTAAATTGTTTTATACCATTTGTATCGAAAACTATATTTGAAATCTAAAGAAACCAATTTAAGCGATTCGCCGAAAAGCAGATGAGCAATTTGTTGAGAATATAAGTTGGGTTCTATGTATAAGCCGATACCATCTTTCGCATAAACAAAATGTTGTAAATCTAAAGGACTTACTTGACTTTCCGTTTTTTTGATAGTTTTTAAAATAGATTTTACTCGGCTCATAGGTAGTTTGAAGGATTTGATTTACAGGTTCTAAGATATAGAGAATTATTTAAAATATCTAAGACATTAATAAAAACAAATATTAAAATAAAATCAAAAAAAACCATTAGAATTTCTTAGACCCAAAAAAAATGGCTTTACCACTATAAAAGGGATAAAGCCATTATAATTAATAATCGAATTTCGACGATTAAAAATATTTAAAATTATGATTATGTTCGATTTTCATCAAGGTCGCCAATATCAATTTAGTTACATTTTCAATATCCTCTTTGTGAGCCATCTCAACGGTGGTATGCATATATTTCAATGGTAATGAAATCAATGCAGAAGGTACACCGCCATTTGAGTAAGCAAATGCGTCCGTATCCGTCCCGGTGATGCGAGAAGACGCTGCACGCTGGAATGGAATTTCGTTTTCTTCAGCCGTATCCATAATTAAATTCAATAATTTATTATGTACTGCCGGAGCAACTGTTAACTCTGGTCCTTCCCCTGCTTTCACTTCACCGAATACTTTTTTATCCAATAAAGGCGTCGTTGTATCGTGACACACATCAGTAACGATAGCAACGTGAGGTTTAATCGTATCGGTGACCATTGTCGCTCCTTTTAGCCCGACTTCTTCTTGAACCGCATTGACGATATATAACGAAAACGGTAATTTTATATCGTTCTCTTTAATCAATCGAGCGACCTGAGCGATACAAAATCCGCCCATTCTATTATCTAATGCCCGACCACAATAATAGCGGTCATTCATGTTTTCTAATTCGTCTGGATAAGTAATAACACAACCGACATGAATGCCCATTTCAATTACTTCTTCCTTTGACTTTGCTCCAACATCAATAAAAATATTATTAATTTCAGGCTTTAATTTCGCTCTGTCACCACGACGTGTATGAATAGCCGGCCAACCAAAAACACCTCTAACGATGCCGTTTTTAGTGTGAATATTGACTCGTTTTGATGCTGTAATTACATGATCAGAACCACCATTTCTGATGACATAGATATAGCCATCACTTGTAATATGATGTACATACCAAGCAATTTCGTCAGCATGCGCCTCGATGACGACTCTGAATCCAGTTCCTGGATTAATCACTCCATAAGTTGAGCCATAATTATCAACGTGAAACTCATCGATATAAGGTTTGATATATTCCAGCCAAAGCTTTTGACCCGGCATTTCGAAACCTGTAGGAGAAGCATTTTTATGGTATTCGAACATAAAAGCTTCTGCTTCGGGCGTGATTACCTCTTGTTTTAGTATTGACATTTTCTTATTTTTTGATAGTTGTTCGAGATAAATACAAGATTAATACCGCTTTGATTTTCGTTTACTAAATATTGAAGTAAAGCCTGATTAATCATTATCACCTCAATACGTTTATTGAGCAGTATTTCAGTTATTAGCTTACGCCAAAATTAGATTCGTACTTTACTTAAATTCCTTTCCATGTTGAAGGCGAGTGTTTCCAAGCCTGTAAAGTTTCTACCATTTCGCTGGAGATATACTTCATTTTGACGGCTTCCTCCAGCAATACATCATAATTACTTAATGTATCAAATGGACAATCCGCTGCTTCAAATGTTGTTTTCGCTTTCTCAAAACCATAGGTAAAAATCGCAATTGCAGCGACAACGTCTGCTCCAACAGCTTTTAGTGCATTAACAGCTTTTACACTGCTACCGCCTGTCGAAATCAAATCTTCTACGACCAAAACTTTTTTTCCGTCAGGAATTTCTCCTTCGATAAGGTTTTGCATGCCATGACCTTTTGGCTTGCTTCGGACATAAATAAAAGGTTTACCTAATACATCTGCGACATACGCACCGTGTGGAATACCTGCCGTCGCCACACCTGCTACAACATCAAATTCTCCATACTGTTTAGCAATTTCTGCCAAACTATTTTTGATATAATTCCTCACCTCCGGATAAGATAACGATTTGCGGTTGTCACAATATATTGGAGACAAAATACCAGATGCCCAAGTAAATGGTTTTTCGGGACTCAGTTGTATTGCCTTGATTTCTAATAATTGACGTGCTACGGTTGCTGCAATATTATTCATATTACTAATTGATAATTTTTATTTTAGTTACACAATTCACTACTACAATTGATGTTGAACGTTAGGTTGTTTTGTCTAAAGTCAGATAAAATAAGAGATTAAAAAATGCTTCCTATCTAATTACTACTTTTGATTAATTTAGTCGATTGAATATTAAAATCTACATTAACTTCTTTCTAAATTTTGATAACAGTTCGCTACATTTGCGTAGTTTTTGTTCTTAATAACGAAAGACAGGAATCTAAAAAATAAACGCAAATGTACAAAATCTATATTAACGATACGCCAATTTTTTTGACAAATACCAAAACAGCCAAAAAACTAACTCGTGACGACCGTAATTTAGTAGCACTACACAGACATCGTAAAGCATTATTTCAATATGTAGATTCTTTAGAAAAAAATCATCAATTCGATTCTATCACGATTCATAGCCATGACTTAGAAGGGTTGAAAGATGATTTCTTTTCCATTTACAAAATTGTACCTGCGGCAGGAGGTGCAGTTTTTAACAAAAAAGATCAAGTCTTAATGATATTTCGTCGTGGATTTTGGGACTTACCCAAAGGTAAATTAGACCCAGGAGAAACGATTGAGCAAGCTGCTATCCGAGAAGTAGCCGAAGAAGTAGGCTTAGATGAAGTGGAGTTGCTCGAACAATTACCAACGACTTATCATACCTACAAAAATAAAAAAGGGATTCGATGCTTAAAACCCAGCTACTGGTTCAAAATGTACACCGAAACAACTGATGTTGTCCTGCAGTCAGAAGAAGATATTGAAGGAAGCCTCTGGATTAAACCTAAAAAATTTTTACAATCTGATATGACTGCTTATGGTAGTATTAATGATGTGTTGGAGCTTTTGATAAAAAAGTAAACTCAAAAAGTTTCCATTTGCTTTTACACAAAGTCCTCTTTCCCATATTTGGAAAAGAGGACTTTGTATTTTAATTTGAGAATTATTTCCGGTGTTCACCTAATAAATAAAAATCATTAGAATCGTACACTTAAAAATGATCAACTTTTATTTTTGAGAATGATCGGGGTTATTCTACAATTTGTTTTTCTCTGATACGGATATTACCGATTGAGTTCCATTCAGTTAATCCTGTTTCCATATATTTTATGAATACTTTCTCGCCATCAATTTTCCCGATTTCTGCCGACTTGTAAACCAAGCTGTTCTTTGATTTACAAAACACTTCGTCACCTTCACCTAAATAAATGAAAGTTATAGTTTCGGTTGTCATCCATTCAGTTTCGTTATCAAAAAAACGAACAAAATACTTGTCGTGAGATACTTTTTCAATTTTGCCTGCATACCAGAAGTCATCATACCCCCAGTTTGCCAAAACAATTTTACCAACAGCAAAAGTACTTGTACCCTTTTCAGTCATATCAAACTGTCTTTCTTGTGCTTGCACAGTTGAAAATGCTAAAAGTAATGTTAACCCTAGAAGATAAGTTCGTAATTTCATTCTTTGACTATTTATTAGGTTCTTAATTAATTATCTATTGCTTATACCATGTGAATTTCATATCAGAAAAAAAATCAATCTATAAGTTTAAATGCAAATTTGTGACATTAAAAATGTGAATTAATTCAACTCAAACTATTTTTTACCAATCAAATTTAAATAAAAGGTATACTAACACAAAATTATGTGACATTTTTTATATTATTTTTTATAAAAAAAAACCGTGTATTTTTAAAAAATACACGGTTAATATTAAAGATATTCTTTGTATAAGACCGGTTCTAAACTTTTTCATCACCAGATTCCATGTCACTTTTGATGTCATCTATGTATGTTTTTTGACTATCCGTAAGTAGATTTTCATCAATTTGCGGTTCTTCATCTTCTTGTTTGACAACATTTTCTATAATATCTTCGACAGGATTTGTTGCGGCATTTACCTCAGTATCACTCAACACGGCTTCTTCTTCGTTTTTTTGAGTCGAGTCCGACTGCTCCAAATTCGTTGCTTCTGCGGTTATTGAGATCACTTTATCTTCCTCCAAATCAAACTCTGCATCATAAGTTCGAATATACTCTGCCAGCAATTGTGGCGTTTTTTCGGGATACTTCCACCAATCTACCGACCAAACAGGATGAAACTGTAATCCTTCCTTTCTGACCATTGCTCTTAATAGACTGTCCCAGAAATAATCTCCTTTCGGAAACTGCCAAAAGAAACTATCAATAATAATCGCAATTGACGGTTCATTCTCGTGAATAGGTGCTATCCGAAAGTCTATTTTTGCTAAATCAAAATGAATACTATCCTGTACTCTGTCTTCCTCAAATTGACGATTCATACTTTGACGAATCTGATTTACCATTAGTTTTTCAGGAAATTTAGGTTCGTTATAATTCGAGTGCAAACCTGCTAAAATAGCTGCGATTCTATCCTCATCTTCGTTTTGATTTGCATTAATAAAATCAAGTAATGTGCAAAGTAACGACAAGCCATTATTTTTGTGATTAAACCTATTTTCAGCTATAAACTCTTCTGTCAGCGATGTACAAGCAATAATCGCATTATTTGCAGAAGTCAATAAGTGATAAATCCAGTATTGCCCTTCCTCTGTACTCAATGAATTGAAGACCACATCTATATTTGAATGATTACTAAATGTCGTATTAATAATCGTGATATCGAAGTTTTCACCCACCACATCTTCAATCGTACAAATCGTCAAGTCATTTCTAAAAAAGTGGGCAATCGCTTGATATCCATCAATCTTACGTGTACGCATCTGGATCAATGTTTCATATAGGCAATCTCGCTGCGATTTTGTAAAACAAACAATACCAACTTTAGGTAAATATCTAGTATCTTCTGTGCGTAACTCTTTAAGTATTTCTACGACTTCATTTATCTCACCTTCGTTGCACTCTTTTTCCTCGTCATAAAAACCTTCTATAAATCGAATAGAAAGTGCGTACTCTACCGAAGTAACATCAATTCCCTTACTTAATTTTCCTTTATAATATGCCCGATTGATAAAATCGGAATAGAGTTGTTTATGCTCCGATTCTAATTGTAATTTATATCGTTCATAACTATCCTTCGCATATTCCATTAGCGTTTCGGACTTTCCGATTCGCTTTAACCTTCCAGAACCACAAATAATAGCTTCACTGGCCAAGTCTAATAACGGATAGCCTTCCTCTACAACCATATTATCTGCCTCCAAAATAATAATCGTTTCATAACTATTTTTATCCAAATAATTGACAGCAATCTCTGGCGTTGTACAAAATACAGGAATCACATTAAAAATAGTATCTCGATAAGATGACAACATTCTATCTAAAGGAACATCGAATAATCCTGGAGGAATCGGTTTCCCGAAATAAGTATTATACCCCATTCTGTCCTTTCGCTTTAAGTTTCTCAGCACCGACGAACGTCTGTAAGTCCAATGATTTTCGATTTTTTTAGGAATATAAGCTGTCAACTGTTCATGATTTTTAAAATACTGATGAAACAGATTATCAGCATTAGGAATATGCTCATCTTGATGTTGTGACAACACTTGATGCAGAAACCAGCTATCAAAAGCTTTTTCCCAATTATCGGGTTTTGTCGTGATAAAGGCTTTCAACAGTTTCTTATTAGCCTCGGTAAGCGAAGTCCAGTAATTTTTCCAATCATAATAACTATCAAAATCACGCAGATTGAAGTTTAGACCTTCCAGCTGATCCATGATACGCTCCAAATACGTCTTGTTATTAATAACAAAAGATTCCTCCGTACCGTAACTTTGTACCAACAAATTCGAATCGTTAAGACTCGTTATCACTGCATTTAATCGAGCTTTCAAATCCATCAAATCAGATTTATACTCTAAATCAGGATGAATCGTTTGAGGCGACAACCGCTGTATTTCATTATGAATGATGATCGGAAACTCTTGTTTCCAATTGCGTAACGATACCTTTAAATCTTCTAAGTTTTCAGCGATTTTGTCGTAAGACAACGCCCCTGTAATATCCATAAAAGAATAATCAAAATAACGTTTGTTATAATATTTAGATTGTAATTCTTGATAGCGATCTAAAACCTCTTTTTTAGCCTTCAGAATAGTCGTGTATCTATCAGAAAATAACGAAAAGAAACGTAATTTAAAGTTTTTAAAAACATTCCATTTATTGAAGTCCTCACCAAAACGTTGTCGATTATCCGTGATAAACTCATGTAAATCAGTAGCTTCGAAGTTTAAATTATCATGATGTTTTTCATACATACTCTGCAACGCCTGACCGTATTCTTCGATTTGCAATACAAAAGAATGATACAATTCGCTGACTGATTTTGAATGCAAATGTATCTGTTCTTCAGTTCGAGATTTAGCCGTTGCCTTATCGTCTTCCGCAAATATATCTTGATGTAATACGTCCAACGGATGCCGTAAAGTATTGACATTTTGATATAAACTTTTACCTTTCATCACCAAAGCCTTCAGCTTATCATAATGCTCTTCATCATAGGTATAATCCGTCGCTAATAACTGACTATTTAACAACTGTCGACCTTCGAGTTCATGATTTTTTAAAAACTCTCCGATCAGTTCTATCCAGATTTTATTTTTAAAAATTGGTTGATTCAAAGCGTCATGCATGATATCTAACTTACCCAGCAAACGATTTGACACATTGACCAGGAGTTGATATTCTTCTTCATCGAAAGGCAGATGCTTTTTCGAGGTTTCTGATATCTGACGCAAAACCGTATAAAAAACTTCCTTTTGAAGCTCCAAATCATGTAATACAATTGCTGCGGATTCTGCCTCTAAATGCGAATTAATTAATTTAGCAACTCTATTTAAGATCGTTTCTTCTTTGCTAACGATCAAGACTTTTCCACCATTCGACAATGAATTCAAAGTCATTCCACTGACAAAATTATGCATGCCCGTATAAAAATTCCCTTCAACCACAATCCGTTTGTGCTTCGTCAAACCTCGAATTGCAGCAGCTTGATAAGGATCTAACGGAATACTTGTAAAAGTATGTTTTCGGAAATCTTGCAAAACTCCCTTCTCTTTATTTTCCACGTCTTCCTCTTCGTCAACGATTGCCGGCTCTACTTTTTGCTTTAAAAACTGAATAGGCAAATAATCGAATAATCCTACAACGCCCGACCAATAAATTTCACCATTGCCTTCGCTCGTATTTTGTGCCTCCGCTTCCGTAGGAAAATTATTCAACGAAAGTACACTCACACTTGTATTCAAGTCCAACTCAATAGAGATATCATTACACAACTTCTGCAGTGCAATACTATTCACTTGATTATTATGAATAGTCGCTTCATATTTCTCTCGTATCTGAATCCCTCGCTTCTCTAAATATTCTATTAACAACTCATTCGGTGTCACCGATAAATTAGGCGAACGATAAATCCGCCAATGATGCTCCTCTATCGATAAAGCCTCTATGTTGATATTCCATACAAACAATGGAGCGGTAATATACGGTTGCTGACCAGTTGTATCTTTCATCACTAACATCGGATAACCAAAACCGATTTTTCGGTGTGAATTACTACGATGCTCATAATAAATTGATTTTAACTTACGAGCCGTCTCCCCTACTGGCCGAACCTCTGAACTCGGGTTGGTCGTTGCCAAAATCTGCTTTACCCAACGATTAGGAAATTGATTATCCGTAGGATAAAGGTCAACAATATCTACTCTATCCATTGATTTTAAGGTCGGTAACGCAAACCAATACAATGATTTTCTGTATTGATTTTTTCGCTCTTCTTTTAAGGATTGTTCGAATAATCTTTGCTGGTTTCCCATAAATTGATATTGAAATATAAAATATTTTGATATACGTTCAAATATTGATTGTAGCAATATTCACTCTACTGTAAACTTCAAATATAGGAAAACTACCGGCGAAAACAAATTCAAAAACCGTGGATATGTTAAGACGAAGCAGTTTTATTTTAAAAAATCTTTTGATTGCACTTAATTCACGGTAAATCTAATACTTCATTAAGATGGAAAGGGAAATAATCACTTGTGAGAATAATTTAGACATAAAAAAAGTCACCCCAAAATAAATTGAAGTGACTCAGTGTTGTGATCCCGCTGGGGTTCGAACCCAGGACCCCTTGATTAAAAGTCAAGTGCTCTACCAGCTGAGCTACGAGATCATATTTAATAATTTGAGCTGATACTTATACTTAGAAAACTTTTTTCTAAGCCATAAAACATAGTTTCTAATTGACTTTATTACACCAACGATTTTTGTGTAATTTAGTTCCAAAAAGATTGTGATCCCGCTGGGGTTCGAACCCAGGACCCCTTGATTAAAAGTCAAGTGCTCTACCAGCTGAGCTACGAGATCTTTAAGAAAACTATATTTATTTATGTCAAATTTAAGGTAACAACTACCCTTCTTGCGTTTTGCGAGTGCAAATATACAGGTATTTTTATTAAAACAAATAGTTCAGGCGATTTTTTTTTAAAAAAATAAGTTTTGATCTGATTTTACATCAAGATTTACTTCAAAACCTTACTAATAATGTCCATAAGGAAATCTACAATCGTACCTTTTTTGTTTGTACCGACTTCTGTTAACGCAGGCAAATGTTCTGAAAAGAATCGTTGATTGTGTGTCGCTTCTATTATTGTAGAAATCAAAGAATGCGGGTAAGGATAATCGGGATTTACGGCTACGACCATATCTGCCAACAAGTTACATAAGCGCTTGTAACTCACAAAATAACCTTCTTTATTGTCTTCATCGACATCTTTTGTCAGATAAACTTTTGAAGATTCTGAAATAACAACTCTATACAGGGCAGTCTCGTCGATATGCACGAAAGTAGGATCAAACTGCACAGGCTTCGTTAATACCTGAATCGCTATTTTTAAACGTTCTAACGAAGAGGGAAGGTTATTCGTACCAAAAAGTATTTGATATTCAATCCAGCTCCAATACCAAGCTGTCAGATAGATTAATAACTTGTGTTTATTCTCAAAATAGCGATATACCGACGCTTCTGTAGAGCCTATTTTAGCTGCTAACTTTTTGAATGTAAAATGTTCTAACCCTAATTCATCAATCAATAAAATGCTATTTGTAATAATTTTCTTTCCAAGTTTTGATGACTCCGGATCTTTTAGATAGACTTGCTCTCCTACTTTAATTTGAATTATCAATGTACGTATGTTTTATAATTAGATATAATTCTTCAATGTAGTATTTAACTTATTAGCACCTTACAAAAATAATAGTATTACTATTAATATAATAATTTTGTCTTGACTATTTCTCAATTCATAAAGCGGCAAGGTACGCATTTTATAAATTTTTATTCTTAAAATCAACCATAGTCCATTAATCTCCACTTTTATCTATTATTTTTGTAGGAATAATCGTTTTCAATCGTTACAGACTGTTAAGGATTATCCAAATCAAACACCTAATAGTACCAATTCTAAGCCTGTATATTTTCCTAAAAATAATAGCTATGCTAAAGTACATATTTACCTATTTGTCAATTTGTATTACTACAATTCTATTGGCACAACCAGAAGAATATTATCTGGTTTTTCAGGACATTCAATCAGCACAACAAACGCCCAAAGTCGTTTATCATTTAAATCTTTCTGAATCAAACCTCAAAAGCGTTCCAGACGAAGTTTTCAAATTTACTAATCTAAAAATATTAAACATATCAGCCAATGACATACATTATCTGCCCGATAATCTTAATCAATTATCAGAACTACACACCTTAGATATATCCTCGAATAGGTATTTGCATATAGAAAACGTAGTAGAAGTACTACAAAAAATGCCTAACTTAAAACACCTTATTATTTCTAAAAACAACTTTACGAAAATGCCTATCGAATTGACAACTTTGACACAGTTGGAAATTCTTGACTTGTCTTACAATCAGATACAAACACTTCCTGCTAAAATCGGACTTTTTAAAAACCTTCGAGTTTTGAAGTTACACAGAAATCAGATCAATGATTTACCCACCGAAATCGAAATGCTCAAAAAACTCAGAGAATTAGAGTTGTCATATAATGAATTTGAAGTGCTGCCACTAGAAGTTGGCAATTTAGATAGTTTGAAAATATTGAATATGCACGAAAATCAACTGGTCGAAGTGCCGATAACTATCGGTAACTTAGGAGAACTAAAAACGCTAAATCTAAATGGCAATCAATTGAATGAATTACCAGAAACAATTAGTGGATTACAAAATTTGGAAGTCTTAGAACTGGCTGCTAATCAGTTTACAGCATTGCCAGAAGATATTCAATACCTCAAAAATTTAAAGAAATTGAATTGCTTTTCGAATCAATTCGAAGACTTTCCGCTAATTATTTGTGAACTAAAGAAATTAGAGGAACTTAATCTTGCCTCCAACCAAATTTCTACTCTTTCAAAACGAATTAAAGCACTCTATAATTTGCAGCTTCTTAATTTATACGATAATCCAATTTCGGATATTAATCGAAAAAAAATAGCGAACTGCTTACCAGAACATGTCAAGGTTAGGTTTTAATAAATCGTGATTTTATATTTAAATGTGATTATTTTATAAAAAATTGACTTACAAAGCATCTCCCTGATAGGTTTTAGGAATCTGTCAGGGTTTAATACCACTATATTTCTATTAATTTTCTGATTTCGGTATTGTAAAAAAGAACGACGCCCCTTTACCATACTCCGACTCTACCCAAATTTGACCTTTAAGGTTGTCAATAATTTTTTTACATGTTGCCAAGCCGATACCCGTTCCTTCGTATTCATTTTTGCCATGTAAGCGTTTGAACACTAAAAATATTTTTTGTAAATATTCCTTTTGAACACCGATTCCATTATCTTTTACCTCAAACTCATAACTATTCGATCGTTCTTTTACATAAATTCTAATCGCAGGTTTTTTACCCTCTGGTACAAATTTCATTGCATTGCTAATCAAATTTTGAAATAACTGTGTCATTTGTATCGGAAGCGCCTTCACTTTAGGCAAAGGATCGACGTATATTTCTGTATTTTTTTCTTTAACAGTATGCTGCAAATTTTGAATAACATTATAAATCGTATCATTCAAATCCACTAATTCTAAACGCTTCTCCTGACGACCAATCGTCGAATATTTCAATAAGTCATCTAAAAGATGCTCCATTCGATGAACACCCGACAAGATGTAATTCATATATTCTGTTGCATCTTTATCAAAATGCGGTTTTAACCGTCGATGCAATAATTGCGTAAAACTATGAATCATACGAAGCGGCTCTTTCAAATCATGCGAGGCAATATAAGCGAAACTCTCCAACTGTAAATTCGTTTCAATATAATGTTCTAACTCTGCATTTTTAACGGCTAATTCACCTTCGGCTTTTTTCACCTCTGTTATATCCGTAGAAAAAATGAGGATGCCACTCACTTCACCATTTTCATCTTTTACAGGGATTCGATCTACACGTACCCAGACACCATTACCTTTAATTTCATAATATTCAATTTGATTTAAAAGCGGCTTTCCTTCTTGCATCACCTTACTATTCATCAATAGATTGTCGTCCTTTATCATAGGAAAAACGGTTGAGAGTAGTCGGCCTTTATATTTTTCTGGATTCCGCCCGAGCGAAATTCGATTGCCTCTCAATATTCGATTTTCGGTATCTAAATACAAAAAAGAGATTGGAATCGCATCGAAAAAAGTCTGCATTTCTTGATAACGAGCCTCAAGCTCTCGTTCAATCATTTTATTCACCGTGATATCCTTCGAAACCGTTATAACATACTCTTCCCCATTCAAATTTATAATAGATCGAGTGAGTTCTGCCGTAAGTTCACTTCCATCACTTTTTTTGAACCATTTAGTTGTCGTTATGGACTTGACCTCTTCATTAACTAACCGTTGAATAATATCACCTTCTTTTTTAATATTCGTCCGATCTGCCA
Organism: Saprospiraceae bacterium; assembly: GCA_965662365.1. GTDB lineage: Bacteria > Bacteroidota > Bacteroidia > Chitinophagales > Saprospiraceae > CAWVWD01. Next base: position 31,611 of record CBFIHR010000017.1, read on the forward strand.
GTGAACCATTTTCCTGCATCTCAAAAAATGCCTCTCTCGTAATCCCTAAAGTATCTAAAGTAACTTGATTAACATCTACAACTTTTTCTTGAGCGAGATGTGTGATGGTGATTCCCATCGGACTGTTATCAAATATAGACCGAAACTTCAACTCACTTTCTCTAATTGCTTCTTGAGCTTTAAAGGTTTCAGTTATATCTTGAATCGTAATAATCGCTTCCAGAAAATCTCCGTTAATGTCATAAACACCATTGACAATCAACTCAGCATTCATGATTCTACCTTTACTCCTCTGCAATACCTCCTTTGTTTCAAAATGTGTAATTTCACCTTTTATCAATCGAAAAAAATCAGCCATGTAGTCTGATTTTTTAACATTAAAATCAATAAATCGATGACTTAAAATATATGCTTCTTCAAAACCTAACTGCTTACAAAATACCGCATTTACTCGCTTAATCTCACTTTCAGCCCCTACTACAATAATACCTAAATAGGTATTTTCAAATATTGACCTAAAAAACTGTTCACTCTTTTGTAACTGCTGTTGCTGTTCTAATTTCTTATTTTGAGCAAGCAACGATTCATTCAACTTACTCATTTCACTTTCATACTCTTGAGTAATTTGATATACAAAACTAATCAGTACTAAGACAGCAAAAAACAAACAGAAATCATAAAAAATACTCGGAATCGTATCCAGATAAAAAGGTATATGTTTTATGTATATAAAAATGGCGAAAAATATGATGAATGCTAATATTCGTTGAGCGTATTTGGTATAAAAAAGACTCGAAGCAGTGAGGGGTAATAACAAAAAATAGGGTGTTTCAATAACATATAAATTCCAAAAAATAATTACACCTGAAAAATATAATACTGCAAAAAATTTAGAAAAACGGAAGTACTGCAAATAATTGATTAGCGGAAACAGAAAGTAGAAAATCGTTAATAACAAACAAATAAAAATTACCTTAGAATCAGGGATTATAAAAATAGTTAAACATAACACCATCATGCAGAAAATCCCCGAAATAATAGCACCGATATTAATTAACTTGATCATACGTTGCTCATTCAGCGATAATGAGTCATCGATTCCCGCATTGATTATTAAAACATCAAATTGCTTTAAATAATAATTCCAAACTTTACTTGCCATTACTCCCTTAATTTTCCCTGAAATCTTTAAACTATTATTTTATCTCGTTTTCATCAATAGACCTGTACAAAAATTACACATTAGTCCATAAATTAAATAATTTATTTACTTCATTCTAAATTTCATTTTTCTTTATCTAAATAAACTTTGGAAAACTCATTTTTTTTCATATTTTGTAACTTTCACTATTGATTTTTAAATAAATACACATTGACGATTTATACATGTCACAAGATAATAGATTATCAATCAATAATATATAAATTTAAAACATTTACTTAATGGGATTATTCAATTTTATCCGTGATGAATTTTTAGAGGTCATAGAATATATCGAAGATGACAAAGATATCGTTCTATGGAAATTTCCTGATAAAGATAGAGAAATTAAATACGGTGCTCAATTAACCGTCAGAGAATCACAATTAGCAATGTTTCTTGATGAAGGTCGATTCGGGGATGTATTCGAGCCAGGTCGTCATAAGTTACTGACAGATAATATGCCGATTTTGACTACAATCAAATCATGGAAATATGGTTTTGAATCCCCTTTCAAAGCAGACATTTATTATATCAGTACACGTATTTTTCCTGCGTTAAAATGGGGAACACCAAACCCTATTATTCTTCGTGATCCGCAATTCAAACAAGTTCGTGTGAAAGCATTCGGAACCTACTTCATTAAAATAAAAGATCCACGAAAATTCTTTACTCAATATGCTGGAACAGGGCACATCGTTCGTATCACCGAAATTGAAAATCACCTTAGAGATGTTGTCTCACCGAAGTTTGCCGAAGCCATTGCAGAAGCAGGTGTCTCTGTATTAGATATGGTTGCGAACTATACAGAATTAGGCAACGCAATTCTACCAGTTTTACAAAAAGACTTGGATTCATTCGGTATCGAATTGACAAAATTTCAAATCACAAGCACCTCTTTACCAAAAGAAGTCGAAGCCTTCTACGATAAGATGACGAATATGAATATGGTGGATAATATGAATAAATTCCAGCAGTTTCAGATTTCTAATGCGATTGAAAAATCTGCCGAAAACCCAACCGGTAACAACTCTGGTATTGATATGGGAATGGGAATGGGAATGGCTCAAATGTTTATGAATCAAATGAATCAGAACCAACAACAAAATCAAAATACACCATCAAATCAACAGCAGAATGATTCGAATAAGTCTATGACTCGTCAAGAAATCATGGATACACTCAAAGGCTTAGGTGATTTAAAAGCTGCCGGTATCTTGACAGACGAAGAGTTTAATACCAAAAAAACAGAACTTTTAGCAAGACTATGATTTTTGAGTTTGACATAATTTCTTTTAGTTCCGAAAGCATTGAAAATACGCTAAAAACAAAATAGTGTTTGAGCACAGCGAGTTTATTTTGTTTAGTATTTTCAATGCTTTCGGAGCGTTAATAAAGAAATCAAGTCTTGATTTTTTGGTGCTTTTGCATCAAGGCAAAAGCACAGAACTCATCCCTTTTACCCTCTTGATAATTTAAAAAACGTATTCATCACTCGAAGAGGACTTAAACAATTAAACAAGTCACTCCCTTTCTGTAAAAAAGATTGATTTCAAACGTTGATTTTCAAAGTTAAAAATCCACACAGATTGACCGACCTCACAACAACCTAACTCAATTCTATTTTTTGTTAATGACATATAAGGATATCTTCGCCTATTAAATAACCTCAAAAAAATTGCTTCAAACTCCATTCGCTCCTGCCCTATTTCAATACCATAATTCAAAAATTGACCTTTCGATTTGATCACCGCTTCATGTACTTTATCATTCCGAAATTCGATATAAGAACTATCTTTAGAATAAGTAAAATTAAAATAATTACCTTGATTTGATTTCACACAACTCGAGTCCAGATAGTTCCGATTTTCAGGTTTTTCAATAAAAGCCTCTATACCGATTTTAAGATTTACATTAACCGAATTATCTAACAATGCCGGTTCATTTTCGGGTTTATCCAGCTTTGAAGTACAAGCCACCAAAAATAGAATCAATAATAACAGCACGAAATGTTTCATATTTTGTAGATTTATCAATACAATCAAGTTTTATTCACAATGAAGTATTTAACGAAAGTTACAAACTAAAAACGATATGCGAATAGCAATTATAGATTTGGGAACAAATACATTCCATCTTTTGATAGCAAAAATCGAAAGCGATGGTAGTTTCTCCACCCTAAAACGTATTAGAAAATACGTTTATATCGGCGAAGAAGGCGTCGAAACCTTAGGCAGAAAACCACTTCAAAGAGCTTATGAAACTTTAGCACTTTATAAACAAACAATCGTTGAATATAAAGCCGAAAAAATAACAGCTTTTGGTACTGCTGCCCTGCGTACTGCAACTAATGGCAACGCCTTTGTCAAAAAAATAAAGGAAGAAATCGGCATAGAAATACAATTAATTTCGGGAGATAGAGAAGCCGATTTAATTTACTTAGGTACAAAACAAGCCATTCCTTCAACAACAGAAAATATCTTAATTATGGATATTGGCGGGGGAAGTGTTGAGTTTATTATTGCGAATCAGCATCAGAAAATATGGGCAAAAAGTTTCCCCGTTGGTGTTTCCGTTTTATTCAATAAATTTCATCAATCTGAACCGATTGCTTCGGGCGAAATCAACGATTTATTAACTTTTTTAAATCAACAACTAAAACCGCTTTATGAAGCACTATCACAGCACCCTGCCCCTACTTTAGTCGGAGCGTCAGGTACTTTCGATGTTATATCGGGGGTGATGGGTAAGCCCATTGAGCATTATCCAAATGCAGAAATAGTCGATTTAACAAATTTTCCTAAATTTTATCAAACGGTTGTCAATGCAAATTTAGAAGAACGGTTGGCTATGAAAAATCTACCCAAACAACGAGCAAGACTCATTTCCGTTGCTTTGATATTAGTCCGTTTACTGATCGACAAAGCCAATATTAATAAAATGATTGTTTCCGCTTATGCAATGAAGGAAGGTATTTTGTCGGAGATTGCAAACCAGCAATAAACTTTATACTGGTACTCAAATACCGAAAATCCCAAATACGTAAATATGTATTTGGGATTTTCGTATTATCCGGAGTAGAATGACTTTATCGTTCCTCCATAAGAATCGCACCAGGATGCAATTCTAAATATTGCTCAATATGTGTATTATCCACTATTTTAGAACTATAGTGTAAAGTATAACTTGAAGTCCCTTGATTCGGGCTGACATAAACAACAATTGAGTTATCATGCAAATCTTGTATAATATCTTCAATCGTGAACCCAGGTGCTACTTCTATCTTAACAATTCCATCTTCGACAGTTTGACCTGCATTGATAGAAACGAATGCGACGCCAAGTATCATTACAAGTAATAAAACTGGTTTGAAAATGATAGTTTTCATAATATATAAATTTGTGTATTGTAAAGAATTTTGTGTAACAAATATCTGTATGTTTTTTCGTTTTTACAAATACATTGTATCAATAAATTTATTAAAAATTTGTTATAAAATCAAATACTTTTTTGATAATCAAATTATTATAGAATAAATCTATTAAAAAATCACGAATATCGAACAATAATTTTATGTCAAAAAACTAACATTCTTAGTTCACACACTTATTTTTTAAACATCATAATGGAATTTCCTGCCCTTCTTGAGCAATTTTAAATCCGTTACTCGTAACGTTTTTCCAAGCATCGCTATTGTGAATTAATAATGGATTCGTATGATTAAAGTGTATAAAATATACTTTTGACCGCTCGGGTTTATTCATTTCACCAAATAACGACATACTTTCCTCAACAAAAGGGTGTGGAATCTCGCTCATATCACGCCCCTTAATTTCTCCATTTTTATAAAAAGTAGCATCTAAAAAAGCGTAGTCCACCTCTCGAATTAATGCTAAAATATCTCGATTCCATTTTGACCATTTATCAATATCCGGAATAAATAGCACCGATTTTTGTTTTGTTTGAATAATAAAGCCGACCGTTTCCGAAAACTCGTCACGATGTGGCACCAATAATGGTTTTACCGATATATTTTCGTTTAGCACAATAGTAGAATCTGCGGTCAGTTGATTAATTTTGATATTATTCAAAGCCGTCAACTGTCGCCACGGGCCATTTGAATACAAAAATCGTCGCATTTTCGGCATCGCAAACACAGGAACATTATTCGCTCCCATCACTTCACGTCCCAGTTGCATCAAGCCAGTATAATGTCCAATATGTGCATGTGTCAAAAATATCCCGGAAAGCGTATCTGCTTTCGGCTCGATGCTCATCAACTCGTTGTACTGTTCCCGAAAATCCGGCGTTGCTTCAAATAACCAACGTTCGCCCGTCATCGGGTCGATTAATCCCAAAGCAACCACTCGTTTTTTCAAAGTAGGATTTTCAGCCACTCGTTGACAACACGCCTTTTCGCAACCGACTTGCGGATAACCGGCATCTTGTGCCACACCTAAGACGGTGATATACGGTTCGTTTTCACGAATTATAACATCCGTTTCTTCTTGCGTTTGACAGCTAAAAAACAACGTGGAAAGTATTAAAAAATAGTATTTCATAAAATCTTCGTTTACAGTAACCTTATCAACCCAAGAATCAACTCCGCCGAAATTTAGATGGGCTTATTTCCACTCGTTTTTTAAAAAAGCTATTAAAATGCGTAGCCTCTGTAAAACCCAACGCATAAGCAATTTCAGAAATATTCATATTTGTATGCTTTAGCAAAATTTTAGCTTCGTGCAAAATACGGTCTGAAACAACTTGCGAAGTCGTTTTTCCTATCGTTTCTTTTAAGGCTTTATTGAGATGATTGACGTGAATATTAAGTTGTTTAGCAAATTCGGAAGCGGTGCGAAAATTGATTTTCCCATGATTTTCGTCTATTGGAAATTGTCGTTCCAAAAGTTCTAAAAATATATTTTTAATGCGTTCTGCTGCCGTAATTTCTCGTCGTTCAAGCTGTATCGGAGCTTCCATTTTCATGGCAAAATGAACTAATTCGAAAGTCAAATTTCGTAAAATATCATATTTGTAAGCGTAGTTTGAATTGATTTCTATCAGCATTTTTTCAAAAATATCTTTTACCGTTTTTGCTTGTTTTTTTGTTAATTCAAAAAGGTGTTTGCCTTGCGGATGAAAAATAGGATATTGGTCAATATCACCATATTGATAAAAAAAATCTTTGTTAAAAATACAATAAATACAGTTATCTATTTGTGCTCTATTTTCCCATTGATACGGGATTTTAGGATTAGAGAACGACAAGGCATGTTGTTTTACATCAATTGTTGTATCTGCATAATGTACTGTTCCTCCACCATTTACAAGCATAATTTTATAAAAATCACGCCTTGCATACGGATGCGGCGCATTTTCGTCAAACACATACGGGTCTAATAAAAATACATTGAAATGTCCGATTGATTTATTCAAATCATCGGGCAGCCAACCGCTTTTTTTCTTGTAAAAATCAGCGATGTCTTCTACTCTGTACATTAATCTCGTGTTAATAATTTTGTAAATGACAACGAACCTAATTGCCAATTATCATCAGTTTGTTTGGTATAAACTTCCGTCACCATAAACGGATTCGTGACTTCATTGCCACCAACGACTGCTAAAAGTGTAATTCTATTTAGCAAGATAACCGTATTTCCAATAACTTCTACCGAAACTTCGTGAATGTCCGCTTTTTTGTAATGAATACCGCCACCTTTGATAATTTCAAGTTCTTGCGTCTTGCCCCAACTGCCGCCCATGTGAACAAATTGTGATTGTTCATGAAAAAGTTTGGCTAATTCGTCCACATTTTTATCCGCCATCCATTGCCATTTTTGAGCAGAAAGGGCTTTGATTTCTTCTTTGATATTATCGTTTTGTGTGGTGTTGACCTCTTTTGAAGGCGTACATTGAACAGCAAATAGCAAAATAAGCAAAGCTAAAATTAGTTGTTTCATAAATTTATATTTTATCAATGTTCAATCTCATGTGTATCACGGACTTTGCTAAAGGTCAAATCCAATAATTTCCAATCTTCCTTACCTTTTTGGTAGATTTCGGTTACGGTAAACTCATTTGACACATCATTTCCTCTAACGTGTGCCACTAATGTAATTCGATTCCAAAGGACAACGGTATTTCCAAAAATCTCTACTGCAACATCGTGAACCGTAGCTTCTTTATACCAAATACTTCCTTCCTCAATAATTTCGAGTTCTCTATCTTTTTTCCAACTACCACTCATGTGAACGAATTTGGATCTGTCATCAAAAAGTTTAGCTAATTCTACCACATTTTTATCCGCCATCCATTGCCATTTTTGAGCAGAAAGGGCTTTGATTTCTTCTTCGACATTAACGCTATCTTCAACTGTCACGTTTTCTTCAACATTAGTCTTCGCCGATATATTCCCATTTTCTTTAGGTACACATTGCACTGCAATTATGACGATAAGCAAAGTAAGAATTAACTGTTTCATAAAGTTTTTAAATTAAAAATTGACAAAATACAAACTACTTGAAAATAATCGTTTTATCCTTATTAGATTCAAATAACAATCTATTCATTTCAATCAATAACGAGATAATATCAAACCTTCACCAAGGTCGAATGTCGCACTTCCTCAATATTCTTACAACCTGCCAAAGCCATCGTCAACTCAAAATCTGCCCAATAATTTTTAATAATATCTCGAACGCCAGCTTCGCCGTTGATTGCCAAACCATAAACATAGGGCCGACCAATACAAACTGCCATTGCACCCAAATTGATGGCTTTAAATATATCCGCACCGCCTCGAACACCCGAATCCATCAGAATCGGAATCTGACCATTGACGACGGCGGCAATTTGCGGTAACGCAGCAATAGCAGAAATAGAACCATCGACTTGTCGGCCGCCATGATTCGATACAATCAAACCATCAACACCATAATTCAATGCTTTGCGAGCATCGTCTGTGTGTAAAATACCTTTTAGCAAAATTGGTAAATCGGTGATTTTTCGTAAAAACGATAAATCCTCCCAAGTCAATGACGGACGAGAATAGATATTAATAAACTTTTTGACGGCTTTCATCGGTCTTTGCGAACGAAGATTCTCAAAAAAACTACCGGGATAATTCGACATCAATTCAAATAAGAATTTGATGGTTTCAAGTGTGATTTTAGGTTTTAATTGAATAGCACTTGAGTCATCAGGCTCGTCCAGTAACTTTTGAAAAACCGGATCAGAAATATATTGTGCAATCCCTTTTCCTCGTAAAAATGGTAGATATTGCAAGTCTAAATCTTGCGTTCGCCAACCTAACAACGTCGTATCTAAAGTCACGACAATCGCCGAACAACCAGACTTTTCAGCCCGTTTGACCAGACTTTCGACCAATTCATTGGATTTGCTCCAATATAACTGAAACCAGCGTTGACTGTCGCCCATCACTGCCGAGGTTTTTTCCATCGAAACACTGGCTTGATTTGAAAAAATCATCGGTACGCCCAAATTTGAAGCCGCTTTTGCTACGGCAATATCGGCTTCTTTATTCACCATTTCTAATACACCGACAGGCGATAACAACAGCGGAATCGATAATTTTTGACCGAATAATTCGACGGAAGTGTCTCGTTCAGATACATCTTGTAACATTCTCGGCACGATGCGCCATTTGTTAAAATCGTTCCGATTATTTTCTACCGAATGTTGAATACCTGCCCCGCCTGCAATGTATGCAAAAGCCTCTTTCGACATATTTCGCCTTGCTTTTTCAACTAAAGCCGCATTGTCAAAAGGAATGACTGGCTTCGTGCCGCTCACGCCCGTAGTGTAAATTTCTCGTTGTCGGTCAGGTGCTGAAAATTTATTCATATTTATCTGTTAATTGTTTTTGAAAGTAGGTTGTAGCTATCATTTCGGGACAAATTTATTCTAAAACTAAAACGCAGCATTGAATTAACAATACTGCGTTTTATACTCAAAATAATAATTAAAAATTTTATCTTTTCATAGCTGAAACACCAATCAACGCCACTAAAAATAACAAAATGAAGAGTGCGATAGGAATCCAAAGCGGTGATAAAACCCAAATCCATGACCACATAATAACTCCTGTTAATTGTAAAGTGACAAATGTTGCTGTTAGTAGTAAGATGAAAGCCGTCAGCCCAAAACCTTTCTTTTTCGACTCTTTATAAAGACGCCAGCTATCTTTTACTTTTTTAACTTTTTTCTTAACTCGTTGAACGATTTGTTTTTGGTAAAATACCTTGGTACGTTCTTTAAAAGATTGTTTTTCGGTAGTAGACTCTATTGATCGATTAAGTACAGAACTACTGGCTGCAAAACCGGTGTTACCAATCAAAATAAGCCCTAAAAGAAGTATAAATCTTACTACTAATTTCATATTTATTAATTTTAATATTATCGAATGACAGGTAAGATAAAGGTTAATAATTGATAAATCAAGCATTACCCTTAACAAGTGCTACCTTATCTTCTTAATTATTAAGGTGTTTTATTAATTCTACTAAGTATAGCTTATCTTCACATCAAATTACAAAGGACAATCACTAAAGATACTTCATTTTTTTGTCGAACTAAAGACAACAAGATTGTTATAACAATATAAATTATCCTACAATACAGCAATAATTTATTATTTTGCTGTCCATTCAATAATTTATATACTGATATAAACAGGAATTTGCTGTTTAATAACTTGAAATACAACAATAGAAATCATATTTATCAATCAATTATTAATAATAAACTAATGGCTAAAGAATATTTTAATCCAAAGGATTTAAAAAAGTTTGGAAAAATTACAGAGTATCAAGAGCAAATGGGTAAACAATTCTTTGAATGGTACAACGGTGTATTCGAAGGAGATACAGCATTGACCGAGCGTGAAAAATCACTAATTGCATTAGCTGTTGCTCACACGGTTCAATGCCCGTATTGTATTGACGCTTACACTTCGTCATGTTTAGAAAAAGGTGCAGACGAAGAACAAATGATGGAGGCCGTACATGTTGCAGCAGCGATCAAAGGTGGTGCAACGCTTGCATTTGGCATACAAATGATGAATCATGCTGAAAAATTATCAATGTAATTATCATCAAGATACTTCATTAAGTAGATCAAAGCATTTATCTCGATAAACCTATAAGATTTAAAAGTCTTATAGGTTTATAATCAAATAGTTATGATGTTTTATTATTAAAATAAATTATTAACTCTACTTAGATAATTTTAGGAAAAAATAAAATATCCACAAAACAACAGTAATGGGTGTAAAACAGAAAAGCAAATCATTAAAATCAAGGGGAACAGATATTTCAAATTCTTTTTTTCAGTTAGACATTTTAAACGGGAAAGAAGTAACTGATGCGAAGTTTCCTAAATTTGTCGAGAAAGTCGCCAATTTAGGTTTTCGGCCGCTACGACCGACCACTTTAGAAATTTTCCAACTGAATATCGGTAAACTTTGTAACCAGACTTGTGCGCATTGCCATGTTGATGCTGGTCCTGATAGAAAGGAAGAAAATATGAATAAAGCCACCTTGGAACGTTGTTTGGAAATCATCGATGCGATTCCTACCATAAAAACAGTAGATATCACCGGAGGTGCACCCGAGATGAATCCTCATTTCAAATGGTTTGTAGAAGAATGTGCGAAATTGGGTAAAACGGTCATGAATAGATGTAACTTGACTATTATCATGGCAAATAAAAAGTATCAAGAGTTACCTGAATTTTTTAAGAAACATAAGGTTCATATCGTATCATCATTGCCTTATTTCTCAAAGAAACGAACTGACAGTCAGCGTGGCGATGGTGTTTTTGAAGATTCTATCAAAGCCCTACAAATGCTAAATAACGTCGGATATGGAAAAGAAGGAACTGGTTTAGTTTTAGACTTAGTTTACAATCCTTCAGGTGCATTTTTGCCTGCTTCACAAGAGACGCTTCAAGCGGAATTTAAGCGTCAATTGAAACGTAAATACGATATTGATTTCAACTCACTCTTTGCGATTACTAACTTACCAATTGCTCGATTTTTGGATTATTTAATTCAAACTGAAAACTATGAAGAGTACATGGAAAAGTTAGTCAATGCTTACAACCCGGCAACTGTTGAAGGTTTGATGTGCCGCAATACCATTTCCGTAAGTTGGGAAGGTTACTTATACGATTGTGATTTCAATCAAATGTTAGATTTAAAAGTCGCCAGCTCATCTCAACATGTTAACGACTTCGATATCGAAGCCCTAAAAAACAGACCAATTGTACTCAATCAACATTGTTACGGTTGTACCGCAGGTGCGGGGTCGAGTTGTGGTGGTGAAATCGTATAATGCTCCCGAATTCTGACCTATGAGTTTCGAAGAGAAAAAACAAAGTAGATAAAATCACAGAAAAAATTAATCAAAAAATATCACCGTAACAGACTTTAAAGCGGTTTTTTATAAAATTTCAGAAAAAACAGTCTTAAAACAAATGTTTTTCTCGGCAAATCATTCGATGATTTGCCGTTTTTTTTAGCATCAAAACCATTCTATAAAATAAATAAAATCAACCTACTCAAACTCGCTCAATAATCGTCGAAACACCCATTCCGCCACCAACACAAAGGGTCACTAATCCTGTTGATTTATCTTGTCGCTCCAATTCATCTAATATCGTTCCCAACAAAATCGCTCCAGTCGCACCAAGAGGATGCCCCAACGCAATTGCTCCACCGTTAACATTCAAAATTTCATTATCAATATCAAAATCTTGCTGAAATTTCAAGACAGGCGCTGCAAATGCTTCATTCATTTCCCAAAGGTCAATATCTTTTTTAGTCATTTGGGCTTTCGCCAAAGCCTTTTCAGTAGCTGGCGTTGGCCCTTCCAGCATGACGGTAGGCTCTGCACCCGACACCGCAGCAGAAACGATTCTTGCCCTCGGTTTTAATCCTAAAGCTTTGCCTTTCTCTAAACTACCGATCAAAACTAAAGCAGCACCATCAACGATTCCAGAAGAATTACCAGCCGTATGACGATGAAAAATCTGCTCTACCATCGGATAACGATTGAGGGCAACTTCATCAAATCCCATTTCACCAATCTCCTTAAAAGCCGCTTTTAAACTTGCTAAACCCTCCAGCGTTGTTTTCGGTCGTACAAACTCATCATGATTTAGTATTAACAAATCATTATTATCCGTAACCGGAATAATTGATTTATTAAAGTATCCTTTTTCGATAGCAAAAGCCGCTCGTTGTTGTGACTGAAAGGCGTATTCGTCTAATCGCTCTCTTGTAAATCCCTCTTTGGTCGCAATCAAATCAGCTGCTACGCCTTGTGGCACATAATTAATTTGTGTACTCACAATCGGGTCGTACATCATCGCGCCGCCATCCGTTCCCATCTGAATGCGGCTCATACTTTCAATACCACCGGCCACAATCATATCTTCCCAACCCGAACGCACTTTCATCGCTGCCAGATTCACAGATTCTAAACCTGATGCACAAAAACGATTAATCTGCATACCCGCTACACTTTGTCCCCAGCCCGAGTAATAAGCCGCCGCCTTTGCGATATTTCCACCTTGCTCATGTATCGGTGTAACACATCCCAGAATCACATCTTCTACCTGCGAAGTGTCCAAATTTAATCGCTCTTTTAAAGCATCAAAAAGCGTTTTTAACAAATCAATTGGCTTCACTTCATGTAGCGAACCACTCGATTTTCCTTTTCCACGAGGCGTTCGTACAGCATCAAAAATATAGGCTTCTTTCATTATATTGCGAGTTATGATTTTCTAATGTTTGGAAAATTATTCCGCAAGTTAAAACGATATTTTTTTAAAAAAGATAATTTTAAAACAAACTCTATCGTAAACTTTGCGTAGCTGCAAATTAATATCACAACATTTATGTAGTGTTCACTTTTATTAATTTGTACTTCGACGCTCTTCGGGTAACAACCGAAATTACCTCCAACACCATCATCCGCAACTAATAAATTCTAAATAAAAAGCGACTATTGCGATAAGCAAAAAATCAAAACAAAGTCAACCGTTGACATAATTACTATCATTCCTATTTTCAAGTAACTTATTCATCATTCGAAACCAAATCGGCGGTACTAAAGCCATCAGCATCGACATCGGATAACCATAAGGTAATTGAGGAGCTTCATCAAAATGACGCAAGGTTTGATATTTTCGAGTCGATTTGAAATGATGATCAGAATGTCGAGTCAATTCATACAAAAGAATCCGACCTAAATCATGGTTGGAGTTCCAAGAGTGCTTTGGCTGAACGGGTTCGTAACGTCCTGATGGTAAGCGTTTTCGTTGCAAACCATAATGCTCAATATAATTGACCAATTCTAACAACAGAAAACCAATAACACCTGCCAATGCTAATAATAACATCACTTGAACATTAAAAAAGAAAACCAAAACAGTCAAATAAATAAGTTGAATAATCTGAAAACGTATCATTTGATTCTGAAAAGACCATATTTTTTGACCACTTCTTCGCAGTCGTTTATGCTCGATTTTCCAAGCATCTAAATAAGATTGTGTCACAGAACGCCAGAAAAAAGCATAGACATTTTCGCCTAATCGAGAAGTCGCTGGATCTTCTTTTGTTGCGACATTTTTGTGATGACCAAGATTATGCTCAATGAAAAAATGCAAATACAGATTAGGCAACAATAAGATTTTAGAGAAAAACTGTTCGTACTTCGTAGAACGATGACCAAGTTCATGTCCGACATTAATTCCACAGGTTGATAGGATAATCCCCAAACTTGAGACGACACCAGCGATTTCCAAAGTCGTCAAGGTTTCTGTGTATAAAATCCTACCAGAATACCATACTAAAATATACACTAACGGCATATTTAGATACAATAAAACATCAAAAAATCGGAGTTTCAGAGGACTTAACTGATCCAAATCTGTTCGATTATCACGATTACCAGTAAAGAAGAACTCCAGTATCGGAACAGCTACAAAAGCCACTAAAAAACCTGCATAATAACCCATTCCTCCTTGATAAAATCCAATATAAACACTCGAAATTGGAAGGTATGCTAAAAGATATTTTAAATCTTTCATAAGTTGATAGTCTTTGATAATGAATAATAATCTATGGTAAAATTACATTTTTTTACAAAAAAAAACGGCTATCCGCTAAGTAGCTTCAAGCCGTCCACATTAAAACCCAATCATACATGATAAGTTATTATCACAGAATCTAAAATTTCTTTATTTGTTCTGTAACAAAATAATATTTTAAATGTTGTCAAACAGCAACGTTTAATGTCGATTTATCAACTGACTTACCTTGAATTTAGCTATAAAATCTGAATTTTGGTGCAAAAACCTTATTTTTTTTCAAAAAATGGGATATCTGCTAAAAATTCAAATTGCTGATTCTCTCGATTAACATGACAACAATACGTCGATTGTCCATTCGTCACAATCAATAAATTCGTATTTAAAGACATATTATATTGAGCAATTTGATTAAAAACCGCTTGTGTAATAGACACATTCGGTGCTTTGCACTCAATCAATATTTGTGGCTCAATCTCCTTATTCAATATCAAAATATCAAATCGCTTTTTACGACCATTGATTACCAATTGTTTCTCGACAGCTATTTTATTTTTAGGATACAATTTGACTTTCGTCAAATACAGTAGCAACAATTGACGCACAATCTCCTCGGGTGTAATCACCAAATATTTATTCCGAATATAACAAAAGATATAACGTTTTCCCTTCTCGTTTTTAATCGTTAAATATTGCTGTAAAACCGTAAAATCAATTGCTATTTGTTTCATTTTTTTTAATTTCCTGCCCAAAGTTGGGTTTATTTTTGATAAATCGACAAATTACCGACAAACCGTATTATTTTCATGTCGATAATGAATAAATAATCAATCTACAATGAAAATGATAGTAAACCAGCGATGAAATATTTAGAAAGCGAAGATAATTCACACTTTACACTTCACCGTTCAGACTTATAAAAATGTTACAATCAAAATTAATATCAACGCTAAAAACCTTATCTGATAAGGAGTTAAAACAGTTTCAACTTTGGGTCGAAGCCGATATTTTTAATAAAAACAAAAGTATCGTTCAATTGATGAATTTGATTACTCGTTATACGCCAGATTTCAATAGTCCGAAAGCCATCAAGGCACTCGAAAAAGAAGCCGTTTTTAAAAAAATTTATAAGAAAGAAAATTATAATAATTTAAAACTAAACAACTTAATATCAGATACTTACCTCCTACTTTGCGATTTTCTGGCGTATCAAAACTTTCAAGCCTCCAAACAGTTTCCTCGATTGTGTTTGATGGATGAGTTTTTTGAAAAAGGCTTGTATAAAAATGTGGAGCAAGAAGCCCGAAAATTTCGTCAAGAGCAAGAAAAATTCTCGGTTCGTAACTCCAGCTATTACTTTGATGAATATCTTTTTTATAAACAAAAAGATGCTTTATTTTTAAGTCAACCGAACCGAACTGCCGATGTTAATTTGCAATTAAAAAATGATAAATTAGACTTATTTTATTTTGCCACAAAGTTAAAAATTGCTTGTGATATGTCCAGCCGAAATGCTGTAATTCAAGCGAATTACGAAAGTCCTTTTTTGGAGGAACTAACCCAACATTATCAACAAAATCAATCGAAATTTGAAAATATTCCATCAATCACGGTGTATTATCAAGTCTTAAAAATGTTGCAAAATCAAGAAGAGTCAATACACTATTTTCAACTTAAAACGACTTTGGCAAACAACCTCAAATACTTTCCAAACGAAGAATTACGAACGCTTTATGATTATGCTCGAAACTATTGTATTCGTAAAATAAATAATGGGGAAACTGCTTATTATCAAGAAATTTTAAATCTCTATCAATTTTTATTGGACAAAAAAATCATCTTCCAAAACGGATATTTGACACAATGGGATTACAAAAATATTATCACGGTCGGTTTGCGTTTGCAATCTTACGACTGGACAGAAAACTTCATTAAAAAATATAAAAATAGCTTAGCCGAAAACGTCAGAGAAAATGCGTTTATTTATAATTTAGCCTCTTTTTACTACGAAACGCACAGGTATAAAAAGTCGCTTCAACTCTTACACGAAGTGAAATTTACGGATACAACTTATCCTTTAGGTGCAAAAATTATTCAATTGAAAAGTTACTATGAGTTGCAAGAAACCGAGCCGTTTTACGCCCTTACCGATGCGTTTCAAATCTTCGTCAAACGTAATCGACAACTCTCCGATTATCGAAAAACAGCGTATCTAAATTTGATAAAAATCACTAAAAAAATCTTTAAACTCCGAGAACAAAAAGGGTATATCGCTAATTCTGTTTGGCAAAAAAGATACGAAGCCTTGAAGATGAAAATTGAGAACCAGCGAATTGCAAATAAAGACTGGGTAAAAGAACGATTGACCATCGAACTTTCGAGTCAACCGTCCTAACTGCCAATTCGTCACCTAAAACCACTACGTCTGTCAAATTTTCGCTTATCTTTTTCGATTGTTAAAGGCATTTCTGAAAAAATTCCTATAAATTACGACTGAATTTCAAGGAATTACGAATAATTATCAAAATCACATTTGCGTAAGCAAAATAGTGGCAAATAAATTGAAAAGTTAGGAGGTAGTATTTTATCGTTCTTACTTAGCTTTAAATTTAAGTAAAATACATAAAAACTATTTCACATAAAATAAAACACAATGACTTTCGTGTCACTGCATTCAAATATAAAATTATGACTTACGATAATTTCACAACAAAAGCTCAAGAAGCGATACTCAAAGCTCAGCAATATGCTGGTGGATTTAGCCATCAAATCGTTGATACAGCTCACTTATTAAAAGGTATTTTATTGGTCGATGAAGACGTTGTGCCTTATTTATTAAAAAAATTAGGGGTGGTTATTTCGACTTTAGAAGACAAAATCGAGGAGCAAGTCAAACGCTATCCAAAAACGACAAATGTCGATAAACAATCACTTTCAAATGACTCAAATCGTGCGTTAAGCGTAGCGAAAAAGTCAATGGCAGAATATGGCGATGAATTTATTTCCATCGAATTATTATTACAAGGAATCTTGGCAGGAAATGACCAAACGGCTCGTAACTTAAAGGATTTGGGGGTAACAAAAGAAGGTTTAAAAGCCGCCATTTTAGAATTAAGAAAAGGTCGAAAAGTGACGTCTCAATCAGCTGAAAATCAGTACAATGCACTGAAAAAATTCGCTATTAACTTAAACGAATCGGCTCAATCCGGAAAACTCGACCCGATTATCGGTCGTGATGAGGAAATTCGTAGAGTGTTGCATATTTTATCTCGTCGCCGTAAGAATAATCCAATTGTAGTAGGTGAAGCTGGAGTCGGAAAAACGGCCATTGTGGAAGGGATTGCTTGGCGAATTGTTAATCAAGATGTACCCGAAAATTTGAAATCAAAAACAGTCTTTTCGTTAGATATTGCGTCTTTGATTGCGGGTGCAAAATACAAGGGAGAGTTTGAAGAACGCTTGAAAGCGGTAATCAAAGAAGTGTCTGAATCGAATGGCGATATTATTTTATTCATTGACGAAATTCATACTTTAATTGGAGCCGGTGGCGGTGGCGGTTCGATGGATGCTGCAAACATCTTAAAACCTGCATTGGCACGAGGTGAATTGCGTGCTATCGGTGCAACGACTTTAGATGAATATCAAAAATATTTTGAAAAAGATAAAGCTTTAGTGCGTCGTTTTCAGACGGTTTTGATTGATGAGCCGAGTGTCGAAGATACGGTTTCGATTTTGCGAGGATTGAAAGAACGTTATGAAAATCATCACAAAGTTGTGATTTTAGATGATGCGTTGATTGCTGCCACAGAATTGTCAAATCGTTATATTACAGACAGACAATTGCCTGATAAAGCGATTGATTTAATTGATGAAGCAGCCGCTAAATTGCGTATGGAAATGGATTCGTTGCCAGGTGAATTGGACGAATTGGATCGAAAAGTGCGTCAGTTAGAAATTGAGCGAGAAGCGATAAAACGAGAAAATGATAAGGAGAAATTGGCTCAGCTTAACGAACAAATCGCTAACTTATCCGAGGCTTTAAATGCTCGAAAAGCTCAATGGCAATCAGAAAAAGAAATCGTAGATACGATTAATAAAGCTAAGCAGAAAATTGAAGATTATAAAATAGAAGCAGAAGCTGCGGAACGAAATGCAGATTTTGCAAAAGTAGCGGAAATCCGTTATGGTAAAATCAAAGAACAGGAAGCGATTTTGCATGTTGCTGAAGAAAAATTACACAATCTTTCGGACGAAAAACGATTGACTGACGAGGAGGTAGATTCTGATAATATTGCAGAAGTCGTAGCAAATTGGACGGGAATCCCAGTGAATAAAATGCTACAATCCGAGCGTGACAAACTCTTAAAATTAGAAGAGCAATTACACGAAAGGTTAATTGGTCAAGATGAAGCGGTGCGTGCGGTGGCGGATGCTGTTCGTAGAAGTCGGGCAGGTTTGGCAGATGAAAATAAGCCGATCGGCTCATTTATCTTCCTCGGGCCAACAGGAGTTGGTAAAACGGAATTGGCGAAAGCCTTGGCGGAAATCTTATTTAATGATGAAAAAGCGATTACTCGAATTGATATGAGTGAGTTTCAGGAGCGTCATTCAGTTTCTCGCCTGGTCGGTGCGCCTCCAGGATACGTTGGCTATGATGAAGGTGGCGAGTTGACGGAAGCCGTGCGACGCAAACCGTATTCTATCGTTTTATTAGATGAAATCGAAAAAGCACATCCTGATACGTTCAATATTTTATTACAAGTCTTAGATGATGGACGATTGACGGATAATAAAGGTCGTGTAGCGAACTTCAAAAATACGATTATCATTATGACTTCTAATATGTCTGCGAATATCATTTTGGAAAACTTCGAGGATTTAGATGAAGTCCGTCCAGAGCATCGTCAAGATATTATCGACACTACAAAGGCAGAGGTTTTTGAATCTTTGAAAGAGATGCTTCGCCCAGAGTTTCTGAATCGTATTGATGAACAGATTATGTTTACGCCTTTGAGTCGCAAAGAGATTCGTCAAATTTTATTATTGTTGTTGAAGGGCGTTGATAAGATGTTGGCAAAACAAGACTTATACATGGAATTGACGGATAATGCGATTGATTTATTGGCGGATTTGGGCTACGACCCACAGTTCGGGGCAAGACCAATGAAGCGAGTTTTACAACGTGAAATTATTAATCAATTGTCGAAAGAGTTGTTGAGCGGTCGATTTGCAAAAGGTGATACGATTGTCGGCGACGAAATTCAAGGAAACTTGTTTTTTAGAAATAAAAAAGATATCAAAAAAGTAGAAGACTTGGTCGAAGAGGTCGATGTTGATGAAAATACAGATTCTACAGATTCTACAGATTAATATAGATTTTTTAATATTTTCGAATCGCCGAGCGACTTTGCCGCTTGGCGATTTTAGTTTCAAGGTTAATAATTTGAACCTGCTTAGAAAAAGGTGTTGAGCTAAAATTATAATGTCCAAATTACGCTTTCAATAAAACTTGCTTATTAACCTAATGATGATGATTTTTGACCGTAAAATATTTTATTGATCAATAAAATAGCCCTTATTTCACACTCACCCGAGGGTCTAACACTGCATAAATCAAATCCGTAAATACATTAATTACTACAAAAACAACAGCGGTGAATAAGACACAACCCAAAACAACGGGAATATCAAAAGTTAACAATGCTTGAACTGTTTCATAACCTAAACCTTTGTAACTAAATACTGATTCTACAAAAAAAGAACCTGCCAACAATGCACCAAACCAACCCGAAATTGCTGTTGTCACAGGGTTCAGTGCATTGCGTAAAGCGTGTTTTATAATCACCGTTTTTTTACTTAGCCCTTTTGATTTGGCAGTACGAATATAGTCTTGCGACAAAACATCTAACATCGCTGAACGAGTCAGCTGCGTTACGATTGCTACCGGTCGAATCCCCAAGGCAATCGCTGGTAAAATCAGGTTTTGCCAAGCATAATATTGTTCGCCCAAGTCATTAAGTTCAATCAAACTGCCAGTAATATTTAAGCCTGTGTATTCCGATAGTGCAAAACCAAATATAAAGGCTAAAATAATCGCCGTTACATAACTCGGTACCGAATAACCAAATACAGAAGTCACGACCGCTGTATTGTCAAACCAAGAATTGTGTCGCAATGCTGCCACAACACCTAACGAGATACCCAGAATCGTCGCAATTAACAACGCCGTTAAGGCCAAAAAAGCCGTTTGTGGAATCGCTTGCCTCAAAATCGCCTTGACACTTCTACCCGACTGAAACGACTCTCTCAAATACGGTGACTTCAGCACCAATACCTTCTCACCAAAATCTATTAACTCCGTATAATCGTACAACATCTGATGTTCTGGCGAATCTTGATGTACCGAAATCGGTGAAATATCCCGCAAATACCACAATAACTGCACGACCAACGGCTTATCTAAACCCAATGCCTCTCGTTTTGCTTCTACCGATTCTACATCTGCTCGCTGCCCAAACGTCAAACTCGCAGGATCAACCGGTGCTAAATAAATAATCGAGGCCACCAAAGTAATCACCATGATTAGCACTAATCCACCGTAAAATAACCGTCTTGTAATATATCGTAGCATTTTTATAATTCTTTACATCTATCTTTCAGCCTTTCTATTTCAAAAAAGGTAAAAGGCAATAATCAATCCTTAACCGTCACCGTACAACTTCGACTAAAAAACGGTACTATTCGTTTATCCACATCATTTTTCAACACATAGCCATATTCTAACTTATAACGACCGTTGCCAAAATTATTCGGAACTTTCAATAAATTATCTTTTCCTTGTGGCTTAAAATAATACGTCATTCGAGCAGTTTTCACCGCAAAAAACAAAATAGCTTCCGCCAATTTTATGTCTTTTAATGTAAAATACAAATTAATATCTCGTTGATAACCAGGAATATTACGCTCACAAAATTCATTATAAAAGTTAGTTGT
This sequence comes from Saprospiraceae bacterium, assembly GCA_965662365.1. Lineage (GTDB taxonomy): Bacteria > Bacteroidota > Bacteroidia > Chitinophagales > Saprospiraceae > CAWVWD01. The sequence goes on from CBFIHR010000017.1 coordinate 52,918, forward strand.
AGTCACCGTCTCCACATCACGCATAATTTCTATTGGTTTCACAAACCCCAAATTACTCACTTTCAATCGCTTATCCGCAGAATAAACCATATTAGGCTTTGTACGCTGAAGTATTTCACTGATCGGAGCAGTCGATTCCTCCTCTTCCGACTTCAATGAATCATTGTCTTGCAGTACTTCCTCAAGTTCCGTTTTCTTAATAACATCAGCAATTTCTTTTTCATCCTCTGAAACCACTGTTTTGACTTGTTCCTCCTCACCCGGAAACAACGTAAACGTAGGCACAAACTTATGCAACGCCATCAATCCCACAACAATAACTATTGCACCGACTGCAATCTGTATTAACGTATTTTTTATTTGTGCTTTCATTTATAAAAATGAATGTTTTGATACAAAAAACCTTCTTCGTACAAGTACTTTGACGAAACAGCGAGCGATTTTTAATACGTAAACTTATCTAGTTAATCTTTTTTGAATATTATTACTCAACACTACCTCACAACGGCTCGAATTTCATCAATATCACTTAAAGTTGTCATAGCCTCCGTCGTAATTACAGTCGTCAAATCTTCTGACGCCGACAAATCTACAAAATCTAAACCCGCTTCATACGCTCGTCGCTGAATAATCGTAATCGCAAAATTTTTCATTTGTCTGTCCCGAAACGAAGATTTACCAAAATACAATACCTCCAAAGGATTATAAACCTTCACAACTTGTCGAGTCTTTTGTGCCAGTTGAGTTTTGAGCCAAGCATTCGGCGTGAAAAATGTTACAAAACCTTCCTTTTTCAAAATTCGTAACCCTAACTCGAAGAATATTTCATAAAGTTTTCCACCACTTGTATAAGCCTTATAGAGTTTTTTGTAAAACTTCGCTGCTTCCTTATCCGCCGCAAAAGCCCTTGTCGTAGGTTGACCAATAACAACATCAAACCCTACAAAATCACCATTCTCATCCAATACTTCAGGAAACTCAAAACGCCACTCAAACGCACTATTGTAAATATCAGAAGTCAACATCACTTCCTTTTCAATCTGTCGCCGTTGTAATGAAGCCGACAACTTTTCCAGCTCCTCCAGTTCCGACTCCCTAGGTTCGTAGCCCAAATTTTTATTATAGCGAATTTGTAATTCAAGTGCATCTTTTTTACCTCGCACCTTAGAGATTTTCTCCTTTTCTCGCTTATCAAATGTGACTCGAAACTCCTCTTTAATATCATTCAGATAATGAGCCAATTGTCGTTTTTCTCGTTTATTTTCCGAACGCTTATACGCTCTTACCGAGCGTTTATACTCCTCCACACTATATTCCGTACGCCTAAATACTTCATTTAAATCTGCCTCCAGACCAAACCTCGAAATCAACGAATTCCCAGTTTTGATATTAATATCAATATTCGGCAAAGTCTCTAATTGCGTATTTCTACGTTGTCGATAATATGTACTTTTCAGCAACTCCAGCCACAAACGCAAGCGACAGATTTTAACCGAATTCGGATTAATATCCACCCCAAAAAGCGAATGCTCAATCAGCTGTTGTTTCTCATGAAATATCGCCTCCTGTATTCGCTGCAACTCAGGCAATATTTGGCGAAAGCCACTATCAAAACTCAACTTATACGAAAACGGTAACCCAAACTTATCATAAATCACCAAGTCATCGTCCTCGATTTTGAGCGAAATGTACGACTTCAACGACACTCCCTCCGTGTCACACAAAATCCCCAAATCCGACTTTATCACCAACAATTCATTCAAAGCAGCTACCAAAAACTGCCCCGCCCCCACCGACACATCACATACCCTTATCGAATTGACAATTTCATTGGCTTTCGCCAAAACAGCAGGGTGCAGATTTTCACAAAACCGCCTAACAGCTTCAAAATCCGTCATTGTTTCCCCAAATTCCATGGCGAACTTTTGCACAATCCTCCGACGTAAAACAGCATGACTCATGTACTTTGTCACCACATTCGGCGTATAAAACGCACCAGCCCGATAGCCACTTAATCGCTCCAACACCAACCCCAAGGTCACAACGCTAATATGAGGCTTCGTCTCCGTTTGCAGCATCGACTCGCTTTGCGACAAACCAAAATCATAGGCTTCCAGAAAATGCAACAAATACTCCAGCGTACCAAGTTCAGCCTTTGAACTTTGGACTTTCGTATTTTCATACAACGGTAACTTTGTATTGTCTTTAATATTAGAAATCCGCAAAGTTTGTCGTTCCAAATCCGTCACTTCAAACAACGAAGAATTCAAAAACGGAATACGCCCAAACTCCTTAGAAATATGCTTTTCTCTATCTTTTTCAGGAACCGCCATGACCTCAAAAAACAACGTATTCAAGGTATCAAACTCATCAATATTTGACGGATGCAAAAAGCGAAACTCGTCTTTATCCGAATCATCGACATTGTACGCAACCAGTTGAGCCTCCAAAAATTTTAGAAATAATATGCGATTCAACCAAGTAATTGTCAGCGATAACGCCACGTTAAAACATTGTTCTTCCTCTGTTTTGCCATAATCCTCCGTAGGCCGTAAGTCGTAGATTAAATCTTCGGTTCTGAGTTTAACAATTACATTTTCGAGTAACGAACCAACTTGAGGCGTCTCACACCGAGCGATAATTCGCCTCGTCCCTTCCCGCTGTTCCTCTAGCCCCAAGATATGCAACAGTTCATAATAAAAATCTTCATGAAACAAGTTCGACTTTTGCTCTCTTTTCTGTTTTAACAAAAACTCTGGTGCGAATAACTTATAGATTTCAAGCAATTTTTGAATTGCATTCTTCTTCTCAATCGCCGTTACAAATTCCTTTTGTCGATATAAATCAATCACTTTAGGATAATCGCTCATATCCAATCGAATCACCGAAATCGCCTCATTTGCCTTCGTAATAATTTGATTGAGAAAAGTATAAAATTTTCTGGTTGTTACCTTTGTGATTTCACTATTTCGCCAAGCCTCAAACCGAGCAGTCAACACATCGTCAAAACAAAATAAACGATCAAAATCTGCTGCATCAAAAACATAAATCGAATCTATTACATTGATAATCAAATATTTGAGCTGCTCATTTTTATACTCAATCCGCTCAAAAAGATAACTTACCAACAAACGATACAAAGACGGTTGATTCCATTTTTCGACCGAGAAAGCAGCTACTTCGTCCATCTCGATTTCCATCAATACTTCCACTTTTCCCTCCGTAGCAATCACAATATCCGCATCATAATCCGCAATATACCTCTTGTGTTCTATCACAGAATTAGGAAAGAAAAAACGTAGAAAATCATGGCTATACGACTGCATATTCTCGTTTGTTGCTCCTACCCTTTTTGCTCGTTCCGTATAGTAAAGGTAGTTGTCCAGCACCTCCACAAACGACTCAAAAGTTTGCGGATGTACTTTCTCTTTCCAGAAGTATCGGTCAATTGCCTGTATTGAGGATTTTATCTCTAATTTCATTGAAGTAAGATCATTCGTTTTCTGAGTTCAAACATAATAAAAAAAAGGGAAAGATTGCATAGAATCAGGAAAGTCAAAACATTCCTTTATAAATACCTAAATCTACTCCTACCTATAAAATATAATCATCAGATTAAAACCATAATTAAGCTGAATAAACAACCAAAAATCTGACAGATTTTAAAAGCCTATCAGACTTTTTACATTGAAAATCAATAACTTATCAAAAAATCAATCTTGAATTTTCAATATAATTTTTCCAATATTCTGATTATTTTCCATGTGTTGATGTGCTTGTCGGACTGCCGTCCAATCATAGACCGAGTCAATGACAGGCTTTAATTCGCCCGTTATAAAATATAGCAAAAGTTCCTTCAGCTTTTCCGTTCGTGCTTCTTTAAAAAATCTGCTTTGATTCCGAATCGTTACACCCGAAATCATCAACCTTTTTGAAATAATCGGAATCAAATTCGCATTCGGTACTTTAAATCCGCCCAAAAACGCCAACATCACCATTTGACCATCAACCGCCAAACATTCTAAATTTCTTTGAAAATAATCTGCACCGACAAAATCTAAAATCATATCAACACCTTCGCCATTCGTCAATTCTTTGATACGTTCTACAAAATCGTCTTTTTTATAATCAATAGCCACATCAGCCCCCAACGACTGACAAACCTCGTGCTTTGCTTTTGACGCTGTCACAAAAACAGTTTGAGCTTCGTACAATTTAGCCAACTGAATCGCAGCCGTTCCAACGCCACTTGCCCCAGCGTGAATCAGTACTTTGGAGTCTTCATCTACAATTGATAAAACCGTCAAACAATAATCGGCCGTGATAAATACTTCTGGAATTGCTGCTGCTTGAACAAAGGACAATTCGTCGGGAATTTTAAAAACTTGTAATTCGTGTGTTTTCACAAATTCCGCATAACCACCGCCACCAATCAGACCTGCGACCCTGTCGCCAACTTTTAACTCCTCTACTCTATCGCCAATAGCTACAACTTCACCAGCAAACTCCAACCCTAAAATCGAACTTTCGCCTTTTGGAGGTGGATATTTACCTTCCCGCTGCAAAATATCTGCTCTATTCAATGCCGTCGCATGAACCCTAACCAAGATTTCATCATTTTCTGGTACAGACAAGGTTTCCGTCTCCCCAATATATAACGTTTCCGCTCCGCCAAATTCTGTTTGCAAAACTGCTCTCATATATTTGTTTATCTTTTAGACAAATTTCATAAAATAGACTTAAACCCCAATATTAAATTGGTGGTAGAATTATAAAATTAATAAAATAAGTAACTAATATCACCGAAGCTACGACAACATTACTCAAAGAAAGCAGATTATGTTTTCTTAATAATATGGAAAAACTAAAAGGGCTTTCCATATCATTTTTTAATTACCTTTGCGGAAATCAAATTTTCGGTATGTTAAAAAACGTTTCTACTTCATATAAGAAGATTCTAAGTATTTCTTTTCCACTTATCATTGGTAGCTTAGGATACAACATTGTGGCAGCAACCGACACGTTTTTTATTGGACGTGCAGGTGATCAGGTTGCCTTAGCGGCAATGGGATTAGTTTCTGCTTTTTACCTAATGATTACCTTGATTGGCTTATCTTTTTCTCGTGGCGGACAGATTCTAATCGCTCGACGAGTTGGCGAACGCAAATGGCGTTCAGTCGGTGCAATTACGCAGAATATGCTTTATTTTCAGCTCATTCTGGCAGCTGCTTTTTATGTCATTCTCAAGTTTTTTAGTTATCCAATATTAGATTTATTCATTGACTCACCCGAGGTCTTGACCGCTTGCGAAGGCTATCTTTTTTATCGAATCGATGGTATTTTCTTTGGTTACGGCGGTTTGACAGCGATTGCCTTGTACTCTGGTGTCGGTCGCACTAATATTATAATTTATAATACGATAGTTTTAGGTATTGTCAATGTTGCTTTAGATTATCTCTTAGTATTTGGATATTACGGCTTTCCGGAAATGGGCATCGAAGGAGCAGGAATGGCCAGTGCAATTGCCGAAGTTGTCGCCTTTTTCACCTTCGTTTTGTACGCTTGGTGGGATAAAGAATCGAAGCGTTACAAACTTTTCAACCTTCCTCGCATCAACTGGGATTTAATCAAGATACAATTCACCTTATCGACTCCGATTGCTTTACAAAGCGGCGTCGGCTTATTCAGTTGGTTTATTTTCTTTAGTTTAATTGAAAAATTAGGAACACAAGAATTAGCGATTTCGAGTGCGATTCGAGTCATTTATCTGCTGTTTAGCGTAGCGGCCTGGGGATTTGGTTCAGGTACAAGTACCATTGTTAGTCAACTTATTGGTAGCGACAAACAACACGAAGTTTTCTGGACCACGACCAAAATTATGCTAATTTGTATTGGTATCACGGCTCTTCAGGGGTCTTTATTATTACTTATCCCGGAGCAAATCATGTTATTAGTCACCGATGACCCCGAAATTATTCAGGCATCGATTGACTTAATGTACATGCTATTTTTTATACAAATCGGTGTAGCAGCTTATACGATTTTTTATAATGCGATTGTCGGAACTGGTGCGATTTCCGTTGGTTTAGCCATCAATATTATCACCGCTATTGTTTACATTGCGTATATCTACTTTGCTGTAACTTTCAGAGAAAGTCTAATGATGGCTTGGTCTTCGGAGTTTGTTTTTTCGGTGATGGTTTTGTCTATTTCGTCTTGGTATTTATTTACAAATCGTTGGCAGAAAGTGCGGTTTTAGCTTCTACAGGTCTAACTTGTAGTTCCTCATAACTAAACACTTCAAGTATTTTCGTTTATGATTCATTTAGACTTATCTAAATAAATTCTTACTTTGTGGCAATTGTATAGTATTGTGAATACAAACCTGACAGGTTTTCCCCGAGGTTTCGGGACAAGCAAAACCTGTCAGGTTTAATCTATACTGCAAACGGTCAAAAACTAAACATTTTTATCGAATGTTCTTTTGATGTAAATATATGATTATCAAATGTTTACGATTAAAAAAACAGTTTAACAATATTAACAATATAACAGTTTGAAGTATATAACCATAAAACCACATAAAGTATGAAAAAATTAGCCTTGCATTGGCAGATATTGTTAGGAATGGCATTAGGTGTCGCCTTCGGATTTCTAGCTCTACAGTTTGAATGGGGGAAAGACTTCGTCACCGATTGGATAAAACCGTTTGGAACAATTTTTATTAATTCCTTAAAATTAATTGCTGTTCCGTTAATTGTTGCTTCCTTAATTATGGGAATCGCAGGTTTAAAAGATATTTCCAAACTCTCCAAAATGGGCGGACGAACTATCGGAATCTATGTATTAACAACGGTTTTTGCGGTTTCCATTGGTTTGGCGTTAGTCAATATTGCCAAACCGGGTAGTTTCATTAAAGAAGAAACCCGAACCGAACTCACCGAAAACTATGCAGACGATGCCGCTAAACGAAAAGAGGCCGCAGATGCACAAGCGAACAACGGCCCTTTGCAGGCTCTGATCGATTTAGTACCGCAAAATATTGTCGGGGCAGCAAGTAACAACGGTAATATGTTACAAGTGATTTTCTTTGTGATTTTCTTTGGAATCGGCTTGATTTTAATTCCACCCGACAAAGCAAAACCGGTCATTGATTTCTTTGATGGCGTGAATGAAGTCGTCCTAAAAATGATTGATTTAATCATGTTGGCAGCACCTTATGGTGTTTTTGCCTTGTTGGCTGCTTTGGTCGTTGAGTCGCCTGGAGCTGATATTTTCAAGGCTTTAGGAGCTTATAGTGCTGTTGTCGTCCTTGGTTTAGCTATAATGATTTTTGGATTTTATCCATTGTTAGTTAGGTACTTTACAGGTCGTGGTTATGTTGACTTTTTCAGAGGAATCGCACCTGCTCAATTATTGGCATTTTCGACCAGTTCGAGTGCGGCAACGCTTCCTGTGACAATGGAACGAACAGTTGAACATTTGGGCGTTGATGAAGATGTGGCGAGTTTTGTTTTGCCTGTCGGTGCGACGATAAATATGGACGGAACGAGTTTATATCAAGGTGTCGCAGCGGTTTTCATCGCTCAAGCATTCGGAATGGATTTGGACTTAATGCAGCAATTAACCATTGTCGTGACGGCAACTTTGGCTTCTATCGGTTCTGCCGCTGTGCCAGGTGCAGGAATGGTGATGTTAGTCATTGTCTTACAATCAATCGGTGTGCCGCCAGAAGGTTTAGCCTTGATTTTTGCTGTTGATAGACCGTTAGATATGTGTCGTACTGTCGTGAATGTGACTGGCGATGCTTCTGTCTCGATGTTGGTCGCAAAATCGGTTGATAAATTAGGTGTTCCAGAAGTGAAGAATTGGGACGATAATTATGGAAAGTAAAATGTGATTATTAACTATTAAGTATTAATTATTGAACGTATGTTTTGATAATTAATACTTAATAATTAATACTTGAAAATGTTATTACAAGGTGCAATCGGTGATGCTTACGGTGCAGGTTTTGAATTTGCAGCAAGGGCAATTATCGAAAAAGAAAATAACTTAACACATTATCGGACTCATCCTCGTTATCCATCTATTTATAAAAAATATACGGACGATACACAGATGGCGTTGGCTTTAGCCGAATTGTTAATTGATAAAATAGAATTATCACGAGAAAATATTGCCAATAAATTCGTGGAAGTCTTTAAGCGAGACGTGCGGGAAGGTTATGCGAGTCGATTTTATCAATTTTTGTTGAGTATCAATTCAGGTGAAGAATTATTGGAAAAAATCATTGCGAAAAGCGAAAGAAATGGTGCGGCAATGCGTGCTTACCCTTTAGGCATCTTAAAAACCGAATCGGAAATTATTGAAAAAAATGCGATTCAAATGGCAATTACGCACAATACTGAAACTGCCAAAATCGCTTCCGAAGCTATTGCTTTGACAAGTCATTTTTTTATTTATAATAAAGGAAATCAACAACAATTGATTGAATATTTGAATGATTTTCAAAATTATCAATGGAAAGCCAACTGGCAAAATGAAGTCACAATGAATGCAGTTGAAACCGTTGAAGCGGTTTTGACAATTCTAAAAAATGAGATTTCATTGGAAAATATGTTGCTAAAAAGTATAAACTTTGGAGGCGATGTGGATACGGTCGCTTCTTTAACTTTGGCAATTGGTAATCAGATTAAAAATGTAGAAAAGGATTTACCGACTTTTTTGTTTGAAGAGCTGGAAAATGAAGATTTTGGGCGAGATTATTTGATGCGGATTGATGAAGAATTGATACCGTTGAAATAAAATTTAGACCTGACAGGTTTTGAAAATCTATCAGGTCTGTACAAAAGAACGATTTGCAGTTTTTGATAAATAACATTTCCAATAAATCCGTTTATTGGTCAGTCATACTTAATACTTAAATAATTAATAATTATAAAATATGTTAAAATTAAAATTAATCACACTAATATTAGCGACCACTTTTCTTTCGGCAATAGCTCAGCCAGAGCGTTGGCAGCAACGTGCGGAGTACGAAATGGAAATTGACGTAAACGCTAAAAAGCATCAATTCAAAGGCATTCAAAAATTGAAATATTATAATAACTCACCTGATAATTTGACGAAAGTCTTTTATCATTTGTACTTCAATGCTTTTCAGCCCAATAGTATGATGGACGTGCGTTCTCGTACCATTACCGACCCAGATCCGAGAGTCCGAGATAGAATTTCGAAGTTGGAGAAGGACGAAATTGGTTATCACGAGATTAAATCTCTAAAAATGAATGGACAATCTTGCCAATATCAAGTAGTCGGAACAATCTTAGAAGTTGATTTACCAACCGTTTTGAGTGGAAATAGCACGGCTATTTTTGAAATGGAATTTGAGTCGCAAGTGCCTTTACAAGTTCGTCGTTCGGGTCGTGACAACAAGGAAGGCGTGGAGTTTTCGATGGCACAATGGTATCCAAAAATGTGTGAATATGATTATCAAGGTTGGCACTCTAACCCGTATATCGGACGAGAGTTTCACGGAATTTGGGGCGATTTTGATGTGACAATTACGATGGATTCAGATTATATGATTGCCGCAACTGGCGTTTTGCAAAATGCCGACGAAATCGGTTATGGTTATGAAGCCAACGGAATAAAAGTTGAACAACCAAAGAAAAAAACGACTTGGCAGTTTAAAGGGGAAAATATCCATGATTTTGTCTGGGCAGCTGACCCTGATTATAAGCATACCAAAATTCAAGTTCCAGACGGGCCGATGATCCATTTCTTTTATCAACCTGGCGAAAAAACTAATGAAAATTGGGAAGCTTTACCCGATTATGCCGTGAAATTATTTCAATCAGCAAGTAGCAAATACGGCAAATATCCGTATCCAGTTTATTCAATCATTCAGGGAGGCGATGGCGGAATGGAATACCCAATGGCGACCCTAATCACCGGAGAACGTAGTTTACGCAGTTTGGTTGGTGTAACGGTTCATGAAGTCATGCACTCTTGGTATCAGATGATTTTGGGTACAAATGAGGCATTGTATTATTGGATGGATGAAGGTTTTACGAGCTATGCCAGCAGCGTTATTATGGGCGAGTTATTTGATCCAAATCCTGAAGGTGTTCACGCCGGTTCGTACAACGGTTATCAATATATTGCAAAAAGCGGAATCGAAGAACCTCTATCTACTCATGCTGACCATTTCAAAACGAATACTGCTTACGGAATGGCAGCTTATTCAAAAGGAGCCGTTTTTTTAGGACAGTTAGAATATATCGTTGGTAAATCGGTTTTTGATAGAGCTTTATTGGCGTATTACGATACGTGGAAATTCAAACACCCGAATCCAAATGATTTTATTCGTGTATTTGAAAAAACGTCTGGTTTGGAATTAGATTGGTACAAAGAGTATTTTGTTTATACCACAAAAACAATTGATTATGGTGTAAAATCAGTCGAACCAAATCAAAAAAAGAAAAAAACCGATATTACCTTAGAACGTGTGGGCGATATGCCGATGCCAATCGATTTGGTGATAGAATATAGCGACGGCTCGAAAGAACTATTTTATATTCCTATGGAAATTATGCGTGGAAATAAAATCGCTGAAAATCGTATGACCAGAAAAGATTTGCCAGATTGGGGCTGGGTCTATCCGACTTATACGTTTACAATTGATAAAAAAGTAGCTGACATCAAAAAGGTAACAATCGACCCGTCTGGTCGCATGGCTGATTTGAATAAAGCAAATGATTTTTGGAAAAATAACAGTGTAGAAAACGAGACTAAAGATTAGTTTTAGAGTTATTGAATAAAAAGTAGTTGTATCAAAGAACACCAAATTATTCGTAAAGTTTATTTTTATAAACAACGGATTGGCCGATGTTAAATAGATATTTTTTAAATCATCTATTCGATTTTTGATACAACTGCTTTTTTATTTTTAATTAAAAATCAGCCTCATCATTCATATCGCCTCTCCTCTATCAATTCACCGAACTCGAAAAATCGTTCTACAGTCACCGAACCTGTTTGCCAAGAATAATATTTAGAATGTGTGCAATACGCCCCTTTATAATAACTCACTTGCCGGACATCACCGCTATACGTTAACTCCGTTTGTGTCTTTAATTGACCGTTTTCATATTGATAAATCCTTCTTTCTTCGTAGCGTTTTTCTACTGGAGGTTTGCCAATATAGTTACCTTTTATTAACACAAAAGCAGTATCAAGAGAATTATATTTGAGTAAAATTTTTCTTTGAAAATAACCTACATTTCCATAAACGTTTCTTAATACAATCGTAACATTTGCCGTTTCATTGATTTCGAAAGGACGTTTATTTTGATTCGGTTCTATTTTTTGATAAAATAAATCTGGTTCATAATATTTTCCACTCAAAAGATTCAGGTATAACTTTTCTTGACCAATATTTTTTACTTTAAACGTAGCTTTTGCAATCGTTCCAAAAGGAATTTCACCGATATCAATCGTATCTTGTTGAAGCTCAATTTCGGTGGTTTTGTGAATAACTTCGCCTGTTATCTTGATACTTTTGCCGTACTTATTTTCCGCATTAGATTGAATCATCAGCCGCTTACGAAAAGGGCCAATTCGATTCGAATTATAATAAAAAGTAATTTCGCCTGTTTCGTCTGGTAAAATCGGCTGTTTGGGATAAGTCGCATAAGAACCGCCATCACCTGTTGTCACTCTCGTGATAATTAAGGGTTCGTTGCCAATATTTTTAATAATAAATACCTTTTTGATTGTACCTGTAGTAATGATTTGACCAAAATCAAATTCGGTTGTTTTTAATTCTATTTTTGGTTGTGCGAAAACAATCACTGACAAAATTGTGCAACTTATCGTGTAAAGTATTTTCATCTTTTTTAGAACAAAGATATATTTTAGAACTAAATAGTTAGTTATATTACTTTTATAAGGCTACTTTATCAATCTAACCCTAAAATCAAATCAACTCGGTACGAGTTCGGCTGTGCTTCGATTTTTAGTTTATATTGCTCGGGATAAAGGAGTTTTAGCCGACGTTTTACATTCACTAAGCCAATGCCGCCGCTTTTTTTCCCGGTATGTCGTACAGGTATTTCAGGTTTACTATTTTCAATAAATAAATGCACCCGATTCTCCTCAATATCCAACTTGATATGAACATAACCGCCTTCTGCCAGGTGATTACTCGCACCGTGTTTGAAACTATTTTCCAAAAAAGGAATAAACATCAAAGGAGCGATTTTTTGATTGCTCACATTCCCGTGTACCTCAAAACTAATGTCCATATTTCGTCCTTGACGCAATCGTTCCAAGTCCAAATAGTTCCGAATATAATTGACTTCTTTGCTTAAAAAAACCCGTCTTTCGTTGCATTCATACAACATATAACGCATCATTTCGGAGAGTTTTAAGACGATTTCTGGTGCTTTGTCTGACTTTTTGAGCGTCAACGCATACAAATTATTCAGCGTATTAAACAAAAAATGTGGATTGATTTGCGACCGTAAAAATCGCAATTCAGATTGCATACTTTCAGTTTGCAGTTCTTTTCGTTCTCGCTGATGTCTTGCCCAATCTGATACAATTTTAAAGATAGTAGAAGCACTGACAACTAAAAATGTCAAAATAAATAACCATGGCTGATTTTGTAACAAAGCAAGCTGATAATCAGGATATTGTGAGGCTTTTATAGACAAAAAGAAAAGTTGTAATGGAGTCAAAATAATCGTTGACAAAACCAATAAAACACAATAAATTAAGAATTTTTTATTGCTTAGATAATTTGGAATAAGATAAAAAATATTAAAATAAACACCGGCTGCATAGAAGGCAATTTTTATTAGTTCATTAGAAAAATAGAACCCATAAGAGTAAGGCCCAGATGAACTTTGAACAAAAGTAAACATCAGTAAATACGCTAACCAAGATAAAATGTGATACACGACTCTCTGCGAAAAAAACTGATAAGTTTTACTTATAATAATTTTACCTCTCGAATTCATTTATAAAACGGTTGACGGCTAACGGTTGATCATTTAATAAAATCACCAAACGTATTTTTTTCTTAACAAAACCAAAACAACGAATTGACAAGCAGTTAATAAATTTAATTAGATGAAAGTAAAGTTATGTTAGATTAACTTAAAGATTGATAATTGAATAGTTATAGGTTCTGTCCCATCATAAAAACCGTCTTAATCCGCCCACTCCAACAACTTTCCATATATCGCACTGTTCTCATCAGATTTTTATTCCTAACAATCATGAAACTCAACCTCTCAAAGGTAACATTCTAACTCGCATTTTATTCGTATCTAAAATTATCAAAACACCTTTTTCGATTTCTGTCTGTAAAGTTTCTAAAGTTTTGAGAACTTTTCTCCGATTGTTTCGGGCAATAAATCCTGTGTACGAACTTGTAAAACACTTAGAGCATTAGCATTTGTCGCAGCGAGAATAGCACCAAAATCTAAATCATTTGTAAACACCAGATGATGATTAACTTTTGCCCATTCAAAGATTTTTTCATCTTCAATATCAACTGCACCAATAGACGACCAATGAACAGCATTGACAAAAGTTCCATCGAAAAAATCAACCCATAAAGGCGATAAATTCATATCTAAAACTAAATTCATGCTGCTGTGATATTTACTTCAACTTCTTCTGCTCTCCAAGCTGCATAACGCAACGCTTCCATCAAGTCCTCTTTCTCCAAATACGGATAAGTCTTTAAGATTTTATC
>CBFIHR010000018.1:0-27328 GCA_965662365.1 Saprospiraceae bacterium
ATCGTGCAGCAAGTTATTATGATGCAGCATTTGCCAAAATAGATGAATTGACAATACCAAAACGTGCTAATAATTCAACTCATGTTTTTCATCAATATACGTTGCAAGTTGCTAATGGCAAGCGTGATGAGTTGGGAGATTATTTGAAAGCAAAAGGAATTTCAAATATGATTTATTATCCAGTTCCTTTGTACAAACAAGACGCTTACAATCATTATTCGCCTGAAGGTTTTAAATTGACAAATACAGAACAACTTTGTGATATGGTTTTATCTTTACCAATGCACTCCGAATTTTCGGACGCACAGTTACAATATATCACAGAAGCGGTAGTTAGCTTTTTTGAAAAATAATATACTTTTTAACCACAAAAAAAACATTAAAATGGGTTTATTCAATAAATTAGTTGGTAATGCTGACGAAGTTTCTCCGGAGAAATTGGAGGAAAAATACGGACATCTGTTAATTGATGGCGAGAATATCGAGTTAGGTTTCAAGCTGTTTCGAGATGTTTTTATGTTTACGAATAAGCGATTAGTTTTGATTGACGTTCAAGGCGTCACGGGTTCAAAAGTTGAGTTTTTATCTCTACCATATAAGAATATGTCAAGGTTTTCTTTAGAAACAGCGGGTACTTTCGACTTGGATGCTGAGTTGAAAATTTGGGTTTCGAGTGAAAATGTACCGACCGTAAGTAAGAAATTCAATAAAAATATTGATGTTTACGAGGTACATAAGTACTTGGCGAGCAAAGTCATGTGATTAAGATGACAAACTTCTTCGCACATCAATCTTCTGTCATTGACCAAGGTGCAACTATTGGAGAAGGCACTAAAATATGGCACTTTTCTCACATATTTGCGAAAGCAAAAATCGGTAAAAACTGTGTTTTAGGACAAAATATAATGGTAGCTAATAATGTTATTTTGGGCAATAATGTGAAAGTTCAAAACAATGTGTCGATTTATGAAGGGGTGATTTGTGAAGATGATGTTTTTTTAGGGCCTTCGATGGTTTTTACGAATGTTATTAACCCTCGAAGTGCTGTAAATCGTAAAACCGAATTTAAAAAAACGCTTATTGAAAAAGGAGCGACAATTGGTGCAAATGCTACTATTATTTGTGGAAACACTATAGGAAAATATGCCTTAATTGGTGCTGGTTCCGTTATCACAAAAAGTGTTCAGCCTTATGCTTTAATGGTTGGAAATCCTGCAAAACAAATTGGTTGGGTTAGTGAGAATGGTCAACGATTGAAATTTGACAAAACTGGAAAAGCAATTTGTAAAGAAACAAGTGAGGTTTACCGGTTAAATAATAACTCGGTAACTAAATTAGAAGAAAATACATAGGGTAAAACACAATCATACACTCCTTTCCCTCGAGTAATCGGGGGAGAGTTTTTATTTGAAGTATTGAAAACAATCAATTTTGCAGTAGTAGGAGATGGAAGAATTGGCAAACGTCACGCTGCGATTATTAGCGGATGTGATTATGCAAAATTAGTTGCTATCTGCGATATTAAAACGGAAAAAGAAGCAGATATTAGCGTTCCTTTTTTCAAGGATATTCACGAACTTTTAACATCAAATTTAATAATCGATGTCGTTTGTATCTGCACACCAAATGGCTTACATGCTGAACACGCACTGGCTTGTTTAGAAGCTCGAAAAAATGTAGTTGTCGAAAAGCCAATGGCATTAAAAAGAGCTGATTGTGAAGCTATCATTTTTAAATCCTTACAAGTTTCTCGTCAGGTTTTTTGTGTAATGCAAAACCGCTACTCGCCACCAGCTCAATGGTTACGTAAAGTATTGAATGACAATTTATTAGGTAATATTTTTATGGTGCAAATAAATTGTTTTTGGAATCGAGATGACCGTTATTATACGCCCGATACTTGGCATGGTTCAAAGGAGTTAGACGGCGGAACATTATTTACTCAGTTTTCACATTTTGTGGATATGATGTACTGGTTATTTGGTGATATAACCAATATTCAGGCGGCTTTCGCCAATAGTTCGCACGGTGAAAAAATTGATTTTGAAGATACTGGTTTGGTGAATTTTGATTTTGTAAATGGTGGAAAAGGTTGTTTTAACTATTCAACTTCTGTTTATGATAAAAATTTTGAAAGTACATTAACGATAGTAGGAGAGAAGGGAACGGTAAAAATTGGTGGACAATACATGGAAAAAGTGGAATATTGTCATATAGAAAATTATGAAATGCCGAATTTACCACCTTCAAACCCGCCAAATGATTATGGCAATTACAAAGGTTCAGCTGCAAATCATCACTACATTATTGAAAATGTAGTTGACGTTTTAAATGACAGAGCGATTATTACGACAAACGCCTTAGAAGGTATGAAAGTAGTAGATATCATCGAACGGATTTATAAAAGTGAGTAGAAAGGTCGGATATTTTCAAATTATCGAGCATTCCCCAAAAAATTGACCAAATATTGCGAGTATTAATAACAGGTGCAGCTGGTTTTATAGGATCTCACTTATGTGATAAATTTATTAGTGAAGGCTATGAAGTTATCGGAATGGATAACTTGATAACTGGAAAGTTGTCGAATATTGAGCATTTATTTTCGCAAAAACGCTTTGAATTTTATCATCACGATGTATCAAAATTTGTCCACGTCTCGGGAAAATTAGATTATATTTTACACTTCGCTTCTCCTGCAAGTCCTGATGATTATCTGAAAATGCCGATTCAAACTTTGAAAGTTGGCTCATTAGGAACACATAATTTGTTGGGATTAGCAAAAGCTAAACAAGCAAGAATATTAGTCGCTTCGACTTCAGAAGTTTATGGTGATCCTTTAGTACATCCGCAATCTGAAGAATATTGGGGAAATGTCAATCCTGTTGGACCAAGAGGCGTTTATGACGAAGCCAAGCGATTTCAAGAAGCAATGACGATGGCTTATCATAATGTCCACGGTTTAGAAACTCGAATTGTTCGGATTTTTAATACTTATGGTTCAAGAATGAGAATCAAAGATGGTCGAGCATTGCCCAATTTTTTTGCACAAGCGATTCAGGGACAAGATATAACGATTTACGGTGACGGAACCCAAACTCGTTCTTTTATTTATATAGACGATATGGTTGAGGGAATTTATAAATTACTTTTAAGTAATTATCATCTTCCGATGAACATTGGAAATCCTCAAGAAATTTCGATTGTAGATTTAGCAAAAGAGATATTAGAAGTCGTCAAAGATTCAAAATCAAAGTTAGTTTTTCAAGAATTACCGGTTGACGACCCGAAAGTAAGGCAACCTGATACAACTAAAGCAGAAACTATTCTGGATTGGCAACCAAAAATCAGCAGAAAAGAAGGTTTACAAAGGACTTACGATTACTTTAAAAGGATATTAAATTAATATATAAATATCGAATTGTAGGTTATCATAACTCATAATTTTATAATTCATAATTAACAAAATGGCTCAAGAAAATATTCACCCGATTTTTGACCGACTGTTACAAACAGAAACGAAAGAAAAGCAACTTAATCAACGAGGTAAAGTAATTTGGTTAATTGGTCTGTCCGGTTCGGGAAAAAGCACGATTGCACAGCATCTGGAAGCTAAGTTGTACGATGAAGGCTTTTTGACACAAGTGTTAGACGGTGATAATATTCGTAGTGGTCTAAATAAGAATTTGACGTTTTCGGCAGAAGATCGGTTAGAAAATATTCGTCGAATCTCAGAGGTAGCAAAACTATTTGCCAATTGTGGTGTGGTGACGTTAGCGTCATTCATTACACCGACTGAGGCTATTCGTCAGATGGCTAAAGAAATTATTGGGGAAGATAAATATATCGAAGTTTTTGTCAGTACTTCATTAGAAGCATGCGAAGACCGAGATGTAAAAGGGCTTTATGACAAAGCTCGAAAAGGGATTATCAAGAATTTCACAGGAATAGATTCGGTATTTGAAACACCCCAAAATCCTGCGGTTATAATTCCAACTGAAGGATTTACTGTGGAAGAATCAGTACAGAAACTATATGATTTTATCATCGAAAAAATTAGTTATTGAAAATGAATTATCATTTATCACATCTAAGAGAATTAGAAGCGGAGTCTATTTTTGTTCTTCGTGAAGTAGCAGCTCAGTTTGAAAATCCTGTGTTGATGTTTTCAGGAGGAAAAGACTCTATTTTAATGTCTTATTTAGCATATAAAGCTTTTTATCCTGCAAAAGCACCGTTTCCGCTATTACACGTTGATACAGGACATAATTTTCCAGAAACTATTGAATTCCGTGATGCTTGGGTAAAGCGTTTGGGTTTGAAGTTAGTGGTTGGTTCTGTACAGGAAGCAATTGACAAAGGAGAATTACAGGAAGAAAAAGGAATCAATGCGAGTCGTAACGGTTTACAAGTTCCTGTATTATTGAAGTCATTAGAAGATGGCAAATATGATGCAGCTTTAGGAGGTGCAAGACGTGATGAGGAAAAAGCTCGTGCAAAAGAGCGTTTCTTTTCTCACCGTGATGAGTTTGGTCAATGGGATCCTAAGAATCAACGTCCTGAATTATGGAACTTATTTAATGGTAAAAAACACTACGGAGAGCATTTCCGTATCTTTCCTATTTCGAATTGGACGGAATTAGATGTTTGGCAATATTTGGCATTAGAAAATGTGCCTTTACCAAATCTTTACTTTGCACATAAGCGTAAAGTATTTGAACGTGACGGTGTTTTATTGGCAGACACCCCTTTTATCCAAAGAAAACCTGAAGAAGAGTTAAAAGAAATAATGGTTCGTTGTCGTACAATAGGCGATATGACTTGTACAGGTGTTTGGGAATCAGAAGCAGACAGTTTAGAGAAAATCATCGAAGAAGTTTCTGTTGCTCGTAAAACAGAACGTGGCGGTCGTACCGATGATAAACGTTCTGAAACATCAATGGAAGACCGTAAGAAGAAAGGGTACTTCTAAATAGTTATTATTAGACAGTAATTTACTATACTTAAAATAGTCATAATTTTAATCTTTTTAGTTGTAATAAATTACTTGCCGAAATTTAAAAAAAATGGAGGAAGTACAAAAAAATGAGGGGCAAGATAAGAAAGAGTCTTCAATTTACAGAGAATCCCGATTAAGAAGTTTTCTTAAAGGTTTGTCTTGGAGAATAATTGCAACCTCAACGATTATTTGCATAGTATATTTCAAAGAAGGTTCTATTGAAACAGCTTTAGAAATTGGGGCAATTGAATTCTTTTTTAAATTTATAATATATTATTTTCACGAAAGGCTATGGCAGTTAGTGCCTCGAGGAGGTGTTAGGAGACAAATAAGACAGTACTTTAAGAAATAAAAAATGTACTTTCGTATTAAATTTTAACATAACAGTTTATCAATTACTAATTACTAAAATTCTAACTAAAATATAAAATGAGCGGAACAACAACAGAATTATTACGCTTTACCACAGCAGGTAGTGTAGATGATGGAAAAAGTACGCTAATTGGTCGTTTGTTATATGATTCTAAATCAATATTTGAAGACCAATATGATACAATAAAAGCGACGAGTGAGCGTCGTGGAGAAGAGGGGGTAAACTTGGCCTTATTAACAGATGGTTTGAAATCTGAAAGAGAGCAAGGAATTACAATTGATGTAGCTTATCGTTATTTTGCGACTCCAAAGCGTAAGTTTATCATCGCAGATACACCAGGTCATATTCAATATACTCGTAATATGGTAACAGGTGCATCTACGGCTAATGTTGCCTTAATTTTGGTAGATGCTCGTCACGGTGTGGTAGAACAAACTCGTCGTCACTCTATCATTGCCTCTTTACTACAAATTCCACACTTAGTAGTTTGTATTAATAAGATGGATTTAGTGGATTTCTCAGAAGATGTTTATAATAAAATCCAAGATGATTTTGAAAGTTTTGCATCTCGATTAGACGTAAATGATGTTTCTTTTATTCCAATTTCAGCTTTATTAGGAGATAATGTGGTTGATCGATCTACAAATACTCCTTGGTATCAAGGACAAACTTTGATGCATTATTTAGAAAATGTACATATTGCGTCTGACCATAACTTTATCGATGTTCGTTTCCCAGTTCAGCATGTTATTCGTCCATATACAGATGAGTTTCATGATTACAGAGGGTATGCAGGTCGTGTAGCCGGTGGTGTTATCAAGAAAGGAGATAAAGTAATGTTGTTACCTTCAGGGTTTACGACAACTGTTACTAAAATTGATACGGCAGATGGAGAGTTAGAGCAGGTTTTTCCGCCACAGTCTGTAACAATCTTATTAAAAGACGATTTGGATTTATCTCGTGGCGATATGATTGTTCGTGAGAATAATAAACCGGAGGTAACACAAGATATTGAAGTAATGGTTTGTTGGTTTACAGATAAACCACTTCAATTACGTGGAAAATATACGATTATGCATACCACTCAAGAAGCGAGATGTGTGATTAAAGATATTCGTTATAAATTAAATATCAACACTTTACATCGTAACGAAGAAGATAAAACGATTGGTATCAATGATATTGCAAGAGTTGTGCTTCGTACAACAAAACCACTTTTTGTAGATGCTTATCGCAAAAATAGGACAACAGGTTCTGTGATTTTGATTGATGAGCAAACGAATGAAACGGTTGGTGTAGGTATGATAATTTAAAGATTACATTGCTAAATTGTTATACTGTTGAATTGTTTTATGTAATAGTTTATAAACAGTTTAACAATTCAACAATTCAACAATTCAACAATCTAATAAATGACTTTTGACAAAAAAATATTAATAACTGGAGGCGCAGGATTTATTGGTTCTCACGTTGTTCGCTTAATGGTACAGAAGTATCCGAATTATCAAATTGTTAACTTGGATAAATTGACTTATGCGGGGAATTTGGAGAATATTAAGGATATTGACCAAGCTCCAAATTATAGTTTTGAAAAAGGAGATATTGTTGATTTAGAATTTATTAGAAGTTTATTTAAAAAATATCAATTCGATGCAGTTATTCATTTAGCTGCCGAATCTCATGTAGATAGGTCAATTAGTGATCCTTTGGTTTTTATTACAACAAATGTGATTGGAACAGGAACTTTATTACAAGTCGCTAAAGAAAATTGGAAAGACGATTTTAGGAATAAATTATTTTATCATGTTTCTACAGATGAAGTTTATGGTTCTTTAGAAAATGATGGAACTTTCTTTTTAGAAACAACACCTTACGATCCTCGTAGTCCGTATTCGGCATCAAAAGCGAGTTCGGATCATTTGGTGAGAGCATTTCATCATACTTACAAAATGCCAATTGTTTTATCCAATTGTTCTAATAATTATGGTTCGTATCAATTTCCTGAAAAGTTAATCCCACTTTTTATTAATAACATTGTTAAAAAGAAATCTCTTCCAGTTTACGGGGAAGGTATCAATGTGAGAGATTGGCTTTGGGTCGTTGATCATGCCCGAGCGATTGATGTTATTTTTCATAATGGTCGCATTGGTGAAACCTACAATATTGGTGGACATAATGAGTGGACAAATATTGATTTAATCAAAGTATTGTGTCGCCAAATGGATGAAAAATTAGGAAGAGAAGCAGGTTCTTCAGAAAAATTAATTACTTACGTTACGGATAGGGCAGGACATGATATGCGTTATGCGATTGACGCAACAAAGTTGAAAGAAGAATTAGGCTGGACACCGTCATTACAGTTTGAGGAAGGATTAAGTAAGACGATTGATTGGTATTTATCGAATGAAGAATGGTTGAATAATATCACTTCCGGTAATTATCAAAAGTATTATGAAGAACAATACGCAAATCGCTAATGGATATTCAAAGATTTGATATTGATGGTTTATTATTGATAAAACCAAAGGTTTTTGGTGACGAAAGAGGTTACTTCTTAGAAAGTTTTAATAAGAAGCGATTTGAAGAAGTTGTTGGTTATGAAGTAAATTTTATTCAAGATAATGAATCAAAATCAAGCTATGGTGTTTTGAGAGGTTTGCATTTTCAAAAACCACCTTTCAATCAAGCGAAATTAGTTCGAGTAATTGAAGGTAAAGTCTTAGATGTTGCCGTTGATTTACGAGCAGATTCTCCAACTTTTGGACAACATCAATCGGTTATTCTATCATCGGAGGATAAACATCAATACTTTATACCAAGAGGTTTTGCGCATGGTTTTTTGGTGTTGAGTGAAACCGTAATTTTTGCCTATAAAGTAGATAATGACTATGCTCCGACACACGATGATGGAATCATTTTTAATAGCGAAAGTTTAGGAATAGATTGGAATATTCCAACATCCGATATTTTGCTTTCACAAAAAGACCGTCAATTATCAACTTTTGATATTTATAAAAAAAATCCTATTTTTAGATAAGACTTATCAAAAAAGAAGAAACTATGATAACGGATATCAATCAATTGGATTTTAATAAATTATACACTTATTCAGACTATTTGACTTGGCAGTTTAACGAACGAGTGGAATTATTGAAAGGGCGAATATTTAAAATGGCTGCTCTAAGTCGGCAGCATCAAAAAATTTCACTTGCGATAGAACGTCGAATAGATAAATTTTTATTTAAAAATAAATCAAAGTGTGAATTATATCACGCTCCTTTTGATGTTCGATTGTCACTTCCTTCACATAGGATAAAAGGAAATAAAGTGAGTACTGTTGTTCAACCCGATATATGTGTAATTTGTGATTTATCAAAATTAGATAATCAAGGTTGTAATGGTGCGCCTGAGTTGATAATTGAGATTTTGTCACTGGGAAATAGTAACAAAGAAAAGCGAGAAAAATTTGATTTGTACGAGAGTGCAGGTGTAAAAGAATATTGGGTAGTTCAGCCCAAAGATTTTTTTGTTATTCGCTACAATCTTAATGAGGAAGGAAAATATATCGGAAGTCGTTTATATACGGAAGAAGATACAATTGAAAGTAAAGTTTTGGAAGGCTTTATCTTAGAATTGAATCAAGTTTTCGATAATCAACAATAAGTTTAGAAGTACAAATCATGAAAGGAATAATATTAGCAGGAGGTTCAGGGACACGTTTATATCCTATCACAAAGGCAATATCGAAACAGTTAATGCCGATTTATGATAAACCGATGATTTATTATCCTTTATCTATTTTGATGCTGTCAGGCATTCGTGAAATATTAATTATCACGACACCAGAAGATCAAGCACAATTTCAAAGATTATTAGGTGATGGTTCTGACTTAGGTTGTCGTTTTGTATATAAGGTACAAGAAATCCCAAATGGTTTAGCACAAGCATTTGTAATTGGCGAAGAGTTTATTGGCGATGATTCTGTATCATTAATTTTGGGAGATAATATCTTTTATGGTGCAGGTTTAGGGGGATTATTGAAAGAAGCTGCTCAGCTAACACAAGGTGCAGAAGTTTTTGCTTTTCCAGTAAATGATCCTGAACGTTATGGAGTCGTTGAGTTTGATGATGACAATAACGTAATTTCTATTGAAGAAAAGCCTGCCGAACCTAAGTCTAAGTACGCTGTACCTGGTCTATATTTTTATGATAATAAAGTCGTAGAAATAGCAAAAACCATCGAGCCATCAAAGCGAGGCGAGTATGAGATAACAACGGTCAATCAAGTGTATTTAGAGCAGAAAGAACTCAAAGTTGGAGTGATGCAACGAGGAACTGCTTGGTTAGATACTGGTACAATCAATTCTTTAAGTTCAGCAACAGAATTTATTCGGGTTATTGAACAGCGTCAAGGTTTTAAAGTCGGTTGTATAGAAGAGGTCGCTTATCGAATGGGCTTTATTGATAAAGAGCAATTGAAAAAATTAGCACAACCATTAGTGAAAAGTGGTTATGGTAAATATTTATTAAAGTTAATTGAAGGTTAGTGGTATCGCTAATTGAGTTTCATTAAAAGAAAATTCTTCTTTATTTTATTTGAACTCACCCTTAGCCCCTCTCTTAAAAAGAGGGAAGTTTAACGTGGATACTAAATTAAGGTAAACTGACGTCAGGCTCCCTTCCTTTTCAAGGAAAGGGTTGGGAATGGGTTCAATCACTAATATTAATGTTCAATTTTTTTAAAAAAAAGTCAAGACAATATTCTATTAATTTTGATAAAATCAAAGTAGATATTCATTCTCATTTGATACCAGGTGTCGATGACGGTGCAAAAGATTTAGAAGATTCTATTGCTTTGATTCGAGGATTGAAAAACTTAGGATTTCAAAAAATCATTACTACGCCTCACGTATATCAAGATTATTATCCAAATACAAGTGATAGATTGTTAGCAGGTTTGGATACTTTGCGTCAAGGTTTGAAAGATGCAAACGTTGATATTGAAGTAGAGTGTGCTGCGGAGTATTATATGGATGAAGTTTTTGAGGAGTTGTTAGATAAGAAAGAATTATTGACTTTTGGTGATAATTACGTATTGGTCGAAATGTCGTTTTTTCAAGAAGAAAATAAATTAGATGACTACCTTTTCAAAATGCAAATACATGGCTACCAACCTATTTTAGCTCACCCCGAACGTTATTCTTACTATCTACGAAATTTCGATAGGTTTGAAGACCTTAAAATGCGAGGTTGTAAACTACAACTGAATCTATTATCACTAACAGGACATTATGGAAAAGAAGTAAAAGACTTGGCAGAGAAGATGTTAGATTCAAAATTATATGATTTTGTAGGAACAGACACGCATAATATGGGACATATTGAAAAGTTAAAAACCTTAAAAATCAATGAAAGTAAAAAAGGTTTTTTACTTAAGTATAAATTTTTCAATAATACTTTTTTAGACTAATCATATCTGAATTAATAATGAAACAATTAATAACCAAATCAATCTTTTTTTTTATTGTTGTAGCTTCTTTGACAAGTTGTGTGCAATACGAAGAGTTAGTTTACTTTCAAAAAATTGAAAAAGATAAGCCTCGTACTCAGTTTCCGAGTGATACGATTCAAAATTTGGTACCCTTAACAATACAGAAAAATGATGTATTGTCGATAACGGTACATACTTTTGATCCAGAACTGTCTGCACCTTTTAATTTAATGAATCCTCAAATGGGAGGAGGAGGTGCTGGGGCATCACCTTTTACAAGTTATATTGTTGATGAAAACGGACAAATTGACTTCCCCGTATTGGGTAAGATAACTTTAAAGGGTAAAACAGCAACTGAAGCAAGGACGGAAATTACAAATATTTTAAAAACATATTTAAATGACCCTGTTGTTAATATTCGATTTATTAATTTTAGAATATCTGTATTAGGAGAGGTTAATCAACCAGGAACCTTCATTGTGAATAATGATAGAGTTACTGTATTAGAAGCGTTAGGTATGGCTGGAGATTTAACACCCTACAGTAATCGTTCAACTATATTAGTAGTTAGAGAGAAAGATGGTATTCGCTATTTTGGAGAATTAAATATACAATCAGCAGATATTTTCAAATCGGATTTTTTTTATTTAAAACAAGGAGATATCGTATATGTTGAGCCAACTCGAGATAAAGAAGCATCCATTCGAGATCAATTTTCGGAGTATTTGCCTTGGATAACAAGTTCTTTGTCGGCAATCACGACAATCATTGCAATTCTTAATATCGGACAATAATCTGTAATTTAAGATAGAAGTTAAATTAATATAATGAATAATAACCAAATAAATCAGCAACAAGTTTTTGCTGAAGAAGATACGATCGATATAAAGAGAATTCTCTTTACCTTACTAAGAGGATGGTACTTCATTTTGATATTTCCGTTCCTTACAGGAACAATTGCATATATGTATCTCAGATACTCTATTCCAAGATATGAGGTGAAAGGTTCTATTCTCATTAAGAGTGAAGAAGGGGGGGGGTTTGGTGCAGATATGTTAGGCGAAGAGATGTTAGGATACGGTTTAGGACGTTCTTCAGGGGTTGAGGATGAAGCTCGTATTTTACAGTCTCGAACTTTGATGGAAGAAGTAGTTGTGGATTTAGGTTTACAAGCAAGAATTTTACAGAATGGTCGTATAAAAAATCCGGATACTTATTCTATAGGGAGTCCAATAATAGTAGATACTTTTAGTCTGGCAAAGGGAAAAAAAGGCATAGAATATGAAGTTAAAGTCATTGATGCTAACAATTATATCTTGATTAAAGATGAAGTTGAATATAAAGGGAGATTTGATTCGTTACTGACAAATAAGTTTGGTAGTTATTTATTTAGGTTTAATCCTGCTGTAGATATAAAAGAGAACGGTTATATTCTAAAGTTGTCATCAATATTTAATGTAGCTTTAAAATATCAAAGGCAATTAAAGGTGACTTACAACCAGACATCTATGGTTCTTGAGTTATCAATGCAGGATGAAGTTCCTGAACGGTGTGAGGATATTATTAATAGATTAATCGAAGTCTATAATCTTGCTGCAATAGAGGATAAAAATGCGATGGGTAAAAATACGGTCGAATTTATCGATGAACGGTTATTAATCATAACAGAAGAATTAGAAGGAGTAGAGCAAGGTGTACAGAATGTAAAGGAACAAGAAGGAATTACAGTTGATCCGGGTAGCGACTTATCATATTTATATGGAGAGTTAGGAGAGTATGGAAAACAGTTGACTAACTTAGAGGTAGAGAAGAAAATAGTTGCCGGGTTAGGTGAGTACTTGAAGCAAAATAAGGATAAATACGAATTAGTTCCCTTAGATTTAGTAGAAAATGAAGCCTTAGCAAACATTAGTTTTAAGTTAAATGAGGCAATACGAGCAAGAAAAAAATTATTACAAACAGTAACACCTGATTATCCGGGAGTTAAAGAATTAGAAAACGAAATTGCAAATTATCGGATTAGTATCCAAAACAATATCAAAAAAATTCAAAATGATGTAGATAGTGCAATTAGAGAAATAAAAGGACGTAGCAGTAAATTTGAGGGACTGTTACGCAAAACGCCTCGTAAAGAAAGAGTATTATTAGAGGTTAAGCGTCAGCAGTTTATTAAGGAAAATTTATACCTATTTCTTTTAGAGAAACGAGAAGAAACTGCAATTTCTTTAGCGGCAACTACCGAAAATGCAAGAATTATTGATAGTCCTGCTTTAACGACAATAGCTCCTATCTCTCCGAAGCGGCTATCTGTGTTAGGAATCAGTATTTTGGTCGGGATAGTATTAGCAATTGGGATAATTATTTTACGAGAGTTTTTGACAGATACGATTCAATCAGAAGAAGATATTAAAAGGGCAACCAGTGTTCCAATTTTAGGAGTAGTAGCAGAATCTAAAAAAGAATCAAAAGTTGTAGTTAGTAAATCAAGTCGGTCAGCGATTGCTGAAATGTTTCGTTTATTACGAACAAATCTACAGTTTACATTAGCAGGTGAACCGCATAAAACGATGTTAGTGACCTCAAGTATGAGTGGTGAAGGTAAATCATTTATCTGTATTAATTTAGCGATGAGTTTTGCTCTTTCTGGGAAAAAAGTATTAGCTATTGGTCTAGATTTAAGAAAACCTAAAATGGCATCTTATTTAGTAGATAATATTCCAGCTAAGGGCATATCTTCTTATATGATAGGTGCTGCCAGTAAAGATGAAATTATCAACATATACGACGGGAACGATAATTTCCATTTTATCGCCAGCGGACCTATTCCTCCAAACCCTTCCGAATTGATTCTAAATGGTAATTTAGAAAAATTAGTAGAAGAATTAAAGGAAGAATATGACATCATTATTATAGATACGCCGCCTGTAGGCATAGTGACAGATAGTTTATTGTTAAAATCAATGGTGAATGCTTCACTTTATGTTTCTCGTTTTAACTATACAAAAAGAGGTCAATTAAAGTTAATTGATCAACTATATAGAGAGAAGAAATTCAATAACCCTACAATTATACTGAATGCTTTCAAACGTGGTAAGGGTTATGGTTATGGTTATGGTTATGGTTATGGTTATGGTTATTATGAAGATGATAAATAATTATTAAAACCTTTAATGGAGAAAATAAAAGATAATATAAAAATGTATCAAGTACTTTTAAATAAAGATAAAAAAATAGGGGTAATTGGATTGGGGTACGTAGGATTACCTTTAGCAGTTGAATTTGGTAAAAAGTATTCAACTGTAGGTTTTGATATAAATCAAGAAAGAATTGATGAATTAAATAGAGGAATAGATAGTACATTAGAGGTAGAAGATAAATTACTTCAATCTGTATTGACTATGGAGAATGGTAATGGTTTATCTGTTTCTACAAATAAATCTTCTATAGAGGACTGTAATATATATATAGTTACTGTACCTACTCCCACTGATAAAAATAATCGACCTGTTCTAACTCCTTTATATAAAGCAAGTGAGTCAGTTGGTTCTGTTCTAAAGAAAGGAGATATTGTCGTATATGAATCTACGGTCTATCCAGGGGTTACAGAAGATGAATGCGTACCAGTTTTGGAAAAGGTATCAGGATTAAAGTTTAATGAAGATTTCTTTTGTGGATATAGTCCTGAACGTATTAACCCGGGAGATAAAAAACATACCGTTACAAAAATATTAAAGGTAACATCAGGTTCTACTCCAGAGGTAGCGGAAATAGTTGATCAGTTATATAAGTCAGTCATTACAGCAGGAACTTATAAAGCCTCTTGTATTAAAGTAGCAGAAGCAGCTAAAGTGATTGAAAATAGTCAAAGAGATATAAATATTGCTTTTGTAAACGAACTTGCTAAAATTTTCAATATTTTAAATATTGATACACTTGAAGTTTTAGAGGCAGCAGGAACAAAATGGAATTTTTTACCATTTAGACCGGGATTAGTTGGTGGACACTGTATAGGGGTTGATCCATATTATTTAGCACAAAAAGCACAAGAAGCAGGTTATCATCCAGAGATTATCTTAGCTGGACGACGTTTGAATGATAGTATGGGGAGTTATGTTGCGAGTGAGGTTGTTAAATTAATGATAGGAAAAGATATAACAGTAAAGGGAGGTAAAGCTCTTTTATTGGGTATTACTTTTAAGGAAAATTGTCCGGATATTAGAAATACAAGGGCAATTGATATTTATCAAGAATTACAGTCTTATGGTATGAGTGTAGAAGTATATGATCCATGGGCTAATAAAGATGAAGTACAACACGAATATGGTATAGACATTCTAACAAAAACTTCTGAATTGAACGAAGAAGGATATAGTGCTATCGTTTTAGCTGTTGCACATAAGGCTTTTGCAGATTTTAACTTAGATAAAGTTAAGGCACTTAATAGTGTAGTGTATGATGTTAAAAGTTATTTATCTAAAGAAGTAATTGATGGAAGATTATAGTTTTTAACTTAAATAAAAAGTAGTGAAAATATTAGTAACAGGAGGAGCAGGATTTATAGGTTCTAATATAGTTGAATCTTTATTACAAGATGAGAGAGTATCACTTGTTAGAGTTTTAGATAATTTATCTACTGGCTTTAATCATAATATCAAGGAATTTCTTGATAATCCTAAATTTGAATTTTTCCAAGGGGATATTCGAGATTATGATACTTGTATGAAAGCTTGTGATAGTATTAATTTGATTTCACATCAGGCAGCTTTAGGTTCAGTCCCCCGATCTATTAAAGATCCTTTGACTACTAATAATGTTAATATTGGCGGGTTTTTAAATATTTTTAATGCGGCAAAAGATAGTGGGGTTAAAAGAGTTGTGTTTGCAGCATCCTCTTCTACTTATGGGGATAGCAAAGAATTACCTAAGATTGAAGGTAAAATAGGTAAGCCGCTTTCTCCCTATGCTGTGACTAAGTATGTAAATGAATTATATGCGGAAGTATTTGCTGATTTATATGGGTTAGAATTTATAGGGTTACGCTATTTTAATGTATTTGGCCCCAAACAAGACCCGAAAGGGGCTTATGCTGCGGTCATTCCTATCTTTTTTGATAGAGCATTGAGCAACAAACCTCCTACTATTAATGGTGACGGTTCTTATAGTAGGGACTTTACTTATGTTGATAATGCAGTGCAAGCAAACCTTTTAGGGCTATTTACTAAGAATAAAAAGGCGATTAATCAGGTTTACAATGTCGCTTGTGGAGAAAGGACAACTCTTACTGAATTATGGGGGGCAATCAAAGGTTTAACTGATTGCTCTGTTGATGCTATTTATGGCAAAAATAGAGTTGGTGATATACCTCACAGTTTGGCTGACATTTCTAAAGCGAAAAATTTGTTAAATTATAATCCTTTAGATAGTGTACAAAGTGGTTTGAAAAAAGTGACTGTTTGGTATAAAAATGCATTAAGTTCGAAAACAGTTTAATTAGATTAAGCTAATAAAAATTATCATCAAGAATGAATATTACAGTAGTAGGAACCGGTTATGTGGGCTTAGTAACAGGAACTTGTTTTGCAGAAACAGGAAATCAGGTCGTTTGTGTAGATATTGATAAGCAAAAAGTGGAAAGGATGAAAAATGGGGAAGTTCCCATCTATGAACCTGGATTAGAATTGCTATTTGAAAGAAATACAAAAGAAAAACGCCTTAGTTTCACCACAGACTTAGTTGAAGGAGTTAAAGATGCAGAAATTATTTTCTTAGCATTACCAACACCTCCGGGAGAAGATGGTTCTGCTGACCTATCTTATGTGTTAGGTGTAGCAGATGATTTGAGTCATCTTATAAAAGACTATAAAGTAATCGTAGATAAAAGTACTGTTCCTGTTGGTACAGCAGAACAAGTATATGCTACCCTTGCTAAGAATCTAAGTGAAGATTTATTTGATGTTGCTTCTAATCCTGAATTTTTGAGAGAAGGGTTAGCGGTAAAAGATTTTATGAATCCGGATAGAATTGTTATAGGAACAAATAGCGAACGAGTAGAAAAGTTAATGAAACAACTTTATGAACCGTTTGTTCGTCAAGAGAATTCAATTATTATTATGGATGAACGTTCTGCTGAAATGACTAAATATGCAGCTAACTCTTTTCTTGCTACTAAGATTTCATTTATGAATGAAATTGCTAACCTTTGTGAAAGAGTAGGGGCAAATGTAGATAATGTAAGATTAGGTATCGGTGCAGATGACCGTATCGGCTCAAGGTTTTTATTCCCAGGTATTGGATTTGGAGGATCCTGCTTTCCAAAAGATATTTTAGCTTTAGTGAATACAGCAAATGAATACGGATATAGTTTTCAAACACTTAAAACTATTATTCAAATCAATAGTACTCAAAAAAGGCGGTTAGTTGATAAAATTCAAGGTTATTTTGGAAAAGACTTAACTGGAAAAACTATTGCACTTTGGGGGGGAGCCTTCAAACCAGAGACGGATGATATTCGGGAAGCTTCATCTATAGTTACAATTAATGGTTTGTTGGCAGCTGGTGCAACATTGAAAGTTTATGACCCTGCGGCTATGCATAATATCAAGAAAATATTTGGAGATAAATTAATCTATGCTGAAAATCAATATGATGTGTTAGAAGGTGCTGATGCATTGGGTGTGGTGACAGAATGGAAACAATTTAAAGAGGCAAATATGGATAAAGTGAAAAATCAGTATAATGTTTTTGTGATTTTTGATGGTCGTAATGTTTATGATTTAAATGAGATGGAACGAAAAGGATTTCATTATGAGAGTATTGGTCGTCAAGTAGTTGAAAAAAAATAATTATAATTATCAATCTTCTACCAAACTTTTAGTTGTAAGGCAGTAGTTTTATTGGTTTTTATCTTGTTAATACTATTCAAAATAGGAGAAGAAGTTGTAGAAACTGATAATATTAACGACTATTATGGTGTCAATTTGAAATATAGTTGATTAGAAAAAATTGGAATTGATAAGGTAAAGATAGTATATAATGAACCCGTACAGAATTCCAAATATGAAGGCTATACTTTCATATAATTAGATATTAGTGACCGAAAGCAAATAGAAAATCTTTTTGGAAACTATTCTTTTGATATAGTTTGTAGTCTTGCAGTACAAGCAGGTTTTCGATATAGTATCGAAAACCCTCATGCTTATATTGATAGTAATATAGTTGGTTTTACAAACATTCTGGAAGGTTGTCGTCATTCAAAAGTAAAGCATTTAGTTTATGCAAGCAGTTCAAGTGTTTACGGTTTAAATAAAAAAGTACCTTTTTCTACGAATGATAATGTTGACTATCCCATTTCATTATATGCTGCTACTAAAAAAAGTAATGAGTTAATGGCTCATACTTATTCACATCTTTATAATATTCCATCTACGGGATTACGGTTTTTTACGGTTTATGGCCCTTGGGGAAGACCTGATATGGCTTATTTCATATTTACAAAATCTATATTAGAAGGTAAGGAAATCAAAGTATTTAATAACGGTGATATGAGCCGTGATTTTACTTATATAGACGATATAATAAAAGGAGTCTTAAGAGTAATTGATAATTCGCCAATAGCTTCTAATAAGGATGTTTCTATGTCCAAAGCTCCCTTCAAAGTGTATAATATTGGAAAGAATTCCCCTGTAAACCTTTTAGAATTTATAGAAATTATAGAAGAAAAATTAGAAACTAAAGCTGAAAAGAAAATGCTCCCAATGCAATCAGGTGATGTTTACACTACTTATGCTGATGTTTCGGATTTGATTAAAATGTTGGACTACAAGCCTAATACTGATTTGAGTATCGGAATTGGTGAATTTGTCGAATGGTATAAATTATATTATGGTAAGTGAAATCCAAATGGTTGATTTAGTCAGCCAATACGAAAGTATAAAGGAAGAAGTTGATAAGGCTGTAATAGAGGTGATGTCAACAGCCCGATTTATTAAAGGGCCTAAGGTTAAGGATTTTGAAAAACACCTTGGTGACTACTTAGAAGTGAAGCATTCAATTACATGTGCTAATGGCACGGATGCATTACAGATAGCCTTAATGGCATTAGAGTTAAAACATGGAGATGAGGTCATAGTACCTGCTTTTACGTACGTTGCTACTGCTGAGGTAATTGGTTTACTTGGGTTAAAACCTGTGATGGTAGATGTAGATATTGATTCTTTCAACACTACCGCAGAAATAATAGAAAAGGCTATTACTCCTAAAACGAAGGCAATTGTTCCTGTTCATCTCTACGGGCAATCTTCTGACATGGAAGATATTATGATGGTTGCAGAGAAGTATAACCTCTATGTAATAGAAGATAATGCTCAAGCAATAGGGGCAAGCTATACGTTTAAAGATGGAAGTATAAAAAAAACAGGTACAATAGGACACATAGGTTGTACGTCTTTTTTTCCATCTAAAAACTTAGGTTGTTATGGAGATGGAGGTGCTATATTTACCAATGATGATAAATTAGCAGCTAAATTGAAAATGATAGCTAACCACGGTCAAATTAAGAAGTATCATCATTCTGTGATTGGTGTGAATTCAAGGTTAGATGCTATACAGGCAGTTATTCTTGATATTAAATTAGGAAAACTGGATGAGTATTCATTGTCACGTCAACAAGTTGCCGCTGCTTATGATAAGGCTTTTAAGGATATTAAAGAAATAAAAATTCCTACTCGTCAGTATAACTCTACGCATGTATTTCATCAATATACAATGCAAATAGGTAATGGTAAAAGAGATGAATTAAAGCAGTTTTTAGCAGATAATAATATTCCTTCTATGATTTATTATCCGATACCTTTATATGACCAAGATGCTTTCAAAGGATATTATAAAGGAGAAAAATTACCTACTACAGAGGCTCTTTGCTCTTCTGTATTATCTTTACCTATCCATACTGAAATGGATAATGAAACACTAAATTATATTATTAATAAGGTGAGGGATTTCTTTAATAATAGCAAAGTAGAATAAAAAACTATGTCAAATAAAAAATATTTTGCACATAAAACTGCTGTAATTGATGAAGGGTGTCAAATAGGAGAAGAAACAAAAATTTGGCATTTTAGTCATGTAATGACTAATTGTAAACTTGGAAAAAAATGTAACATTGGTCAAAATGTAGTTATTTCTCCTGAGGTGGTATTAGGTAATAATGTTAAGGTTCAAAATAATGTGTCTATTTACACAGGGGTAACTTGCGAAGATGATGTTTTTTTAGGACCATCTATGGTTTTTACAAATGTTATTAACCCAAGAAGTGGAGTAAATAGAAGAGGTCAATACTCACGCACAGTAGTAAAAAAAGGAGCCTCAATAGGTGCAAATGCTACAATAGTTTGTGGGAATGATATAGGGAAGTATGCTTTTATTGGGGCAGGTGCAGTTGTGACTAAATATGTTCCTCCTTATGCACTTGTAGTAGGAAACCCTGCTCGTCAAATAGGTTGGATGAGTGAGTATGGACATCGTTTAGATTTTGACGAAAAAAATAAAGCAGTATGTCCTGAAAGTCATGAACAATATATTTTGGAAAATAATTTAGTAAAAAAAATATAAGAGAGATATGAAAAAGTTCGCCTTGATAGGGGCAGCAGGTTATATTGCACCTCGTCATATGAAAGCTATAAAAGATACTGGAAATGATTTAGTAGCTGCCTTAGATCCTTTTGATTCGGTAGGAATTATTGATAGTCATTTTCCAGATGCAGATTTTTTTGTAGAGTTTGAACGTTTTGATAGACATATTGATAAGTTAAAACGTGAAGGAAGACAACTTGATTATGTAAGTATTTGTTCGCCAAATTATTTACATGATGCTCATTGTCGCTTTGGATTACGTCATGGTGCCGATATAATTTGTGAAAAGCCAATTGTCTTAAACCCTTGGAACATTGATGCTCTTGAAAAAATTGAAAAAGAGACAGGTAAGAATATTTATAATATCCTTCAGTTACGTTTGCATCCATCAGTAATTGCACTAAAGAAAAGGATAGAAGCAGCACCCAAAGATAAGATATTCGATATAGATTTAACATATTTAACATCGAGAGGACATTGGTATTATACATCTTGGAAAGGGGACAAAGAAAAATCAGGAGGTATTGCGTCTAATATAGGGGTACACTTTTATGATATGCTAATGTGGATTTTTGGCTCTGTAAAACAAAATATTGTTCATTTACATACACATGATAGAGCTGCGGGGTATTTAGAATTAGAAAGAGCGAGAGTTCGTTGGTTTTTAAGTATTAATTATGATGTTATACCTGAACATGTAAAGGCAACAGGTGCAAGAACCTATCGTGCCTTGACAATTGAGAATGAGGAGTTTGAATTTTCTGGAGGTTTTACAGAGTTACATACTCGTAGTTATGAAGATATTTTGAGTGGAGGTGGTTTTCGTATCGGGGCTGCTCGAAAAGCTATTGAGTTGGTTCATGATATTCGACATAAAACGCCTGTTGGAGTGATGGGAGATTATCATCCTTTAGCAAAAACAAATTTAGTAAAGCATCCATTTGAAAAGTAGATTTAGTTAAATTTAATTTTTTATGAAAAAAATACTGGCAATTATAGGAGCAAGACCACAGTTTATAAAACATGCTCCTATCGAAATAGCGTTGCAAGGGAAAGCTCAATTAATCAGTATTCATACAGGACAGCATTATGACCACAATATGAGTCAAATATTTTTTGATGAGTTGGGTATATCAGTTCCTAAATATATGTTAGACGTAGGTAGTCATACACATGGTATTCAGACAGGAAAAATGCTTATCAAAATAGAACAAATTCTACTTGATGAACGTCCTGATTATCTAATTGTTTATGGAGATACTAACTCTACTCTTGCAGGTGCATTAGCAAGTGCGAAGCTAAAAATTCCAATCATTCATATTGAAGCAGGACTTCGCTCTTTTAATAAAGAAATGCCGGAAGAGGTTAATAGAATTTTAACGGATCATATCTCTGAATTACTCTTTGTTCCTACTGATAAGGCTATTGAAAATCTTTTAAAAGAGGGTGTTACACAAAATGTTCATCTTGTTGGAGATGTTATGAAGGATATGGTAATGTTAGCAAAACAGAAAAATATTCTAACTGAAACAACATCATCCACAGAAGAGTATTATTATGCAACAATTCATAGACCTTATAATACAGATGATAAGAATCGTCTTGAGGCTATTCTTACTCACTTCAACCAGTTATCTTTTCCAGTTAGGTTTTCCATTCATCCACGGACGAAGCACAAGATGAAAGCGTTTGGTTTAATTGAACAAAATTATACTAATATTATTTTTTCTGAACCACTTTCTTATTTTGATAATATGAAAGTATTGTATAATAGTAAAGCTTTGATTACTGATTCGGGGGGAATGCAAAAAGAAGCTTACTGGTTACAAAGAAAATGTATTACAATTAGATCGGAAACAGAGTGGGTAGAAACTTTACATGATAATTGGAATACGTTAATATTCGATGATCTTTCTAATCTTAAAAAGGCGATAAAGGTTCAACCTTCTAATTGGAAAGCAAATTTGTACGGAAGTGGCAATGGGGCAGAAGAAATTGTGGAACTTATTTTGAGTAAGTAAGCTGTACAATTTCTAAGTCTATTTGCGAAATAGATTAATGTAATTCTCGTAATAAAAAACTAATAATTTGTCAATTAAAGAGTCAAATACGCTTCAAGCATTTTGGATTGCAATGGGAAAACTAAGCAGTTTTTTATTAGCAATCGGAAGTGCTGCTATCTTGTCCAGATATTTTGGTAAAGAAGAGTATGGAACTTATCGACAGGTGTTGTATGTTTATACTACTTTATTGGTTGTTTTTTCGGCGGGACTTCCCAAAGTGTATGCTTATTTTCTTCCTAAAAGCAAGATTGAAGAAGGAAAAAGTATAGTAGATAAAGTTAATAGATTACTTTTTATCTTAGGTTTTATATTTTCAGTCTTTATATATATTAGTTCCGATGGTATTGCACTTTTACTTAATAATGCAGAGCTTGCTCATGGTTTAAAGATATTTTCACCAGTTCCGTTTTTCCTGTTGCCTACTTTAGGATTGCAGGGAATACTCCCTACTTATAAGAAATCGTTGGAACTGGCTATATATCATGTTATTAGTAAGGCGACTTCTCTTTCTCTTATTCTACTTCCTATCTTTATATATGAGGTATCCTTTGAAGCAGTTCTTTATGGTTGGAATCTTGCCGGAATAGCTTCTCTTGGAATAGCTCTTTGGTTCAAAAATTTACCTTTTAAAAAAGTAGAAAAAGTGACAACTACTTTATCCTACAAAAGTATTTTTCAATACAGCATTCCTATTGTAGTTGCAAGTTTAGCAGGGGTTGCAATGAGATCAGCAGACCAATTCTTTATTAGTAGATACTTTGGTACGGAAGTATTCGCAGAGTATGTGAACGGATTTGTCCAGATTCCCTTTGTTAATATGATTGCAGGAGCTACTTCGGTAATCATGATGCCTTATCTAACAAAATTATTACATAACAACGAGAGTTTGGAAAATATATTTTCTGTGTGGCAACGAACTCTTGTGAAATCTGCAATATTAGTATATCCTATAGTAGCGTTTGTGATTTTAAATGCAAAATCTTTTATAATAATATTATACTCAGACACTTATGTAGATTCTGCTGTTTATTTTCAGATAGCACAATGTATCAATTTCTTTAATATAATACTTTTTGCACCTCTTCTCCTTTCAATGGGAAAGTCAAAAATATATGCTAATTTACACATTGTATTTGCAGTTGTAGCATGGATAGGACAATATATACTTATTCTTTTAGAAAATACTCCGATATCAATAGCTATCTTTTCTGTAATTAATAATATTCTTCTTGTATTAATTGCTTTATTCTATGCTGCCAGAATACTAAATGTTAATATATTTAGATTATTACCTGTTTTAGAGTTAGGAAAATTAGGTATTCATACTTTATCATGTTCTCTTATGAGTAACTATTTTATTGAATACTTATTTCATGATTATAATATGCTAATCAAGCTGATTTTATCAGGTCTTTTATATGTAATTGTATTGATGTTAACTGCTAAATTATTTAAAGTTGATTATCTTGGTATATTTATGCCGTTCATTAAAAAATTATTAAAACGATGATTAGAAAATATCATCCCAGTAATTGGAAAAATAATATCCCGTCCAATATTATTGAATACTTATACACGCCTTCTCCAAAGGGATTACGAATAGCTAATTTTGTTTTTCAGAAGATTTTTGGAATAAATAGGCAGGTAAATTTTATGGTAAATTTCACTTCAAGAGTAATTGGAAATATTACAATTGGAAAAGAGGTTGCTAAATATATGGCTGGAAGTGGAGGCTGCTATATACAAGGAATCAATGGTGTTGAGATTGGAGATTACACTATGTTAGCACCTGGTGTCAAAATCATTTCATCAAACCACTCCTTAAAAGATTTTTCAGAACAAGTGAAAACGTCATCAATTAAGATAGGAAAGCATTGTTGGTTAGCAGCCAACAGTACTATTTTACCTGGTGTTCAGCTTGGAGATAATACAATTGTTGCAGCGGGTAGTGTTGTAACAAAGTCTTTTGAAGGGAATGTCGTTATTGCAGGAGTTCCTGCTAAAATTTTAAAAAAGTTATAAGTGTAATTCAAAATTGGTTTTATAATGCAAAAGAAAAAAATTCTGATTGTTTCTCGTTCCTTTTATCCTATGCTTTCACCTCGATCTTTTAGAGCTACGGAACTTTGCAAGGAATTCTGTCGTCAAGGACATGATGTCACTTTACTAACTCATTATGAACCTTCTCATCATGATGAGTTAATGGAAAATTATGGTTTCAAAATTATTGACTTGGGTGATAATCCTACGTCAATAAAAATTGATATTTCAAAGTCTAAGTTTCATCCAAAACGGATATATCGTAGATTCATGAGCACTTTTTTCGAATACCCTTCTATATTATTAATGCCGATGGTGAAAAAACAACTTAGAAAACTTTCAGGTTTCGACCTCATGATCTCTTTTGCTCATCCTTTTCCTGTTCATTGGGGTGTTGCACTAGCAAGAAGTTCTAAACATAGAATTGCAAAAAAATGGATAGCTGATTGTGGTGATCCATTTATGTTAGTACCCTATGCAAAGGGATTGGATAAAAGAATGTTTTACTTTAAACCCTTCGAAGTCTTATTTTGTAGAAAAGCAGACTATATAACCATACCTAATATAGCTATGCGAAAAAATTTTTATCCCGAATTTGCAGATAAAATTAGGGAACTTCCACAAGGTTTTAAGTTTGAAGAAGCATGGAAACATATCAAACCTTACCGAGGAAATGTACTACCTACATTTGTCTTTGCAGGAAACTTTATGCCAGATATTAGAGACCCAAAAGAATTCATAGAAATTCTACTTAATCAAGAAAAAGATTTCAGGTTTCATATATATACTAAAAATCTTTTGTTACTAAAGCCATTTTTAAAAAAGGCAAAAGGACGAATAATAATACATGATTATATTCCCCGAGAAGAACTTATAAGTGTTCTAAGTCAAATGGACTTTCTTGTCAATATTGGTTATAATCCTTCTGTTCAACTCCCTAGTAAGTTAATTGACTACTATTTGACAGGTAGACCTATCTTGAATTTGCCATCAAAAAACATAAATAAAGATATTATTTTAGAGTTTTTAGAAGGGAACTATGAAAACAGATTTAAACACCCTAATATAGATGAGTATAAAATTGAAAATATTAGTAAAAGGTTTTTAGAATTAAATTAAAGTTTATTTATTAAAGAGAGCATATACAATACCTATGATATAAAATTAGAAAAACAGTCAAAAAACCAATGAGTTTAAGCTATATTTCGAAATTTTGTAGGTTATTGAATGTCATAAACTCTAATGGCACTAATGCGTTAAGACGTAAATTTGAGTACCTTTGTTAGATGGTAACAAAAGAAATTGAATTGTTAAACAAGATAGGAAATAGTCAGAAACTATCAAAACGAATAGTCAGTCGTAGTGAAATGTTAAGTTACTATTTATCGTGTGGGAGTAAAAGAAAAACAAGTCGAGATTTAGGAGTATTAAGAAGTTGGATATACAACTGGGTTGAAAGATGGGAAAATAGAAAGAAAAATCGATTAGAATACTGAAGTTTATATAATCAAGGAGAAATTAAAGACGAATCGTATAAACGTTTTATTATCAGGTTATTAGAAGATAAAAAGCGTAGCGGCACACCTGCAACCTTTACAGAATTAGAGAAAATCCAAATAGTGGCTTTGAGTATAGAAAATCCAATGGATTTAGGTTTACCATTTACTCATTGGACAAGTGATTTATTAGCGAAAGAAGTCATACAACGAGGTATTATGAGCAGTATATCTTCACGGCATATAAGCCGAATTTTAAAAAAATCAAAGGTTAGCACCTAACAAGAGTAAGTATTGGGAATATCCTAATATTGCAGATTGGGAAGAATTTGAAGAACAAGTTGGTGAATTGTGTGACATTAATGCCAAAGCATTAGAGCTATATGAACAAGGAATACATGTAATAAGTACAGACGAAAAAACGGGAATACAAGCTTTGGAAAAGCAGCATCCGACCATGCCTATGAAAGTAGGGCAAATAGAACGAAGAGAGTTTAATTATATTAGGCATGGTACACAAGTATTAATTGGAAACCTTGAAATAGCAACGGGTAAGAGTATTACACCAACTGTTGGTGATACTCGAACAGAAGAGGATTTTGCTAATTATATTAAACAAACTATTGCAACTGATGAACAGGCAACTTGGTGGTTTATTGTTGATCAACTCAACACTCATAAATCTGAAACTTTGGTCAAATTAGTTGCCCAAAAAATTGGTGATGAACAAGATTTAGGCATTAAAGGACGAAAAGGAATTTTAAAAAATATGAATACACATATGAGTTATTTACAGGATAAGTCTCATCGTATTCGATTTATTTATACTCCAAAACATTGCTCTTGGTTAAATTTGATAGAGTGTTTTTTCTCAGGCTTTGCTCGTAGAGTTATACATAGAGGTAATTTTACAAGCAAAGAGGACTTAAAAAACAAAATTCTGAATTATATTGATTATTATAATCAACATTTAGCTAAAATTTTTAACTGGACAGTTATTTCTAATGACGATATTCAAGTTATGATTAACAAGATTAAAAGGTGTGTACTTGAATTTATGTCTTAACATAATAGTTCAGAACAGTTGATTGGGTTTTCTTGTTATATAAATCACAAAAAATAGCTTTTCCACATTGTGAAAATACTGATTTAGTAAAAAATAATGGTTCTTCGACAAATCCTGTGAATTAAGAGGTAGCGATTAAAATTCTCAATCTCATATGTTCAAACTTAGGAAGT
>CBFIHR010000018.1:27428-65033 GCA_965662365.1 Saprospiraceae bacterium
TCCTATTAACTCTTCGTAAAATTCTTCCTGTTTCATAACTCTAAGTTATAACTTTCACAGGATTTGTCGAAGAACCAAAATAATTATAGTGCAAATGACACTCAAGAGTATCGTTGTAAAGGATGTAAAAAAAGTTTTCGAAAGGATTATATCTTATAACTCAATGTTCAAGTTTTTTGTCAAAATAATTTGGTTCTTTGAAAAATCCCGTGATAAAGTGAAATATGAGCGCTTTTCTGAAATCGTTTTGTGTTGAAGTTTTGATGTTGAAACGTCCACACATCAACACTTTAATACATCAATACAAAAAACGATTTTAAACAGTTTCTAATTTTGTATTTCACTACGGGATTTTTCAAAGA
This sequence comes from Saprospiraceae bacterium, assembly GCA_965662365.1. Taxonomy (GTDB): domain Bacteria; phylum Bacteroidota; class Bacteroidia; order Chitinophagales; family Saprospiraceae; genus CAWVWD01. The sequence continues at coordinate 27,791 of CBFIHR010000018.1, forward strand.
ACTCAAAAAATTATATTATTATTGGTTTGTCTGTGAAGTTGCTATGCAATATGTTTTTCATATAGTGAATTGCTGTATGTAGAGTTTAAGTTGTTCTAACTCGTTTAATAGCATTGTTTCATAATTTTAAAAAGATTTTAGGTTAAATGATTAAAATCCCACGAAAAAACCTTGTTGCATATGCCTTTTTTTTATTTTGGCCGTTCCTTGCTTTGATATACGCCATAATCAATTATAAAGAGAAATATGCTAAGAATATAGTTTGGCTATTCACTTGTTTTTATGGTTTTACCTTTGTGATTCCTCCAGGTGGAGATTCTGTTCATTATCGAGAATATTTTTTATACATCCATTCAGGTAACTTCTCATTTATAGACTTCTTTCAAGCTTTACTTAGAGGAGAGGAGGGGCGAGGTGATTATTACGAGCCGATAGTTTCGTTTATTATAGCACTTTTTACAGACGATTATAGATATCTTTTTTTAGCATTTGCTATCGTTTTTGGCTTTTTCTTTAGTAGAAGTCTATGGATGATTATAGATCACTATTCTATAAAACTAAAGCCTTTGAGTATTATATTTTTTGTGTTTTTAGTTACTATTCTTCCTATATGGAATATAAATGGTGTAAGATTTTATACAGCGTCTATAATTTTTTGCTACGCATTATTAAGTTATTATCTCAAAGGACATAAAAAATCTATATTACTCATATTATTAACGCCTTTTGTACATTTTTCGTTTTATATTGCTGTGGGGTTATTTTTGATGAGCTTACTTTTTAGTATTGTTAGTGTAAAAAGAATAGTTTACATAGGGTTATTTGTTTTTGGAGTATTCTTATCTAATTTTGAAATAGAAACACTTTTGAATTTTTCATTTTTAGTAGAAGATAATGAGCATCTTACAGGAAGAATAAATGCTTACACACAACCAGGTTTTGTCGAGAGCTATTTTAATGAAAATCGAAGGTCATGGTTTATGAAAATAAATGATGATGTTTGGAGGTATAGCAGTATATTTATTATTGTGTTTTTATTAGGGTTTAATTACGAGAAAATCAAGGAATATGAGTTAGATAAAATATTATTTATGGGTGTTATTATTTTTAGCGTTACCGCTGTTTTAAACGTAATTCCTTCTATGCAAAGATTCTTTACCCTTTCTTCTTACCTACTCACAACTACCCTCATTCTTTTTTATCAGAAAAGTAAATCTAACTACTGGATGAATGTGTTAAGTCCTGTACTCAGCATTTTGTTGATTTTTTTATCCTTCATTCAGTTAAGGATAGGATGGCAAAGCATGAACATAACCTTGTTATTTTCAAATCCTTTATTAGCTCCTTTTTTTGAAAATACTATCTCTATATCAGACTTTTATGAAGGGAACGTTTAAATTAGCCCACTAAACTGTTAGATTTCTAATGGATATCAATCAGACTTTATTCTTCAACTATACATACTTTTATACAAAGAAAAAAAATAATATAATAATTCTGCATAGAAATAGAATTATACCGTTAATAAATAATAATATGTTAAAATCTCTTATCAAGCAGAACAGTAATTTCCATAGTCTATCTGCTTCAGAGCCAAATATTTTTATTTTTACAATGCCAAGAAGTGGCTCTACTTGGCTAATGGAGCTACTGGTTCGTCAACCAAAATTTAAATATGTAAGTGAACCTTTCAATATTCGTAATGAACTTGTACGAAAATATTTAAAAATTAATTCTTGGGAAGAATTATATAGTGATAAAAACGAAGGTTTGATTCAAGACTACATTGAAGGGTTATCATCAGGAAAGCTTGGTTTTTTAAATCCGAATCCATTTGGAGATTATTATAAAATGTTTACCAATAGAATTGTATTTAAAATAATTCATTTTGGAGAACATCGAATTAACTGGTTTAAAGAAGAGTTTGGAGGGAAGGTAGTTTTCCTTTTTCGACATCCTATTGCAGTTACACATTCAAGAAAGGTACTACCACGTATAGAAACTCTTGTTGAAGGTGATTACAGTAAAAACTTTACTCCATCTCAACTCAAATATGCCAAAGAGGTAGTGAAAGGAGGAAATCATTTTCAAAAAGGAATTGTCTCATGGTGTCTTCAAAATGCTTTACCTATCAGAGATAGACAAGAGGATTGGGCTTTTATTAGTTACGAACAGTTAGTAAGTGACCCCGAAGTAGTAGCTAATCATCTAAAGGAAAAGCTTAATTTAGTTAATGTAGAGAAAATACTTGAAAATATAGATAAATTTTCAATGGTAAAATCATTATCAGACGCTACTACTCATGAGATAATGAAGAAAGGAAAACGGGATAAACTTCTTACTAAATGGAAAGATAAAACATCTAAGGAACAAGAAGAATTCACCTGGAAAACCTTAGAAGTTTTTGGATTGGATATTTATCAAAAAGGAAATTTTATGCCGAACTCCAAATATCTTATAAAACCTTAACTACTCTTCTAAAAACATGCAAGACATCATAAAAAAAGACTTATATAGATATCGACCTTTTCCTTATAGTTTCAAACAATTGTTACAAGGATTTCGCTCTCCTGGATTTAGATATACTTTTTTCATGAGAAAGGTAGCTTTAGCTAAAAATCCTATTGTCTATTGGTTGTATAAAATGATTTTAAGACGATACCTTTATAAATATAGTTTCCAAATCGGAGCTAATACAAAAATTGGAGAAGGATTATATATCGGTCATTTTGGAAGAGTAATTATAAGTGTAAATGCTACTATAGGGAAATATTGTAACCTATCCCCAGGTGTTACAATCGGTCGAGATCACAGAGGAAAAAGGAGAGGAGCTCCAACGATAGGGGATTATGTATGGATTGGAACTAATACCGTAATAGTAGGAAGAGTAGAAATAGGAAATAATGTGTTAATTGCACCAAACTCTTTTGTAAACTTTGATGTTCCCGCTAACTCAATAGTGATAGGTAACCCTGGAAAAATTATTACAAGGGATAACCCCACAGAAGGCTATATCAATAATACTCAATAAAGCATTAAAATGTCTTTAAAAGAAAACATAAAGTGGAACTTAGGTCATTTTTTAGGTAAACGGACATCGACTAAAAAAATTATTATCCAATCAGATGACTGGGGAACAATTAGGATGCCCAGTAGAAAGGCATATGATAGATTAATATCTAAAGGCGTCTCAGTTGATAAAAATGCTTTCTCAAAATATGACGCATTAGAAAGTAATGAAGATTTGGAGGCTTTATTTGAAGTATTTCGGAAATACAAAGGAGCTAATGGTGCTCATCCTGTAATGGCTGCTAATGTGATTGTCGCTAATCCCGATTTTAAAAAAATAAAAGACGATAATTTTCAAAAATATCATTACGAATACTTTACAGAAACGCTGAAAAGGTATCCCAAACATGATAATGTTTGGGAGTTATATAAAGAAGGAGAAAAAGAAGGTTTTTTTATACCTCATTTTCATGGAAGAGAACATTTGAATGTTACTCAATACCTTGATGCTTTACAGTCAAAAGACGACGTTCTTTTAAAAGCTTTTGAAGAAGAAACTTTTGCCGTTAATATAAACACTGATACAGCTAAAAGAAATAATCTAATGGCTGCATTGGATTATGAAACAGTAGAAGGCTACAAAGATATTAATAATATTATTTTAGATGGACTTCAAATATTTGAGTCCATTTTTAATAAAACATCTGATTCTTTCATTGCTCCTTGTTATATATGGAGTGAAAAATCTGAACAGGTATTTGCTGAATCTGGTGTAAAAAAGATTCAAAGTATTCCTTATCAATACGAGCCTACTCCTAATGCTAAGTGGTATAAGAAGAAATTTCATTATACAGGACAACAAAATCAATTTGGACAATCCTATCTTGTGCGTAATGTATTTTTTGAGCCAACAGTAAGACCAAATAAAGACTGGGTAGGTGAAGCACTAAAGCGTATTGATATCGCTTTTAAATGGAAGAAACCTGTTATTTTAAGTACTCATAGGATTAACTTTATTGGGTCCATTCATCCAGAAAATAGAACCAAAAATTTAAAACTATTGGATGAGTTGTTAAGAAAAATTATACAGAACTGGCCTGATGTTCATTTTGTTGATAGTCAAGAGCTTTAGTTTTTAAGAGATTAAACATCGTATTTTTTAAAAATACATTTAGTAAAACATATGTTACCAAACTTTTTAATCATAGGTTCTCAAAAAGCGGGAACAACGAGTATGTATGAAGTTCTAAGGCATCATCCAGAGCTTTTTTTACCTCAAAAAAAAGAACTTAATTTCTTTTATCTTGAAAAAGAATATGAAAAAGGAATTAATTATTACGAAAACTACTTTAAGATAAATGAAGAAGGAAAAATAGCAGGAGAGGCATCACCTGGATATATCTGTAGAAAATCATCTCCTGAACGTATCAAAGAACATATTCCGGATGCAAAATTAATTCTTATTGTTAGGAATCCTATTGACAGAGCATATTCTCAATATTGGCATAGTAGAAGAAACTTAAATGAAGGTTACACCTTTGAACAAGCCATAGAAAAGTATTTGAATGCTGATTACTGGTCAAACTCTAAGGGTTATTTCAATCGAGGGTGTTATATCAAATACATTAAATATTACCTAAATTATTTTGATAAATCACAGATATTGATATTATTATTTGACGAGATGAAAAAATCGCCTCAAAGTTTTTATCAAAAAGTATTTGATTTTTTAAATGTATCGCCTATTCAGATAGATGAATTAGAGTTAAAGTATAATAGTTCCACAGTTTATAATAATCCTATTTACAATTTTTTATTTTCTAACCCTGCAATTAGTGCTAAACTTCCCAAAAGATTTAAAGTTATTAGCCGTTGGGGAAGGAAAAAGCCTTATAAATATGATAAGATGAAACCTGAAACAAGAAAAAGGTTAGTAGAGTTTTATAAGCCGTGGAATGATGAATTAGCTAAATTTCTTGGAACAGATCTTTCTTCTTGGAATCAATAAAATTAAATAATGAAGCACATTTGTATTACTACCTTAGCACTTTCTGCTGGTGGTGCGGAGAGATTCGTTTCTGAATTAGCCAATTACTGGGGAAGAGAGAATGAGGTTAAAATTAGTGTAGTTCTTCTTTTTAGAAAAGAGATATTTTATGACATAAATGCTAATGTAAGAGTATATGAACCAACCTATACTGCTTCCAACAATAAAATAATACAATTTTTTCAATTATGGAAATATCTTAGAAAAACAGTAAAAAAAATCAATCCCGACACTATCTTTAATGTTGGTTACAACTCTCTGACAGTATTTCTTTTACTTGGATTAGGCTATCCTTTATACATATCAAACAGATCCAATCCGTTGAAGAAAAGACCTTTATGGTATAGAGTAATACGTTACATAATGTATTCTATCGCTGATGGAATACTTGTACAGACTTCTGTTGCTCAAAAACAATACTCAGAAGTAACTGCTAATAAAAATATTATTGTAATTCCTAATTTTGTTAGAAAAATAACATTTATTGCCAATATTGAAAAGAGAAATCAGATTATATCCTTAAGTCGCTTTATAAAAAGTAAAAATTTACCTGTATTAATTAAGGCTTTTTCAAGTATCAAAAATAAATCATGGAAACTTGTTTTGGTAGGAGATGGACCTGAACGTAAAACGTTAGAAGAAGTCGCTAACAAATACCATGTAAAGGAAAGAATTATTTTTACAGGCTATCAAAAAAATGTAGATAAATACCTACAAGAAAGTAAAGTGTTCGCTTTCCCCAGTTTATCAGAGGGATATCCTAATGCACTATTAGAAGCAATGGCTAGTCCGCTTCCGGTAGTAAGTTATAATTGTAATGCTGGACCTGCTGATTTAATTCAAGATGGCGTTAATGGTTTCTTAGTTCCTTTGCACGATGAAAAGTTATTTATTGAAAAAATTGACTTATTAGTTGAAGATGAAAAGTTAAGAAATAGAATGTCGAACGAAGCTATTAAAGTACGAAATAGCAATTCTATAGATTTTTTAGCTGAAAGAATTAAGGATTTTTTATTAGAAAAATCAAAGAAGTCAAAAATTGAATAGTAAAAACGAAATAGTCTGTATATTAAATTACGCACCACATTATCGGAAGCGTATTTACCATTTAATGGAGGAAAAACTTGATTGTGACTTTTATTTTGGAAATAGAACATTTTCAAAAATAAAAAAACTCGATTACCAAGAATTTCATAAAGAGATAAAAGAACTTAAGTTTTTTTATATTAATTTTTTTTATTGGTTATTAGGAGCTTCTTTGATTTGCTTTAAACCGTACAAAAAATATGTACTAACAGGTGAAGTATATAGCGTTTCAAATTGGAGTATTTTAATTCTTAATAAAATTTTAGGTAAAAAGACTTATCTCTGGACACACGGTCTATATGGTGATGAAAAAGGAATAAAAAAGATACTCAAGAAGACATTTTATCATTTGGCAGATGGTCTATTTGTATATGGAGAATATGCTATTAATCTTTTAAAAAATATTAATATTCCTGAACACCGACTTCACTATATTGGTAACTCATTAGACTATGATAATCAACTTTCTATTAGGAAAGAATTAGAAATTTCTCCGATATATAAAGATTATTTTAAAAACGAGCTTCCCGTTTTATTTTTTATCGGAAGATTAGGAACAAGAAAAAAACTGGAAATGTTGATTGAAGCTCAACAGTTGACTAAAAAAACGACTCCTTTTAACTTGGTTTTTATTGGAGATGGTGCTGATAGAGAAAATTTAGAAAAGTTAGTGAATCAATATCAGCTACAAAAAAATGTTTGGTTTTTTGGTGCTTGTTATGATGAAAAAATAATTGCTAAACTTATTTACAATGCGGACTTGTGTGTTTCTCCAGGCTTCGTTGGTCTTACAGCAATACATAGTATGAGTTTTGGAACGCCAGTAATATCCCATAATAATTTTCATAAACAAATGCCAGAGTTTGAAGCGATTCAAGAAAGTGTTACAGGAGACTTCTTCGAAGAGAATGATATTGAAGACCTAACAGAGGTTATTCAAAATTGGTTGAAAAAATATCCAAGTAAAACAGAAGAAGTAATGGAAAACTGTTTTTATAAAGTTGATACAAAGTTTAATCCTTATATCCAAATGGAACAATTTGAGAGGATATTATTGTAAATGGAATTTTCCAAGTTTAAAATTTAGACTTATTCACTCTTTAATGTAAATTATTAATATGGTATTTTCAGAAAAATACAATTTTATATTTATTGCATCTCCTAAAACGGGAACAGTTACCGTTCAAAAGGTACTACAAAATTTAGACCCTGAGGCTGAAAGGTTTAAAATAAAAAGAGGAACTGAAGAGATTAAAATATTTGGTCATGCACGAGCAATAGATATAAAGGAAGCTATTGGAGATGATTTTTATAATCAGCACCAAACATTTGCTTTTGTTAGAAACCCTCTATCTAAATTTGTTTCGAGTTATTTTTTTTACAAAGGCTCTTCGTTTAAAACTAAAAAGCAAATAAAATCATTGAAGTGGCGAGTCGATAGAAGTTTAAAAGTTTTGTTTGCAAAAATATTTCCCTTTAAGATTTGGGCTATTTTGTATCCTTATAAGTCTAATTATGGTCATATTACAGACAGAAAAGGAAACTTAATTGTTGATTACATTGGGCGTACAGAAAATCTTAATCAAGATTTAATTTTTATTCTAAAAAAAATGGATATACCAACTGATGGTATTATCATTGAACGTCTCAATACATCAAAACATAAAGACTACTCTTCTTATTATAAAGGTCAGTGGTTTAAAAATTTTGTAGAAAAAAAATTGGCGAAAGACTTAGAGCTGTATAATCAGTTAGTTGAAAAAATGAATAAAGAAGAAGATTAAACTGTCTTTCATTTTAATAAAACCTAACAATCCTTTGAAAGTTTTACAAATCAATTCAGTAATTAATTCTGGAAGTACAGGAAGAATAGCAGAAGACATCGGTAAAGTGGTGATTGCTAATCATCACGAGAGTTATATTGCTTATGGAGTGAATGATAGAGAGAGTAGTTCTAACCGTGTGAAAATTGGTGATAAAATCAATATCTTAGAACATAAAATCCAAAGTTTATTTTTTGATAAACATGGATTAGCTTCAAAAAAAGCGACGAATTCATTTATAAAACAAATAGAAGAAATTAATCCAGATGTTATAGGTATTCATAATTTACATGGCTATTATATCAATTATGAAATACTTTTTGAATATTTTAAAAAACATAATAAACCTGTAATCTGGACTTTTCATGATTGTTGGGCTTTTACAGGGCATTGTGCTTATTTTGAAAGGACACAATGTGAAAAATGGAAAACTCATTGTAAATCTTGTCCACAAACTACCACTTACCCAAAAAGCCTTGCCATTGATAGAAGTTTTGGGAATTTTAAAGATAAAAAGAAAGCATTTTTAGGAGTAGAACAATTACAAATTATTACTCCCAGCCATTGGCTAAAAAACCTTGTCAAAGCATCTTTTTTAAAAGAGTATCCTGTAAGTGTAATTCACAACGGTATCGACTTGAATGTGTTTAAACCTTCCTCAAAAACAAATAATGAATCAAAAATAGTTATAGGTGTAGCAAGTATATGGGATGAAAGAAAGGGATTAAAGGACTTTATTAAGCTTAGAAGCCTTTTACCTCAGGATATACAGATAGTTTTAATTGGACTAAGTACACAGCAGATAAAAACACTTCCAGAGGGTATAAAAGGAATACAAAGAACTGAAAATGTTCAGGAATTAGCTGAGTGGTATAGTAAAGCCTCTGTTTTCGTAAATCCTACCTATATTGATAATTTTCCTACAACTAATATTGAAGCCTTGGCTTGTGGAACGCCAGTCGTTACTTATAGAACGGGCGGAAGTCCAGAAGCTATTGACGACAGAACAGGAGGTATTGTAGAAAAAGGAGATATAAAGGGGTTAAAGGACATGATTCTTCAGTGGATTAATAAAGAAGATGTTAGTTCAGTTTGTCGTAAACGAGCGGAGTTAAATTTTGATAAAAATGAACGTTATCTGGATTACTTAGCTCTTTATGAAAAATTTAGCTTTTAATAAAAATTTATTTTTAATAAATCAAGTCTAATAATTGCAAAAGTTACTCAGTAATAAAGTTAATCGTAAGATAGTCATTGTTAACCAAGCTATTAATTATCTAACAATAGGAATCATTAATGAATTCGAGAAGAAATGTACAGATGTCGCGGTTATTACAGGTTCAGTTCATGTACAGGGAGAAGAATTAAGTGACAATGTAAAGATTACAAAAATTAATAGATTTTCGGAAGATCGTCTTGTCAAGAAATTTATAAATTGGCTAATAGCTACTGTTAAAATAACTTATTTTTTACTCATTAAGTATAGAAAGTACGAAGTATTTTTTATACCAAATCCCCCGATAGCTTATTTAGTTGCTTTGTTTTTACCAAATCGTTTTTCTATTTTGATGTGGGATGTATATCCTGATGCGTTAAAAATTTTTGGAATAAAGGGAAGTCATCCTATTTATAAAATTTGGACATGGTGGAATAAAAAACTTTTTAGAAAGGCTTATCGGATTTATACAATTGGTAGTAATATCTCCAATTTGATTGCACAATATGTTCCTCGTGAAAAAGTCAAAGTTTCCTATTTGTGGACAACTTTTTCAGATTTTACGCCAATTGATAAAGAAAATAACCTTTTTTTAAAAAGGCAGAAAATAAAAGATAAGTTTATAGTTCAATATTCTGGTAACATAGGTGTCACTCATAATGTTGAAGTTCTGTTAAATGTTGCTGAATTATTAAAAGATAAAAGTAACATACTTTTTCAAATTATCGGTAGAGGAAATAGAACAATTGCAGTAGGTGAAAGAATAAAGGAATCCAAATTGTCGAATTGTGTACTACTTCCATTTCAATCTGATGAAATGTTTCCACATTCTCTTTCTGCCGCAGATATGGGAGTTGTAATATTAGATGATAAAACGGCTCAAGGCTCTGTCCCCAGTAAGACTTATAATTTAATGGTTGCGGCAAAACCAATTATATATATTGCATCAGAATATTCAGAATTAAAAGACTATGCTGAAAGATTTAATAATGGTGCTTGTCTTCACAGCTCTAAAGTAAAAGAAATTGCAGCATTCATCGAAGAAGTAGCCTCAAATAAAGAATTTTACAGAGAGTTAAGTAATAACTCCTTGAATGCTTCTAATTATTTCAAACGAGAAAACGCTCAAAAACTAATAGAAGATTACCTTATCAAGTAATAGTTTTAAATAAGAGATAGATGAGTATAGTATCAAATATCAGAAATCTTGTCGCAGATAATCTGAAAAATACAATTGGTTGGAGAACTAAACGGAAGATTGTTGTATTTGCCGTAGATGATTATGGTAATGTAAGGTTACATTCAAAAGAAGCTAAAGAAAAGTTAACCCATGCAGGGCTAAAATTATCAAATCGTTTTGACCAATATGATACGCTTGAAACAGAGTGTGATTTAACTATTTTATATAATACACTTGATTCTGTTAAGGATAAAAACGGAAATTCTGCAGTATTTTCGGCTCTTGCTTTACCTGTTAATATTGACTATGAAAAAATGCGAGAGTATAACTATGAAGAATATTTTTATGAAAAGCTCCCCGAAACACTGAACAAGCTATCAGGTTATCAAAATGTATGGAAACTTTGGCAAGAAGGAATGGACAAAAAGTTATTAATTCCTCAATTTCATGGAAGAGAGCATCTTAATTTGAAATATTTTAAAGATAACCTTAAGGCAAAGGAACACTCTACCTTAACGGCTTTAAAGAATCGCTCTTATACAGGTATCAAGAAAAGAGGGAAAAACGTTTCCTATACGGCAGCTTTCCATTTTGAAGATATCGAAGAATGTGAAGAACAAAAAGAAATTATAAAAGATGGCTTAAGACTCTTTGAAGCGGTTTATGGTTTTAAAGCAACGGTTTTTAATGCTCCAGGCGGAAGTGAAAATGTCATAATTCATCAAGCTTTAGCAGATAGTGGGGTAAAATATATCGAGACTCCATTGATTAAAAAAGAACATCAGGGTAAAGGTGTATATCAAACCAAATTCTATTACACAGGTAAAACAAATAATCACAATCAAACCTTTTTAGTTAGAAATGCTCTTTTTGAGCCAACTTCTTCTAATATTGATTGGGCTAACTATTGTTTGAAACAAATAGAAACTGCTTTTCGATGGAATAGACCTGCTGTTATCAGTTCTCATAGAGTGAATTTTTGTGGACATATTGATGAAAATAATAGGAAAAAAGGAATTGAAGCATTACAGTCGTTGTTAAATAAAATAGTTAAAAAATGGCCTGATGTAGAGTTTCTTTCCCTTGATCAATTAGGAACGGAGGTTGCCAAAAATAAATAATAATGAAAAGACTCTTATATTTAGGATATTATATTCGTCAATTAGACAGAGCTAAGTTCAATAAATTTTTGAACTATGTTAGTCAAACAACAGAAAGAAGTAAGTTTTCTATTACATTAGACGTAATTTACGCTTCTTTAAAGTATAACATTTCCATACTTGATTATTTTTATTTTAGGTTCTTTGAAAAGAATGGCGAGGAACGAACAAAATGGGCAGGGACAGGATATATGTATGAGTATCAGCTTCACATGAATCCTACATCGTCAAGAGATATTTTGGAAGATAAAATTATCTTTTTACGAAATTATAAAGAGTTTATTTATAGAGAAATGGCGGATATTGAAACTCTGAAACAAGACAAAGAAAAAGCGATTGCATTACTGAATAGTTCTACTGGCAAAATTGTATTAAAACTTTCAACAGGACAGGTTGGGGCTCAAGTTAAAATATACAAAACGAAAGATTTAACGCCCGAGAGTTTGATAAAATTGATGGAAAAAGAAAACTTCGACTTAGCAGAGGAATTTATAATACAGCATCCTGATATAAATGCACTTTCTCCAACTGCTGTTAATACAGTTAGAATATTTACAGAACTTGACGGAAGTAATGAGGTTGCTCTTCTTGGTGCAAGACTTAGGATTTCAGTTAATTCTCCAGTTGATAATTTAGGAGCGGGAAATATAGCAACCCCAATTGATATTAAAACAGGAAAAGTTTCAGGTGTTGGTGTTTACAGTGATATTACAAAAACAGATGAAGCTGTTCATCCATATACAGGGAAAGTAATAGAGGGGTTTCAAGTTCCTTATTGGGAAGAAACACTCGCTATGATTAAAGCTGCGGCAAAGGCTTTTCCGCAGAATCGTTCTATAGGCTGGGATATTGCAATAACAGAAAAAGGTCCGGAGTTAATAGAAGGGAATCATAACTGGTGCAAATTACTTTGGCAACTTCCTGTTAAACAAGGCTTAAAGGAAAAATTAGAAAAGGTGTAAAGACTAATTATTTTGGATTATGAAAAATGTAATTCTTGTTGGTAGCTCTGGACATGCTAAAGTAATTATTGATATTTTAGAGCAAGAGAAAAAATATAAAATCGTTGGGATATTTGACCGTTCTGAAAATATAGGTAAGGAGATATATGGTTATCCAATTATAGGAGAAGAGAAAAATATAGCAAAATTCATAGAAGAATGTCAAATAGAAGGAGGAATTATAGGAATAGGTGATAATTATATTCGTAAAAAAGTAAGTGAAATAATTACGAGTGTTATACCTAATTTTCAATTCATAAACGCCATACATCCATCTGCTCAAATAGGTAAAAATGTAACTATGGGAAAAGGAAATGTTCTCATAGCGGGTTCTGTTGTAAATGCCGATGCAGTAGTTGGAAATCATTGTATATTAAATACCAATTCTTCTCTTGGACATGAAGGTATCATGAAAGATTACTCAAGCCTTTCATCAAATGCAACAATAGGAGGGGGAGCTGTTATTGGTGAATGTTCAGTGGTGGCACTTTCTGCAACAGTCCTTCATAGTAGAAAAATAGGTGAACATACTATTATTGGTTCAGGGGCAGTAGTAGTGCAAGATATACCGTCTTATGTTGTAGCATTAGGGACGCCTGCTAAAATCGTAAAAAAGAGGAATCCCGGAGATAAATATTATTAGTGATAAAATGGGAATAAAATCAATATACTTTACAATTATTTTTTTACTTTTTATTAGCTGTTCTTCAATGAATAATAAAAATAGTGAAATTCTAATTATTTCTGATAAATTGGTAAATGCTGAAATAATAATATCAGCCTCCGCACCTCGGTTAGTTAATTTAGCAGCTTCTGAATTTCAATCTCATGTTAAGAAAATTACTGGTAAAGAGCTTCCTATTCACACACAACACACATCCAAATATCCTGTAAAAATATATATTGGAAAAAGTATTTACACACAACAATTAAAACTCCAATCTGAATATAAGGAGGAAAGTTTTCAGATAAAATCCGGAAAGAATTGGTTAGCCTTAGTTGGAGATGATAAAGATTTTGTTCCTCAACCTCCCTTTAGTCTGAGAAGAAGTGATCAACCTGTAGTAAGAGCAGCTTGGCAAAAACAAACAAATAGTAACTGGTCGAGTCCGAGAGAGAATTTATTCAAATTCTACAATAAAGAATTAAAAATATGGCAAATGGATAAAGGCGGTTCACTTAATGCCGTTTATGAATTACTAAGAAGTTGGGGAGTAGAGTGGTACTTACCTAATCAAGAAATCGGAGAGGTAATTCCTCAACAAAAAGAAATTCCTCTACCAAGTGTAGATAGTATTTATTACCCAGTTTTTCCTATTAGGAAATTCGCATTTTATAGCAAAAGTTTTCATCAAATATCAAAAGAAGAAACTTTGTGGCAAATGAGGCTTGGTATAAATACAGGTCACGAATTATTAGGGCTAAATGGGATTGGACATGGCGTTAAATATATTTTAGAAGATTCAAAAATCAAACAACAATACCCGGAACTATTTGCATTGTATGATAATAAAAGAGATACGAAATCAAGACGGTACGGTCGACCTTGCTTATCATCAAAGGAATTGAGAGAACAAACTGTAAAATATGCTCAGGCAATATTTAACATTTATGATGATCCTATGATTAATATTATGCCTCCAGACTCTTACATTAAACTTTGTGAATGTAATTTATGTAATGGTAAAGGTTCTGTTCATAGAGGTTTTAAAGGACAAATTTCTGATTACGTTTGGGAATATGTTAATGATATTGCTAAAGAGTTACATATTAGTCATCCCAATAAAAAAGTAGTTTGTTTTGCTTATGGAGCATATCAGTTACCACCCGAGAATATAACTAAACTAAGCCCTAATATTGTAGTAGGGATCACAAGAAGAAGAAGTGATTTAGTAGAAAAAGAGAAAGTAGATTATTTTGAAGAACTTCAAGAAGACTGGGAAAAACTCTCTGGTAATAAACTAATATTTTGGGATTACTACCTTCATGCTCGACCGGGTAAGAAATATGCTAATATTCCTGTAGTAATGCCTCATATTATCAGTGAGGATATAAAGAAACAAAAAAACAAATCTTATGGTGAAATGATAGAAATCTATCGTAATTCTGGCAGAGAAAGTCAATTATCTGATTTAGCAATTAATCACCTTAACATATATATTACAAGTCGTTTGTACTGGAATCCTGATGCTGATGTTGATTTATTACTGGATAACTACTATCAAAATTTTTATGGAGAAGCTGCTGATAAAATGAAAGACTTCTTTACTGTTTCAGAAAAAAACTGGCATATAATTCATACAAAAGCAGAAGTTTCTGATAAATTATTAAATACTATAGAAGAGGCAATAACTATTGTTTCAAAAAATCCTAATCAAGCTATTTATAGAAAAAGAATTGAACTGATATATAATTTTGTGAAACCCTTAGCAAATCTTAAAAATGTAAAAAAAACGAAAATTAATATTAGAGTTCCTTTGAGAAAAGGAGAACCGAGAAATGGTGATAATACGTTAAATGAAGCGTTCTGGAAAAAATCAAGGGCATACAACTTGAAGAGTAGCAACGAACTTTATAAAACATCTGTTCAAGTAGCAAGAAATAAGAGATTTCTTATATTTAATATAAAAGCTGTAAATCCGTTATTAAATAAAAAACAAACCTTTGAGGTACTTAAAAATGAAGACTTAAAATTGATTTTAAGGTCAGTCGAGAATCGTGTCTATATACTATACTTTGATATTGATGGCTTGAAAAAAATAGATTTTTCTGAAGCAACTTCTAAAAACTTATATACCATAATTAAAAATAACACTAAGAGTTATATAAAGAAAGGGGTATGGGAAATTGAAGTATATATTCCTTTCAACTTTAGTGATAAAAGACAGGAAGATAAAATTAATGAGACCAGAGAGCCGTCAGAACTTCTACCGTGGTCTTTCAATGTTTATCGAAGAACGACTTTAAATAATGCTGTATTATATTCTTCTTTAATATCGGATAAAAAAGTGGATTTTAATTCTTCAGAAAATTTTGTTAACCTTTATTTTAAGTAACAATAATGTATAAATACGTTAAATCGTTTTTTGATATTTCTTTAGCATTACTGGTGTTATTATCTTTGTCGATCTTATTTATTCCTTTGATGCTTATTCTACGAATAACGGGAGAGGGAGAAGTCTTTTATTTACAAGAACGTATTGGTTTAAATAATGAACCTTTCAACATAATAAAATTTGCTACCATGCTTAAAAATAGCATGAATATGGGCTTAGGTGCTACGACTGTTAGAAATGACTCACGAATCACTCCTGTTGGTAAATATTTAAGAAAATCAAAAATTAACGAATTACCACAAGTACTTAATATTGTTAAAGGTGATATGTCTATTGTTGGGCCTCGTCCCTTACCGTATAAAAGTTTTGCTAAATATTCAGGTGAGGTAAAAGAAATTCTTTACAAAAAAAAGCCAGGAATTACAGGGATTGCTTCATTGATTTTTAGAGATGAAGAAATTTTAGCCTCTACAGTTAATGACTTAGGAGGTGTGCCTATTGAATATTATAAATCTTATATTTATCCATACAAAGGGCAGTTAGAATTATGGTATCACGACCATATTTCATTCCGAACAGATTTTTTTATTATATTTCTTACAGCTTGGCAAATACTTTTTCCTGAAAGCAATCTTGTCTATAATATATTTAAAGGACTTCCTTCGAAGCCTAAAGAGTTAACGCTTGAGGGGATTCATCAGTTATATTTGAAAAAAAGTAATTAAATTTAGCAATTACTTCAAATTGTATATCCTTAACATTTTATACATTTAGCTTAGTAGTTTTAATCAATTCTTATCAAAGAAAGTCTAATCAATGTTATTTAATTCACTGGAGTTCTTAATATACTTACCTATAATTTTTATTATTTATTGGTTTGTATTAAATAAAAACCTAAAACTACAGAATCTACTGATAGCTTTAGCGAGTTATTTTTTCTATGGTTGGTGGGATTTTAGGTTTTTAGCGTTAATACTTTTTAGTACATTACTGGATTATACATTAGGTAGGTTAATAGATAAAGAGAATAGGACACAACGAAGAAAATTATTCCTATGGCTCAGTATTCTGGTAAATATTGGGTTTTTAGGTATTTTTAAATATTACAACTTCTTTATTGATAGTTTTATTGCTACATTTTCCCATTTTGGACTTTCCCTAAACTCAAGAACGCTAAACATAATCTTACCTGTCGGAATTAGTTTTTACACATTCCAGACATTAAGTTATACGATCGATATTTACAGAAAAAAGATGAAAGCTACGAAAGATTTTGTAGCATTTGCGGCGTTTGTCTCTTTTTTTCCTCAGTTAGTTGCCGGTCCTATTGAAAGAGCAACTAATCTTCTTCCTCAATTTAGTAAAAAAAGAACTTTTAGTTATCAAGATGGAATGGACGGCATGCTCTTAATTACTTGGGGATTTTTTAAAAAAATAGTTATTGCTGATAATTTAGCTTTTGTTGTTGATGAAATCTTTAAAAATTATGATAGCTACTCGGGCGATATACTTATTTTAGGAGCAGTTTTATTTGCGTTTCAAATATATGCGGACTTTAGTGGCTACAGTAGTATTGCTAGGGGATTAGCAAAATGGTTTGGGTTTGATTTGATGGTAAACTTTAATTTTCCATATTTTTCGAGGAATATAGGAGAATTTTGGCGTAGATGGCATATCTCTCTTTCTACATGGTTTAGAGATTATATCTATATTCCACTTGGTGGGTCAAGAGTAACTAAGACTAAGGCGATTCGAAATATTTTCATTATATTTTTAGTTTCAGGTTTTTGGCATGGAGCGAACTGGACTTTTATCGCTTGGGGAGGTTTACACGCTATGTTGTTTATCCCATCTTTTGTGCTTGGAACAAATCGACAATACAAAGGAAAAGGCTTTGGCGAAAGTAATTTTCTACCGAATGTTAAAGAATCTTTATCTGTTTTATATACTTTTATTGTAGTTACAATAGGATGGGTATTTTTTCGCTCTGAAAGTATAACTGACTCTTTGCACTATATCATAGGTATGTTTAATTGGTATAGTCATCCGCCTTTTCTCAACCCGTACGATTATCAGAGCTTAGATAAAGAATTTTTAGTCCTTGGAGTTTTCATATTTATTGAATACCTACTTAATGCAAAAAAGCTGCATCGTTTTAAAAGTTCTACTGTTTTAGTATGGACAGCATGTATATTGTTATTTGTATTTACCTTATTAAGTAATCCTGTAAGTAAAGAGATGTCATTTATTTACTTTCAATTTTAAAGTATGAAGCGTTTTTTATTTCAGTTTGCATTATTTATTATTATCAGTTTCATTTTATTAGAGTTAACTCTACGGATCTTTCAGTTCGCAGGTAATACAGTACCTCAAGTGAACTTAAATGGAAATAAATTACGAAAACCCAATGTAACTGGGGAATGGATAAGGGGAGGTATGGGCGAAATTCGGTCAACTTACCATTTTAACAATAAAGGGTGGAACAGTACTGTAGATTATTCTGATGCGATGGCTGATTCTTTAAAGATAGCTCTTATTGGAGATTCTTATGTTCAGGGATTTCATACATCTGTAGATAGTTCTATAGGAAGACAATTTGAATATCTTTACAGAAGCAGTAAAATCGTTTACGAGTATGGACAAGCGGGAGGAAATATTGTAGATTTTTCAAAAATTTATGAAGCGTATCATTTAGAGGATTACTTTAAAGTATTTATATTAATTACGGATAAAGATTTGACGAAGAAAAAAGCTTCCTTTATGGGGAAGGGAAAGAGTATTCCTAAACAAGATTTTATGAGAAAATTATATGGATTCTCTCATTTAATTAGATATTTTAATATCAACCATGGTTTTTTAGAAGGGATTAAAAATATTCCGTCAAAACCTTTTAGAAACCTTTCTGCTGATGAAGAAAAGCCCATCAATATAGAGAAAGTTAATAATTCAGCAATAAATAGCTTTGGGAAAAATGTTGTTTTTTTATACGAAGAGGGGAGATTATCACCTGAGGTACGGAATACTATGAGTTTTCCATTACAATTAATAAAGCCTATATATTTACCCGATGATTGTGGTTTTGATGGGCATTGGAATATTAATGGTAGAAAAAATTGTGCTTTAGCTATGAAAGCCTACTTAGATTCTCTTTAAAATTATAATGTATATTAAATATTATGGTTCTTCGACAAATCCTGTGAATTAAGAGGTAGCGATTAAAATTCTCAATCTCATATGTTCAAACTTAGGAAGTCCAAAAGAAATACGTTTAAAGTAGCGTAGAAAGTTATTTAAACCTTCCGTTGCTGCGTTAGTAACTCTCTGAGAAGCAAAAGCAGCAATATTAGGTTTTCCAATTGCTAAGTGTTTTTATAAAAACATCAAGTGGCTCAAAGTTGATTTGTTCTTCAAGTTCTACTTTACTTTGAGCTATATCAAACATGGAATTAAAGGTATTTCTTAGATTATAAATTTCCTCTAATAACCATGATTTATCAAAAGCATATTGTAGAAGTTTTTTATCTTCTTCAGAACACTTTTCAGACCGTTTAAATAGTTTCCACTTGATGGATTTAAAAGCCTCTTCGTCTTTAAATTCTCTACGTAGTTTTTTACGAAGGTTATCCAAGACATCATTTAAGGATTTCACAACATGAAAACGGTCAATCACAATTTCAGCATTAGGAAAAAGTTCCTTTGCTACATTGATATAGGTCTTCCAAATATCAGAGCAAACCATTTCAATTTGATTGCAAAAATCTTGTCCAAGTGATTGAAAATGAGCAATTAATGTTTCCTTTTTTCGATTTGGTAAAACATCTAATTCTATACCTCGATCTAAATCAACTAAGACACAAACATAGTCTTTTTTACCTTTGCGATTAGATATTTCATCAATCCCTAATCTGCGAACTTGAGCATAGCGTTTTTCTAAGTTAATTTGTTGTTTAGCTTCGTTATAAAACAATCGTTCAACTGTTCTGTAACTCAAGTTTACTAAAGCTCCAACTTGACTAAATGATTGCTTTTGACATAGTTCAAATATCCATTTAGACTGTCGTTTTGTATAACTTTTTCCTGATGATATCCACTCTGGATTATCAAGAAAATAACGATTGCAATCCGAACAGTGGTATTGTTTTATTTTCAAATGAAGCCAAACTTCTCGTTCTGATATTTTTAAATCTTGAACCTTGCGTGGTTCTACTTGATTTATTTGTGATGTTTTCTTCAGACAGTTCGGACATATTGCATCTGTTGATTTTAACTCACAATGAAATATGTATTTACTAACTGTTTTTTCAATTGAATTTATTTTCAAATCTGAAAATCCTATTAACTCTTCGTAAAATTCTTCCTGTTTCATAACTCTAAGTTATAACTTTCACAGGATTTGTCGAAGAACCATTTTTTACAGGAAAACACTTCTTAAAAATGTTATTTAACTCGTTAGAGTTTTTACTCTTTTTACCGGTTGCATTTATTTTATACTGGTTTGTTTTATCAAAAAGTTTAAGGTGGCAGAACCTTTTAATTGTCTTTGCGAGCTATCTGTTTTATGGATGGTGGGATTATAGATTTTTAGCACTGATATTTTTTAGCACGGTTGTAGATTATTCAATAGGTGGAAAGTTAGGAATAGAAAACAATCCGTTTCGAAGAAAACTATTACTTTGGGTGAGTCTAGCTGTGAATCTTGGACTTTTAGGACTTTTTAAGTATTACAATTTCTTCGTTGATAATTTTATTTATGCTTTTTCAAGTTTAGGAATAGACTTAGAAGTAAGGACTTTGAATATTATCTTACCTGTGGGTATCAGTTTTTATACTTTTCAGACCTTGAGTTACACTATTGATGTGTTTAAGAAGAGAATAGAACCGACTAAGGACTTCATCGCTTTTATGGGGTTTGTATCTTTTTTCCCACAGTTAGTCGCAGGCCCAATTGAAAGAGCAAGTACTTTATTGCCTCAGTTTACTACCAAACGAAAGTTCACTTATCAACAAGGAATCGATGGTTTATTATTAATCCTTTGGGGTTTCTTCAAAAAAATTGTTATTGCTGACAATTTAGCCCCGGCGATAAATGAAATATTTGCGAATTATAATACTTATTCTGGAGATGTTTTACTTTTAGGGATATTTCTATTTGCATTTCAATTATATGGAGATTTTAGTGGATACAGTAATATCGCCAGAGGCTTAGCTAAATGGTTCGGTTTTGAGTTAATGGTAAATTTCAACTATCCAATTCTTTCAAGGAATGTTGGCGAGTTTTGGCGAAGATGGCATATTTCACTTTTTTCGTGGTTTAAAGACTATATTTTTATGGTGTTTGGTACATTTAGAATGTCCAAATTGGTTGTTATCAGAACAATGTTTATTGTATTTATTATCTCTGGCCTATGGCATGGCCCAAACTGGACGTTTGTTTTTTTTGGAATTCTTCATGGTATAGCTTTTATCCCTTACATATTGTTTAGAGGAAAACTTAGCAAGGAGTTTAAAAGGAAAAACTTTGGAGAAGGAAGAGTTTTACCCTCATTAAAAGAGAGTTTTCTTGTATTATCTACATTTTCCTTCTTTCTTTTTACAGCAATTTTTTTTCGTTCTCCTACAATTGCAGATGCATTTCTTTTTATTAAGGGTATTTTTAATTGGTATGAGCATCCTACTTTTTTAAATCCTTATGATCATCAAAGTCTTACTAAGGAATTAATTTTTTTAGGGTTATTTATATTGACAGATTATTTATTAAATGCAAAAAAGTTAGATAGGTTTAAGGAGTTAAATATTGTACTATGGACTGTTAGTGCAATTCTTGTTATATTAATTATTATTAATAATCCTTTAAGCAAGGAAATGTCTTTTATTTATTTTCAGTTTTAAATCATGAAAAAGTTTTTAATTCAGTTTACATTGTGGGTACTTGCAACCTTAGTAGCTTTTGAAATAGTGTTAAGAGTTTTTGGGCTTGCTGCTGTAACATTACCTTTGGAAAACATAGATGGTGATATATCGAGAATACCTAACACAGAGGGCTGTTGGGTAAGAGGTGGTGTAAAGGAAATTAATTCTCATTATCGATTTAATAACAAAGGCTGGAACAGTTCTATTGATTATTTTTTTGACGATAACCTTGATAGCTTAAAAATTGCTTTAATCGGACCATCTTTTATTCAAGGGTTTCATACTTCCGTTGAAAATTCAATCGGAAGACAATTTGAAGCGTTAACAAATAACGCTTATACTGTTTATGAATTTGGTATGAGCGGATTTAATATTGTAGATTACTCTATTCTCTGTAAGAAATATCAACTTGAGAAGTTTCATAAAGTTTTCTTGTTGATTGGTGACGAAGTTATAATTAAAGAAAAGGCAGGTAAGATGAGCAAAGGGAATACGCTTAAATCAGGAGGTTTAATTGAAAGTGCTTACGGTTATTCTCACGTATTGCGGTATTTGAATATTAATCATAAAATGAGTCTTAACTTTAAAAAAATTCAAAAAAAACCATTCAGAAATCTTAAAAATAAGAAAAAGGAAATTGTCAGACCTGCTAATATTAAAGTTTTGAATAGTTTTAGCGATAATGTTGTTTTTCTTTATGATAAGAGTAGATTGTCAAAAGAGAATCTAGAGATTTTAGCTCACCCTGCCCAGGAAGTAATACCTATTTACCTACCTAGTGATTGTGGTTTTGATAATCACTGGAATTATAATGGTCGAAAAAATTGTGCATTAGCTATGAAAGCTTATCTTGACGCTCATTAGCATCATTATTACTTACAAATGTTATGCAAAAAGGTATAGTCCTAAAATAAAAAAGTTCATTGAAAGTAATAGCTTTGAGAAATGGAAAAGATGTTAGACTTATATTCAGATTATCTTCTATCAAGTTTTCAACAAACAACAGCTACAGGTTTGTCTAGGTTAACAGACGGTCAAATTTCCCATGATAAAGTCAGTCGATTTTTATCAGAAAAAGATGAAGGCTCAAAAGAACTTTGGCAACATGTAAAAGCATTAGTTAGAAAACACGAAACAGAAGATGGTTGTTTGATATTCGATGATAGCATAATAGAAAAACCATATACTGACGAAAGTGAATTGGTTTGTTGGCATTATGACCATTCAAAAGGAAAATCAGTAAAAGGCAATAATATCCTTAGTGCTTTTTATCACAGTTCAGTTGTCATGATAGTCTGGCAGAACCTATTCGTCTACTTATTATGTATCAACTTGTGCTTAAAACAATTATCTATTCAGTTGTTAAAACTAGAAAAACGAAACGTAAAAGTGAAACAACTAAAAATACAATTATGCTTGAGATGATAGCCCAAGCTATTCATAATCAACTCAAATTCAAGTATATACTAGCAGATAGTTGGTTTGCATCAGCAGACACTATGAGATTTGTCAAGAAGAAAAAGAAGTTTTTCATATTTGATATGAAATCAAATCGCAATGCTGTTTTAGATGAAAAAGATAGAAATAAAGGTCAATGGTCAAGAATTGATGAATTAGATATTCCAGATAATACAGTTGTCAAAGTTTGGTTAAAGGATTTAGAATTTCCTGTACTTTTAACCAAACAGGTTTTTAAAAACAAAGACCAATTAACAGGTGTAAGATTTCTAGTTCCTAATGATTTTAGCTTGTCAGATGACCAATTCACTACAATATACAAAAAACGGTGCATGTACCGAAACCTCGGTGGGAGTGTAGAAGAATATCATAAATCGTTAAAACAGAATACAGCTATTGCTAAATCTCCAACTCGAACTACAAGAACACAATGCAATCATATTTTTGCTTCCATTGTGGCTTATATTAAGTTAGAAAAACTCAAAATGGTCAATGAAATGAATCATTTTGCCATGAAATCTAAATTATATTTATCAGCTCTCAAAGCTGCTTTCAAAGAACTTACTATTTTAAAGGATAGCTCCTTTACGTAACATCAGTTAATAAAACATATTTATTATGATACCTTTATCTATCCCACACCTTGATGGTAACGAATGGGAATACGTGAAGAAATGTATTGACACGGGCTGGGTATCCTCGGCTGGAGCATACGTTACCCAATTTGAAAATATGGTAGCAGAGTATGCTGGTTGCAAACATGGCATAGCCTGTGTCAATGGCACATCGGGTTTGCATTTGACGATGCACATGCACGACATAAAATTAGGAGATCATTTGATTGTTCCTAATATTACGTTTATTGCATCAGCGAATGCTGCATCATACACATTTGCTAATCCAATATTTGTTGATGTTGATCCTGAGACATGGCAAATGGACTTGGGTTTACTCGAAGATTTCTTAGAAAAAAATACTTATACCGTAACAGAAGGAGTAGGCGAGTCTGAAAAGACATACAGTTATTCTCTGCTTTCTCATAAGCCAATAAAGGCCATTATGCCTGTACACGTTTTAGGGAATATGTGCAACATGGAGCGGTTGATGGAAATTGCAAATCGTTTTCATTTGCTGGTTATTGAAGATGCAAGTGAATCTTTAGGGTCTTACTACAAGGGAAAACACTCAGGTAGTTTTGGGAAGATGAGCGTTTTTAGTTTTAATGGAAATAAAATTATTACTACTGGTGGAGGTGGAGTAATTGTGACGGATGATGACGAACTTGCAAAACGTGCAAAACATCTAACAACACAAGCAAAAGCTGACCCGGATACTTATTACCATG
Source organism: Saprospiraceae bacterium (assembly GCA_965662365.1). GTDB lineage: Bacteria > Bacteroidota > Bacteroidia > Chitinophagales > Saprospiraceae > CAWVWD01. The sequence goes on from CBFIHR010000018.1 coordinate 52,082, forward strand.
ATGAAATTGGTTTTAATTATAGAATGGTGAACATTTTGGCAGCAATCGGTGTAGCTCAAATGGAACAACTTTCTGGTTTTATAGAAATAAAGAAACACATAGATGCTTACTATAGAAAACACCTGCAAGGTATTGGTGATATTAAGTTTCAGGAAGTAAAAGATTATGTAAACGCTAATTGTTGGTTATTCACCTTTAGCTCATCAAAGCAAGCAGAAATCTTGAAAGCATTACAAGAAAATAATGTCATTGCTCGTCCATTTTGGATGCCGATGAATCAATTGCCCATGTTTAAAAACAATCTTTATGTTACGGAACACGACCATTCAAGAAAAGTACATGCTGATAGCTTGAGTATTCCAAGTTCTGTTAACTTAACAGATACAGAAATGGACAAGGTAATAGAAATAATTAAATCTTGTTTTTGATGAATTTTGTTCTTTGATAGAAAAGGCCAGAGAATAAATCATCGAATCTCAGTATTTTACAATCATTAAAGTATAAAATAATATTAGATGTATCGTTTCATAAAACGCTTTTTTGACTTTATATTTTCGCTAATTATGCTTTTAGTCTTAACGCCTATTTTAGTGCCAATAATGATAGGATTAAAGTTAACAGGTGAAGGTTATATCTTTTATTTTCAAGAAAGAGTCGGCTATAAAAATAAAATTTTCGACATTTGGAAATTTGCAACCATGTTGAAAGATAGTCCGAATATGGCAGGAGGAATAATGACACTCAAAAAAGACCCTCGAATTACACCTATGGGTGGTTTTTTAAGAAAAACTAAAATCAATGAGTTACCTCAATTATTCAATATTTTAAGAGGTGATATGAGTTTTGTTGGTCCAAGACCTGTCATGCAAAAAAGTTTTGATGCCTATCCAGAAAATGTTCAAAAAGTGATTTACAATGTAACTCCAGGAGTTACGGGGATCGGTTCTATTATTTTTAGAGACGAGGAGGATTTACTAACTAAAGCTAAGGCAGAAGGTAACGATCCTTGGGAATTTTATAAAAAAATTATCTATCCATACAAAGGAGAGGTTGAACAATGGTATCAAAACAATCAATCATTTGGAATAGACTTTATGATATTATTTCTAACTGCATGGGCTATTGTATTTCCTAAAAGTGATTTACACTTTAGAATATTTAAAGATATACCCCGAAGAAATTTTTAATTAAATCAAAATGTACTTTGCATAAAATTAACTTTTGTTTTTATGAAACACTTCAACGTCAGTCAATTTATCTCAACATACATCACAGAACGTAAAGATTCGCTTTTTGCTAAGGATATTCAAAGAAATAAAGAACAATTAAGTGAAGCAATTAATGACAAATCTGTTATTGTAATAGGCGGAGCAGGAACAATAGGGAGTTCTTATATTAAAGCTATATTAAAATTCAAACCGACGAAACTTTATGTGGTAGATTTGAATGAAAATGGATTAACTGAGTTAGTCAGAGATTTGCGAAGTTCCGTAGGCTATAATGTTCCGAAAGACTTCAAAACTTATCCGATTGATTTTGCAAGTGATGTCTTTGAAAAGATATTAGTAAATGAAGGTCCCTTTCATGTTGTAGCAAATTTTGCAGCACATAAACATGTTCGTAGTGAAAAAGATCATTATTCCATAGAAGCCATGATTAACAATAATGTCATTAAGGCAAAGAGGTTATTAGATTTATTAGTAGAAAATCCACCAGAACATTTCTTTTGCGTTTCCACAGATAAGGCGGCGAATCCTGTGAATGTGATGGGAGCAAGCAAAAAGTTGATGGAAGATGTGATTTTAGCTTATTCCAAAAAAATTCCAATTACTACAGCTCGTTTTGCAAATGTGGCTTTTTCTAATGGTAGTTTACTGTTTGGCTTTATTGAGCGTATGATGAAACGTCAACCACTTTCATCTCCAACTGATGTCAAACGCTATTTTGTTTCGCCAGAGGAAAGTGGTCAGATTTGTATGTTAGCTTGTATGTTAGGTGAAAGTGGTCAAATTTTCTTTCCAAAACTGCGAGAAGATCAAATGAAAACTTTTTCAAGTATTGGTGAGAATTTCCTTAAAGAGTTTGGAGATTATGAACCTGAATACTGTGAAACGGAACAAAAAGCCAGAGAAAAAGTATTGAATTTATCAATAGATGCTGATAAATATCCCGTTTATTTCTTTCCAACGGATACGTCAGGAGAAAAGAAATATGAAGAGTTTTTTGTGCCAGGTGAAGACGTGGATATGGCTACCTTTGAGCAATTAGGAGTTATTCGAAATGCACCATCAAAGCCAATGACTGAAATTGAAAAATTATTTAATGCTTTGAATAAAGTGTTTCAATCTAATGAAGTAACCAAACAAGCTATAGTAGACGCTATTGGTGATTTTATCCCTAATTTTAAACACATCGAAACAGGCAAAAGCCTTGATCAAAAGATGTAATTAGCAGTAGATATTCAAAACATAACGACAAGAAGGAGAACATATTAAAAAAGTAATATAATGAAAAAAGCATTAATAACAGGAGTAACAGGACAAGACGGTGCCTATCTTTCAGAATTGTTATTAGAAAAGGGATATGAAGTACATGGTATCAAACGCCGTAGTTCATTGTTTAATACGGATAGGATTGATCACTTATATCAAGATCCACACGAGGAAAAGATTAGATTCAAATTACACTATGGAGATTTGTCGGATTCAACGAATTTGATTCGTTTGATTCAAGAAATTCAACCTGATGAGATTTATAATCTTGGTGCAATGTCACATGTAAAGGTAAGTTTCGATGCTCCTGAGTATGCGGCTGACGTTGATGGTGTCGGTACATTAAGGATTTTAGAAGCAGTACGTTTATTAGGTTTGACGGAGAAAACTCGTATCTATCAGGCTTCTACTTCTGAATTATACGGCTTGGTTCAAGAAGTTCCGCAGTCAGAAACTACACCTTTTTATCCTCGCTCACCTTATGCGGTTGCTAAGATGTATGCTTATTGGATTACGGTAAATTATCGGGAGGCTTACAATATGTTTGCTTGTAACGGTATTTTATTTAATCACGAATCTCCGCTTCGAGGAGAAACATTCGTGACTCGTAAGATTACTCGGGCTGTTGCAAAAATTGGTTTAGGTTTGCAAGATAAATTGTACTTAGGAAACCTTGATGCAAAAAGAGATTGGGGACACGCTAAGGATTATGTGGAGGCAATGTGGAGAATTTTGCAACAAGATGAACCAGAAGATTTTGTTATTGCAACTGGTGTAACAACGACGGTTCGTGATTTCGTGAAAATGTCATTTAAAGAAATTGGTGTTGAATTAGCGTTTACAGGTGAAGGCATTGATGAGATTGGAACGGTGGTCGCAAGTACGAATCCTGAATATCCTGTTAAAGTGGGAACAGTTGTGGTTTCTGTTGATGCAGCATATTTCCGTCCTACAGAAGTAGAATTATTAATTGGTGATCCTACAAAATCTAAAACGAAATTAGGTTGGGAACCTAAATATGATTTAGAAGCACTATGTAGCGAAATGGTAGCGTCTGATATTGAATTGTTCCGTCGTGATCAGTTATTGAAAGATGCAGGATACGAGATTAAGAATCAATTTGAGTAATTTTCTGTTATGAAAGCACTCTGAATATATTAAAAAAGTAAATCGTGGAAATTGTATCCAATTCAAATATCAAAAAATAAGATATAATCATGATTATCGGAGTCCCTAAAGAAATTAAAAATAATGAAAGCAGAGTTGGTATGACACCAGCTGGTGTGTTTGAACTTACGAAAAAAGGTCATACGGTTTATATACAGTCTAATGCGGGCGAGTATAGTGGCTTTTCAAATGATGATTATGAAAATGTAGGTGCTACAATCTTAGACACTTTAGAGTCGGTTTACCAAAAAAGTGAAATGATTGTAAAAGTTAAAGAGCCTATTATACAGGAATATGACTTAATAAGGGAGGGACAAATTGTATTTACTTATTTTCACTTTGCTTCAAGTCAAGAATTGACGAAGGCTATGATTAAGTCAAAAGCTATTTGTATAGCCTACGAAACGGTTGAGGATGAAGATGGAACATTACCATTACTAACGCCAATGTCAGAAGTCGCAGGACGTATGTCCATACAGCAAGGTGCTAAATATTTAGAAAAGCCTGTAAAAGGTCGTGGACTACTTTTAGGAGGCGTGCCGGGTGTGGCACCGGTAAGGTATTAGTCTTAGGGGCAGGTGTTGTTGGAGTGCAGGCGGCTAAAATGGCAGCAGGTTTGGGAGCACATGTCACTATATTAGATATAGATATGAAACGTTTACGATACGTTAATGATATTATGCCGTCACATGTTGTCACAGAGTTTTCTAATGAATTGAATATACGGAAACACATAAAAACACATGATTTAATTATTGGTGGAGTGTTACTTAAAGGTAAAAAAGCGCCTAAATTAATTAAAAGAGACATGTTAAAGGAATGCGACCCGGTACTGTGATTGTCGATGTTGCTGTAGATCAAGGAGGATGTGTAGAGACCTCAAGACCTACGACACATGAAGATCCGATATTTATTATTGATAATATTGTACACTATTGTGTTGCGAATATGCCAGGAGCGGTACCGTTTACTTCCACAGTAGCGTTAACGAATGTTACCTTACCTTACGTTCTAAAGATAGCAAATATGGGATGGGAAAAGGCTTGCGAACAAGACAATGGTATAAAAAAAGGACTTAATATTGTTCTTGGAGAAGTTATTTATAAAGAAATACTGGAAGCTTCGTTGTAGTTACTTATAGAAGCATTGTGTACAAAAATAATAAGCTTAAAAATATAACTTTCGAATTATGAATTATTCGTTATTTACTGAACTTTATGTGCGATAAATAATTCATAATTCATAATTCATAATTCGCATACTATGAATAAGTCAGCTAAAATATATATAGCAGGACACCGAGGAATGGTTGGTTCTGCAATTAAGAGAAGATTAGAAAACGTAGGGTTTGTAAACTTCGTAACTCGCACCTCAAAAGAACTGGATTTAAGAAATCAAGCGGCTGTTGCCGCTTTTTTTGTTGCAGAAAAGCCTGATTACGTATTTTTAGCAGCAGCAAAAGTAGGTGGAATTGTAGCAAACAATACGTATCGTGCGGAGTTTATTTATGATAATATCATGATTCAAAGTAATGTCATTCATCATGCTTATTTGAATGGCGTGAAGAAATTGATGTTTTTGGGGTCATCTTGTATTTATCCGAAATTTGCCGAGCAACCGATGCGAGAAGATGCTTTATTGACAGGTATTTTAGAGCCTACGAATGAGCCTTACGCTATTGCGAAAATATCGGGTATCAAAATGTGCGATGCTTATCGTGCACAATATGGTTGTAATTTTATTTCGGCAATGCCAACAAATTTATATGGACCGAATGATAATTATGATTTGCAGAAGTCGCACGTTTTACCAGCCTTGATTCGTAAATTTCATACCGCAAAAAAAGAGAATCTTTCAACGGTGACGATGTGGGGAACTGGTACACCGAAGCGTGAATTTTTGCATGCGGATGATTTGGCGGATGCCTGTTATTATTTAATGCAAAATTTTGAAGGAGAGGGGCCAATTAATGTAGGTGTTGGAGAAGATATTTCTATAAAAGACTTAGCATTGTTAGTTAAAAAAATCGTCGGATATGATGGCGAAATTGTCCATGATTTAACAAAACCTGATGGAACACCTCGGAAATTAATGAACGTTGATAAATTGACGAATGCTGGCTGGAAAGCTAAGATTACGTTAGAGCAAGGTATTCGCTCTGTTTACGAATCATTAAAAGATAAAGATTGGTATTAAGTATTTTAAGATCTCATAGAATGACTATTTTTGAAACAACAGAAGCAGAGTTAAAAGCTCAAGGATTTGAGTTTGAGCGCGTAGATTTCAATCGTCCGTGGGGTGGTTTTTTTGTTATTGATGAAAATCAAGCAGATCAATTTACAGCAGCTTACTTCTCAGGAATGAATAATGCGGATTTAATTGAGGGAAGGAAAGTCAGTCCGAAAATTTTATTGGTAGCTCCTAAAAAACGGTTGTCTTGGCAGTATCATCATAGACGTTCAGAGGTTTGGAGAGTCATTGAAGGAGAAGTAGGCATTGTTAGGAGTGAAACGGATGAACAAGGAGAATTAGAAACCTTTAAAGTTGGTGATGTGATTATTTTAAAAAAAGGAGAACGTCATCGTTTAGTCGGTTTGTCAGATTGGGGAAAAGTTGCTGAAATTTGGCAGCATACAGACCCTGAAAACCCTTCTAATGAAGAGGATATTGTGCGGTTACAAGATGATTTTGGAAGGTAAAACGCAAGGCAATAAATTTGAGTATTAAAAGAATGGTTCTTTAACTTCAGGTATTTTAGAAGTAAAGAACCATTTTTTTATATAAAATTTTGATAAACAGTTATACAATAGTTTGTACTTTTGCATTTTTACTCGTCATGGCATAACAAAGTGGTTTTGGTATTGCTTTTCATGTTGTCTCGTGTATATAATCGATTCATAAACAAAAAATTAGATGTACGATATCACTTTAAGCTTTATTACTGCATTTGCAATTACTTATCTTGTAGTTCCGTCAATTATTCGAGTTGCAAAAGTCAAAAGGTTGATGGACGTACCAGGCGAACGGGCAGCACATGACACTCCTACTCCTTCATTAGGAGGGATTGCCATCTTTGCAGGGACGGTTTTTGCCATTACATTATGGACACCATTCAGTTATTTTGCTAATTTGCAGTATATACTGGCTGCAATGATTATTATCTTTCTAATCGGAGCAAAAGATGATGTTCTTCCTATGAGTCCGTCACGAAAACTGGGTGGTCAAATTATTGTGGCGCTAATCTTAGTTTTTAGAGCAGATGTCGTGATTGATAACTTTTATGGCCTATTTGGTATTTATGAGCTTTATGAATGGTTCAGTGTTATATTTTCCATCTTTGTGATCATTTTGATTATTAATGCTTTCAATTTAATTGATGGTATAAATGGATTGGCCGCAAGTCTTGGTATTACTATCTCAATAGTTTTTGGAACATGGTTTTTCTTAATCGAACGAGTCGAGTTAGCAATGGTCGCTTTTGCATTAACAGGTGCATTAGTTGCTTTTCTGAAGTACAACTTTAAAAAAGATGCTGAGATTTTTATGGGAGATACGGGGTCTATGTTGGTAGGTTTCGTTTGCACTATATTAGCGGTTAAGTGCTTAGAGACTCATAATGGTTATTTTGTAGAGAAATTAATAGAAAAACCTTATTTAGGGATTTATAAAATGGAAGCCGCTCCTGCGATTGTTATTGGAATATTAATTATTCCACTATTTGATACCCTCAAGGTTTTTATTACTCGAATGCTTAAAGGGCGTTCACCTTTCATGCCTGACAAAACACATACGCATCATCTATTATTGGATACAGGCTTGTCTCATACACAATCTACAATCGTCCTAACTGTAGTGAATATTATTTTCATATTAATAGCCTTTTACTTTCAATATTTAGAAACATTCTGGTTAATGATTATTATTATCGGATTGGCTACTATCAGTTCTACATTATTATCTTATACTTCAGCTAAAATCAAATTACAGAAAGATGATTGAAAATGAGTGTCTTATCTAATATTCCTGAATATTAGATAAGACACAGCTATAACTTTATTATTTATATTAAAATAGTGGAAGTTGTAGTAAAAACGCATGGATTTAACAAAATTTATTGATTTATTATTCTTCAATCCATAAGCGTCTTATGGATTTTTTTTAACAAAAACCAATATGAAATTATATCAATTATTATTGACAGTATTTTTATTGTTCTCAAGTATTTTACTTTATGGACAGAATATTGTCATTCCTATCCAGCATGATTTTGCTAATCAGTACGAACGAGAATTGAATCGCTTGGATAAAAACATTCATACAGGTGTAAAACCCTTGGCAAATAAAAAAATCTATCATATTGTTGATAGTACGATTGAAAGTTTACGGTTGGATACAGATTTAGGAAGAAGTAATTTTGGGAATTTTGCTTTTAACGAAAATTTATTCAAAATTAATAAAGATAACGACTACTATCTGACAGGGAATTTATTATTAGGTTTTAATGTAGGACAAGCGTCAGATACTGCCTATGGTAGCTTTATCAGAGGAGGACGAATAGAAGGAAGTATTGGTGAAAAAGTTTTTTTCTCATCGGATATTTATTTAGCAAATTCTATCCTGCCGGATTATCTAACGAATAGAAACGACGATACCAGGACTTTCAATGGAAATGGGGCTTCAAGAATTTATATAGCTAATAACGGTGAACGTCAGCAAAGTACAATGAATGCTACCGGACAGGTTACTTATCAACCAAATAAGTTTTTTCAGTTTCAGTTAGGACAAGGTAAAAACTTTATTGGAGATGGTTACCGCTCAATGTTACTATCGGATTATGCAACATTTTATCCTTATTTTAAAGTAACTACTTCATTTTGGAATATTCAATATACTAATTTATACACCTCGATGATTGATGTTCAGAGTGGGCTAACATCACAAGGGCTTTTACCAAGGAAATATGTTACTTCGCATCATTTATCATGGAATATAAATTCAAGGTTGAATATTGGATTATTCGAAACAATTATTTATGAAGATAGCGCTAACACAAGAGGTTTTGATTTTCATTATCTAAATCCAGTTATTTTCTATCGTCCTATTGAGTATGAAATAGGCTCACTAGGTGGTAATGCTTTGATAGGTTTGAATGCTAAATATAAAATAACAGACGATATTCATGCCTACGGACAATTTATAATTGATGAATTATCTTTTTCAAATAACCGAAGAGGAAATGGTTGGTGGGGCAATAAATATGGTTGGCAATTAGGAATCAAGTCGTTTAATACCATTATTCCTAACTTGACGGTACAAACAGAAGTAAACTCGGCAACTGCATATACTTATTCTCACAAAACACCGCTACAAAATTATGCAAATAGCAATTTGGCTTTGGCACATCCTTTAGGAGCAAATTTTATAGAATCTATGTCAATTATTCGTTATCAAAAAGATAGGTTGACGGGGAAGTTTCAGTTGATGTATGCTATTCAAGGATTAGACAGTTTAGGGTCAAACTGGGGGACGAACATCAATGAATCTTACGATAATCGGGAGCAAGATTTTGGCAATGAGTTATTGCAAGGCGTAAGAACGACAACTACTTTTGCAGATGTTTCCGTAGGTTATATTATTAATCCTCGTTCCAATTTTCATGTAGAGTTGGGCTACCGTTATAGAGGTCTTCGACCAAAAGTAGAAGTCGGTGACTTGCAAGCTACTACTGATAGTTTTGTTTATATAGGTTTTAAGACTAATTTTGTGAATTGGTATTATGATTATTAATGATGTAAACAATGAAAATTTCCATTATCACGCCTACACTTAATTGTGAAAAACTTATTCGAAGAACAATGGATTCAATTTTTCTTCAAGAAGGAGTAGAAATTGAACAAATTGTTATTGATGGAGTATCAAAAGATGGAACTATAGCTGTATTGAAAGAATATGAAAAAAAGTGTAATTATCTAACAATAATATCGGAAAAGGATAATGGACTTTATGATGCAATGAATAAAGGTATTCAACTGGCTACAGGTGATGTTATTGGTATATTAAATGCAGGTGACTTTTATGCGAATCGACATATTCTAAAGAAAGTTATGTTAAAGTTTGAAAATGAAGAAACTGATTCTGTGTATGGAGACTTAGTCTATATCAAAGGGGATAAGATTGAAAATATTGTCAGAGTTTGGAGATCAGGGAAATTAGGAAAAGATAAATTCTATAAAGGTTGGATGCCGCCGCACCCAACCTTTTTTGTTAAAAAATCTATTTATGAGAAATACGGATTTTTCAATACAGATTTGAAAATTTCAGCGGATTATGAGCTGATTCTTCGTTTTTTATTAAAAAATGGAGTTCCTTCTGTCTATATTCCAAAAGTATTAGTTTATATGCCTATTGGCGGAGTAAGTAATGCTTCTTTTACAAATAGGCTTCAAGCAAATCGAGAAGACAAAAAAGCTTGGAAATTAAATAAACTAAAACCTAAGTTTTATACGATAATTTGGAAACCTTTGTCTAAGGTTAAGCAGTTTTTTTTGAAGAGTAAAATAAATGAGTAAAAAGCGACTTTTAATTTTTATAGATTGGTTTTATCCAGGGTTTAAAGGAGGAGGTCCAATGGCTTCTTGTCTAAACTTAATCAATGAGGTTCATCAAGATTTTGAAATTTTCATTTTTACCAGGGCGAATGATTATTTAGAAACTAAAAATTATGAAGATATATTAACCAATCAATGGCAAAATTTTCAAAACATTTCTAAAATATATTATTGTAACAATAAAGATCTGTCAATAATAAAGATATATAAGATTATTAATGAAGTAAAACCTAATATAGTATATCTAAATGGGATGTTCTCAACTTACTTTACGATTGTGCCTATCTTTTTAAATCATTTTATTCGTAAGATTCATATTAATTGCAAATTGATTTTAGTTCCAAGAGGAATGTTAATGGATGGAAAGTTACAGTTCAAAAAGACTAAAAAACTAATATTTCTCAATTTATTTAGAGTTTTAGGATTACAACGTAAATTGTATTTACAAGTAACAAGTGAGGCAGAAAAAGAAGCATCAATATTTCGTTTGAAACTATTAAATACACAGTCATTCTTAATTCCTAATGTGCCTCACAAACGCTTACTTTCAAAGCAAGTATCTACTAAAAAAAGGAAAGAACTTCGACTGTTTTTTGCGTCAAGAGTGGCTCGTGAAAAGAATATTTTGTTTATTTTGAACCTTTTAAAGAAAATTAATCTACCAATTAGTTTAGATATTTTTGGGGCGATAGATCACCTTGAATATTGGGAACTTTGTAAAGAAACTATAGAAAAACTTCCCCAATGTATCAGTGTTAATTATAAAGGTGTATATAAACCTGACGATATCCAGAATATTTTTAAATCATATCATGCTTTTATTTTACCAACGTTTGGAGAGAATTTCGGTCATGTGATTATTGAAGCGTTAGCAATAGGAAAACCTGTTATTACAACACCAACAACACCATGGGGCGAAATTGAAAATAATAACGCAGGATGGATAATTGATTTAGAAAATGAGGAAAAGTATAGCGAGGTATTAAGAGAACTTTATGAAATGGATAATGCAGAATATCAAATCAAGGCTAATGCTGCGTTTGATTATGCAAAAGCATATATGCAAAAAATTAATTACCGAAAACTTTATAAAGATTTTTTCCTGTCTATTTAACTATGAAAATTATTTTTTTCCAACGTAAACCTTATCAAGATTTTGTCAGTATTGAGCATGTGTTTAATATGGTTCGGGCAGAACTTGGCTTTGAAATAGAACCCAAGGTTTATATTTCAAAGTATCATAGTAAAGGGATTTGGAAACGAGTTTATAATATTTTTGAGGCTTATTTTAGGCAAGGTGAAATTAATCATGTAACAGGAGATGTTAATTTCTTAGTTTTGGGTCTAAGAAGAAGCAAAACAATATTGAGCACACATGGAACATTTGTAGTTACTCAAAATTTTTTTGCAAAAAAAATACTTAGGTTATTTTGGTGGTATTTACCTCTGAAGAAGGCTCGTTTTATTACTGTGGTTTCTGATTTTTTAAAAGAAGAAATTATCGAAAGATACAATTGTAACTCTAAAAAAATATTCGTAATTCCCAATCCTGTTAATCCTATTTTCAAACAGGTGTCAAAAGTTTTTTCAGACTCACCAACAATTTTACAAGTTGGTGTAAAACCTGCTAAAAATATTGAACGTCTATTAGAAGCTATTCAAGATATTGATTGCAGTTTACACTTAGTTGGAACATTAAATAAACGACAATTAGCCTTGCTAAAAAAGTATCAAATTAAATATAAGAACTCGCCGTTACTTACACCCATTCAAATGCAAAATGCTTACGAAACCGCTGATATTGTTACATTAGTTTCTACTTATGAAGGCTTTGGAATGCCTATCATAGAAGCTAATGCAGTTGGTAGAGTGGTGATTACAGGAAATGTCGCTGCTATGCCTGAAGTCGCAGGAAATGCCGCTCATTTGGTTAATCCTTTTGATATAGAAGAAATTAGAAAAGGCATATTAAAACTTATCAATGACGAAGACTATCGAAATCAATTGATTCAAAATGGGTTTGAAAATGCTAAACGGTTTGATGTGAATGTCATTGCGAATCAATATTTGGAGTTGTATAAAGAAGTTTTGAAAAAAAGGTAAATTTTATTCATGTATCTGAAGTGTCCAACTGCATGTAAGAATAATAATAGTTTACTTTTATTACTTTTCGAATAACTAAATTTTGAATTCATAAAGATTTTAAAACCTTTGATTTTCAAATATTTAGTAAATTTTATCGCAAATAAATACCAAATATTCATTAATACTTCTTGAATTTCATTATCAGAATATAGCTTTTGTTTCATGAAGTGTTTTTCTAATTTGATTAACCATTTTTCGGCATCATTAACTTCTTCCTCATCAATTTTATCTGTATAGCTCCCCGATAATTTTAAATGACTTTCCAGTTCATATTCCTTAAAATTCATTCCAGATTGTTTTAATAAAGTTTGATAGATTGCTCGAATTGATTTTAATTGACGGGTACGTTTTGTAGTACTAATATTCGATGAGTGTACACGATAATAGAGTAGTGGTTTAGCGATATTCGCAACAGGATATTTGTGAATAATTCGTGACCATAACTCATAATCTTCTGCGGGCATAAACATGTTATTATATCGAAAATATCGTAAAATATCTTGGCGAAACATTACTGACGGATGAATAAATGGGCAATTA
>CBFIHR010000019.1:0-63235 GCA_965662365.1 Saprospiraceae bacterium
CGACCTAATAAGTTTTTTTGCAATTTTTGAATTTCAGGAAAATCATTTTTGGATAAAATTGGATTCATTTTCCATAATTTCACTTGTGCCTTTTCGGTGTCAAATTGTTCGCCAGTCAAGTCCGTATAAGCCAACAAATCTTCGGCTAACCAGTACAATTCATTCACAGGATTAACCGCTTTCGTTTCCGTATCAACGACAAATCCATCTGTCGAACTCAACTTTACACTCTCGCCATCTACTATTTGCGGCAACGCAATCATTCCCGAAAGGTGTTTTATTTTTAAGTTAACACTACCTTGAAAATCAATGGTTTTTGTCTTGACTTTCGTCAAATAATAGGATATTTTCCCGTCTTCCCAACCGTCTAAAATTTCTAATAAAATGGCTTTATCGGGCGGAATATTCGTGATTTGATATGTCGGCGTAGCACTTAGAGCAATCACTTCGTCTATGGTCAGCATTGAAGACGTTTCATAGATTAGTTCCTCAATTATTTTATCAGACTTATTGTGTAAATACACCTTTCCTTTTTGGATGATGATTTCAATTTGTTGATATAATTCTCTTGATAAGTTATTCATTTGATAAGATTGACGTAACAGATTTGATTTTAAAGTAACAATATAAAACTTCCGACCTCACAAAACAAAATCGTAGAATCAAATCGAACAAATTTTTAAATTATTCTAATTATTTATCATCAGTTAGACAAGCAATTATGAATAACGTACTGCCAAATTGTTTATTTGAAAAATAATCGAGTTGCAAGGCACTTTAAAAGTGCCTTGCAACTAAAAAAATCTGTACTTTTGTAAAATGATAAACATCGCATCAAATCAACAACAACTGAACAACTTCACATTCATTGACCTGTTCGCAGGAATTGGAGGTTTTCACTATGCGTTGAAATCTTTTGGTGCAAACGCTGTTTTTGCGTCTGAAATTGATAAAAAAGCAGCAACCGTTTATGCAAAAAATCACGGTTTAAAACCTCATGGCGATATTACTCAAATCGCTGCCGAAGCTATTCCAAAACATGATATTTTATGTGGCGGATTTCCGTGTCAAGCCTTTTCGATTTCTGGTAAACAGCGAGGTTTTGAAGATACAAGAGGAACACTGTTTTTTGATATTGCTCGAATCGCTCATTTTCATCAACCGAAAATTCTACTCTTAGAAAACGTCAAAAATTTCATTCGTCATAATGATGGAAAAACACTAAAAACGGTTTTAGACACTTTAGACGAATTAAATTATAACGTTTTTTATAAAGTCTTGAATACCAGTCATTTTGGCTTACCTCAAAATCGGGAACGGGTTTATATTGTTGGTTTTCATCGAGATTTTTATAATGGTAATTTTGAATTTCCAAGTACAAAAATCATGTCTTGCTTAAAAGATATTTTAGAAGAAAATCCAGTTGATGGAAAAATCATCGAACGGGAAGATATGTGGATTTACAAACAATTTGAACCACAACAAAACATCTTCGGTGAGATCAATTTACCGAATCGACCGATACAAATCGGCAAAGTCAATAAAGGCGGACAAGGCGAACGCATTTATCATCCGTTAGGTCATGCGATTACGCTTTCTGCTCACGGCGGCGGAGCTGGTGCAAAAACGGGTTTGTATAAAATCAATGGTAAAATCCGAAAATTATCACCTCGTGAATGTGCAAGATTACAAGGTTTTCCAGAAAATTTTAGGTTACCGAAAAGCACCGCAGAAGCACATCGACAATTTGGAAATAGTGTTTCGGTGAATGTGTTGCAGTATATTATTGAGGAAATTATTAATGTCGCTTTTCCTAAGAAGAGTAAATATGAACGGAAGAAAAACCGCTCAAATGCTACAATTCAAAATCAATCCTGCGGAATTATTTGAGTAAAAATAAAACTCAACTTAAAGTTGAAAGGCATACCGAGCTATCGGTATGCCTTTCAACTAAAAAAATTCGTATAATTCGTGTAATTCGTGTCCAAACCCTACTCAAAAATTACCACAAAATCCCGATTCAACGGCTCTAAATTATCCTTCAAAGTTTGAATAAAACTATCGCCATGTTTCAAATAAAACGGTAAGAAATTATCGTAACGCTCTTGTAAACCATTATTGGCAAACAACTTATCTTTTAAATTTCGAATTTGATTGACCGCAATATCGTGATTGCGTTTTTCTGCTTTTAATAAGCGACCTTCGAGCATATTTATCGCATTGATTTGTTTTGTTCTTTCCCCCAAAACGGTCTTTTTCAGCGTTGCGTCTATTGCGGTGGCTTTCGCCAAAATTTGGTCAAAAGCTTGATTAACAGCGATTTTGGCCTCTTTCAAGCTGAGTTCTTCGTCTGTATTTTCTCGGACGTAGCGTTTTATTAATACTTCCACGTCACCGAACAAATCGTCAATCGTCAGACCTAATTTGTTCAATTTTTTTGAGCTGCCTTTATCGACCCAAAGCACCGAATTACGACGCACCAACATCGGAAACGGTACGTTGAAATGCTCAAATTGTGGCTGACGTTCTGTCCAATACGACAACTCTCCTCCCCCACCAATGTACGCCAAATTTGGTAAAATCGCTTCTTGATAAACTGGTCGTAAAATCACATTTGGACTAAACCTTTCAGGATGATTCTCCACTTCTGTCATCATCGCTGCCGGCGTAAACTCGTATTCGGTATTCAAGACTTTATACCGACCATTTTCAAAAACAATCCGTTCTCGAAGATTCGGCATTAAGTAAAATAAATTGATTTCTCGAACAAATGCCTGCCCACTAAAACCTGCGGCTTCTTTCTTTGCAATTTCCGCTTCGACCAATGGTTTTGATGCTTGATTTTGTAATTCATCTTTAATCATAGGAACGAATAAACGCTTCAATTTCGCATGATTTGGAGCGATGACGACTAAGCCAAATTCCTTGAATAATTCATTCGTCAACGCAAACATCGCTTTGCCATAAGTCGAATATTGCGTAAAGCACTTTTCTAAAATTGCATAGATTTTTTGAGCATTTTCGGACGTTCCCAGTATATCTTTGACTTCCGTCAAAACAGGTTCGAGCGTTGCCGTTTGCATCATTCCCGTTGCACCGTTTTCGTCATTTTCCCAAATGATGGTTTTATTGAACAGATGCAAATGATTAATTTCTTCAAAATCGTGATCTTCGCCGCCAATCAAGAATATTGGAACAATATGATGATTTGGGTATTTTTTATTTAAACTTTCTGCTAAATTGAGTGCGGTTATCGTTTTATAAATAAAATACAGCGGTCCGGTGAATAAAGACGGCTGATGTGCGGTAATTACCGTAAACGTATTTTCATCTAAGAGTGCTTCAATATTCTGGCGTACTTTTTCGTTCGTTTCAATGTCTGCGTACTGTTCCCGTAAGACTTCGACTAAGGTTTGTCTATCAATCGGGTTCGCTTTTTTAGTATCAATAATCGTTTGGAAACTATCCAAATTGACATCGTATTTATAAAAAGGACGCAAAGCAGCATCTGCGGCGGCATAAGCTTTATCAAAGCCAGAAAGTTGGTCGATTTCAGCAAAAGGTTTACAGTAAATTTCCATTGTTTGGTTTTCCATGTGTGAACTCAACCTCTACTCCTTTTTCTTAAAAGAGAAAGGGGTTTGACACTCAATTTGATTACGAAAATTGGTGTCATTAGAATGCCTTTCTCTTTTAATAGAAGGAGTTGAAGATGAGCTATAAAATATATATTTTCGTTTAAACATTATTCCAAAAATTAACAGCTTTTGTCTGTCTTAGTTCTAAATTGATAATAAAACATTGATTATTATCAAAAAACAAAAATTTCCATTTTATAAAATTATTATTACGATTTTTTAAATAAATAGTTATTGTTTTGAATAATTATTATTAATAATCAAATTTTTTCTAAAAAAATTATCAATCATCAAAAAAGTTGGTTAAAACTGTTTTTCCAAAAAAGGTGCAGTTTTACTACTTTTTTTCTATTTTTAAGCTATGAAAGTCAGATTAATCAGTTTTATAATATTAATCATTGCTGTTTTTCATTCTACCACTGTATTGGCACAGCCAAAAAACTCGCCATATAAAATGCACGCTATGCTGGATTTTCCGATAATTGGTGTGGCAGGTTTGGGTTCTTTTTCGGGGCGTTATATACAGCGACAAGTCGAACCGCTTTCGGGAGTAGAAATCAGTAATTTAACAACGACAAATATTCCGTCAATTGATTTATCGGCTCATTCGCAATGGTCACCGACTGCGGACAGAGTGAGTAATCTGGGGACCTATGCCGCAATGATCACTCCTGGATTATTATTTTTCTCACCAGATGTTCGTCGTGGAGATTGGGGAAGTATCATTCTATTAAGTGCGGAAACCTTTGCTATGACAGACTTTGCAGTACAAATGACCAAATCACAAGTTTTACGACCTCGACCATATTTGTACAATCCGGACATAGTCGTTCCCGATAATTTGTTAATGGATAGAGATCACCGCTTTTCGATGATGTCGGGCAGCACTGCTTATTCTGCTGCGATGACGTTTGCAGGAGCAAGTATGTTTGCGGACTATCATCCGAAATCAAAGTATAAACCTTATGTTTGGGTGGCAGCTGCGGTCATTCCTGCGACCATCGGTTATTTGCGTTATCGGTCAGGGCAGCACTACCCGACTGATATTTTTGTAGGCTATGCTGTTGGAGCAAGTATCGGTTTAGCCATACCTTATATTCATAAAAAAGCTAAAGTTTGGCTTCGATAAACTTTACCGATTAGTTATTTTAAAAATACTAATTACGAATCATTACCGAGGCTTACCCGAGTTTTCGGGACAAGCGAGACAGGCTAAATTAATAATCACCAAAATGGGAAAAATAGGAGTTTTTGTAACAGGAGGAACTTTTGATAAAGACTATAATCTTATCAATGGAAATTTAGGTTTTCAACAGACACATGTTCCCGAAATGTTTAAGCGAGGTCGTTCGACTTTGGATATTGATATTCAAGTGTTGATGATGATTGATAGTTTGGATATGACTACAGAACAACGTCAATATATTGTCGATTCTTGTGAAGCTTCTCCTTACCATGACTTGATTATCACACACGGAACAGATACCATGGTCGAAACTGCAAGAGTTTTGGCTTCCGCTAATTTGGATAAAACCATCGTAATGACCGGTGCTATGCGACCATATAAACTGGGGTCTTCTGATGGCTTCTTTAATCTTGGTAGTGCGGTGGCTTTCGCCCAAATATTACCAAATGGCGTTTACATTGCGATGAATGGCCGTTATTATCATTGGGATAATGTCCGAAAAAATACGTCAACCGGATATTTTGAAGAACTAAAAACAGCGGGCAGTTTGCAATAAAAAAAGCGAATGATTTTCTTGAAAATCATTCGCTTTTTTTAAGTTGACAGACGATAAAATGTTTTACTGTCCTGATGCTGCCAATGCTTTTTTAACTGCTGCTTCTAAGGCTGGACCTTTTAAATTTCGAGCGATGATTCGGCCTTCTGCATCTAACAAAAACGTCTGAGGAACAGAACGAACACCGTATAATTGTGCAACCGCATTTTGCCAACCTTTCAAATCAGAAACATGATACCAAGTCAATTTATCGACTTCAATCGCTTTTTCCCAAGCTCCTTTGTTTCTGTCAAGGCTTACACCAATAATTTCAAAATCTTGGTCTTTATACTTATTGTATAATGCCACTACTTCAGGGTTTGCTTTACGGCACGGACGGCACCAACTTGCCCAAAAATCAACTAACACCACTTTCCCTCTTAGGTCACTCAAGTTCATCGCTGTACCATCTACTTGATTTTGTGTAAAATCAGGTGCAATTTTACCGACTGCAGTGCTTTGAGCTTTTTCGACTTCAGCTTTAACTTGTGCCAATTGTTGTGTCAAACTTTGTGCAATATCAGGATTTTGATTTCCAAATAATTTTAAATATTGCTCGCCATATTTTGAAAAAAGCACGGTATTTTTTCCTTGAACGTAGCCATTCATAATACCTGCTAAAACAGCTTTGTGTGCTTTTGTCCCTTGTACGACCTGTGACAATAAACGATTAGAAAAGGCTTCTTGAACTTGATTTGGCTGCCCGACTGACGCTAAAGTCTGGGTGTACTGACGAACTTTATCATACAAAAATGGAATACGATTAAAGTGTGGATCTGCTAAATTGATATTTCCAAAATATTCGTTTCCAAAATATTCAATTTCGTTACTGTATGTTTTTTTATTATTTTGGTAGCTATAATAAGTGTATAAACCAACGAAATTGCCTAAAAACGCATTTTTAACCGTCGTTTCATTTAATAATTTTTTTCGGTCTGCATCAATTTTTGCCATTTCTGCCTCTGCTTTTTGAATCAATGTGGCATTACCTCTTGCGTTTCTAATCGCATTGACTTCTTTATTGAATCGGCCGTCAATGCCTTGTACTTGACGATAAATATTGATAAACTCTGTATTCAAAGGTGATGTAACAATTGCAGACGATAAGTTAGAGCAATTTCCTGTAATAACGACTTCATTCTCTGGTCCTAAAATTAGATATTTGACGTTATTAGGGTCAATTCCAATAAAATAAAATCCAATTTCAATATTTTCTAATTCAAATTGAAAAGTAACATTACCGGCATTTTCTTGTAATGGAACCGTTTCAATCTTCGTTAATGCAATACCGTCATGTTCTAAAAGATGAATCTCTTTAGTAGCAGGTTTATCATTGACCAATGTTCCTTTTACGATTACTTTCGCATTTCCGGCGAAAGCAAAACACATCATTAATAAAATAAAAACTATATTTTTC
The DNA here is from genome assembly GCA_965662365.1 of Saprospiraceae bacterium. Lineage (GTDB taxonomy): Bacteria > Bacteroidota > Bacteroidia > Chitinophagales > Saprospiraceae > CAWVWD01. Next base: position 6,837 of record CBFIHR010000019.1, read on the forward strand.
ATGGTTATTTTAAATTTTCCCTCAATTTTTTAGTGGAATTTTCAGATTTTCAAAGTTACAAATTTATACTTGCTATTCATTTTATGAAAATATTAAAATTTGCATCCTACTTGAATCCTCATTTTGTATCATATATTGTAACGTTAGAATTTTATAAATTATTTAAAAATTGTAAATGTCTATGAATCGTCTTATCATTCTTTGCCTGTTATTTTTTGTTTTTAATAATTGTAACAAAGTCATTCCAAAAACAGATAAAACTATCGTTCAAAGTGTTCCCGAAACGTCAAAACCCAAAACACCTCAAGCTATTTATCAAGATTTTTTTCATCAAAACCCTGAATATATCAGCGATGGTTTTGATTTTCCTGTCGGAAAACCAGATGCCGAAGGTTATTACAACGCTCAACCATTTCAACAAAATGCTCATTTAGGCGATGATTGGAACGCTACAACTGGCGGAAACTCTGATTTAGGACATCCGATATATGCAATAAGTAACGGTTGGGTAACAGAAGTTAAAGATTATGCAGGTGGTTGGGGCAATGTTTTACGTATTGTTCATCAATTGCCAAATGGTCAAATGCGAGAATCCTTGTATGCTCATTGTTTAGAGATATTAGTCGAAGAAGGTGATGCAATTACAAAAGGTCAACAAGTCGCTACCATCGGCAATGCGGACGGTTTGTATTACGCTCACTTGCATTTGGAAATGCGTTGGAAAATAGCTGCTCCGCTTGGCGGCGGCTATTCGTCAGATACAACTGGTTATTTAGATCCGACGGCTTTTATTCGGAGATTTCGAGTAATCGAGTGATATGGTTATAATTATTTTAAATAAAATTGAACTTGACAACGGTTCGAAACCATCGTCAAGTCCAGCTTTACTCCATCAAATTCCCACTTCCATTTTTAAAGTCATTAATCTTGGCGGACTAATCCGTCCTATTCGTAAAGCATATTCATAGTTAAAGACATTATTAATAACAAAGTTCAATTTTACTTTTTCTGTGACTTCGTAGTTTAATCGTATATCAAAAACCCAGTCGCCTGTCGTATGTTCTGCTCGATATTCTCGCATTCCTGGGAAGAGCGCCCCGCCATTTATTCTTTCTAATCCCTCACCAAAAAGGCCTTCGCCTACTAAAATATCATCGACGTTAATCATTCTACTTTGATAATTAGCTGCAAAACCAACCGTCAATGATTTATAATATAATTCTATATCAAAGCGATAGTTATGTAAATTACGATAATTTAAAATCCCTTCGTACAAGGAAGAATCCAGCGAAAAAATAGAGTTAACCGCTGATTTTAGAAAGAATCCACCATCTCGTAAGTTTGTGGTATCTGTTGCTAAATTGGCAGGGAAAGTATAAGTGTAACCTGTCCAAAGTCGATAACCGATTTCGCCTAACTGACCGTTAATTTGTCCTCCCAGCTCAAAACCTAAAATTCGTGCTTCTGCAATATTTATATTTTTAAATCCATAATTTTCTGCTTTCCCAAGTTCTATGATATTAAAAGTGTCCGTACTTCCATAAAATCCAAAAATAGGTTCAATCAAATCGGCATAATCATTAAAGAAAACAACAGCATCAAAATATCCTTTAATCGCTTTATTATCAAAAGCACGTTTGTAACCGATTTCATAACTTGCACCGATTTCTGGCCGCAACTCAGGATTTGGAAAATTCTGAATACCATTATTATAATCGACATATTGCTCTAGTAAGCTCGGTAAACGATATCCCTGCCCAAGATTAGTCCGAATGATATCTTTCGGTGTAATCGCAAACGAACTGGCTACTCGTAAGACCGGAAAACCTGCTTGCTCATCATCTTCAAAAGCGTACGTCTCCCATCGAGAGCCGACCGCTACGGTCAATCTATCATCAAGTAAAGATTTTTCGACTTGAGCATAAACACTATTGATGTAACCGCCAAAACTACCTGGTTGCATCGCTGTCGAATCATAGGCAAACAAGGCACTTTGTACATCTAAAATTTGACGATTTACGCCAGCGGTTAGATTGATGTTGTTTTTAAATTGTCGGTTAAATTGATACTCTAAATGATTGACAGAAGCAACTGTATTTTGTGAATTTCCTGTACGGAGAAAACTCACGTTATAAAACCTCGTTTTAATAGAATGTTGATTGCTGAATGGATCAAAATAAGTGATGTACGGATCGAAATTTCGAGAAAAATAACTATCCATAGTAATACGTCCTGAGGGCAACAACGCCGAAGTGTCCCCATCTTGCCAAAAGCCCCAAAATCCTTGCGTAAATTCCATTACATTACCATTTATCCCGACCGCTAAATTATCCGTGATTCGATAACGAGTATTAAAATTAAATCGATTTCTGCGTTCGTTAGCATCCTTTAAATACGATAATTCTTTGTGAGAATGCGCTCCTAAAACCAAGTCAAACTTTTCACCTATTTTTTGACGGTGCGAAATATATGTTCCGTAATTGTGTGGCTGTGGCTTATCTTGCCACCAGACTTGATATTCTTTTTCAGGGTCAGAATAAACACCAGCGTAAGTTTGCCAAGTCGTTGAAGGCTCAGCCGTTGGATAAGCTGTTTGAATATTAATAATGCCATTCATGGCAGATGTCCCGTAAAGTACAGAAGTTGCGCCTTTCAGAACCTCGATTTGAGCAATATTCTCAATCGGTACGTAGTTCCACGGAATTGTTGAGCCTTCGGGAGCTAACAACGGCAATCCATCGACGATAATGCTCACTCGACTACCTGCCCCAAAAGAAAAGCCACTACCTCGCACGCTTGCTTGCCCATCAATAATTTGAATACCCGGTACTTTGCTAATAATTTGGTCGAGTTGTGTGACTTGATTGTTAGCCAAAAAGTCAGGATCGATAATATCAATTGAGACGGCTTCCCTTAAAATATTTTTTTCATATCGACTTGTCGTAACCGTTACAGCATCTAAGATAGAGGACGCTTCCTCCATTGTTATATTAATAATCGTATTGCCTTCTTCTTCTATATAAACTTGCTCCACAACTGTTTTATAACCAATATAAGTGAAAGTAATGGTATTCGATATATCGGCTTTAACCACGTATCGCCCCTCGAAATTCGTCACTGTCCCTTTTCCGTCTGATGTGCGAACAGTTACGCCAATCATCGGCTCATTTGTCGTCGCATCAATTACTTGACCTTCAATTGTTGCGGAAGTTTGCCCGAAAAGCGATGTTGAAAATCCTATTGTTATTACTAAAATAATGTAAAATTTAAGTTTCATAATTTGTATTGTTTATATGAATGATTCTTATTCTAAAATAGATAAACGCTGCATCGCCTCTAAACCAATTTGTAATCGAAGGCGAGCGAAATCGTTCGTTTCCTCTTGATTTAGCGGTGTTACATTTGTGGCTACATAATAAACATCATGACCTTTTTCTACAAAACCGACAAACCAACCAATATTATTTCCATTTCGAATCGCCCAGCCAGTTTTTCCGCTTAACGTATATTCCTCATTTTTATCAATGACCATGATTTTTTGCATAGTAGCGTAGGTCTTATCCGATAACGGTAGTTCTTTATGGTAAAAGCGTTTTAAAAAATCAATTTGCTGCTTTTGCGAAATTTTGAACTCGCCCTCTAACCAAAACAAATCTATCATAGCATCTGTAATGTCCATATTGCCGTAGTCCAATTTCTTCAAATATTCATTCATCCGTTTTGTGCCGATAGCCCGAGCAACCTCTTGATAACAAGGTACACAAGAGACTTTATAGGCTTCCGCCAACGTTAAATCTTTGTTCCAAATCGCCATTGAACGAGGATTGCCGTCCCATTTGAATAGGTGATGTTCATCTGCTAAAACACCCGTTTCTAAGCCAATCATAGAATTAACGATTTTGAACGTCGAAGCTGGTAAAAACCCTGTTTCTGTTCGTTCAAAATCATTAGAAAAATACGCCTTTTTTGGGGCATCATAAATCAATATAGCACCTGCGACTTGATTTGAGTCAATAATACCTTGAAAACTTTCTACTATGTTTTCCTGGATTTTTATCTCTTGATACGCTCCTTGATTAATCGGTTGTTCTGCTGTTTTTTCAGTTGAATTATCGCATGAATAGAACAATATTCCTATTAAAAATATTATCATAAACCTTATCAACGATTGTAGTCTATGCGTTTTTTTCATAGTTGAAAAATTTCAAATTTATTATATTATTAAAAAATAACCTGTCACAGAATGGAATAAAGTAAAAAATAATCGTAGTTTTCTGAAACGATTCATGCAAGTATCCGTCTAATGAATGAAATCATTTAAAGCAAGTTACCCTTTTTGGTAGGAATATTTCTGAGAATTTTTTAATAATTTTTACAAAAAACAAAGATGAAAAAAATTACACTACTGTCGTTTGTTTTAACATTGTTTACTACGGTTAGTTTTGGGCAAGTCACAGAGGGCCAAAACTACATGAGTATTGGTACTTTTAATAGCTTGACTATTGTTTTGCCGGAAGGTAGCGAAAAAGATGCCGCAAAAGAATGGGTAAAATTCTTTAAGGAATACGGTAAAACTAAGAAAAACCGTAAAACCGATGAATATTTTACTGATAATGCTGAGATTTTAGGCATGAGTAGTAATTCTGTTGATGTTTATGCTAAATTTGATGGGAATACGATGACTGCCTGGTTCGATTTGGGCGGGGCTTATCTTTCGTCTAATAGACATCCTGAGGGTTATGCTTTAGGCGAACAAATTTTGATGGATTTTGGGCTACATTTAAAGATAGTAATGGTCGAAGAAGAGGTCAAAGCTGAAGAAAAAACATTGAAAGATTTGGAGGCTGACCATGAAAGATTGGTCAAGGATAAGGCGACATTAGAAAAAAATATCGAAGATTGGAAAGCGAAAATCGCTCAAGCCGAAATGGATATTGAACAAAATATATCTGATCAAAAAGCAAAAACAAATGAAATCGGTCAACAAATGACTATTATCGAACAAATCAAAGCACGATTAGCAGAATTGAAAGCTCAATAAGTAATAGATCAATAAATGAAAGGTAGCTCAAGTGAGCTACCTTTCATTTTATTTTTATAAAATACCCAAAATATCATCAATCGTATGTAAAAGCCCATTGCCTCCCTGAATATTTTTATCTACAAAAAGGCAACTATTTTGATTATCATCAATAATTCCTCCTTCACCATAAATAAAGATTCGGCCACCATTCATCGCATCAAAACTCTCGGGGCTGTTACTTAATTTAATAGCGTTTTCAGCAATATGATATTTTATGGTACTTTCTAAACCAGAAATATCTGCCAAGGAATTCCACCCTTTTTGAGCCATCACCGTTTGAAAGGCTTCATTTGTAGGAGCATAAATCGAGTAAGGACCAGAGTCGCTAATCAAAGGGCGTAAGCCCAACAAATCAACTGCTGCGACAAATGAATCTAAACCATGAATTGCTGCTAATTCTAGAGTTGTCGGCGGCGTAATAACTTGATCAACTTCATGGATAACACCATCATCTACCACAATATCTGCAAGTGTGATTTTTACTTTCTGATTAATCGCTGGGTCATCTGCGGTATTGATGTACATATCCATTCGATTGATGCCGTTATCATTACGATAGAAAGCCTCTGTTTGTGAATATCCTGTGGGTAATTCTTGTTGGGTCATTTGCCCGAAAAGAATATGATAATTCATTAAATATTCTAATTCTATTGGATCAATATTATCTAAGGAACGACCATTTAAGTAGGTTTCAAAAGCAGCATTTCGGGGAACGAAAATAGTTCTATTCCCGACTTCTAACCCAACTTTATCTAAGGCTTCATTAAATAAGGAATATCCCGCACGTTGACTTAGTAAAGTTTCTAAGTCATTCTTAAGTTCATCATCAACGTTACTATCGCCAATATCAAAAAGTTCGCAACTACTTATTAGAAATAATGATAATAACAATAATAGACTGGAGAAGATAAATTTCATCTTTGTCATAAAAGTGATTTATATGTAAGTTAATAATCGATTTTAGTTTGAATTAAGTTTTAGGCTATGTGATATTTCACACAAATCAACAACTTCTACGTTGTCAAGTCGTTTACTCAAGAATAACAATAAGTAAATCTGCTTTATTAGGCAAGTTATTTGATATTTGAATAAAGTCAAAACTAAGAAATGATACGCAAAACTTTACATTCATAACTATGAAAAATATTATTAAGATTTTTGTAATGGGAATTACAACGCTCATTGTGAGTTGTACTCGGTCAGACACACAAGTGAAGAATCCTAAATTTCAGAAGCGATTACAATGGTTACTTCGACACAATGTTCCCGAGGTTTCTGTCCCTGAAACAAAACAACTGAACAACGTCACGTATTTAGACGCTCGTGAAAAAGAAGAATATGATGTAAGCCATATTGAAGATGCCATCTGGGTCGGTTACGATGATTTTGAAATAAGTAATATTCCAGATATTGACACCAGTCAAAATATCGTGATTTACTGTTCGGTCGGTTATCGAAGTGAAAGAATTGCTAATAAATTAAAAGATGTAGGTTATACTAAAGTTTATAATCTTTACGGTGGCTTATTTGAATGGTATAATGAGGGGCTGCCCGTTGTTGATAATGAAAAACAACTTACCGATAAAATACACGGATTTAATGAAAACTGGAGTCAATGGGTCAATGAACGAAAGAAAGGTGATGCCGTTTGGTAGGATTTTAATCTTTTTTTATTGTTTAAACATTATTTTAAATAAAAACGGAGCTTCAAAATTTGAAGCTCCGTTTTGGTTTTCAGTATGCTGAATAACGGCTTAACGTAATACATTTTTGCCGTTGTAAATTGCTGTATCGCCTAATTCTTCCTCGATGCGTAACAATTGATTGTATTTAGCGATTCTATCAGAACGAGAAGCAGAACCAGTTTTAATTTGTCCTGTGCTTAACGCAACTGCTAAATCTGCAATAGTTGTATCTTCTGTTTCACCTGAACGGTGTGACATTACACTTGTGAAACCATTGCGAGTAGCTAAGTTTACGGCTTGAATTGTTTCTGTCAAAGAACCAATTTGATTTACTTTAATCAAAATAGAGTTCGCTGATTTTTCATCAATTCCACGCTGTAAACGCTTCGTGTTCGTTACAAATAAATCATCACCAACTAACTGTGCTTTGTTACCAATAGCAGCATTTAATTTCGCCCAACCAGACCAGTCATCTTCATCTAAACCATCTTCGATTGATAAAATTGGATAATTTTTCACCCAATCCGCCCAATAAGCAACCATTTCGTCAGAAGTTAATTTATCTCCTGTTGATTGATGGAAGTGATATACTTTTTCTTCTGCATTATAAAACTCAGAAGCGGCAGCATCCATAGCGATAAACATATCTTCACCAGGTCTGTAGCCTGCTTTTTCGATAGCTTGTAATACGGTTTCGATAGCTTCCTTATTCGACTTCATACTCGGTGCAAAACCACCCTCGTCACCAACATTTGTCGAATAACCTTTTTTCTTCAAAACTGATTTTAAGGTATGAAATACCTCTGTTCCCATTCTCAAACCTTCACGGAATGAAGAAGCGCCAACAGGCATAATCATAAACTCTTGAAAGTCAATACTATTATCTGCATGTGAACCACCGTTCAAGATATTCATCATCGGAACAGGTAAAACATGAGCGTTTACACCACCGATATAACGATACAACGGCTGACCAACTTCATAAGCGGCTGCTTTTGCAACAGCTAAAGAAACACCTAAAATCGCATTTGCACCGATTTTAGCTTTGTTGTGTGTGCCATCAATATCAATCATCAATTGATCAATTCCGATTTGATCAAATACAGAGAATCCGATTAACTCATCGCTCAATACTTCATTGACGTTTTTACACGCATTCAAAACACCTTTCCCTACATAACGACTTTTGTCACCATCACGTAGTTCTACTGCTTCGTATTTTCCTGTTGATGCACCTGAAGGAACAGCCGCACGACCAACAATACCATTTTCTGTTACAACATCTACTTCAACAGTAGGATTTCCACGAGAGTCCAAAATCTCTCTTGCACTAACTTCTGTAATAATGCTCATTCTGTGGTTAATTTTTGTTTTGAGAAATTAAATTTGAACTTAATCATTTCTAATTTTACAAAATTGCTAAACAAATATTTTTTAGTAATCAGCGATTAACAATCCGTGACTAGTTTGTCTCTACACACTTCTTACTCATCACTCTTAAAATATTAGCTTTTATTGTTAGTGTAAGTAGAAGGTATTTAGAATACCTTCTACCTATTTTATATTACGGAGAATACGAATACTGACATTCGAGAATTGATCACCATTCACTATTCCCTAAAATTTTACTCTGCTGCCATCATCTGAACGAAGTCGTCAAATAAATAACGAGAATCATGTGGTCCGGGGGAAGATTCTGGGTGATATTGTACCGAGAATGCTTTTTTCCCTTTGATTCGGATTCCTTCAATTGTACCGTCGTTCAAGTTTTTATGTGTAATTTCTACCTTATCTGCATTCGCTTCGATAGCTTGAGGACTGACTCCGAAACCATGATTTTGGCTTGTAATTTCTCCTTTTCCAGTTACTAAATTTTTCACGGGATGATTAATTCCTCGATGTCCGTGATGCATTTTGTAGGTTGGAATATCTGCCGCCAAAGCCAAAATTTGATGTCCTAAACAGATACCAAAAAGTGGTTTATCTTCTTCTAAGATTGCTTTAGTCGTATTCACGGCATAATCCATTGAAGCAGGATCACCAGGACCATTCGATAAGAAATAACCGTTTGGCTTCCATGCTCTGATTTCCTCAATAGACGTTTTTGCTGGAAAAACTTTGACTTGACAACCTCTCTGAACGAATGAACGTAGAATATTTTTCTTTGTACCAAAATCTAATACCGCAACTTTATATTTCGCATCACTGTCTCCCATTTCGTACGTTTCAGTTGTACTAACTGTTGAGGCTAACTCTAAGCCTTCCATCGAAGGTGTTTCAGCTAATCGCTCTTGCAAAACCTCAATATCTGTGATTTCAGAAGAGATGATACCATTCATAGCACCTTTTGTACGAATATGACGCACCAAAGCTCTGGTATCAATATCAGAAATTCCTACCAAGTTATTTGTCTCTAAATATTGCTGAATAGAAGCATCCGCTTGAGGTCGAGAATAATCGTTCGTGAAATTTTTAACAATCAGACCTGCGATTTTTACAGATTCAGACTCGATTTCTATACTTTTAGTGCCATAATTACCAATGTGTGCATTGGTCATCACTAATAATTGTCCGTAGTAAGAAGGATCAGTAAAAACTTCTTGATAACCGGTCATTCCTGTATTGAAACAGATTTCGCCTGTTGTCGTTCCTATTTTTCCTGCCGATTTTCCTTTAAAAATCGTACCATCTTCTAATAATAATACCGCAGTTGTATTTTTGAAATTACTCATCAGTTTTGGTCTTTTTCCTAATAGTGATTGATGTAATTAGAGGTTTTCGCAAAAGTAATTGAAAATAATTGAAAAATTAGAAAAGAGATATAAATATCCCAAATAGACAAAAGGCAAGAACCCCTAAGGATTCTTGCCTTTAATATTTTTATAAATGATATGTCAGTAATTGGACAACCATTCTTACTCTTCTGTTTTTTCTTCTGTCTCGTTTGTCGTTTCTTCAACGTTTGTAACAGGAGCAGATGATTTTTTACGACGACTACGACGTGTTCTTTTCTTGCCTGTATCCTCGTCCGCTGCATTTAACATCGTTTCGTTGAAATCAACTAACTCAATCATACACATGTCAGCGTTATCACCTTGACGGAAGCCAGTTTTGATAACTCGCACATAACCACCTGGACGGTCAGCAATTCTTGGAGCAATTACTTCAAATAACTCTTTTACAGCCTCTTTATTTTGTAAATTACTGAATACAACTCTTCTTGAGTGTGTAGAGTTTGTCTTCGCTTTTGTTATAATTGGCTCAATGTGTTTACGTAATGCCTTACCCTTAGCTAAGGTTGTAAAAATACGCTTGTGCTCAATCAAAGCAATAGAAAGGTTGCGTAATAAAGCAGTTCTGTGCCCTTTCTTTCTTCCGAGATGATTAAATTTTTTCCCGTGTCTCATCGTTAAAAATATTTTAGCTTCGTAGCACTTTTCAGTTACTACAAACTTTAGTTTATAAAAATGTAGGGCGACACAAGTCACCTTACATTCTTGATATATAATATATTAATCTTCGTCTAATTTATACTTCGCTAAGTCCATACCGAAAGTCAAACCTTTTTCAACCAAAAGTTCTTCAATTTCCACTAATGACTTTTTACCAAAGTTTCTGAACTTCAATAGTTCATGTGTATCGTAAGATACTAACTCTCCCAAAGAATTGATTTTGGCTGCTTTCAAACAGTTATATGCACGTACAGAAAGGTCTAAATCCTCTAAAGAAGTCTTCAATAACTTACGCATATGTAAGATATGCTCATCTACAACGTCATCATCTTGTGACTGAGGCGTACCCAATTCGATTTCAGTATTTGTAATCAACATTAAGTGACGAATCATGATCATCGCAGCCTCTTGAATAGCCTCTTCTGGATGAATTGTTCCGTCTGTTTTGATATTGATAACTAATTTCTCGTAATCAGTACGTTGCCCTACACGAGTATTAGACACTTTATAGCTAACATTCTTGATAGGTGTATATATCGCATCCATAGGAATTACACCGATAGGAGCATCTTTAGGCATATTTTCCTCAGAAGGAACATAACCTCTACCTCTTGTCACAGTCAATTCCATTTCCAAATTAACAAAAGGCTCCATTTCACAAATCAACAAATCAGGATTCATTACCTTGAACACATTAGTATGCTCTTCAATATCACCTGCTCTAAACTCTGATTTACCACTAATTGTCAAATAGATTTTTTCACTCGTCACTTCCTCATCAGAGATGATGTGTTTCAAACGGACTTGCTTTAAGTTCAAGATAATTTCTACCACATCTTGGACAACACCACGGATAGAAGAAAACTCGTGATCTACTCCTGCTATGCGAATAGCTGAAATAGCGAATCCTTCTAATGATGACAACAAAATTCTACGTAGAGAATTACCAACTGTTTGACCGAAGCCCGGTTCTAAAGGTTTGAACTCAAAGATGCCTTCGAAATCATCTGCTTTCTGAAGCAAAATTCTTTCTGGCTTTTGAAAGTTTAAAATAGCCATATATTAAAATGCGTTTTCTGAATGTTCCAATTCACTTGAATACCAAGCAAAGAATTATACTTATTCGAGGATATTTAACAAATATCTCTACTCTTCTACAAGAGTAATTAAACTCCTAAAAATCCACTTACAACACGGCAAGTGAATTTTCAGAATATAAATATATCGTAAGAATTACTTAGAGTACAATTCAACGATTAACTGCTCGTTAATTTGCTCCGGAATTTGGTCTCTTTCAGGGAAAGATACAAATACTCCGTCTAAGTTATCCGGATTCCATTCTAACCAAGGGAACTTACGAACGTCTGCTTTTGTTCCTACAGATTCTTGAATTACCTGTAATCCTTGTGATTTAGCACGTACTCCGACCACATCACCTGGACGTAAAGAAAGAGAAGGTATATTAGACACAATACCATTGACAACAATATGCTTGTGTGTAACTAACTGACGTGCTGCACGACGAGTAGGTGCGATACCTAATCGAAACACAGTGTTATCCAAACGAGACTCTAACAATTGAAGTAATACCTCACCTGTTACGCCCGACTTACTACTTGCTTTCGCAAATAAATTACGGAACTGACGTTCTAATACACCATAAGTGTACTTTGCCTTTTGCTTCTCCATTAACTGAGTCGCATAGTCAGAACGCTGTTTTCTGCGTCTGCTATTACCATGCTGTCCTGGGGCGTATTTACGACGCTCAAAACTCTTGTCGTATCCGTAGATTGATTGTCCGAAAGCTCTTGACTTCTTCGTTTTCGGTCCTGTATATCTTGCCATTACTTAGCGAATTAAATTTTTAAATAATAAAGATAGCATCGGTCTATTATACACGACGACGCTTTGGAGGACGACAGCCATTATGAGGAATTGGTGTGATATCAATGATTTTTGATACAGAAATTCCTGAATTATGGATTGCACGAATTGCAGCTTCACGTCCTGAACCTGGTCCTTTTACATAAACAATGCAACTACGCATCCCATGATCATGAGCTGTTTTCGCTGCATCTTGTGCTGCTACTTGAGCCGCATAAGGCGTATTTTTCTTAGAACCTCTGAATCCACCTTTCCCCGCTGAAGCCCAAGATATAACTTGACCTTTCTTATTCGTTAAGGAAATAATGATATTATTAAAGGATGCTTTAATATGTGCTTGCCCCTCAGCTTCAACTTTAATGTTGAGCTTCTTAACTTTTTTTGTTGATTTCCTCTTAGCCATGCCTTAAAAAAAATTGAAAAAAGTAGTGAATGATTACCTCGTTGCTATCTTCTTGTTAGCAACTGTTTTACGTTTACCCTTACGAGTACGAGCGTTAGTCTGTGTGCGTTGTCCTCTCAAAGGTAAACCTTTTCTGTGACGCAAACCTCTATAGCTTGCAATGTCCATTAAACGTTTAATGTTTAACTGAACTTCTGAACGTAAAGCACCTTCCACTCTATACTCGTCGTTTATGATTTGACGAATATTTTTGATATTATCATCAGTCCAATCCTGAACACGTACACTCTCATCAATACCAGCTTTAGCTAAAATCTCTTTAGCTGAAGTATCTCCAATTCCGTAGATGTACGTCAAACTGACGACTCCTCTTTTATTTCTCGGCAAATCAACACCAACAATACGAGCCATTATCTTTATCTTTTAAATAATTAGAACTATCCTTGACGTTGTTTGAAACGAGGATTTTTCTTATTAATAATGTAAATTTTTCCCTTTCTACGTACAATTTTACAGTCTGCTGTACGCTTTTTTACTGAAGCTCTAACCTTCATTTTTATACAATTTTAAGATTATATTACTTATAACGATAAGTGATTCGACCTCTTGTTAAATCATAAGGCGACATTTCTACTTTCACTTTATCTCCAGGTAATATTCTGATATAATTCATCCGCATTTTACCCGAGATTGTAGCGACTATGATATGTCCATTTTCTAATTGCACTCTAAACGTAGCATTTGACAAAGCTTCTGTTACTGAACCATCTTGTTCAATAAGACTTTTTTTCTTTCCACTATTGCCACTATTTTTAGTGTTTTTTCTTCTTTTTGCCATAGATTTAATTTCAGTCCGCAAATATCGCTTTTTTTCTTGAGATTTCCCTAATATTAGGGTTATTTTTAATAGCCGCTTCTACATACTTGTGTGTACTAAGGATATCTGCGTTATCTTTTCTTACTACAACTGTATGCTCATAATGAGCAGAAGGACTTCTATCTTTAGAATAAATTGTCCAGCCATCGTCATCATTTTCTATACTTCGAGTTCCCAAATTGACCATGGGTTCGATAGCAATGACTAAACCTTCTTTCATTCTTATTCCCTTACCTTTTTTACCAAAGTTAGGAACTTCAGGTTCCTCATGTAAATTTCGTCCGATACCGTGTCCTACTAATTCCCTGACTACATGATACGAGTTTTCTCGCTCGACATAGTTTTGGATTGCAAAACTAATATTTGTCAAACGATTGCCAGATATAGCATTATCTATTCCTCTGTAAAGTGATTCGTTGGTCACAGATAATAAATCCATGATGTCATCACCTACTTCACCAATAGCAAATGTGTATGCAGCATCTCCATAAAAACCATTCAACAAGCAACCGCAATCAACTGATACGATGTCACCATCTTTGAACTCTTTTTTGTTTGGAATTCCATGTACGATTTCTGAATTAGGAGAAATACATAATGTAGATGGAAAGCCATTATACCCTTTGAACCCCGGGATACCTTTGTAATCCCTGATTAATTCCTCTGCCTTTCTATCAAGTGTTTCACCTGTTATGCCTGGTCTTATCAAGCTGCCTACAAGTCCTAAAACTCTTGAAACAACTGAACAACTCGCTCTAATCAATTCAATTTCTGCCTCAGTTTTATAAAAGACCATAGTGCTTCACCTTATAAATCCGCACCAATGCCCATCATTCCACCTTTCTTCTTCAACTTACCTGACTTAGTCAATCCGTCATATCGACGCATCAATAAATGTCCTTCTACTTGCTGTAAGGTATCTAATACTACACCAACCATAATCAACAATGACGTTCCTCCGAAGAACATAGCAAATGCGATATTTGCACCGAATGCCGCTGCGAAAGCTGGTAGGATAGAAACAAACCCTAAGAATATAGAACCTGGCAATGTGATACGAGTAGTCACAGAATCAATGAAATCGGATGTAGGCTTACCCGGTTTAATACCTGGAATGAAAGCATTTTGTCCTTTCAAATATTCTGCATACTGACGAGGATCGACAATTAATGCTGTATAAACGTAAGTAAAAATAACTACTAAGAAGAAGTAAATAACATTATACGGTCCTGAAGTAAAATCATTTAAAGCTGCTAAGAATCCACCTCCTTGACCTGTTACGGCTTCAGGATTAATTACCTGTGCAATGGTAGCTGGTAAAAACATTAATGCCTGCGCGAAGATAATCGGCATTACACCTGCTGCATTTACTTTCAAAGGAATGAAATCACGCTTTCCTGTTGCCGGTAATTGACTTGAACCTCTTCCGACCATTCTTTTAGCGAATTGAATAGGAATTCTACGAACTCCTTGGACTAACATTACGGTCGCAGCAACAACTGCTACCAAAATAGCTAACTCCAAAGCGAATGTTACCAATCCACCTTCACCTGTTAAACGAAACTCAAATTCAGCAATTAATGATGAAGGCAACGTAGCAATGATGCCTATCATGATTAATAATGAGATACCATTTCCGATACCTTTATCTGTAATTCTTTCGCCTAACCACATTGCAAAAATAGTTCCTGTAGTTAAAATGATAATATTAGAGAACCAGAATACACCCATATTATCCATCGCTACTGCTTCAGGAGATTGACTGATAATATATGTCAAGTACCCGCCACCTTGTACTAAGGTAATAGCAACTGTCAACCAACGAGTAATCTGATTAAGTTTACGTCTTCCTGCTTCCCCTTCACGTTTCTGCAAACGTTGAAAATAAGGTACTGCAAACCCTAATAACTGTACAACGATTGACGCTGAGATGTAAGGCATGATACCTAAGGCAAAGATAGCTGCATTTCCAAATGCACCTCCCGTAAAGGCATTCAATAACCCTAATAGACCTTGACCACCGCCAGATTGTAATTTAGTAGGATCGATACCCGGCAATACAACAAACGAACCGAAACGATAGATTAATAGTAAACCTAAAGTAAATAAGATACGGTTACGTAATTCTTTAATTGACCAGATATTTTTAAGTGTTTCTATAAACTTCCACATGTCGATAAATTATAAAGTAGTTACTGTACCGCCAACTGCTTCGATGGCTTTCTTTGCTGATTCCGAAAATGCGTGAGCGGTTACGTCAACCTTAGCAGTTAGCTCACCAGTTCCTAAAACCTTGATTTTATCAAATTGACTTACAACTTTTAATTCACGTAAAGTTTCAAAATCAATTTTCGATACATTATATTTTTCGACAATCGCTTGAATTCTATCTACGTTAATCGCAATATAAGCTACACGATTGAAGTTTTTGAAACCACGCTTCGGTAAACGACGCTGAATAGGCATCTGCCCACCTTCGAAACCACGCTTTCTGCTATAACCAGAACGAGATTTCGCACCTTTATGTCCACGTGTAGAAGTTCCGCCTCTTCCTGAACCTTGACCTCTACCTACACGTTTGTTATTTTTAACAGAACCAGCTGCTGGTTTTAAATTATGTAATTCCATTTCTGATATTCTTTTTGACTGTTAAAAAGTCTAAATTAAGACGATTTATTGGTAATCTACTGTGATTAAGTGATTTACTTTATTCACCATACCAATAATTTGTGGAGTTGCCTCATGCTCAACTACTCTATTGATTTTTCCTAAACCAAGAGCTTTGATAGTATCTTTTTGACGACGAGATGCTCCAATAATACTTTTTACTTGTTTTAATTTAACTTTACCCATTTTGGTAATAATTTTAAGTTTCTAATTAGAAACAAGATTAACCATTGAACACTTGACTTACAGGAATACCACGAGTTTTCGCAATTTCCATTGGTGTTCTTAATTTTGATAAGGCATCAATAGTTGCTTTAATCACATTATGCGAATTAGAAGAACCTTGTGACTTTGCTAATACATTATGTACCCCAGCGATTTCTAACACAGCACGCATTGCACCACCTGCAATTACACCCGTACCATCAGAAGCAGGCTTAATCAAAACCTTTCCAGCTCCGTATTTTCCTTTTTGCTCGTGAGGAATAGTTCCATTAAAGATAGGAACTTTAATTAAATTCTTTTTAGCATCATCAGTCGCCTTACCGATAGCCTCTGATACATCACGAGCTTTACCTAATCCGTGACCTACAGTACCTTTTCCATCACCAACAACTACTACAGCAGCAAAACTAAAGGTACGTCCACCTTTCGTTACTTTCGCAACACGATTAAGGTTTACTAACTTTTCCTTTAACTCCGTATCTGTTGGCTTAACTCTATTTTGTTTCTTTGCCATGATTTTATAAATCTAATAGTTGTTTTAGAAATTTAATCCTCCTTCTCTTGCTCCATCTGCTAAAGACTTCACACGACCATGATACAAATATCCTCCTCTATCAAACACGACGGTTTCGATATTAGCCGCTTTTGCTTTTTCAGCTACTAACATTCCAACTTTTTTAGCCTGCTCGATCTTAGTACCCTCTGTACCAATACCGTTTTCTAAAGAAGAAGCTGCAACTAATGTAGTACCGTTGACATCGTCAATAGCCTGTACATAAATTTGCTTGTTACTGCGGAATACTGTTAGTCTTGGACGCTCAGCTGTTCCCTGCACTTTCTTACGTATTCTCTTATGAATACGTTTTCTACTCTGATTTTTTGTAAGTTTCATTTCTGTTAAACAGTTTTAAAGGTCTTCTATATCAATTATTTACCCCCTGCTTTACCCGCTTTGCGACGGATTTCTTCACCCTTAAATCGAATACCTTTTCCTTTATAAGGCTCAGGTTTTCTGAACGAACGAATCTTAGCAGCAACTTGTCCTAACAATTGATTATCAATGCTTGACAATTTGATAATCGGATTTTTTCCCTTAACAGTTTCCGTTTCGACTGTTACCTCGTCCGGGATATACATCACAACTGGGTGAGAAAATCCTAATTGCATTTCTAAAATCTGACCACGGTTTGAAGCTCTGTAACCAACACCCACTAGCTCTAACTCTTTAGTGAATCCACTCGCCACACCGTTGACCATATTATTGATTAAAGAACGGTATAATCCATGTAACTCACGATGACGCTTTTGATTCGTTGCACGAGTTACATTGATTGTCCCTTCTTCTATTTCTACATTAATGTCCTTATCCACTTGTTGAGTCAACTCTCCTTTTGGGCCTTTTACAGTTACCAAGTTACCTTTCGATACTTTGATTTCGACACCTTTAGCAAGTGATATAGGTAATTTTCCTATCCTTGACATGACTAAAATTTTTATTTTATCGGAAAATCCGAAGAATTTTAAAGATTAATACATTTCTAATGTACGTAACAAACTAATTCACCCCCAAGATTATTTGCACGTGCCACCTTACCAAGCATTAAACCTTTTGACGTTGACACAATACAGATACCTAGACCACTAATAATACGAGGGATTTCGTTTGCCTTAGCGTACTTACGAAGACCTGGCTTACTGATTCTACCTAAAGAACGAATTGCAGGTACTTTCTTATTATCGTATTTCAAAGCGATTTTGATTACTCCTTGCTTTGAATCTTCTTCGAACTTATATTTCAAGATATAGCCTTGATCGTAGAGAATTTTTGTAATACTTTTCTTCATATTAGAGGCGGGAATCTCTACAATACGATGTCTTGCTTGCTGCGCATTACGAATGCGCGTCAAATAATCTGCTATAGGATCGCTTAGCATAATTCTTTGATTTTGAAATTAGTATCCTCACAGTGATTCGAGGACTTAACTTCGTGAAATAATATTTTTAAAATACTTAGGTCAATTAAACAACCCTTACCAACTTGCTTTAGTTACACCAGGAATTTTACCTTCGTTAGCCATTTGTCTGAATTTAACACGGCAGATACCAAAGTCACGCATGTAACCTTTTGGACGACCTGTTAAGCGACAACGATTGTGTAAACGGATAGGATTAGAATTTCTTGGCAATTTATCCAATTCATCCCAACGTCCTTCCTCTTTAAGTTGTTTGCGTAAATCTGCATACTTAGCAACTAAACGCTCACGCTTTCTTTCACGAGCAATTAATGATTTTCTTGCCATGGTATTTAGTTATTATCACGTTTTTGATTCTTAAAAGGTAAGCCCATGTGCTTTAACAAAGCAAGAGCTTCTGCATCAGTCTTTGCAGTTGTTACGATTGTAACGTCCATACCTGAGATACGATTTACTTTATCGATATCTATTTCAGGAAAGATAATCTGCTCCGTAATACCGATAGAGTAATTTCCACGCCCGTCGAAACTTTTATCACTAATTCCTCTAAAATCACGTACACGTGGTAGAGCAACAGAAATGAAACGGTCAAGGAATTCGTACATTTGATCATTACGAAGCGTTACTCTTGCACCAATCGCCATACCTTCACGTAATTTGAAGTTAGAGATTGACTTTCTTGCATAGGTAGGGACTGCTTTCTGACCTGTGATAATTGTGATTTCGTTGATAGCATTATCAACTAGTTTTTTATCACCTGTCGCGTCACCTAAACCTTGATTAACACTAACCTTAACCACACGAGGTACTTCCATTACAGATTTATACTGGAACTCCTCCATTAATTTTGGAGCAACTTCCTCACGATATTTTGTCTTAAGTCTTGGTATATAACTCATTAGTCAATAGTTTCACCAGATTTTTTAGAATAACGAACAAGTTTCTCACCTTCCATTCTTCTACCAATACGAGTCGGTTCTCCTGTTTTTGGATCAACTAACATCAAATTAGAAATATGAATTGAAGATTCTTGTTCAATACGTCCACCGGGATCATTCTCAGTTGGTTTCTTGTGTTTTGTCACCATGTTTACATCCGCTACGATAGCACGATTTTTCTTTGGTAACATTTCAAGTACTTCACCTCTGTTGCCTTTGTCAGCACCAGCGATGACTTCAACTGTATCCCCTTTTTTAATATGAAATTTTTTATTTGCCATGATTAAAGTACTTCAGGAGCGAGAGAAACAATTTTCATATAATCTCGTTCACGTAACTCACGAGCAACAGGCCCGAATATACGTGTTCCACGAGGTTCGTCAGAAGGATTCAATAAAACCGCTGCATTATCATCGAAGCGGATGTAAGAACCATCTTTACGACGAATTTCTTTTTTAGTTCTTACGACAACGGCTTTTGTAACTGTCCCTTTCTTAATGCCACCAGGGCTTGTAGATTTGACACTTACGACGATTTTATCACCGATTGACGCATAGCGACGACCAGAGCCACCAAGTACACGAATACAAAGTACTTCTTTTGCCCCAGAATTATCTGCTACTTTTAGTCTTGATTCTTGTTGTATCATGATTACTTAGCTCTTTCAAGGATTTCTACTAATCTCCAACGCTTATTTTTACTCAAAGGACGAGTTTCCATGATGCGAACCGTATCTCCTACGTTGCAATCATTTTTCTCATCATGAGCCATAAACTTCTTGGTCTTCTTTACGAATTTACCATAAATAGGGTGACGTAACTTTCTCTCAACTGAAATGGTAATTGTCTTATCCATTGCAGAACTTGTCACTGTTCCTACTCTTGATTTTCTTAAATTTCTTGTTTCTGCCATTTTATTCAGAATTTCATTCAGTTTAAAACTGAAATTCAGAAATTATTATTTCTTCTTAGCTAATTTACGTTTTGCCGCAGAACGTGCATCTTTTTGACGCTTTCTACGAACTTTGATTTTAGAACGATTAGCCAATTTTTCTTCAGAAAATTCCGCCAATTGTCTTTTTCTGACCTCAGTTTTTAATCTTGCGACGTCACGTCTAACCTCAACTAATGTTTGAGGATTATCTAAACCTGTTGTTGCATGATCAAATTTCAACTTTTGGTAGTTGGCTTCAGCATTTCTCAACTCCTCTGCTAACTCCTCTGCTGAGAATACCGTTGTGTCTAATTTTTGAGCCATCAGTTATTATTGTTGTATAGTTTTAATAAATAATTTTACAACCTAACCTTGATAGTCTTTTCTAACCACAAACTTAGTTTGAACAGGTAATTTTTGAGCCGCTAAACGCAAAGCTTCTTGAGCTACCTCTAAAGGAACACCTGACATTTCAAACATGATTCTACCAGGCTGAACCAATGCTACGTAATGGTCCAAAGCACCTTTACCTTTACCCATACGTACCTCCAAAGGTTTGCTTGTAATTGGTTTATCTGGAAATACACGAATCCAGACCTTACCCTCACGTTTCATGTAACGAGTCATAGCGATACGAGCAGATTCAATCTGACGATTTGTTAGACGACCAAGGTCAAGTGATTTTAGTGCAAAGTCTCCGAAAGAAATTGTACTTCCTCTATGTGCTAGCCCTCTGTTACGTCCTTTCTGCTGCTTACGATATTTCGTTCTTTTTGGTTGTAACATTTTATAACAATTTGATTGCGAAGATTTTAACTAAAATTATGGACACAAGTCCCCTAAAAAACTTCGCAAAGATACGTTAATTTTTTGTAATTACAGTATTAATTACGTTTTCTATTTCTATCTCTTCCTCCGCTTCTACTATTACGTCTTCTTCCACCACGGTCATTTCCACCACGTCTTCCTTTCTTAGGATCTCCTGTATTAGGTGTCAAGTCACGTTTTCCGAATACTTCACCTTTACAGATCCATACCTTCACACCAATTTTACCGTAAATAGTTAAGGCTTCAACAAGAGCATAGTCGATATCAGCACGAAAAGTATGTAAAGGAGTACGACCCTGCTTATACTCTTCCGAACGTGCCATTTCAGCACCATTCAAACGACCTGCAATTCTGATCTTAATACCCTCAGCACCCGCACGCATTGTTGACTGGATTGCCATTTTGATAGCACGACGGTAATTAATACGAGCTTCAATTTGCTTAGCCACTGATTCTCCTACGATGTAGGCATCTAATTCCGGCTTGCGAATTTCTACGATATTAATCTGAACGTCTTTCTTCGTAAGTTTCTTAATCTCCTCACGAATTTTATCAACTTCTTGTCCACCTTTACCAATAATGATACCTGGACGAGAGGTGTGAATAGTAATTGTGATACGACGTAGAGTACGCTCAATGATAATACGAGCGATACCACCTTTAGAAACTCTGGCTCTTAGATACTTGCGGATTTTTTCGTCTTCTACAACTTTATCAGCGTAATCAGCACCCCCAAACCAGCTGGAGTCCCAACCTCTAATAATCCCTAAACGGTTACCTATTGGATTCGTCTTCTGACCCATATGATTATTTATTTTTAAATCCCTGTTGGGGTTTATTTTAATCTACCGATTCCGTTACCTCTTCAATAACTTCCTCATTAATTTCGAAATCTTCAAAATCGTCCGCTTCCGCTTCTAACTCCACTCTATTTGCTAATTGAATGTAGATATGACAAGAATGCTTACGAATTCTGTGTGCGCGTCCATAAGGTGCAGGACGGAAACGCTTCAACATCGCTCCTTGATTCACATAACATTCTTTGACGTACAATTCGTACTCATCAGAGTTTGAAACACCTGCTTTCTGTTCCCAATTCGCAATCGCTGACAATAGATTTTTTTCAATCCAAGTAGCAGCTTCTTTACGAGTAAATCTCAAAATATTCAGAGCGTCGTTGACTTCACGACCACGAATATTATCAATTACTAATCTCGCTTTGCGAGCGGACATCGGAACTTTATTTAACTTAGCTACAGCTTCCATTATTTTTAATTTATTGGAGTAACCAATTATTTTCTCTTACCACCGTGACCTCTAAAGTTACGAGT
This sequence comes from Saprospiraceae bacterium, assembly GCA_965662365.1. GTDB lineage: Bacteria > Bacteroidota > Bacteroidia > Chitinophagales > Saprospiraceae > CAWVWD01. The sequence goes on from CBFIHR010000019.1 coordinate 29,116, forward strand.
CGGTGAAAATTCTCCTAATTTATGACCAACCATGTTCTCCGTAACGAATACTGGAACAAAAGTTTTTCCATTGTGAACCGCAATCGTTTCTCCAACGAAATCAGGAATAATCATTGAACTACGTGACCAAGTTTTAATAACTTGCTTACGTTTAGCACCTTTAGCTTTTTCAACTTTATCCAACAATTTATGGAAAACGTATGGCCCTTTTTTTAATGAACGAGGCATAATACTATATATTTATAGATTACCAATTACTTTTTCTTTCTACGACTAATAATTAGTCTATCAGAAGATTTCTTCTTATCTCTTGTCTTCTGACCTTTAGCCATGATACCTGTGCGTGAACGCGGGTGACCTCCTGACGAACGCCCTTCACCACCACCCATCGGGTGATCAACAGGGTTCATTGCTACACCACGAGTACGTGGACGACGACCTAACCAACGTTTACGACCTGCTTTACCTAATACTTGTAATTGATGATCAGGATTCGAAACTGTACCAATTGTCGCTCTACATTCTGATAAGATACGACGTAACTCACCTGAAGGCATTTTTACAACAGCATAGATTCCTTCTTTACCCATCAATGTAGCATAAGTACCTGCACTACGCGCTAACGCAGCACCTTTTCTTGGCCACATTTCGATAGCATGTATAGTCGAACCTAAAGGCATTTCTTTTAATGGTAAACAATTACCTCTCTCAGGTGCAACACCTGAACCTGACTCAACTACATCTCCTACCTTGATACCATTAGGAGCGATAATATAACGCTTCTCTCCATCTTCGTATTTCAGTAATGAAATCCAGCAAGAACGGTTCGGATCATACTCAATAGTTTGAACAGTCGCTTTCATACCATCTTTTTGACGTTTGAAGTCAATAATACGGTAACGGCGCTTATGCCCACCACCACGATGACGAACGGTTCTGTGACCCTCATTATTACGACCACCTTTCTTCTTCAAAGAAGTAGTTAGGCTTTTCTCTGGTTTACTCGTTGTTAACTCGGAAAAATCATTTCCAACTCTGAAACGAGTACCCGGACTTGTCGGTTTATATTTTTTAACAGGCATTTTTCTAAATTTTTAGATTAACCTTGTAGTTAATTTTTAATTAATTGAATTACACCTCTCCGTAGAAGTTGATTTCATCTCCTTCCTCAAGTGTAATAATAGCTTTTTTATAAACGCTTGTGCGACCTTTTTGAACACCTGTACGAGTATAGCGAGAACGCTCTTTAGCAGGCATAATCATCGTATTGACAGCACGTACATTTACTCCGTACATTTCTTCTACTGCATTACGAATCTCAATTTTATTCGCTTTCTTATTAACGATGAAAGTATATTTCTCGAACTCTTCTAATAAGATTTCTGACTTTTCGTTAACAAGTGGTTTAACTAAAATGTGCTTTTTGACATTCTTTGCCATGATAATTTGATTTTGCAAGATGTATATTCGCAATTAAGCAAATAACTCTTTCATTTTTTCAATAGAACTTTCAGAAAGAATAAGATAGTTATTGTCTAAAACAGCATACGTGTTTAGTTCATTAACTCTCATCACATTCGCCTTTTTCAAGTTTTTACTTGATGTGTAAAGGTTCAAATCATTTTCCCCTGTAACTAAAAGACTTCTCTTATCTGCAAGATTCAAATTAGCAAGAATTTCTCTGTACTGCTTAGTCTGAGGTGCATCGAAAGTAAAATCCTCTACTACGATAATCTCCTCTTTCTGAAGTTTGCTTGCTAAAGCTGATTTGCGAGCCAAACTCTTTACTTTCTTATTTAATTTGAACCCATAATTTCTTGGACGTGGACCAAATACTCGACCTCCTCCACGGAAAACAGGACTTTTTATACTACCTGCACGAGCAGTACCTGTTCCTTTTTGACGTTTAATCTTTTTGGTAGAACCTACAATCTCAGCACGTTCTTTAGACTTATGAGTACCTTGACGTTGATTCGCTAAGTACTGTCTAACCGCAAGATAAACCACATGTTCATTAGGCTCGACACCGAAGACTGCTTGAGGCAACTCTACCTCTCTTCCTGTTTTTTCGCCTTGTATATTGACTACTTCAATTTTCATAATATGGCAATCAAAAGATTTTAAATAATAACGATTAATATAATCGTTTAATACTTCTCAATAATTACAAATCCACCTTTATGTCCTGGAACAGCACCTTTCACTAACACTGCATTTTTCTCAGGAAAAATTTTAAGGATTTCTAAATTTGTCACCTTCACTCGGTCTCCTCCTGTTCTTCCTGCCATTCGCATACCCTTGAATACACGTGCTGGATAAGAAGCCGCACCAATTGACCCCGGAGAACGTTGTCTGTTGTGCTGACCGTGTGTAGCATCATTTACACCTCTAAAGTTGTGACGTTTTACGACACCTTGAAAACCTTTACCTTTTGAAGTACCAACAACATTTACAACATCGCCTTCCTCGAATACTTCCTCTACTGTAACAGATTCCCCTAATGCTTTCTCAATTCCGAAATCACGGATTTCAGCAACCTTACGTTTTGGTGTTGTCCCTGCCTTTGCAAAGTGACCTTGTAATTGGTTTGAAGTATTTTTTTCTTTCTTCTCACCATAAGCTAATTGAAGCGCAGAATATCCGTCAGATTCTTCTGTTTTTACTTGAGTGACTACGTTAGGCCCTAACTCAATCACTGTGCAAGCAACGTTTTTCCCAGCCTCATTGAAGATGCTAGTCATACCGATTTTTTTTCCAATTAATCCTTGCATTACCGATTTTTTAATTGTCTAATCTCATTCTAAATGATTTTAGACGGAACCTAAAAATAATTACGTCAATTTAACTTGAATGTCCACACCACTTGGTAATTCCAACTTAGAAAGGGCATCTACAGTTTTTTGTGTCGGAGTGTAAATTTCAATTAAACGTTTGTGTGTACGTAACTGAAATTGCTCACGAGACTTTTTGTTGACGTGCGGTGAACGCAAGACTGTGTAGATTTTTTTCTCAGTAGGTAGCGGAATCGGACCTGTCACAACTGCACCGCTACTTCTAACGGTTTTAATGATTTTCTCCGTACTTTTATCAACTAAAGAGTGATCGTAAGAACGAAGTTTGATTCTAATTTTCTGATTCATGACCTTGTTTAAATATATAAGGAGGATAAGGTTATCTTACCCTCCATTGTATCGATTTTAAGCGTTTACTAAACCTTTTGACTTTGCAATTACCTCATCAGCAATTCCTCTCGGTGCTTCCGCAAAGTGAGAAAACTCCATAGATGATGATGCACGACCTGAAGATATTGTACGTAAATGTGTTACGTAACCAAACATTTGAGATAAAGGTACATCTGCTTTAATAATTACACCTGTTCCTTTAGTATCTTGTCCTTTGATCATACCACGACGACGATTCAAATCACCAATGATACCACCCATGTAATCTTCTGGCGTTGTCACTTCTAACTTCATGATAGGTTCTAAAATCTTAGGACCACATTTCGCAGCTGCTGCCTTGAAACCTTCTTTTGCACAAAGCTCGAATGCAATAGGTTTTGAATCGACAGCGTGCATAGATCCGTCATAAACACGAACCTTCATACTATCAATAGAATAACCTGCTAACACTCCATTATCCATCATTGAACGGAAACCATCTTTGATAGGCTTGACATAATTCTTATCGATAGCTCCACCGAAAATATTCCACTCAAATTGTAATTTTTCTTTTCCACTTTTGAATTCTTCGCTTTCTAAGAACTCCTCATCTGCTGGCCCTAATTCGAATTCCATATCCGCAAACAAACCTGAACCACCTGATTGTTTTTTCAAACGCTCACGGTGTGAAACAGAACCTGTTAATGCTTCTTTGTAAGAAACTTGAGGCTCACCTTGATTACACTCAACTCCGAACTCACGCTTCAAGCGATCGACGATAATTTCCAAGTGTAACTCACCCATACCACGGATGATTGTTTGACCTGTTTCTTCGTTATTATTTACTTTGAAAGTCGGATCCTCTTCCGCTAATTTTGATAAAGCAATTCCTAATTTGTCTAAGTCCTTTTGAGTCTTAGGCTCGATTGCTAAACCAATTACTGGCTCAGGGAAAGTCATACTTTCTAAAGAAATAGGGTGATCAGGATCACAGATTGTATCTCCTGTTCTTAAGTCTTTGAAACCAACTGCTGCTGCAATATCTCCTGCTTCAACACCATCAATCTGCTCTTGCTTATTAGCATGCATTTGATAGATACGAGAGATACGTTCTTTTTTACCAGAACGAGTATTCAATACATAAGAACCTGAATCCAATTTACCTGAATAAACACGTAAGAACGCCAAACGTCCAACATATTTATCTGTAGTAATTTTGAATACTAAAGCTGAAAACGGCTCATCAGAATCTGGCTGACGAGTTTCGATTTCTTCTGTATCTGGATTCACACCATTGATTCCTTCAATATCTAAAGGTGAAGGTAACAAAGCACAAACTGTATCTAACATTGTCTGAACACCTTTATTTTTAAAGGCAGAACCACACATCATTGGGATACACTTCATATCAATTACCGCTTCACGCAATGCTCCAAGAATTTCCTCTTCTGTGATCGATTCAGGATCTTCGAAGAACTTTTCCATTAAAGCATCATCGTATTCTGCTACCGTTTCCATTAACTTTTCACGGTATTCTTCAACTGTATCTACTAAATCAGCTGGGATTTCAACAACATCAAAAGTTTTTCCTTGAGTATCATCATGCCAAACGATTGCCTGATTTCTAATTAAATCAACCACTCCTTTGAAATCGTCCTCTGCTCCGATAGGAATCTGCAAAGGAACAGGATTTCCACCCAACATTTCTTTAACTTGATTACAAACTTCAAGGAAGTTAGCACCCTGACGATCCATTTTATTAACGAACCCTAAACGAGGTACTTTATATCTGTCGGCCTGTCTCCAAACTGTCTCAGATTGTGGCTCAACACCAGAAACTGCACAGAACAACGAAACAACACCATCTAATACACGTAATGAGCGTTCAACTTCTACTGTGAAATCAACGTGTCCCGGAGTATCAATGATATTTACTGCGTAGCTATCACCTTTCCAGTTCCAGTTGGTTTTTGTAGCGGCTGATGTAATAGTGATACCACGTTCTTGCTCCTGCTCCATGTGATCCATAGTCGCTGCTCCGTCGTGAACCTCACCAATTTTGTGTGTCAACCCGGTGTAATAAAGGATACGCTCTGTTGTTGTAGTTTTACCTGCGTCAATGTGAGCTGCGATTCCGATATTACGAGTGTATCTTAAATCTGTTTTTGTAGCTGCCATGATAAATAAATTATAAAAGTTGCTTTTTTAAATATGAACCTTCACTAAATTATACTCTAAAGTGAGCAAATGCCTTATTAGACTCTGCCATTTTGTGAGTATCCTCCTTACGTTTTACAGATGCACCTTCGCCTTTAGCTGCAGCCATTAACTCGGCAGCAAGCTTTTGAGCCATACCTTTACCACTGCGTTTGCGGGCAAATTTAATTAACCATTTCATTGAAATTGAAATCTTGCGGGCACCGCGGATTTCTGTAGGGATTTGGAAAGTTGCACCACCTATACGGCGGCTACGTACCTCAACTTGAGGCATTGCGTTGTTCACGGCTTTTTTCCACACATCGTGTGGGTTATCGCCAGTACGTTTCTCAATAATGTCCATTGCATCATAAAATACTTGGAAAGCAGTAGATTTTTTACCGCTGACCATCATATTATTTACGAAACGTGTTACCATAGCGTCATTGAATCTTGGATCCGGTGTGATGACGCGTTTTTGTGGTTTTCTTTTTCTCATCTAACTTGAATGAGTTTTCGTTTAAACCTAAATATTTTTACATCTCAAAGATTGATTCTCTACAAATAATTCTTAATAAATACTACTGAACTATTTGATAATCAATATGTCAATCTTCTTTACTTTGCTGTGGGTTTATCGCTCTTCCGAGAGAGAAACACTCCTTCAATTCTGACCTTTTGTCGGAATTTACTTCAACAAACAATTTCGCTTTTGTAGGCTAATTGTTTGAATCAATAAAAATGAACTGATTATTTCTTAGAACGTTTTGCTCCATACTTTGAACGTGATTGCTGTCTTTCGCTCACGCCAGCCGTATCTAAAGTACCACGTACGATTGTATAACGTACACCCGGTAAATCTTTCACACGACCTCCTCTAATCAATACAATTGAGTGCTCCTGAAGATTGTGACCTTCTCCTGGAATGTAGGCGATAACCTCTAAGCCATTACTTAAACGTACCTTCGCTACTTTACGAAGTGCTGAGTTCGGCTTCTTAGGGGTAGTCGTGTAAACACGAGTACAAACACCACGTTTTTGTGGACAGCGATCTAAAGCACGAGATTTACTCAACTTTACAATCTGCTTTCTCCCTTTGCGAACCAATTGGTTTATTGTTGGCATAAAAAAAAATTATAATAATTAATTTAATAATTAAAGTTATCGTAACTAATTGTTTTGCAATATATTGAGTTATGTGCGGACACACTTCCCTCAAAAGCGATGCAAAGGTATAATTAATTTCTATAACTACAAAAATATATCTATTAATTTTTTTAAACTTAACCGTCTTACGTCATTTTTTTTTCACAGTAAGTATTATTTCCCCTGTTTTTCTGCGATTCTCATCGTATCAACAAAACAGGAATATGCCATTCCATCTGACTGACTTTTGCCGCCACACTTCCTAACTGAAAGCCTGTCACTTGATTACGACCTTTCAGCCCAATGACAAGAAGGTCTGCTTGATTTCTTGCCGCATAATCATAAATCCTTTGAGCAATACCTTTTCCTTCTCCTGATAGAAACTGACACTCGACATTAATCTTCGTATTATTAATAATTTTTTGATACGATTTTTTGGCATTTTCCAATAAGGATTTGTTCGCCTTCTCTTCCGGAACATAAGGAAAAAACCAACGAGGTAATTGATATACATGAAGCGGCACTAAGTCAGTTTTACTACTCTCTGAAATTTCAAAAGCGGCATTTAACACCAATTTAGAATGTTTTGAAAAATCAACTGGAACAACAACTTTCGAGATCCGTTGATAAGCCCAATCAGGAACCAATAAAACGGACTTTTCTGTCAATCGCAAGATTTTGTTTACCTGAACGCCTGTCCCTTTAAAGGCATTTTTTTTACCCAAAACAATAGCGTCTACCTTGAGTTCGTTTGCTACTTTTGTTAGCGTATGTGCCGTAGAAGCAGATTGTTTCACAATCGTATATCGTTTGACTTCGCTTTCGCTAAAAACCCCTTCAATTTTTTCATTCATCTCCTCCAAAACTAGTTGCTCTAAGGGTTTACCAATTTCTGCCAGTATAACGTCAATCGAATCAGGCAAGTCATAACTTTTAATATTATGAACGAAATATAGTTCTTTTGTCTCAAATTGATGAATAAAAAACTGAATATAATCTAACAGAAAATCATCCATTTCCGTCAAGTCTAAGGCTACTAATAATCGTTTAAACATTTTTTTGATTTGAGATATGAGATTTGAGATAATTTGCTCAAATCTCATATCTGATTTCTTATTTCTCCTTTCTTTTTTCTACTAAATCTTTAATCACATCTTGATACGCTTTGCGTTCTTTCACTTTTTCGGCCTTTTCCATTTCCTCTACCTCCTCATTTAAGCCTTTTAATAAAGAAAAACACATCACAATCAAAATAGCTGCAAATGGTAAACCTGATAAAACCGAAGCCGTTTGTAAGGCTTTTAAGCCGCCACCTAAAAGCAAAGTTGCTGCAACGGCTCCTTCGGTTGTTGCCCAAAAAATACGCTGTCCGACAGGTGCGTCTAATTTTCCGCCTGCAGTAATGCTATCAATCACCAGCGATCCTGAGTCTGAAGAAGTTACAAAGAAACTCGTAATTAAAGCAATTCCGACAAAAGAAGTCACCGAAGCTAAAGGATATTCGTCTAACATTACAAATAAAGCCGTTGAAATATTTTCACGAACGGCTGAAGAGATCTCGGCTGTACCTTGTAGTTCCAAAAACATCGCAGACCCTCCAAAAACAGACATCCACAAGAAAGTCAATAAAGACGGCACTAAAATTACACCTAAGAAAAACTCTCGAACAGTACGCCCTTTCGATACTCTTGCGATAAACATAGCCACGAAAGGCGACCAAGATATCCACCAAGCCCAATAGAAAATCGTCCAATCATTTTGCCAGTGCGTGAGTGCACCATCTTTCATATTGTAAACTTCCGTCCAAGCTCCCAGACTTATCATTTCTTGAAAATAAGCACCAGTGTTTTGTACAAAAGAGTCTAACAAGAAAATCGTTGGGCCCAAAATCAACATTGACACTAAAAACACAATTGCCAAACGCATATTCAATTCACTTAATACACGAACGCCTTTATCCAACCCTAAGACAACCGAAACCGTAGCTGCTCCTGTGATTACAGCGATTAAAATAACGTGTGTCGTTGTTGTATTTGGAATATTGAATAAATAGTTCAAGCCCGCCCCAACTTGTTGAACGCCTAAGCCAAGAGTTGTCGCTAAACCAAAAAGCGTCGCCACAACCGCTATTACATCAATGACATTTCCAATTGTTCCATAAATTCTATCTCCTAAAAGTGGATAAAAAACAGAGCGTAGTGTCAGCGGTAATTTTTTATTAAACGTAAAGAAAGCCAGTGCCAGTCCTAAAACTGCATAAATCGCCCAAGCGTGTAAACCATAATGTAAAAAGGTGAATTTCATAGCCGTTCGTGCGGCTTCAGTTTTTGACATTCCGTCCGTCAAAATCGGATCAGAGAAGTGATACATCGGTTCTCCAACACCATAAAACAATAGACCGATGCCCAACCCCGCACTAAATAACATGGAAAACCACGCAAACGTCGAAAACTCGGGTTCTGCATTTTTTCCGCCTAAGCGGATTCTACCCGTTTTACTGAAAGCGAAATAAATCGCAAATGCAAAGAAGATGTTTACAGCTAAGACGAAAAACCAACCAGCATTTGTCGTGATTCCAGTTTGTATAGTTGAAAAAACCTGTTCCATCGGTTTTCCGATTATCAACGTTAAAGCTATAAATAAAATAATGATAATAGAGGCAGGATAAAATACAGGTGCGTATATATCGAAATATTTATTCGTTTGATTACTCATTTTTTTTTATTAAATAATTCTTGAATTTTTTTGGTCCTTTCTAACGTATGAAAAAGACCAAAAACACTCTAATTTTACTGTTTCATCGTTACTTGATAATCATGTGCATGAATATCATTTTGCTGAAAAGCCATGACTAATCCGCTTCGGATATCATTTCCTAACTCCCATGCTTTTGCCGGATTATCGCTCCATGTAGCGATCCAACATTTGTAGTAATGCTCTTCTAACCCCATTACCCAAAAAGTAGGATTTTCATAATCTGAATAATTTGGACTTTGCTTCGCAATCTCTAAACACAGCCTTTTCAAAGTTTCTAAGTCCGTATCATAAGCGACCTTAAAACCAACCTTTTGCCATACGAAAGTGTCATTAATCGTATAATTAATAAACTCTTTTGTAATCATTTGACTATTCGGAATGACCAAACGCCGCCAATCCCAAATCTTCAAAATCGTGTGTGTTGTAGTAATATCCTCAATTGTACCGTATTGTTCGTCAATAATAACCGTATCACCGACCCGAAAAGGTTTGTTGAATGTGATAATAATTCCTGCTATAAAATTTTCAATCACAGGACGTGCAGCTATACCTGAAATTACAGCAGTTGACCCCAAAAAAACAGATACTAAAGTAGCAGGGATAAAATTTAGAAAAGGGACTATCAAAACGGCAACCCACAATGTTCCTAAGACGATAACCGTCATCGTTTCGATAATTGAAAAACGAGTTTCGATACTTTCCATCGCATCTGCCCTAAGCGATTGCAATGGATTATCCAATGGCGTTTCTGTTTGTGTTGAGCCTATCGTTTTTCGTTTTCTAAAACTTTGCTTACGCTGTCGTTCAACAGTTTTTAGTCGCCTTGTAATAACAAAAATGATAATAGGACCCAAAAGCCCTATTATCACCAAATAAATCAATTGATTTTCCGTCATGTTTTAATGTTCGAGTATTTTGAATATTCAAATGTTCAAGTGTTCGAGTGTTACAACATCCAAACACTTAAACATTCAATCAAACTATTAAAAGTCAACCAGCCACATTTTTGCATTAAAGCTGTTTTCACCACCTAAATTATCAACTGCGATTTGATAATTGTCAGTATTCAAACTCTGCTCCTCACCAGGATAAAGGAAACGCACAGGCATTTTATCGTTATTTACATTTTCGCAGGTCGGTGACAAGAAGCGGATTTGACTAAAGTCTTCATTACTTTCTGCCAACCAACGACGTACCTCAAAGTACGATTCTAAACCATGAAAATACAACGCTAACCATTTTTGCTCCCAAATGTCCATACCTTCATCATAAGCCACACCAGAGTTATTGTAATAATCCTCAAAATCTGTATAACCAAACGGCACAACATCCACTTGATGATAAGTCATTGATGCTGCAATTCCCGCTTTATAATGGTCTTCGATATTTGCAGTTGTATAGCCTTTCAAGGCCGCTTCCGCTAACAAAAACTCAACTTCCGCATAGCTCATCAACACACCTTCTGCACGGTCAATGCCTAAAGCAGCTGCCGATACTTGACCTGGATAATCGTAATAGGCTGTACCCAAACGAGAACCATTTTTCGGACAAGCAGAATTACTTTCTGAACCATTAATAGCACCTGAAAAATTTGTCGCTGCTACGTTTGAATAATCGTCATTATCTGGTCGAGCATAACGAGCCAAACGAGGATCGTTATAACCAGTCATTACCGTGTAAGCACTTGTTCCTAAAGCGACCGCATCGAAATCACCGATTTTTAATGGTATCAAAGGATATTCATTCGGAAAATTGCCCGTGTAAGTCAAAGCAACATTATCGTCGTTACTCGATAATAAATCTGCTGAAGCCAAAGCCGCTATTTCACCGGAAACATCTTGCTTATTTGACAAATGCATCAATAAACGCAAACGTAATGAGTTCGCAAATTTCACCCATTGAGCAGCGTCGTTTCTTAAAAGGATATCGCCTTCGATAGTACCGCTACCATTCAATAAAGTGACGGCACGTTCTAACTCTGCTAACAAACCATTCGCACCATTATAAATATCAGATTGTGCATCATAAGCAGGCGTGAAGTTGTCATTCAATACGCCACTGATTGCTTCCGAATAAGGAATGTCACCATAAGCATTAGTCAAAACAGAAAATGCCCAAGATTTCATTACAACCGCAACACCTTCCATTTGCTCATTTCCGTTCGCTTTCGCCAAACGTTCTGCCTCGATGATGTTCGTCAAACCAGTGTACATATCTTCCCAAACTGATGGAAAAGCATTCCAATTGTAAACATCAATCTCAGTACGTAGTGTCTTAGCCGTCAACTGTGCGGCGTTATTTCCCAACAAGTAAGCTTGATTAACCGAGGAATTGACTACCGTTCTCATTCCTGAAGTCAAGACGACGCTGGAGCTTACATTACTCGGTTCGTTCGGATTTTCGTTTAAAGTTTCGACTTCTTCACATGATGAAAATGCAAAGACTAATAATAGACTTAATATTTTTAATATGTTATTTCTCATTTTTTGAATTTAGAATTTTAATAATTAGATGTGAGATAATAGATAGGAGATCTGAGATATTTTATTGATATCTCAAATCTCACATCTCAAGTCTCATATCTTAAAAAGTAGCATTAATTGAAATACCGAAGTTACGGGTAGATGGTAATTGAGTACTCTCAAAACCATTCACAAAACGACCACCACGAATAGAGTAAGTCTCAGGGTCTATTGATGGTACTTCACTGAATAACAATAGGTTACGACCAACCAAAGCGATATTCAAACCATTAAAACCTAAACCACTGACTGCGTCATCGCTGAAGCGGTATGCGATACGTACTTCACGTAATTTTACGTAAGTAGCATCAAATAATGCAGACTCGATATTATCACGTCTAAATCCATTTCCGTAGTAAGCATAGAAGTAATCACGAGGCGAAACTTCTGTTGTATTTGCACCTCCGTCAATATCTACACCTGGACCAACAATTCCACCTTCATCTACTAAATCGTAAACAGGTTCACCGTTTCCATCATAAGAAATATTATAAATTTCACGACCTTCTAATGACGAAATTGGTAAATTCGGGTCGTCATTGTTCGTAATCGCTCCACTTGTATTCATCAAAGCGTGTGTACGAGAGAAGATTTTTCCACCAAAAGAACCATCGAATAAAAATCCGAATGATAAGTTTTTGTAAGAAAAAGTATTGTACAAACCAGCACGTAAATATGGCTGATAAGAACCAACAATTGACTTCTCTTCTGTAATTAATGGTAAACCATTTTCGTGAATGATTTCACCGTTTTCATTACGTTGGAAAGTCAATCCACGTAATTGACCTAATAATTCACCCTCAACGGCAACTAAGTCCAAACCTGCTGTACCACCATCATTCGGGAACATATTTGCTACCATCGGATAGTTATCTTTCACACCTTCTGGCAATGACTCAACGATGGCACGGTTATGCCCTAAGTTCAAGGTTACGTCCCAGTTTAAGCCATTTTGATTGCTGATTGCTGTTGCAGAAAGTGCTACTTCTACTCCTCGGTTACTAATTTCACCAGCATTTGTCAAGCGAGTATTCTTACCAGAAGTCGTTGCGACCGGCAATAAAATAATCTGATTCTTTGACAACATTGAGTAGTACGTTGCGTCTAAACGCAAACGATTATTCAAGAAACGAATATCGATACCCGCCTCGAATGAAGTTGTCCGCTCAGGTAATAAATTCGGATTTCCAGCCAGAGAGTTCACGCTAAATGCTGAATTTGTACCAAATAATGCTTCGGGTGTATAATAATTACTCAACAAATAAGGATCTGTATCATTACCAACTTCGGCATACGCCAAACGAGCTTTCAGGAATGATAATGGTGAATTCACACCCAAATTCATTTTTTCAGAAAGTACAGCACTCAACGAAGCTGACGGATAGAAATAAGAGTTATTTCCAGTCGGTAAAGTACTTGACACATCATTACGACCTGTAATATCTAAGTACAAAAAGTTGTCATACGCCAAAGTCGCCATACCGAAAAGACTATTAATTCCCTTTTCTGCTCTTTGATTTTCAACTAATACATTCGAACGATTATTCGTCAAGCTATAAATACTCGGATCCGTTCCGTGTAACAATAATTGTGGATTGTTAGCATACAAAAAGTTCGATTGCTGACGCATGATATTTCCACCAGCTTTCAAATCGACCTGAAACTTAGAACCACTCAAGCGGTCTGTATTCCATGATAATAAAAACTCATTATTCGTCTCCATGAATGATAATTCATCTTCACGATAAGAACCATTTAAGACTGCTTTTGTCGAAGGCGCACGGCGATACTGACGCTGCTCGTCTTTTACGTCAGCACCAAAACGGTAACGGAAAGAGAAATTTGGTGTGAAATTGTACGTCAAGACCGCATTACCAATCACCCGATTTTCCTGAAAAGAGTTCGTATTTTCGTTTGTAATCAAATAAGGATTATTCACCCAAAGCTCTTCCGAATAGCGTTGTTCAATACCTTCCAAACCAGGTTTCCAATAATTCTGCATATCGTCAATCGCTACCTGACGAGGATACCACAACCAACCGTACATAATAGATGAAGATTCATCATAACCAGCATTCGGTACATTATCCGAGCCACTACGTACATACATTGCATTCAAGCGAACATCTAAGCGATCATTCATCATTTTTTGTCCCATACTTGCCGAAAAAGTATTTCTTTTCAAGTTCGTATTCGGTACAACACCTTGACGGCTTGTATTCGTGTAAGACAATCTAAAATCGCCACTTTCTGACTGATTCGCAATAGCAATATTATTCGTAGAAGTAATCCCTGTTTGGAAAAAGTCACGAATATTGCCAGGGGCTGCCGTAAACGGCACCGCTTCACCGTCAGAGTTCCATTGCTTAATCGGTGTCCCATCTAAACGAGGTCCCCAATTCTCACCAAAAGCATCGTAATAGTCTCCGGTGTAAGTTACACCACCATTATAACTATATCGACCGTAACCTCCGACACCATATTCATTTTGAAAATCAGGCAGTTTCAAAATAGTTTCAAAATTAGTCGTCGAGCTCAAACTTACTTGCCAACCTTTTTTACTATCATTTTTACCAGTCTTAGTCGTAATTAAAATAACGCCATTTGCAGCACGAGAACCATACAATGCCGAAGCAGCTGGTCCTTTCAATACTGAGATGGAAGCAATATCGGCAGGGTTAACAACTTGAGAGGCATTACCAAAGTCAATTGTTGTCGAGCCATTCAGTCCATCACCCGGACTATACAAACCGTTAGTAATCGGAATACCATTAACAACAAATAAGGCTTGATTTCTTCCCGAAAGTGAAGATTCCCCCCGAATCGTCACATTCGCTGAAGCAGTAGGACCATTACTACTACCTGTAATGAAAACACCAGCGACTTTACCCGAAAGTGCATTTGTGAAGTTAGTAGATGGCACTTCCGAAACTTGCTTACCGTCAATCTCTTGAACAGCATAACCCAAAGATTTTTTATCTCGACTGATACTTAAACCCGTTACAACGACTTCGTCTATCAGAACAGACTCGCTCATACTTACATCAATCGTTGTTCGCCCATTAATCGGCACTTCTTGCTGTGCATAGCCGATATAAGAAAACACTAAAACACCTGTTCCATCAGGAACTGTAATACTGTAATTTCCATCAAAATCCGTTGCGACCCCTTTTGACGGGTCACTTTCCAAGTAAACATTTGCACTAATCAGACCTTCGCCTGTTGTGCCATCTGTCACTGTTCCTGTAATCGTTATTTGAGCAATCGAAAAATTCGCCCAAAACATCGTCAATGCTACAATTGTAGTCGTTTTTACACATTTTTTAATCTTAGAATTTTGTAGTAATTCTTTCAATACTCCCATAAATATTTGTTTGGTTAAATAATAAACTAATAAAGGGAATATAAGGAATAAAATAGTTTCTACAGAAACTATTTTATAAAAAGGCATAAATTTACAATATCATCATATGTAAACAATTGATAATCAAATATTTTAAAGCAACAAAAAAAAATAATAAATATCAGAGAAAATACTATATTAGATAGATACAACTACTTTCAACAGAAACTATTCATCTTTATCCTGTGGGATATTTGTACCACCGACTACAATAGGACTTGCGTCAACAGCTTCTATATCTAAAAAGTCTATAATAAGTTCAAAAGCATTTTGGAGTTCAACAATGCTTTCAGGTGATAATTGCGATAATCGTTGTGTTAATAATTCGTGTAATAGCAGCGGCGTTTCCTTTAAGAAGTTTAGCCCTTTTACTGTCAAGACGATGTTAGTGCTTCGTTTATCCTTATCCGATGGCGTTTTCGCTATCCAACCTTTTGACTCTAAGCGAGTTATGATACCTGTAACTGTACTTGAATTGAGTGTTAAATAGTTTTTTATAGCTTTACCAGTCGATTGATAATTAGGTTGTTTTTGTAAGAAAGTAAGTGTCAAAAGTTGAGGTATGCTCACATCATATTTCTTTTGGATACGTTTTGTTTCCAAATTCACAGAGCGAACAATTTTTCGGATATAAATTAAAATATCTGTATAATCTATATTTTCTTTCAAAATGTGTGTAATTCGTATTCAATATATTTCAAAAACGCAAGATAGGTTTTATTTTGTTTAGAGCAACGTTATAAAACAGTCATTTTTATCAAAAAATTAGATTAGTTCTAACAGAACCTATTTAAAAAAAGCAGGGAGTTGGAATATAAAATAGACTTCTATTAATCGATAAAAATAGTTCTCTGAAAAACTATATAATTTCAGAGAACTAAATTAAATTCATTAATGCTTACACTGAAATAGGACGATTATTTTAAACCAAAACTGGTGCTTCCACTACTTCAAACTGATTACTCGTATTTTTTGCCCCTCCGGCTTTTAATGCTTTATCGCCTGCAAAGAATGTTTTGTGGTCATCTCCTAAGTCTGAACCTGCCATACGCTGATGCTTCACACAAGCAACCCCTTTACGGATCTCTTGACGTTGCACACCTAATACATACGCCAACATTCCTTCCTCACCGAAGTAACCTTCAACTAAGTCATTCATGTGTAAAGCGGTGGTGTGATAAGTTGGCAACGTAATTAAATGATGGAAAATACCAGCTTTCGCTGAACCTTCTTTTTGAAAATTCAAAATCATAGCATCTGCAAAATCAGATAAAGGCGTTCCGTCATATTTGACTTCCATTAATTTATCCCGATCGTAAAAAGACATATCCTCACCAGCTTCCTGCATTGCATCGAATGCTTGTTGACGGAAATTTAGTGTCCAATTGAAAGAAGGCGAATTGTTATACACCAATTTTGCATTTGGAATAACCGCTCGCACACGATTCACCATCTGAGCGATTTGTCCAACGTGAGGCGTAGGCGTTTCAATCCACAATAAATCTGCACCATTTTGCAAACTCGTGATACAATCCAATACAACTCGGTCGATGTTCGTACCAGCACGAAACTTGTACAAACCATTCGGTAAACGCACAGGACGAACTAATTTTCCATTACGTTTTAATAAAACATCATCATCATTCGCATCTGCAATAGAAATTTCTTCTGCTTCCACAAAATCTAAATATTGAGATGGTAAATCTCCTTTCTCTGATGAAACAGGCAGTTTCTGTGTCAAACCAGCACCTTCAGAATCGGTACGTGCGACAATCACACCATCATCAACCCCCAATTCCAAAAAGGCAGCACGAACAGCGTTTAATTTTGCAATAAAATCTTCGTGCGGAACCGTCACTTTTCCATCTTGATGACCACATTGTTTGGCATCCGAAACTTGATTTTCGATTTGAATCGCACACGCACCAGCTTCAATCATTTTTTTAGCCAATAAATAAGTCGCTTCTTCGTTCCCAAAACCTGCATCAATATCCGCAATAATCGGAACAACGTGTGTTTCAAAATTATCAATTTGCTCTTGAACATCTTCGCCTGCTTCTAATCGACGGAATAAATCATTCAACTCAATTGCATCTGCTTGACGCAAAAAAGTATAAATTTCCTCAATCAACTTCGGGACGACCGTTTTTTCGTGCATTGATTGATCCGGCAAAGGGCCAAACTCCGAACGCAGAGCAGCAACCATCCAACCAGATAAATAAATGTAGCGTTTTGCCGTTGTGCCATGATGTTTTTTGACAGCAATCATTTTTTGCTGTGCCACAAATCCATGCCAACAACCCAACGATTGTGTATAATTTGCAGGATTTGCATCATAGTCTGCCATATCACGACGCATAATTGCAGCGTTGTGTTTTGCAATATCCAGACCAGTTCTAAAACGGTTTTGAACAATCATACGTGCTGCATTTTGAGGATTAATCGCAGCCCAAGTATCTCCGTACTTTGCTTTTAATGAACGTACTTTTTCAAATGCTGATAAATAAATTGACATGATAATTTTAGTTTTGTAGAGCAAATGCCTGTCCCCAAATCTCCGGAAACACTACCTTTGCCTTTTGTTAGTGAAAATATTAGTTATGGACATAGTTTGTCCATTAGGTGAAAACTGTGTTTTACCTTTATGTAATTTTGTTAGTAATAAATTTGAATCTAAAAACCAGAGCTACTACGTCATCCCAATCCCGATATTTTAAGAGAATTTTCCATAATTTTATAGAATCATTCTCTATAAAGCCGAGTCCTGTCGCCTTTAGGAGATTACGACCTGCCTCAGAATGACAGAATAGTTTCAGTTCTTATCTACTTAATGTACTTGTAAGCCTCCAATGTCAAGAAGTCAGGAAAATCCTTGTCTTTCAGCAAAAAATTAAAAATCTCAACCGCTTCTGTGAAACGACCACTGTTATAACGTTCTACACCGACATAATTTTCAATATTTTTCAGTTCTTGTGGTATGAGCGAATCAATCATTTCTTGTGTAATAACTTCGCCTGTATCCGTTATTGAACTATTTTGAATCCATTGCCAAAGCTGTGTTCGGGAAATTTCGGCTGTTGCTGCGTCTTCCATCTTGTGATACAAAGCCGCTGCCCCATTTCCTTGCAACCAACTTTCGATATATAAAATACTGACATTGATATTTTCACGAATTCCTTTCTCGGTAATCGTACCTTGCGGAACAGCTAATAAATCGGCTGCTGTCACTTGCACATCTAAACGTTTGTTGTCAATCTGATTGGCATTCGGCATATATTCATCAAAAATATCCATTGCTGTCTTGACCAAACCTGGATGAGCCACCCAGCTACCATCGTGTCCGTCTTTTGCTTCACGCAATTTGTCAGCAGCTACTTTTTGTAATGCTGCTTCGTTTGCCGCAACGTCATTTTTAATCGGAACTTGAGCCGCCATTCCACCCATCGCGAATGCTCCTCGTCGGTGACACGTTTTTATTAGTAATTCGGAGTACGATTTCATACAGCGAACATTCATAGTGACTTGACCTCGATCAGGCATAACAAACTCGCTGTGATTGCGGAAACGCTTAATAAATGAGAAAATATAATCCCAACGACCACAATTCAAACCCGCTGAATGTTGACGTAA
Source organism: Saprospiraceae bacterium (assembly GCA_965662365.1). Lineage (GTDB taxonomy): Bacteria > Bacteroidota > Bacteroidia > Chitinophagales > Saprospiraceae > CAWVWD01. The sequence continues at coordinate 47,931 of CBFIHR010000019.1, forward strand.
TTCCCAAAGAATTTCGTCCATTTGAAAAGCAGCCAAAATTGTTTCTAACAGTACAGTTGCCTTAATTGTGCCTTGTGCAATGCCCAATTCTTTTTGTGCAAATACAAAAACAGAATTCCACAAACGAGCTTCTAAGTGATGTTCTAATTTTGGCAAATAAAAGTAAACGCCACCGCCTTGATTGACCAATTCTTGAGCATTATGAAAGAAATACAAACCAAAGTCAAACAACGAACCGCTTATCAATTCGCCATCAATCATCATATTTTTTTCGTCCAAATGCCAACCTCTCGGACGAACCATCAAGGTTGCAGTTTCGTCATTCAATTTGTAAAATTTACCACTTTTAGGATTCGTAAACGAAATGTTTTTACGAATCGCATCACGCAAATTGATTTGTCCTTCTACATTGTTTGACCAGGTCGGTGAGTTCGCATCTTCAAAATCTGCCATAAAAACCTTTGCACCAGAATTAAGTGCGTTAATCACCATTTTTCTGTCCACAGGGCCAGTGATTTCGACTCGTCTATCTTGTAGATTTTCGGGAACAGGTTCGACTTGCCAATCGGCATTTCTGATATGTTCCGTTTCTTTTAAGAATGTTGGAAATTTCCCTTGATTGATTTCCTCTTGTACGATCAGTCGATTTGCTAATAGTTGTTTCCGAATCGGATTGAACCAACGATGCAAACTCGTAATAAATGCCAACGCTTCAGGAGTTAAAATTTCCGCATAACTTTCGTCAAAAGTACCAGTTATACGAACGCCTTTTGGCGTTTGGTAGGTTTGCGTTTTTTCCGCAGTCGCCATCATAATTATTAGTTTTAGTCTTTTTGTTAGTGTAATTTATCAGCGAATTTTCGCTTTGTTTTACAATTATAATGACTCTAGCGAAAATTCGCAAGTTTTCAGCATACAAATTTTCGCTTTTCTTTTATTGTTTTAACAATAATTAGCAATCGAAATAAATTTAATTTCAGAATTTAATTTTAAATATAAATATTTATTAAAATATAAATTGGATATTTATTTATTGTGGCTTTTTTATTCTAAAATGAGTAAATAGGTTCTCATAAAAAAAGTTTCTTGTGAAATTTTGAATGTTGACAATCTCACAAGAAACTTTTAAATGATGGCTTTTATTGAATAATGCAAAGAGCTAAGCGTTCAAGCCAAAAGCGTAATAATATTCGCCAGGCAAATCTTCATAAACACCTTCTAACATTACACCACCTTTTTTATTGTCCAATATTTCGACCATTTCATCAACCGAAGATACTTTCTGTCCATCGACCTTTGTGATGATAAAACCTTCACGCATTTGCGTACTTTTTCGCAATTTTCCAGCGTAGAGTTTTTTGACCTTTACACCTCCATCAATGCCCAGTTTTTTTGCTAATTTCTTATCTACATCTTCCAACTCAGCACCTAAAATCTTGATAATATCTCTGGTGTCTTTCGCTGCCAGTTTCGTATTGCCATTTCGATTATTTAAAATGACATCAAACGTTTTAATTTTACCCTTTCGGTTCACGGTCAAAGTCACTTTTTCACCAGGTCGATAACGTGCAATCACACCTTGCAATTCAGGCGAAGTGTTGACGATTTTTCCATTTACTTTCGTAATAATATCGCCTGATTTCACACCAGCTTTTCCTGCTGCACTATTTGCCATCAAGCTATCGACATAAATACCTTGCGTCAAATCAAGATTTTTTTCTTTCGCAAAATTACCATCAACAGTACGAATCATAATTCCCAAAACACCACGCTGCACCATGCCATATTGTATCAAATCCTCAACAACTTTGCTCACAATATTAGCAGGGACAGCAAAACCATAACCACTATACGAACCTGTCGGACTTGCGATCGCAGTGTTGATACCAATCAATCCGCCATTTAGATTCACCAACGCTCCGCCACTATTGCCGGGATTAATTGCAGCATCAGTTTGAATGAAGTTTTCAACTGCATATTGTTCTTTTAGAATGTTGATGTTGCGACCTTTTGCACTCACAATTCCTGCCGTAACAGTCGAAGTTAAACTAAACGGATTTCCGACTGCCATAACCCATTCACCGACTTTTACCTCATCAGAATTAACAAAAGGAAGCACCACCAAATCGTCCGCTTTGATCCGAAGCAATGCCAAATCAGTTGACGGATCTGTTCCGATAACCGTCGCTTTGAATGTACGATTATCGTGTAAAGTTACTTCAATATCGTCAGCATCAGCAATGACATGATTATTAGTAACAATATAGCCTTCATCACTAATCACAACGCCCGAACCTGTACCAACTCTTACCGGAGATTGACGACCATTTGGTGATTCAAACTTAAATTGTGGCCCAAAAAACTGCTCAAATTCATCACCGAAGAAATCTCGAAAGGGATTCGGCGCAGTTTGATTTCGGAAACTATTGCTGCTGATTTGTGTGGATTTAATATGCACAACGCCGTCAATTACATTTTCGGCTGTCGCCGTGAAATCTAAAGGAACAACTTCACCATTTTCATCAATGGTATAAACCGCACCTTTGGAGGGTGAGCTGTCAATATGTTGTATTTGAATAGTATTGGCATTTTTGTTAAAATAGCTAAAAGCTGTAAAACTCAATACGCTTACAATAAGTGCTATTAAGCCTGAAAAAAGATAATTTTTATTGATATTACTTAGGTTTAACATGATAATTTTTTTTATGAAAAAATGAACACCATATCACAAAAAACAGGAATAAGCCTCAATACAACTTAATGTATTGAAGCCCTTCCCTATTTTTTAGTTAACCATTACAACTATGAAATTTCAATCAATCGAGGCGCTTTTTCTTTAGCTTCCTCTTTTTTAGGTAAGGTCAAGTTCAAAATACCATTTTCGTATTTTGCTTGAATTTGTCCGTCATCAACAATGTGTTTATTTAAATTGAAGGTGCGTTGAAAAGTTTGATAGCTAAACTCTCTGCGTAGGTAATTATTTTCATTTACCTCGCCTTCGTGCTTTGCTTCACATTTAATTGTTAGCACGTTGTCGTTTAATTCAACATTGAAATCTTCTTTATTCATACCCGGCGCTGCCATTTCTACTAAAAAGGCGTCAGCTGTCTCCTTAATGTTGACAGCAGGTAATGAATCTTCTGCGAAATTACGATTTGACCAATCAAATAAGCTATTCCAATCATCATCAAAAAACCTTGAAATAGTTGGTCGTAAATTACGTTTTACAGTTAACATAACTCAATGATTTTTTAGTTTAAAAATTAAATTTTCTAATTGTTTAATCCTTAAAATGAATATTGAATATTAAAGATATTCTATCGTCTAAAAAATTAGAATCAACTGAAATACCAACTAAAAAATGATTGGTAAAAATTGACATTTTTTCAGATTCGACTTACAATTTGTCTGAAAATTTGGCAGCATTTGTAATAAGTACGCTCAAACAGCAACGCTTCCATTCTATTTGCCACCGAGAAAGGCCACACACCTAACAAATTAGACCGTACACGCAACAAAATAGACCCAACTTGATTATCCGTTGCTTATAACTTTTTAGGAGTATCTATTCAAAATCCTTAAACAATAGCTGCCTACAAACCACGACTACCCTATCCTCATTCTCTAGCGTCACCGCCAACAAATAAACGTTTCCACCATCTTTAATTTTCCATTTCTTCCTTAAATTCGCTACGCTTTCAGGGAAATTTCGAGTAATCAAATTCGCCTTACCATTTTCTAAGTATTTTGAAATGACTTTTTTTGAGGGTTTTATCACCGCCTCGACTTCAAAAACTCGACCTTGAAAATCTTGCCGCAATTCATCGCTCGTTAGCAAATGTGTGTTCGGAGCTATTTTTTCAAAACCAAAGGCGTTTCCGACTCCACCTACAACGTTGCCTTTCAGTATTGCTTTATTGGCATCGTACAGATATTTTTTGGGTTCAGAATAGTTGATGGAAATATAGTTATTCCAAGTCGTTTCAAATTTTTCTATTCTATTATTTTTAGAAATATTGACGCAAGTCAAGCGAATATTTTGGGGCGCTTCCGCCCTACTATTCATAATAAACAACAACTCTTTACACTCATTTTCGACTGCAACCACATGAACAGCTTCTACATTTTTCAAACTTTTCAAGGCTTTATGAATATCCAACATTGGCGAAGTTTTCACCATTACGTAGTTGGCTTTCGCCAATAAGTCGTCCTGTATTTCAATGATATTTGGTGTGCTATCTTCGAGTGAGATGACTTTTTGTTGGCGTTCGTTTCGTCGTGCAGGGTCGAGATAAATACAATCAACCTCAATAGTTTTCAAATATTCCAAACTATCATTATTCACCACATGAATGTTTGATTGATTCAACACCTTATTATTATAATCAACAATTTTTGTCAATTCGGTTTGACGTTCGATATAGACCACTTTCTCAAATTGTTGCCCAAAATAAAACGCATCGACACCAAAGCCGCCAGTTAAATCCGCTATTGATTTACCATCAGAAATTTGTTTAAGAATAGTCGCTTTATAAATTGCCGTAAATTCAGAAGAACATTGTTGCCACGAAATAGTCGGAGGAAAAAAAACTGCGGGATTTTTTGCCCAAGTTGGTAATTTAGAAATTGCTTTTTTACGAATATTGATTTGGTTCGCTAATTTTTTAATATCAAATTCAAGGTATTTCGCTCGGTTTAGTACCAACTTCGTCGTATCTATATTCAGATTTGATTGTATAAATTGCTGTTCTTTTGTTGTCAACATAAAACGTCATAGTTTTTGAGCATGCTAAGGTAAGTAGTTAACCACAATTAATGATAATTTTATATTTTTGAAGGACGTTCACCACATAAATTAAAATCAAATGTATCATTTAGCATATTTCAGTACTGCCACCAAATATTTTTCTGAACAAGAGTTAAAACAGTTATTAACCTACTCAAAAGAAAATAATCAAAAAATCAATATAACAGGAATTCTACTATTTATTGAAGGCTGTTTTTTACAAATATTAGAAGGGGAACAAGCGACCGTAAACGCATTATACCATAAAATCAAGAAAGATACTCGACATTCAGATATTTTACGAATTTTTGAAGGAGAAACAACTGAACGAGTTTTCAAAAAATGGTCAATGGGTTTCAAAAATATTCCTTTTGTAGAATACAAACAACAAACAGGCTTTGAAGATATTTCTAATGACGATTTTATTGATAAAGTCATCAAAACTAATCATCCAAAAATCATTCAAACACTACATAATTTTTATGATGATATATTTTAAAAGTATTCGATGGACGATTCAAAAATCGCCCATCGAACTTTATCATTTTAGTACCAAGGAGGCCCTTTTCTTTTCTCTTCTTGCTGCGGTGCTTCTCCAAAATGTCGAATATTATACGTAAACGTCGCCATTACGTAGCGATTCAAAACGACTGTTTGCACATCTTCAATATAAGCCGCTGTCACCGTTCTCGAAATCGAGGTATTTTGATTTAATAAATCGAAAACCGTCAAGCGGAAATCACCACGATTGTCTTTCAAGAACTTCCGTCCAATACTCATATTCCACAAAATGAAATTTTGGTTAAAACCATCGGTCAAACCATCATAATAATTGTGAGCCGCTTGTGTATTAAATACCCAATCTTCGCCCAAAATCAAGTTTAAACTGGCGGTTGTGGCTTGATTCAAATATTGTGTATTCGCAAAACCTTGTGCAGTATTTGTCGAGTTATTTAAGTTCGTCATTGACGTAATCGTAAAATCAACTTTCTCACTAATATTACTGCTCAAGGTCACACCGATTCCGGCTGTTGACGTATTGGCAATATTTTCAACGTCATCAATCAAGCCTGGTTCTTTCGTAAAACTTCCCGAAATATTAAAATTTAAATTCGATTTTAGCTTTTTTAATGGAATCCCGTAAGTGATAAAACCGTTGGTTCGAAAGTAACCCTTCATATTAATCGGAGAAATCAACTGACCATTTCGACCTAATAAAATACCATCTGCTAACAAGGTGTCTTGACGAGCGATAAAGGTATTATTCGCAATATAATTTTCTCTAAAATCTGCGGATAACATCGCATAAAAAATGCGAGATTTTTCTGAATTTGTTTTGTTATAACGTAGATTCAAACGATGCTGCACTTGCTGCTCCAAATCAGGGTTTCCAGTTTCCAAGCGTAACGGATCACTATTATCAATCACGTTTTGCAACTGCGAAATAGACGGTGCAGAAGTATTCGCACGATAGAAAAATCGTAAATTCTCCGAGCGAGAAATATTGTAACGCATCATCGCAAACGGCACAAGATTAAAGAAATTTCGAGAAATATTATCTTCCTGAGGATACACCAAATCGTTATTCAAATTCGACCACTGAAACCCCATTCCTGCAACGCCCATCAACGTCCTTCTATCACCATAACGAATACCAACTCCTGCTCTTTGTGTTGTATAATCACTCACAAATTCATTCGATAATGGAATATTAAGCATCGAATAATTTTGGGTAAATTCATCAAAATCATAGGTCTTTTTGTCCGAATTTGTCCGTTGAATTGACGCATTGTAATCCAAATAAATCACCGCTTTTTCAGAAATAGGCTCCGTGTACATCGTTCGTACACTTCCATTCCAACCATTATTATTCAAATCTGCATTTTGGTCTAAGGTGTCTGAAAGTGCGGTATTCGTCATATAAACGTTGCGAGATAATAACTCACTGTTTCCGCTATTTTCATTATAACCCGAATTGACAGAAACCGAAAAACTTCGCCCACGTTTCTCAAAACGTTGACGATACGACAAACGCCCGGATAGATTGATTCCCACCAAATCTGAACCGTAAAAATAATCTGTTGAATTGAGTCTTGTTGTTTCAGCGAGATTCTGACCAAAAATCGACTGCGTTCCGTTGTTTTGTTGAATACTCAATCCAGGCTCAAAGGTCAATCGCTTTGTATCATCAATGCGATAATCCATTCTAAAATTCATCCGATGATTGATATTTTGGCTAAACGAACTATCACTTTCTGTATAAATTTGGTCGAAGTCACTCGCATTTCTTAGAAAAGTTCTGACCAAGTCCTGTCGAGTATCATTATCCGACCTATTGAAAAAATAACTTCCTGTTGCTTCGATTTTTTCGCCCCATTTGTCGCTATAATTCACACCAAAAGCCTGTGTTGTAGTGATGCCATTCTGTGAATTGACCATAAAGTTTTCGCTACCTCGACCTCGTCCGCCACCTCTTCGGCCTCGTCCGCCTGAACCCATAACGCCTAATAAATCATCACTCGAAAAATTCTGTTGATTCACATTATTCGATTGAGCAATCAACGATATGCGTTTTTTATCTTTAAAAATATTGATATTTCCGCCAGCAGCATATCGGTCTTCGTAGCCATAACCAGCGTAAATTTTCCCAAACTCTCCACTTCGCATATTACTTTTTGTAATAATATTGATGGTTTTTGTGGTTTGGCCATCGCTTACGCCTGTCAGCTGTGCTTGTTCACTTTCTTTATCAAATACTTGGATTTTTTGCACGACGTCGGCTGGTAAGGCTTTCAAAGCAGCATTCGGGTCATTGCCAAAAAACGGTTGTCCATCGACTAAAACCTCCTTGACTTCTTCGCCTTGTGCATTGATTTTTCCGTTAGTACTCGTGACGCCAGGCATTTTTTTCAATAAATCTTCAGCTGTCGCATCAGGATTTGTTTTGAAAGCTTCGGCGTTATACTCGGTCGTATCCTCTTTTTGAACTGCCATAACGGTTTGTTCCACGATTTCGACTTCTGCCAAAGCGACTTCATCGGCTTCTAATATCACAAAACCTAAATCCACGTTTCCACGGACAAACACTTGTTGTTTTAACGTTTTAAAACCGATATAAGAAACCTTCAAGGTATAACTTCCCTGTGGAATATTTTCAAGCACAAAGTTGCCATATTTATTCGTTGCAATTGCCCGAAAAAGCGAATCAGTCGGACTCGACAACACAACATTTGCCCCAATAACATTATCCTCATTCGCATCAACAATTTTTCCTGACGCTTTATAGGTTTGTGCCATCGCAAGGGTTGAAAGAATGGTAAACAATAAGGTGTAAAGTATTTTCATAGTTTGGTAGTCGTAATTAATAATAGTTTGGAATTATTGTTACTGAAATATCTTGAATAAAAAATTTCCATCATTCCGACCCGAGTCAGAATGATGGTTTTCTTAAATTTTTAGCGGCTAATTATCATCTTCTTTAATCATTTCCTTAGCATTCTTCCCTTTTTTGTTTTTCTTTCCATTTTTGCGACGTGCTTGACCTTCCGCTCTTCGTTCGGCTAATATCACATCAAACTTTTCAATCTGCGTTGGCGTTAATACACCTTTGATTTCCTCCGTTCGAGCAGTTACTAATGTCTTCATTTTTTCACGCATATCTTCTCTGCTTACCTCTTCTCCTACTTCCCATTTTGCACGCATTTCTTCACGCATTGTTCTCATTTCAGTGGCGTATTTCAAATTAATTTCACCAACTTTTTTTGTCTGTTTTTTGGTCAATTCCAGTGCAACACTCAATTGTTCCGTTTGCTTTTTTGCCTGTTCAGCGGGCGTTCCCATAGCTTGAGGTGCAGGTTGAGCATTAACCAACACTGTCATTAATACCATCGCTAAACTCATTAACATTGCATTCATTGTGATTTTCATAGTTTCTTTTTTTTCTTTAAAAATAATTATGCTGCCACATAGACAAGGATTTAAAAAATCATTAATCCTCTAAGCACCAACCTTTGACGACAAAAAAGCCAAAAAATTTAATTCACTTCCAAATTTTGTATCAAAAAGTGGTTTTAGATAATAATATCGCCTTTTTTACCACCCAATAGCAATAGAAAACCGTGTCGATTTTAAAAATCAACACGGTTCAAACGTCTATTCCTAATGCTTACCAAAGTACATTAATTTACAACAACCGCACTTTCAAAAACTCTCTCGCCAACGTATTCGCTTCCTTTGCTGCTTCACTATTATAACTTTCACTACTTGGATTTGCGAAAGCATGTTTTGCATCAAAAATATGATTCTCGATATTTTTCCCGGTAGCTTTCGCCAATGCTTCAAAATTATTCGCTACCTCTGGTGTTATCCATTCATCCTTTGAGGCAAAAATGCCCAAAATATCCGATTGAATTGGTGCTAACTCCTCCGCTTTTTGTACTGGCATACCATAATAAATCACACAGCCGGCTCCTTTATTTTTTGCCAAAATCGAAGCCTTCAACGACCAGCCGCCACCAAAACACCAACCGATTGTCGCAATTTCCGCAAATTCGCCCGTTTGAGCAATCGCCCCCTTAATAATCGTTTTCGCTCGCTCTTCCGAAACCGCTTTCATAAACGCACTCGCATCATCACGAGTTGTCGCCACTTTTCCGTCATACATATCCAAAGCCATCACGGTCACTTGACCATTTAAGTCCTCATACAATCTATCGGCTTCCCGCTTAATATGCTCATTCAAGCCCCACCATTCATGGATAACAAAAAGGTATTTTTCAACGTCTGTTTCCTTTGCTTTGATTTGATACGCCGCACCAGCTTTGTCGTCACTCGTCGAGAAAGTCACCATTTCGCCCAAACCGTCATGCGTAATTTGTTTAGGTTCGTCATGTGCCTCTTTGAATGCTTGTTCGTCATCGGTTGCCTCGTTCTTACAAGCGACTACGCTTAACGTCAATAATACAATTGTTACTATTCGATACATAAATTCTACGTTTTTTAAAATGTAATTTTAACAATATAACTTTCTTCAATATAGCATTAAAATACAATTTGTTTAGATCTTATCCTGCCTATTTTCTGCCTTTCGGCAAATAGTAGATTTTGGCACTGATATACCTTTGTAGCATCATAGAAGTCATTCGATACAAAACCAGATAACCGACCGAAGATTAAACCATAATTAATCAATAATCCATTTAATAATAGTAAACTTTTTTATCCCTATTTTTTTCTAATTTTGAAATATTCGACTAAGCTAAAATCAACTTAAAACGTCAACATGAAAAAATTATTACTATTCACTGTTTCTCTATTATTCTCCTTACCAATATTCGCACAGGAAGAAGCCTACGAAATGTATCCATTAAACTGGTTTGTACGAGTATCGCCAGGTATTTTAGCCACAAACTCCGCGCCCGCAACGATTGATTTATCCTTTAAAGACGATGATATTGCGTTTCCTGATTCGGCTTTCGGCACATTAGAAACCAATAATTTATGGTCGTATGGTTTAAATGCAGAAGTATCCTACTTGATGAAATACGATTTGACGATTAGCCATAATGCCTTTTTCGGAATCGGTGCAAAAGGGATGTTTACCTATTCTTCTACCTTAGAGCTTGGTAAAGAGATGCCTTTCGGCAAATTATTTGTCCAGCCTCGCATTGGTCTCAGCTACATTTACAGCAATTTAAGAATTGACGACTTTTTTCCTGCTAACAAAGTGTATTTTGAAATCAACAACCGATACATTTATGACGGCATGCGGGTTTTGCTAAGAAGTAGAACTTTTGCCCTTTCGCCTTCAGTTCTGATTGATTATCCTATCAATGACTATATTTCCGTCTTTGGAAAAGTAGGCGGCTATTATAGTTTTGGACGACGTTCCTATTTGACCTTTACCGGCGAAACGGACGAAGTCGATGACGAGGGTAACTATATCACTGCTTACGAAAACCGTAATTTTAACCATCCAAACATTGACTTTCGTATTAATAATCAACAATTGGCCAGTCGTCAATCTCCATATTTACACTACAATTTCAATACTTTTTTCGTGCAGCTTGGCTTTACGATTCAGCTAATGGAGTTTTATTAAAACATAAAAATTACGTTAATTCAGTCGTTTGACGACTTCATTTTATGAATTGTCGTGTTTATCAAAATTGGCATAAGCGACCTCATTCATGGCACAGTATTCTCCATATTGTACGTAATCGAAAACGATTATATCTAAATGAACAACAACAATTATTATTAAACTAAAAAGAGAAACGCCATGAAAAATTTAATTTTGTTATTCACCTTAGTATTTGCGTTCGGATTCGCACAAACAATTCAGGCACAGCCAGTTCCAGACGAAATTACGAATAAAACACAGGTCGAAAAACCTAAAAAGGGGCAAAAAACGACTTGTGAACGACCAAAAAAAGGTAAAGCTAAAAAAGTAAATGCTAAAAAGGAATGTGCTAAAAAATCGTGTTGCGAAAGCCAAAAAGGTAAAAAGGTAAAAGCGACAAAAACCAAACATCAGCCAAAACACGAAGAACATCGCTACCATAACGCAACCGGAAAACATGGTCACGGAAAGGCAAAAGCGACAAATAAAGGAAAAGCTAATTGTCAATCAAACAAAGGAAAAAAAACGAAATAATAAGCAATCTTTTCATAATAATTAATGAGGTGTAGTTCCTAATTCATTCAATCGAGTTAGGAACTTTTTTTTATGGCTGAAATCGCCAATTTCGCACAAGAACCCGTTTTTAACAATAACTTTAGTTTCTATTCTTAGGACAAAGCCTTAATATCCAAAGTACATTTTGTATTTTAGCCGGCTAATTACTAATCACTTTTTGACTAATGACTAAAAAATACATTTACATCGTTTTTATAAGTTTAGCCGTTATCATGGCATTTTGTACTCGTATGGAGGACACGGAATCAACGATTGCGACAAGCAAATACCTCAACTTGTCGCCCGAGGCTGAATATGTCGGTATGAAAACCTGTAAAACTTGTCATGCAAATATTCACGAAACCTTTATTCATACAGGAATGGGGCGTTCGTTCGATAAGGCCAGTCGTGAAAAAAGTGATGCAATTTTTGATAAACATGCGATTGTTTATGATGCTAAAAATGATTTTTATTATCAACCTTATTTTGCGAATGATGAATTGTTTATCAAAGAATTTCGATTAGAAAATGGCGATACGACACATAGCCGAACCGAAAAAATAAGCTACATTATCGGCTCGGGACAACATACAAATTCTCACCTTTTGGATATCAACGGCTACGTGCATCAAGCCCCGATTACGTTTTATACACAAGATAAAAAATGGGATTTAGCACCCGGTTTTGAGGAAAAAAATGAGCGATTCACACGCATCATTTCAACCGAATGTTTGACTTGTCATAATCATCTGCCGAAACACGTCAAAGGCTCTGAAAATAAATATACGCAGATGCCTACTGGCATTGAGTGCGAACGTTGTCACGGGCCAGGTTCGATTCATGTGCGAGAGAAAAAAGCGGGAAATATCGTCGATATTTCTAAAGAAATAGATTATACCATTGTCAATCCTCGAAAACTTTCGGTGGATTTACAAATGGATTTATGCCAACGTTGTCACTTGCAAGGTGTTGCCGTTTTGAATGAAGGAAAAACGTTTTATGACTTTCGTCCAGGTATGAAATTATCCGACGTAATGAATGTCTTTTTGCCTCGTTATACGAACTCGCACGAACGATTTATCATGGCTTCTCAAGCGGACAGATTGCGACTAAGCGACTGTTTCAAAACTGGCGAAATGTCGTGTATTACTTGTCATAACCCGCATAAAAGCATCGAAGCAACTGCCGTCAATCAATATAATGATGCGTGTAAATCTTGTCACAAAACGGCTAAAGATGTGCTTTGTTCCGAGTCTGAAATATTGCGACAAGCAGAAAATGACAACTGCGTGAGTTGTCACATGCCTCGAACCGGAAGCATTGATATTCCACATGTTAATATTTCTGACCATTATATTAGTAAAGAAAATGTGAAGTCGAAAGTCGCTTTACGCAATGATGATAAAAATGAGTTCGCACAATTCTTAGGTTTAGAAATTTTGACTAAAACGAATCCTGAACCGTTGGAAATGGCACGAGGTTACATTGCATTATACGATAAGTTTGCTCCGGATTTTCAAATGTTGGACTCTGCTAAAATGTATATCGACCGTTCACAATTATCTAAAAATCAAAAGTTTACCACGGAAATTCATTATTATTTTGCTAAAATGGATTTCAACGCTATCCGACAATTAGCGGATAATTTTGAGGTGAATAATATTAAAGATGGCTGGACGGCTTACCGAATTGGAGAGGCTTATTTTAAAAATAACTCGTTAGGAAAAGCACAAACCTTCTACGAAAAAGCGGTGCAATTCAAACCATACAATCTGGATTTTCAACAAAAACTCGGTACAACTTACGCCAAACTCCGTAAATTCACAGAAGCGGAAAAAACCTACAAATTTATCATTAAAGAAAATCCAAAACGGCCAGATGCGTTGACGAATTTAGGCTTTATTTTGGTGTCAAAAGGCGATTATCGAAACGGCGAAATGTATTATCAAAAAGCTTTGGCTTTAAATCCTGATTACGAACAAGCTTTGATAAATCAAGCCGCTTTGCACTTGCAGCGGCAGGAAGTTGCGAAAGCAAAAAAACTACTGCAGCACATCTTGCGTAAAAATCCACAAAATGAACAAGCGAAAGGAATTTTGAATCAATTAGGATAATCATTTTCTTATTCTACAACTTGCAAAGCACGCGCTGGTTCTATTTTCTGGGTTAATCTTGAGACGATAACTATCATCAACAAGCCCGAAACCATCGCCAACGTCCGAAAGGGAAACAGAACTACGCCGTCTTCAATCATCGGATAAGGTAAAATAGTTGGAATACCCAAAGTCGGTTCGCCACCACCAAAACGCAAGATAAATGACACCACAAAACCGATAGCGGAGCCATACACATTCGCTTTTTTATCAAACAAAGCGGCTACTAACTGTGGAAATAAGATACAATACACAAAATCGCTACACAAAAACCATAACGCATAAATACTTTTCACTTGCAAGGCTATGAGGGTTGCCGCAATTCCGATTATCCAAATACAAGCCTTAATGATTTTCGACAAATTCTTATTAGAAATATCAGGCTTGATTAAAGGACGGTAAACGTTCCAACTCGCCATCGAAGAAGCCGACAAAATCGAAGAATCCACCGACGACATCACCGCTGCTGCAATCGCCCCTAATCCAACTGTTGCCACCCAAGGATTCGTCAAATGCCGCATAACGTAAGGTAAAGTGACGGCATAAGGTGCTTCGTCTGACCCCAAAGGAGCTAAACCCAAACTTTGCCAGTCTGCAATATTTCCAATCATGCCAATTAACATCGCAGGAATCGCAGCAATAATACAGACAACTCCCGCCACAATTGATAGCCTTACGGCAATTTTAGCCGTTTTTGCAGACAACACTCGTTGAAAATAAACCTGCCAAGCGACACCACCAAAAATTAATAACAACGCAAAATCCCACCAATTATAATAATAATTGCCGAGGGCTTCTCTTGTCGGTAAAAAGCTCGCTAACACTCCAACATTATCACTATAAGTTGCAAAGACATTATCCCAGCCACCAACGGAATTGGCCGCAAAAGGCAAAACTAACAACAAACCTACCATTAATAAAGTCATCTGAACAATGTCCGTCAAAGCGACTGCCCAAAGTCCGCCTAAAGCCGTATAAGCCACAGCAACAGTAGCGGACAAAATAATCGAAGACGTAAAACCCAAGCCTAAAACCGTAGCGAAAGTTGTCCCCAAAGCCGTCAAAATTGCAGAAGTCCAAAAGATTTCGCCTGTCAAAGCGGGCAAAAATAAAACGGCTGCCATGCGTTTTCCGAAGCGTTGTTCGAGCGGATCAAGCATGGTTTTAAATTGATGTTCTCGCATCTTTCGAGCAAACAGTAAACCGCCAATAATTAAACTCAACGCATAGCCCCACGGTGCTTGTACCCACATTAAACCATAATCGGGATTTGCGGTATATTCTGCCGTTCCGTTGATAAAGCCGCCACCGACCCAAGTTGCGGACATCGTAAAAATCGCTACCCAAAGCGGAATATCTCGACCAGCTAACATAACATCAGTTGCAGAATTCTCTTTGCGTAAAGTCGCAGCATACGCACCATAATAAAATATCATGGCGTAAAAAACCATCATCGCAATATAACCTGACCAAAAGACTTCGGCTTCGGTGAAATAATGTACGTACAATCCTGTTATAAGTAATATTGCAGATAAAATTCCGACTGGTATGATTGGTTTTTTCATATCGTAGCAACCTATAGATTGGTGAATTTTGGTGATTTAATTGCGTAAAAATAGGAATTATTTGGAGTTCGAATGGTCGTTTTGGTGTAATTCCGTTTTTGGATGATTTGAAATGACCGCTTTAG
>CBFIHR010000020.1:0-60166 GCA_965662365.1 Saprospiraceae bacterium
TTAGTTTTGATGGATTTTGAGTTATTAAAAAATCAATCCTTCAAAACGACTGCAAATATAAGTATTTCAAAATGAATTTGGAAGTTAATTTGAACGCATCTCACCGAGGTTTCGGAACGAGCCTAATTTCTTTCCTTAAAAATGCAGGGAAAATAAAGAGGAAACTCAATCACTAATATTTGTAAACATCCAGTTTCCATCGACATCTATATAACGTCCTTTCGGGAAAACTGGTAAAAACTCTTCTTTGAAAAAAATGGTGCTGTCTTTTTTGTCTTCCTCAGTTTGTGCTAATCGATTGTATAAAACAATTCCATTTTTTGTTAATAATAATTTGACTGATTCCAAAAAATCTTGCTGCTGAAAATCGTCGGGAATGACATCATCTAAGAAAATATCGACACAAATCAAATCGAAACGCTGCTGACATATTTTGACGAAAGTCAACGCATCGGTAGAAATAATATCAATCGGTGATTTTAGAGCGTATGTTACATATTTATCTGCCAAATAAATAACGTATTCATCTATTTCGACACCAGTATAATTATAGTTTTTATGAAAATTATTTTCTAACATTAAAGGAATACTGCCTAAGCCAAAACCTAGAATCAGGACATTTTGAATGTCATATTTATCTAAATTAATCTGCTCAAATGCTTGATAGTAATTCGTGTATAAATCACCGAAAGAATAAATCGCATTCTGCGTAGAAAGCTGATAACGCCCTTGAGTATAAGAAACGTGTAACGTATCATTTATGTCACCTGCGATACTTTCGACATGAAACTCATAAACGTAACTCAGGATTTTTTTCCAAAAAGGTTGTTTCATTTTTAGTGATTAGTAATTAGTCGAAAAGCAACTTTGGCAAAGATACAAATCCGACAAAACTTTATTTACTTTTGTGTGGTGTTAAGGTACCGATATTATTTTTCAAATCTAATATCTCACATCTAATGTCTAAAATCTAAGATTTAAAATAAAAGATGAAAGTAGCAGTAATTGGTGGTGGAGCAGCAGGTTTTTTTTCAGCAATTTCGGTTAAGGAAAATTATCCGAATGCGAGTGTGACAATTTTTGAAAAAACGACCAAAGTTTTATCAAAAGTCAAAGTGTCGGGCGGCGGACGGTGTAACGTGACGAATGGCACAACGTCGATTGCCGATTTGGCGAAAGCCTATCCGAGAGGTGGCAAAAAAATGAAAAAAGCACTCAAAATATTTAATACGAAACACACGATAGAATGGTTTGAAAGTCGTGGTGTGCCGTTGAAAATTGAACCGAGCAACCATGTTTTTCCTGTATCAGATGATTCGCAAACAGTGATTGATTGTTTTATGAAAGCATGTAAACAGTTGAAAATCAATATTAAAACAAAATTACCTATTCAAAAAATCATTCCTACAGAAAATGGTTTAGAGGTTGAATTTTCGAATGAACAAAAAGCACACTTTGATAAAATTATCGTCGCAACTGGCGGTTCGCCAAAGCGAAAAGGCTTAGAATGGCTGGAAGCCTTAGGGCATAAAATTGAAAATCCTGTGCCGTCTTTGTTTACGTTTAATATGAAAAAACAGCCGATTACGGAATTAATGGGCGTTGCGGTTAAGGAAGCCTTAGTGACGATTCAAGGCACAAAATTGAAAATGTCCGCTCCTTTATTAATTACACACTGGGGAATGTCAGGCCCAGCGATTTTGAAATTATCGGCCTTCGGGGCGAGGTTGTTGAGTGATATGAATTATGAATTCAAAGCACAAGTAAACTGGACAGCGATTCAAAATGTGAATGTGGTTCAAGAAGATTTACAAAATATCGTCAATAATCATCCTCAAAAACAGCTGCAAAATTTAAAACCCTATGGTTTGCCCGAGCGACTTTGGAACTATTTATTGGCGAAAGCCGAACTGGCAACGGATAAAAAATGGAGCGAATTAGGAAAAAAAGGAGTGAATAAATTGACCAGTATTTTGACTTATGACGTGTATCAGGTGCGTGGAAAAACGACTTTTAAAGAAGAGTTTGTGACTTGTGGCGGTGTGAGCTTGGAAAGTATCGACTTTAATACAATGCAAAGTCGAGTTTGTAAAAATCTTTATTTTGCTGGCGAAGTGATGGACGTTGACGGCATCACAGGCGGCTATAATTTTCAAGCCGCCTGGACAACTGGATTTATTGCTGGAATGTTGAAATAATTATCATTGTGGACAGAACAAGTACGAATTATGCCTGGTCGAGTCGAATATTTGAAACACCGACTAGGGCGTTCAAACTCCCGTGAAATAGTGCAATTGGTAATAAAAGGATACCAAATATTTGCATGCCTAACTCATAAAATAAGGAACTTTCTTTGAACGGTTTGCCATTGAGCCTTGACTTGAAAGCACTCATCGGAATGCCATAAATATTACCGGCAAGCATTATTTGTGCTGCTGAAATGATAATATGTGCTTTTTCTTCTCCATATTCTTTTGTAATAGCTTGATAAGCATCGGCTTTCGGAAAACCCCGAGTATCCGCAAAATGCTGTGCAAAAACGATGGCTTTGGCTTCTGTTTCATTGATAAATCTTCCATCTCCACTAAGAAAACTATTGATTTCTTCACTGCTCATACCTTGATTCAAGGCCATGTACGTATGTGCATAAGAGCAAGCCGCACAACCATTGACTTCTGTAATCGCAAGATGAATTCTTTCAATAAAATTTTCGTGAATTAGTTGCTTTTTTTTGTTGCGAATCATTGCAGTAATCGCTTTAGGAAGCAGCAAATAAGTGCGATACAATTCTAAAAAGCTAAACTTTCTTTTATATTCTGTTCTTGAACTAATCGAAACGGGAATACTGATTTCTTTTTTCATGTTTTATTGTTAATATCTAGAAAAATTTATTTTGAATCTTGTCAAATAATCATACTATAAATTGAGTGTAACACTGAGCCGCATGCCGCTACCAGCAAACTGTACGTTGGGCGATTCTTGTACTGCGGTATAAGTAGCATTAAACGGAAAATACTTGATCAATGCGATTTCGACAGCAACTGCGTTTTTGTTTTTCATGATAAAACTAAACCCTTGACCCAAAGAAAGCGAAGCAGCCGAAATAGATAGCTCCAAATCTTCATCACTCGGATAAGAGAAGGAATTTCCCCCATCGTAGAAAGTTGTATCATTTACTTGAAAACTTTGTGAGTAATTTGATTTGAAAAAATTAAGCTCAACAGGTAAGTAATAAGCTACATTACTCTTGTGTGCATCATATTGATAACAATATCGAAGTCCTGCAGATAGGTAGTTTTGACCATAA
The DNA here is from genome assembly GCA_965662365.1 of Saprospiraceae bacterium. Taxonomy (GTDB): domain Bacteria; phylum Bacteroidota; class Bacteroidia; order Chitinophagales; family Saprospiraceae; genus CAWVWD01. The sequence goes on from CBFIHR010000020.1 coordinate 3,308, forward strand.
GAGTACAACGCAATTTCTCCATTGATTCCTAAATAATGCGTTCGACCAAAGTATTTTCCAGCACTAACAAACAAGGCAATTGGCAAATCTGTCGTTCCTCCGTTTGAGTTTAAATAATAGTCGCTTGCAGAGAAATTGTCATTGAAATTAATAAAAGTTGTTCTGAAACCTGCTGAGATTTCGAATTCGTCTTCTTTTCGAGGATTGATTCCCTTTTGCTTATTCTTCTTCACAAATTCTTTGTTGTATTCAAAGTATTTATAATCCTCACTCTGAAACGAAAACATTCTACCGTCAAGCCCTTTGAATGTAAGCACGCCAGTAGTTTCGTCATAATTAATAATTTCACCTTTGATTTCTGACACATAATGCCTTACCCGTCCTCTGCCATCAGTTCCTTGTTTGTGAACAGCAACGACATCATAGATTTCTACATTAGCATCAACGACCGGTGCAATAGTGTCACTCTGAGCTTGAAGAATTGAACAGAATAAAATAAGATTGATGATTAACAGTATTTTCTTCATGTATTTATAGTTGAAATTAGCCGTATGAGCGACCTACATGATGAGGTGCGTCATTTCGATGGCTACTTTGATTTATATATGTATAAATATCACCCAAAAGTAGGGCTAATTTTTGAAAACTTATATGACCTTTTTCACTTAGTGTTATTCGGATCACAAGGCTTTATACAGGTCAGAGGTTTGTCTATTTTTATTCAAATACAGAGGAGCTAATTTGAAGTTGTTCACGTAAATAATTTTTGAGTATAGATAATAATGAGAAATACCTTTCATCTGTTGGGAATACTCAGATAAAAGGTATTTTGAAATTGTCATTTAATAATTAAATGTATTCGGGTTTTTAATAATTAAGAGGATTTTGCTAAACCATCTTTATATGTTTTCAAACATCGTTCTCTTGCAAATTTATGTTCGACTATCGGTTTAGGATAACGTGAAGTACCATATTCTGGCACCCATTTTTTGACATAACGCAAGTCTTTATCAAATTTTTTCATTTGTGATTCAGGGTTGAAAATACGGAAATACGGAGCGGCATCTGTTCCACAACCTGCAGCCCACTGCCAACCGCCGTTATTACTCGCCAAGTCAAAATCCAACAGTTTTTCCGCAAAATAAGCTTCACCTAATTGCCAATTTAATAATAAATGTTTCGTCAAAAAACTGGCAGTTAACATCCGAACCCGATTGTGCATAAATCCAGTAGCGTTGAGTTCTCGCATTCCTGCATCAACCATCGGATAACCGGTTTTCCCTTCGCACCATTTTTTAAAATCTTCCTCCGAATCTCGCCATTCTATGAAGCTATATTTTGCTCGAAACGGCTCATTTACAACCTGCGGAAAATGCCCTAAAATCTGCGAGTAGAAATCTCGCCAAATCAATTCGTTTAAGTAAGTTTTACTTAGTTTATCCGCTTTTCGGGCTTTTTCTCGAATCGAAATTGTCCCGAATCGAAAATGAATACCTAAGCGTGACGTTCCTTTAATGCCAGGAAAATTTCGTTTTTCACCATAGTTTTTAATAATTCCTTGTGTAACGGTTTTTGACGGAATTTCAATAGCCGAACGCTCAAAACCCATCTTTTCTAAGGGTATAATTGACTGTTTATCAATAGAATAGAAATTAGAAAAATACTTTTCAGTCGGGTAAGGTTTGAAATAGTAGAAAGTTCCGTCAGGTTCGGTTTTACTTTCCAATTTTTTTCGCCACGTTTTGCTGTAAGGCGTAAAAACTGTGTACGGGTTTCCATCTTTTTTTAAGACTTCATCTTTCTCAAAAAGTACATGGTCTTTAAATGTATGTAATGAAATATTATTTTCCTCCAATAGCTTTTCCGTAGCTTTATCACGATTTAATGCATACGGTTCATAATCCCGATTTGTAAAAACAGCATTGATGTTATATTCTTTCAAAAGTGATTGCCAGACGTCTTGTGGCTCACCATATTTTACAATGATTGAACTACCGAATTTTGATAATTTTTCGTTCAATTCTGTGATTGTATCGTGAATAAACATTACCCTTGCATCGGCTTTATTTTCTAATTTATCCAAAATATTGGTATCAAAAATAAAAATCGGCAGCACAGGATTTTTGCTTTTCAAAGCGTGATATAAACCGGCATTATCCTCTAATCTTAAATCTCTACGAAACCAAAATATATTTATCATTATTTACATTTTCTACCCCGAGGTTTCGAGATAGTTATTCGTGTTTGACCCTTTCAAGGTTTTATCGTGGGTTTTAACAGTAGATTAATACAATTGTTTAACAATAATCGTTTGCATTTCTATCTTTGCGTTTCAAAATCAAATCAATGTTACAATTATTACGCCTTCATCAATGGATAAAAAATCTGTTACTATTTGTCCCCATTTTTTTTAGTGGACAAATACAGAATATCGATTTATTACTTCAAGTTTTAGTCGCTTTTTTTAGCTATTCTTTGATGGCTTCGACCGTTTATATTTTGAATGATTACGTTGATATTCAGCGGGATAAGTTACATCCGACAAAGCAAAATCGACCGTTAGCGAGAGGAAAAGTATCGAAGTCACAAGCTCAAATTTTATTCGTTATTTTATTAATTAGCAGTTTAGGAATTAGCTTTTTAGTGAGTTATAAATTGACGATTATTTTAGCAATTTATTTTGTTGTGAATGTCTTGTATTCGCTGCGTTTAAAGCATGAAGCGATTGTCGATATTACTATCATTGCGACAGGATTTTTGTTGCGTATTTTTGCAGGAAGTATTCCGTTTGAAATTATCGTTTCAAAATGGCTAATTATTATGATTTTCCTTTCGGCAATGTTTATCGGAATCGCCAAAAGACGAGGAGAATTGATTTTGGAAAACGATGGAGCGACCCGAAAATCACTCGAAGGTTACAACTTGCAATTCGTTGATATTGCGATGGTTATGATGGCAGCCGTGACGATTGTTTGCTATATTATGTACACCGTTTCGGAGGAAGTTGTCGCCCGAATTGGCAGCGATGATATTTATATGACGACATTTTTTGTAATCATCGGTATTCTACGATATTTACAGCAAACTATCGTTTTCACCAAAACAGAAGCACCGACAAAAGTCTTTTTGAAAGACAGATTTATACAAGTTTGTATTGTACTTTGGATTATCGTTTTTGGTTGGTTTTTATATTTTTGATAAGTTTTTTGTATTGCTATCACAAACCACATTTATGAAAAAAGAAATTTCAAATTGGGGAAATTATCCGACTGTAAAAACCTCGGTGACAGCGTTGGAATTTGAGCAAGATGTTCGGCAATTTGTTGGAGAATCCGCTTCGGTTTTGGCTCGTGGCAATGGTCGATGTTATGGCGATGCAGCCTTGAGTGACAATGTTTTTTCGACCTTGAAGTTGGATAAAATTACCACTTTTGATGTGGAAACTGGTTTGGTTTGTTGTCAATCTGGTGTTTTGCTGTCGCAAATAATAGAGTTGGTCTTGCCTAAAGGTTTCTTTTTACCTGTTACGCCTGGTACAAAATTTATCACAATAGGCGGAGCGATTGCAGCCGATGTTCACGGCAAAAATCATCATTCTGAAGGTTGTTTTTCTGACCATGTTTTGTGGTTTGATTTGATTGTTGGCAATGGTGAAATGGTGCGTTGTTCAAAATCGGAAAATACGGATTTATTTTGGCAAACTGTTGGAGGAATGGGTTTGACCGGTGTGATTTTTCAGGCGTGTTTTCAATTAAAAAAAGTAGAAACAGCGTACATTCGTCAAGAGGCAATTCAGGCTAAAAATTTGACGGAAGTCATGCAAATTTTTGAAAGTTCGAGCGACTGGACTTATACCGTTTCGTGGATTGATTGCTTGAAAAAAGGCCGCAATTTAGGGCGTTCGATTATGCTTCGTGGCGAACATGCAACCGTTGATGAATTACCACAAAAATTACAAGCTAATCCTTTGATAGTCAAGCCAAAACTGAAACTAACTGTTCCGTTTTATTTACCAAAATTCACGATTAATCCATTGACGGTAAAAGCGTTTAACTTTCTATATTATCACAAAGAAATTTTCAAAAAAAGTCATTCGATTATTGATTATGATAGTTATTTTTATCCATTAGATGGGATTTTAAATTGGAATCGAATTTATGGTAAAAGTGGCTTTGTGCAATATCAATTTGTCTTACCTTTGAAGCACAGCGAGCAAGGTTTAGTCGAAATATTAGAAACGATTCAACAACAAAATCAAGGTTCGTTTTTGACGGTTTTAAAACTTTTTGGAAAGGCAAATCCTTTGGCAATTCAATCTTTTCCGATGAAAGGTTACACGTTGGCGATTGACTTTAAAGTCAATGATGGGTTACCAAAATTGATTCAAACTTTCGATGAGATTATTGGAAAATACAATGGTCGAATTTATAGAGCCAAAGATGCGATGTCGAAAAAGGAGTTGATGCCGTTGACGATTACGAAAAGTAAGTTTCAATCAACTCAATCGAAGCGAATCGATTACTAAATTGTAAAACTATTTTTATAAGATACAATTTGACAGTTCAAGAGTATATTTTATGACACTAACAATAATAGGCGCAACATCAGATGTTGGGCGAGAAGTAGCGAGAAGTTTCGGAAAACGTGGTTTTGATTTGCATTTAGTAGCTCGAAAATCTGAACGTTTAGAGCCATTGCAAAAAGATATTTCAATAAAGTCAAATGTGAAAGTTTCGATTCACGAATTGGACTTGTTGGAGTTTGAAAATTACGAAAGTGTTTTAAAACCTTTGGCGGAAAAAAGTGAGGTGGTTTTGTTTGTTGCTGGTTATGATTTAGAACAAGAAAAAGTCGAGGCGAATGTCGATAAAGTTGTTCAAGTGATGGCCGTAAATTACAAAGCTGGGGTTTTGTCGTTGAATATTTTTAAAAATGCTTTTCAGCAAAAAGGCGAAGGTACAATTATTGGCGTTTCGTCTGTTGCAGGTGAGCGAGGTCGAGCGAAAAACTACATTTACGGCAGTGCAAAAGCTGGTTTTACGGCGTATTTGAGTGGTTTGCGAAATCAATTGACGAAGGAAAATATTCATGTTTTATCGGTTATTCCTGGTTTTATGGATACGAAAATGACGGCTCATTTAGATTTGCCAAAACCGTTGACGGCTTCGGCAAAAGTGGCAGCAGAACAGATTTATAAGGCATTTAAAAAGCAAAGAAATGTGGTGTATATTTTACCAATATGGCGATTGATAATGCTGATTATTCGAAATATTCCGGAGTTTCTTTTTAAGAAATTAAGCATATAACTCTGGGCCGGAAAAGAGACAAACGTAAAATATCTCTTCGGCATCCTTAATGCGGTTTTCCGGGAAAATCAATTTTTGGGCAAGGTGCTTTATTTTGAAAAAAATGGAAAAAACTATATTAAAATTGAATCAAATACTATTTTTGAAGCAGTTTATTTAAAACACTTAACTACATGCACATGCAACGATTAATATTTCTTTTTTTTACGATTATTTTATTTTCTGCTTGCAACAACGGCAGCATCAAAACAACGGAATTCGACTTAATTAAATACGGCATATCTTTAACGGTAACGGCACCCGAAAACGCAATGCTTACGCAACCGTCTGATAATTCAGAAGTCTGGATTGTTGACTCGACCTCTAACTTTTCTATTCAAGTTAGAAAGGCATTATCGTTGACGAATGATATTGCAAAAGTGAAAGAAGAAGAGTTATCACTGGTGAAATCTACGACTGGATTTGCGAAGATTATTAAGGAAACTGATAACGGTTTTATTTTTGAAGAAAATTTTGGAGAAACTTCATACGATTTTCGATATTGTGTGGTGCAGGGCGATAACAAATATATTTTTCAAAAAATATTTACCTCAGACCCGACACTTGAAGCGGTCGAAAATATGTTCAAAATTATTTCTCAATAGGTGGGCGGAACAAGGTTTAACGCTATTTGTATTTTTGTTAACAAATTGAGAACAATTTTGCTACTCAAAAGCAGTTAAATTTGCAATTCTATTATAAAGTCATCTGTAAAAGTCAAATCAGCTCTAATGAAAAAGTTTTTATATCCTTCCATCGCATTATTTACATTGATTGCAACTACGGCTTTTGTCGTGAATATGCCTCTTTCAACATCACAAGAAGACAATGTTACGACTGTTTCTGGCGAAACAGTGAATGAAGTCAACTGGATGACTTGGGCAGAAATGTTGAAAGCACAAGAAACTGAGCAAAAAAAAGTCATTATTGATGTTTATACGGATTGGTGTGGCTGGTGTAAACACATGGACAAGACGACTTTCAAGGATTCGACTGTTGCTGCTTATATTAATAAAAATATGTATGCGGTCAAATTAGATGCAGAAAGTAAGGAAGAATTTAAGTTCAAAGGGCATACTTTTCGATATATCGAAAGTGGGCGAAAAGGGATTAATGAATTGGCTTATTCTTTATTAAACGGAAAATTATCCTATCCTTCAATTGTTTATTTGAACGAAAATTTTGAAAGAATTTTGATTTCTCCAGGATATAAAGATAACAAGAAAATGCTCAAAGAAACGATTTATGTCGCTGATGAGATTTATAATAAAAAGACTTGGGAAGATTATAATAAAGAGTAAATTAGAGGATAATTTTTAGTGAGATTATTGCAGAGAAAATGGAGTTTTAGTTTAGGCTAAAACTCCATTTTTAGTTTTATGAATTAGGTTAAGTTATTCATAATCAAATATTTATAATCTAAAAAGTGATTTTGGTAAAAACTTTTTCTATCAATTTTTGTCTAACATTCGTGAATAAAATATTAATTAACTAACAATTCAATAATGCTAAGAACAGTTATAATTTTAAGTTTAGCCACGTTATTTGGAGCAAGTCAATGTACAACAACAGACTCAACAACCTCAACAAAAATAAATGCTGTAAAAACGGCTTATACTTCAATCGATTCGTTAGATTTTCCGGATAAAGTGGAAAAAATTACAAAGACGGAAGCAGAATGGAAGGCTGAACTATCGGCGTCCGATTATTATGTTCTTAGAGAACACGGCACCGAACGAGCATTTACAGGAACTTTATTAAACAATAAAAAGAAAGGTGTTTATACTTGTAAAGCTTGTAATTTACCGCTTTTTGCGTCAGATACAAAGTTCAAGTCAGGCACTGGCTGGCCGTCATTTTGGCAACCGATTGATAGCAAGTATGTCGGTGAAACGGTCGATAAAAGTTATGGAATGGTTCGGACAGAAGTGCATTGTAATCGTTGTGATGGACACTTAGGTCACGTTTTCGATGATGGCCCAAATCCAACTGGTTTGCGGTATTGTATTAATTCTGTTTCGTTAAATTTTGTGGAGCAGTAGCATTTTTTTATTAATTTTTCAATGAGGTTATAATTTATAAGTTATAACCTCATTTTCGTTAAAACCTTATTAATCAAGGAGAAAAATAGATTTTAAATCATATTTTTTGTATTACTGAAAATCTTGTACAAGGATTACTCATCCAGGTTTGTTATTTTTTAAAAGAAAGTTTCAAAAAAAATATTTTCTAACCCAACCTTTTTAAAATTTGATTCCGTTAGCCTATTGTTTGTTGCTTTTCGCAATTTGTAGCTACAAATTATTAATCATAACTTGATTGTTCAAAAATAGGAATACTTAAAAAGAGCGAGAAGCACCGATGAACCAATTTATATGAAATACACTCAACATTCGTCTGATAATGAGCTGATTAGCGGTTGTTTGCAACAAAGTCGATTAGCACAAAAATATCTATATCAAAAATATTATGGTAAGATGTTGGGTATCGCTATGCGATTTTCGAGCAATCGAAGCGAGGCAAATGATATACTCAATCGAGGCTTTTTGAAGGTATTTACAAAATTGGAAAAATACGAGCCAACGGGTTCATTTAGTGGCTGGATCGCCAAAATTATTTGGCGAACGGCTTTAGATTATATCCGAAGTCAAGCGAAATATAAAAATATCACGGATATAGAAACGGCTTATGATTTAGGAATGGAAAGTAGTGTAATTGATGACTTAATCGCAGAAGATTTATTTAAAGTTATTCAAGAACTGCCGCCAGCAAGTCGAACGGTTTTTTCACTTTACGTCGTTGATGGCTATAAACATCACGAAATTGCGACGCTTCTAAATATCAGTGAAGGCACAAGCAAATGGCATTTATCAGATGCAAAAAAACGGCTTCGCAGACGATTGACTGACGGGAAACGGTTGACGGTTTAATCAATTATCAAATATTATTAAAATAAAAAATATTAGTGATACCTATCGGGAAACTAATCACTTCCGAGATTTCGGAATAAGTAATCACCAAAAAGATGAACGGCACGAATCCGCTACATAATAAAATTAAAAATAAAATCGAAGAACATGAATTCGACTTTGATCCCAGTGCTTGGACAGAGATGGAATCTTTGTTGAATGAAACGACAACGTCGTCAAATTCTAAGAATATCAAGTCTTCTTTTAATTTTCTTAAAATCATTGGCATTATGACGACATTATTGATTGTGTTGTTTTTGATTTTTCGGTCGACGGCAGAAACTGAAATTGATAAAACGGAAAATGTAATTAGTGAAAAGCAAAATGTAGAAAGTTTAAAAAATCAAAATACTGAAAACCTTTCGTCATTCTTGCGTGGGCAAGAATCTTCTAAGAATAATAGTACAAAATCTCAAAAAGTACAGGAGATTCTCCCGACAAAAAATCGGGATAAGCTTTTTTACGTCGGAATGAAGGAAGATAATAATTCGAATTATGTGAATTTGCCATCAACGGATACGAGCAAAATACAAAACGCCTTAAACACTTACGCTGCTCATTTTCAAAATGAAAAAGTCTTCATCCAACTCGACAAAACGATTTATAAACCGACTGAAGCGGTTTGGTTTAATGTTTTTGTGCGGAATAATTACAATTTTATGCCGTCGATTAGTGAAATTGTATATGTGGAATTGATTGCTCCGAATGGCAAGACGTTGAAAACGCTGACTTTATTGGCGAAAGATGGAATGGCTGCTGGGGATTTTCAGTTGACGGATGGTTATAATGGCGGTTTATATAAACTGAAAGCTTACACACGATGGCAGCGAAATACGGGTGATTATTTTGAAAAAACGTTGCAAATTCAGAAAACGGTTTTGCCTAAGTTGAATATGAAATTGGAATTTGCTCGGAAGGCGTACGGGGCAGGTGATGAGGTTGTAGCAGATTTGAAATTGGACAATATTATGAATGAACCGTTGGCAAATTCGGAGTTTGATTTTACGGTGAGTTTGGCTGGACAGCAGATTTTAACGGAAAAAGCGATAACGGACGAAAATGGTAAAACCGAAATTAAATTTTTGTTGCCAAAAGATTTGACTACAAATGATGGTTTGTTAAATGTCTTGATTCCGCATAATGGCTCGACGGAATCTATCGCTCGAACGATTCCGATTGTGTTGAATAAAATTGATGTGCAGTTTTTGCCTGAAGGTGGCGATTTGGTCGCCAATGTTCAATCAAATGTGGCGTTTAAAGCGATTAATGAATTTGGACAACCAGCAGATATTGAGGGCGAAATTTATAACTCAAAAAACGAAAAAGCAGCCAATTTTTCATCTTATCATCAAGGCATGGGTTCGTTTCTAATTTTGGCGAAAGCCGATGAAAAATATACGGCAAAAATTACGAAACCTGTTGGTATTAGCGAAAGCTATGTTCTACCATTAGCGAAAGCAAATACGGCAAATTTGAATATAATTGAACAAACAAAAGACAAAATAATCGTACGACTTGCGTCAAATGTAGCAGCGAATTATGTATTGACTTTGACGGCACGAGAAAAGATATTTTTTACCAAAGTTTTGGATAATTTAAACGGTGAAAAAACCATCGAAATCAGCACCAACGATTTGCCAATCGGGATTGCACAATTGACTTTATTTAGTGCAAATCAACCGGTTGCAGAGCGTTTGGCGTTTGTTAATCCACATCAACAATTGAATATTGACATCGAAACTGACAAAGAAAACTACCGATTACGGGAAACCGTCAAAGCCAAAATCAAAGTGACGGACGAAAACGGAAATCCTGTAAAAGGACAGTTTTCGGTGTCGGTTGTCGATGAAACTTTGCTGACACACGCAGACGATAAACAGGCGAATATTTTGGCGTGTTTCCTACTGACTTCGGACTTGGAGGGCGAAATCAAAGAGCCAAATTTCTACTTTGAACCAACGGAAGCGGATGATAGAGTAGATAGAAAAAAGGCGTTGGATTATGTGTTGTTGACGCATGGTTGGCGGCGATTTGGCTGGGAGAAAATGTTGGCTGGAAACTTTTCGAGATTTGGTTATCAGATTGAAACGACAAAGTTTCAAGGGCAGGTTGTTGATGCGTTTGATCAGCCGTTGGCAAATGCGAAAGTAATCGTGGAAGGTTCTAAAAGATGGAAAGATGCGACTTATGAAACGACCACGGATAGATACGGAAGATTTGTGTTGAATAAAGTTGGTTTATTGCCGCCGTTTACGTTGAAGGCTTCTTATGAAAAGGAATCAGAACGAAAAGAAATCGTTTCTTACAATCAGAATTGCCGCATAAAGTTAATGGCGAATTATGTACGAGATATTCACGGTCGAGTGGTAGATTATCGTTCGAGAGGTCTGAAAAAGGCGAAGATTGAAATTACGGGTAAGAAAATGCCGACTCTAAAAACAACATCGGATAAAGATGGAAATTGGGTGATTCCAAATATAAATCTACGTAAATACACACATGTCACGATGAGACTTGGTGATGAAGAAGCGAAGCATTTGCGTTTGTCCTATTATGCTAACGGTCGAACTGTTCTGTTTCAAACTCAAGAAAATAAAATATCGGATTTAAAGGGAAAGGTAATTGGTGCGGATAAAGAGCAATTGGAAGGCGTTTTAGTCTGGGTAGAAGGTATGAAAGATACAGTGAAGACGAATCGAAAAGGTGAATTTACGATTTCAAACGTGGATTTTAGTAAATATAATTACATCATCGCTCGGTATAAAGAAAGAGTGGTTCGGACTCATTTTAATAAATACTCCGACCCAACTGTGATATTTCGAAATGTCAATGATATTGAAGTGAAATATGCGAATACAATAACGGATTCACCTAAAATAAAAGGAAAAATATTCGATGGTCAAGATGAATCGTTAATTAGTGTGAATGTGATTGTTTCTCAAAATGGAGAAGTCAAATATGGTGCGTTTACTGATGTTGATGGACAATACGTGATTTCTAATTTGCCGAAAGGCGTGTATGACATTCATGTGAAATATATTGGTTATGATGAAATTTGGATATCAAAAGTAGTTGTTGATAATAAAGATATCACGATTGATTTTCTGATGAATGAAGCGGCTGCTTTGAATGAAGTTGTAGTGATTAGTTATGGAAGAATGAATCAGACTGACATACCTTTAATACCTCAACAAGCGGACGTAGCGGCTTATACGCAAAGAATTCCAGCTAATCATACGAACGTTTTGGATGAAGTCGTGGCAACTTATCAAGTACCTTTGATAGAACGAGATAATACGACTCAAGGAAAAGTTGTAACTCGTGAGGAAATTAGAAAATTACCCAATAAAAATATTAATGGAATAGTAGCACAAGTAGCTGGTGTAAGTTCATCAAATGATATGACGCTTCGTGGTTCAAGAAGTCAAGCTACTTCATATTATATTGATGGAATTCGGGTAAGTGGAAATTTGATTCCGCAAAGTGAAATTGAACAAATTCCGTTGCTGACTGGCGGAACACCTGCAAGTTTTGGTGATATAAATGGTGGTGTAAGGCTTATTCAAAAAGATGATGTGAATTTTTATACGAATCAAGATAATGAACAGATAGAACAACCTGAAAATCGGTTTTATTTGAACATAGAAAATGATCATTATTATTATGGGAAACCGGGGACTTATACCACAAGTCGAGCTATTGCAGATTATGGTCGAGCAGTTAAATTTGAACGAGGCTACTACAAAGCTCGTCAATTCTACACCCCAAAATACGGCAAAAAATTACCAAAAATTCGTGACGACTTCCGTACAACTTTATTTTGGAATAATGCGATTGAAACAGACGACAAAGGCGAAGCTAAATTCGAGTTTCCAAATGCGGACGCAACCACAAATTATCGAATTACGGTAGCTGGATTTTCTGATGAAGGTGGAATTGGTTTGAACACCGAAAAGTATTTTGTTCAAATGCCTTTTGCATTGCAGACGAAAGTTCCGAATAGCGTTTTGACAGGCGATAAAGTCATTGTGCCGATTACGTTGATGAATAACACGGATAAGGCGATTAACGGGAATTTGATGATGGATATTCCGCCACATTTCGAGTTGTTGAATATTGTTGATAATCGTGTAAAATTGCAGCCGAATGAAGTGAAAGTAGTGAAGTTAGAGTTTTTGGTTGGCAATGAAATCACAGAAGGCGATTTGTATTTTGGTTTTAAATCAGATGATTTTGAAGATGCGTTTTCGGCAACAATTCAGACGATTTCGAGAGGTTTTCCGATTAATAAAGTGATGGCAAATAATAAAAAATCGCATGATTTTGAGTTTGATTTGATAGAACCGATGGAAGGGACGGTTGATATAAAATTGACAGTTCACCCGAATGTTTTGAGCGATTTGGTGACTGGTGTTGATAGGATGTTTCGTCAGCCGAACGGTTGTTTTGAGCAAGTGTCAAGTTCTAATTATCCGAATTTGTTGGCGTTAAATTATTTACGAAATACGAACACACAAAGTCAAGCTATCGAAGCACAAGCCGAACGGTTTTTGGCAATCGGCTATGAGAAAATGAAAGGTTATGAAGTCGAAGGAGGTGGATTTGATTGGTGGGGAAAAGCGCCTGCACACGAAGGTTTGTCGGCTTATGGTTTGATGCAATTAGTGGATATGTCGAGTGTTTTTGATGTTGATAAAGTCTTGATTGATAGAACGGCAAACTGGTTGTTAAGTCGTCGTGATGGTGAAGGAAATTGGCAGAAAAATAGTCGTGCATTGCATACTTGGGTTGGTAGTGATTTGGTGTTTAATAATTATATTATTTGGGGATTGACGGAGGCAGGTTATGGCGATAAAATCATAAAAGAAATCGAAGCAAATTACGAAAAAACGATTCAATCCGAAAATCCTTACGTGATGGCGTTGATGGCCAATACTTTGTCGATTTTGAATGATGAACGGGCGGATGATTTGATTGAAGCCTTGTTGGTGATGCAACAAAAAGATGGAAGTTGGTCGGGTCGAGAACGCTCAATTGTTGGTTCTTCGGGAATTGGTTTGAATGTCGAAATAACCGCTTTGGTCGCTTTGGCAATCATGGATTGGGAAGCAGCCGAAGATTTGGCACTTAGGAACGCCATTGACTATTTGGCGAAAGCCAAAAATCAATACGGCTTCGGCTCAACGCAATCAACGGTTTTAGCATTAAAAGCTTTGGTCGAGTATGCAGAATATTCGCAAAATATGGTCGAAGATGGTCAAATTATTTTGTATCGAGGCGTTACCGAAATCGCTAATTTTTACTACGAAGCCGATATGAACGAACCGATTGTTTTTGATAGTTTACAGCAGTATTTTAATAAAGAAAATAATAAACTGAAAGTCCGTTTTGTAGGTATTGAAAAAGGGTTGCCGTATGATTTGAGTGTGAATTATCATACTCGCTTACCGCAAAATTCGCTGGAAGCACCAATTCAAATTCAAGCGAAAATCGAAAATCCTAAAGCGATGATTGGCGAAACGGTTCGATTATCAGTTGAATTGCAGAATAATACTTATGAAGCATTGATTAATCCGATTGCAGTCGTTGGTATTCCTTCGGGCTTGTCGTTGCAGCCGTGGCAATTACGGGAGTTACAAGAGAAAAATGTGGCGGATTATATTGAGTTATGGAATGGTTATATTGTGTTTTACTTCCGTGAAATGGCGGCGAATAAAATCATAAATCTGGACTTAAAAGCCGAAGCTGCCGGAACATTTGAAGCACCTGCTTCGTCCGCTTATTTGTATTATAATAATGATAAAAAATCGTGGTCATTGCCGCAAAAAGTCGAAATTCAGTAGTCTGCGTTTCTGGAAATGAACCCCGATAAGCAAAAAATATTTTCAAGTTAGGCGATTGAAAAACAGTTATCCGTAGTGCAAACGGCATTGCCTTTGCCTACGGGTTTTTAGGGTCGGGTTTTGAGGGCTTAAAATAAAAAAGGGCAATTTTCATGGTATGAAAAATTGCCCTTTTAAACTCAAAAAAGATATTATAAAACACGCACGTTTACGGCGTTCATTCCTTTACGACCTTCTGCTTCATCATATTCAACTTCATCGCCTTCTCTGATGTCGTCTAATAAACCTGAAACATGAGCAAAAATATCTTGTTGTGTTTCACTATTGGTAATGAATCCGAACCCTTTAGAATCATTGAAAAATTTAACTGTACCTTTCATAATAATTTGAATGAAATTATAAGCCCACCTTTACTACTAAATATTACTAAAAAACCTTTTAAAATTTTGGACATTACATTCATTAAATTTGCAAAAGAAATTCAAATTGTTATTCCGAATTTTTTGGATTAGACAACCATTGTAGCAATTAAAAATAAACTAATAACTAATGTTAATAAAAAAATATGGCTGCAAGGTACGAATAGTGTTGAGTTATCCAAGCGAATATTAAAAATAGTAATAGAAATTTTTATTCTTAGGGGTTTACTCTAAAATGATTTCTACATTAGAATACAACATTTTAAGTCGAGTGACTAAGGTTTTGTCATCGGGATGATTAGCGATAACAATCGTTTTGAGGTTCAGCATTTGTAGTAATTCGTCATCTGTGAAAGCCGAAATTTTATCATAATCAATTTCTAAGCGTTCAAGATTTGGACATCGAATAGAAAGCGAATCGTCAATAGAAATGCTTTTAATATTCAACGTAGATAAATGGGGAAGGTTGATTAGACAATTTTTAAATCTCGTATTTTCTAAATGTAAGGTTTCTAAATTTATAAATTTATTAAATGGAAAACTGTCAAGGTAATCATCTGTATTGGAAAAGTCGAAGAAAGTATAATTATTAGGAATCAAGGAGGTTGGCTTTTCATTATCAATCCTATTGAATTCACATTTTTGCATAATAATTGACGATGAAACTTCACCTTGAAAAATTTCGTAAGGGAAGTATTCAAAAAAATTATCGGATAAATTGATGCTTTCACATTTGTTGACTGAGTAGATTAAATCGGCGTAATAAGTATGGATAGAACTCTTCAATCGTTCTATTTCGTTGGAGGAAATGTCTAAATATTTAACACGTTCAGGTAAATACGCATGCATTTTATAAAAGGCACTTAATCTATTATTCGATAGTAATATCGTATCCATTGTTGAGAACGCTTGAAGAGATGGGTATGCTTCTATTTCATTATACGAAAAATCAATCGTTCGTAATTTTTTTAAGGCACTGCTACCGAAGTGAGAATATTCGATATCGTTGATTTGATTATGGCTAACATCAAGTCGTTCGATTGAGTTGTTGTAATATAGTTTAACTTTTGTGATATTGTTATGCGATAGGTTTAGAGATTTTAGATTAGGTAAACTATAAATTTGATTAGGTATTTCTTGAAAACGATTATTGGATAAGTTTAAAGTAGTGAGGTTTTTTAATGTCAGGATCTCTTCTGGAAGTTCTTTTAAATTCATATGACTCAAATCCAGTGATTTTACAGCATTCGGATTTTCTAAATACGGACTGATGACTTGATAATGTTGTTCTTTTTCCTGTTTATTTTTAAGATAAGACCAAGCAACAATACTGATTTGTACTAAAAATAAACCTAATAAGGTGAGTTTGAGTTTGTTGGACATTGATTTTATTTTTGGTGAAATACAAATATGAATTTAACAAATAACTCAAAATATAACAATACAACGATTAAAAAATTATAGATTATTTAGATAAAATTCATGTTCGTCTCCTCAATTCGTCCTCTTTAGTTGGTTTTGTAATCGTCGGAATGTTCTCAATCAAATATATTCCGTTTGAAATTGCCTTTGCAAAACTTATATTTGCACCATGAAAACGAAACACTTAATAGCACCTTCAATTTTGGCAGCAGATTACACTAATCTAAGTGCTGATTTTGACATGCTGAATAACAGCAATGCCGACTGGGTTCATGTCGATATTATGGACGGAAAGTTTGTGCCGAATATCTCATTCGGAATGATGATTGTCAAAGCGATGAAAAAAATGTCTGAAAAACCATTAGATGTGCATTTGATGATCGTAGAACCAGAGAAATACATCGAGGAATTTCGAGAAGCGGGTGCCGATGTGATTACAGTTCACTACGAGGCTTGTCCGCATTTACACCGCACGATTCAACAAATTAAAGCGACTGGAGCAAAAGCTGGTGTGGCATTAAATCCACATACGCCAGTTTCGGTTTTGGAAGATATCATTACCGAGCTGGATTTAGTGTGTTTAATGTCCGTCAATCCTGGTTTTGGTGGTCAAAAATTTATCTATCGTACAATACCAAAAGTACGAGCATTAAATGAAATGATTACAACTCAAAATGCGGCAACATTGATAGAAATTGATGGCGGTGTAGGTATGCAAAATGCAGAAGCATTATTGAAAGCTGGTGCGAGAGTACTGGTGGCAGGCAGCAGTATCTTCAAATCAAACGACCCGACAGCGACAATTCAACAGTTAAAAGACATCGGAACGGATATTGGCTTCGTTTAGTAGTTTTTAACCTCATTCCTAACCCTTCTCCTTTAGGCGAAGGGAATAAGACTCGAATTTGAAATTTTACGAAAGTTGAGTACAATACTCGAATAAAGTTTAGAATTTAACTTTATCAGTTGAATAAAGTCGAGATTTGCTCACTTCTCTTTTAGGAGAAGGGTCAGGGATGAGGTCAAATAATAAAAATCAAATCAATGAAATATATCATCACGTTCCTTTTTTGTTTATCTATCACAATTATTCAAGCACAAACAGCCACGATTTTTGGTCAAGTCACAGATGGTGATAATGGTGAAACTATTATTGGGGCGACCATTATCATTGTTGGTGCTAACAGAGGCGTCGCCACAAATGAAAATGGGCTTTACGAACTGCAAATTCCCGCAAATCAACCGGTAACCATCGAAATTTCTTATGTAAATTATAAAAAATTCCGAGACACGATAAATCTACAATCTGGCGAAAAATTAGAAAGAAATTTTGCTTTGGAATTACAAACTGGTGAGGAGGTTATTGTCACTGCCAAACGAACAAATAACGGCATGCTCAACGAAGGGGTCGAAGCCTTAGAATTGCTACCGATTGCCAGCGGAAACTTAGAATCCGCTCTGCCGACCTTATTTATGGGCGTTGCAGCCTCCAACGAGTTGTCCTCGCAATATTCGGTTCGAGGTGGGAATTATGATGAAAATTTGGTTTATGTCAATGATTTTGAAATTTATCGACCGTTTTTAATTCGTTCAGGTCAGCAAGAAGGTTTGACTTTTCCGAATGTCGATTTAATTCGTGACTTGTCCTTTTCTTCAGGTGGCTTTCAGGCCAAATACGGTGATAAAATGTCCTCGGTTTTGGATATAACCTATAAAGTTCCCGATACTGCACGAGCATCTGTGACCTTGGGGCTGTTAGGAGCTTCGGCACATGTCGAAGGAAGCGTGAAGAAAAAGAGCGATTCTACAGGTCGCCAGCGATTGCGTTATTTGTTTGGAGCGAGATATAAAACGAATGCGTATTTACTGAACAGTTTAGATTTAGTCGGTGAGTACAATCCACAATTTACCGATTTGCAAGGGATGCTTACCTACGATATTAATGACGATTGGCAGTTGAATGCTATTGGAAATTATTCTCGAAGTGTTTACCAATTTGTACCGGAATCCTTAACTTCCACGTTGGGTTTAGTCAATTTTGCATTACAGTTTAGAGTTGCTTTTGAAGGTCAACAAGTCGATGACTTTACGACAGGAATGGGGGGCTTGTCCTTGATTTATTATCCAGAGGAAAAAAATTACTTTCTAAAATTCTTAACTTCTACTTACCAAAGTCGTGAAAACGAACGTTTCGATTTGATTGGTCAATACCTTTTAGGGCAAATCGAAACGGATTTGGGAAGTGATAATGTCGGCGAAATTGTCGGGATTTTAGGAATCGGAACAGAACATAATTTCGCTCGTAACTACCTGACTGCCAATGTCTATAATGCACAACATAAAGGAGGTTGGGAAATTCAAAATGAAAGCAACGGTAACACCAACTTTATAGAATGGGGAGCGAAGTTTCAAAATGAAACAATTATCGACGAATTAAAAGAATGGGAATTACTGGACTCGGCGGGTTATTCAATTCCATTCGATACGACTAATGTATTCTTAAATGAGGTCGTTAAAACAGATATTTTTTTACAATCTAATCGTTTTTCTGCTTTTGTTCAAAATACTTGGAATGTTCGAGATTCGACCAAAGATTTGAATTTGTCTTATGGTGTTCGAGCTCAGTATTGGGATTTAAACGGTGAGTTTATCGTCTCGCCGAGGGCTCAAATGATTTACCGACCATTACAATCGAACCGTGATGTTACTTTTAAGGTGGCTTCTGGTTTGTATTTTCAACCACCATTTTATCGAGAATTAAGAAATCAATTTGGTGACGTCAATACCGATTTACTATCACAAAAATCATTTCATATCTTAGCAGGTGGTACATGGGACTTTCTGGTTAGTGGTAAAGAATTTCGATTTATCGCCGAATCTTATTATAAATATTTATGGGATTTGGTCGCTTACGATGTAGATAATGTTCGGATCCGCTATTACGGTGATAATAATGCCTCGGGTTATGCGACAGGTATCGACTTACGTCTAAATGGTGAGTTTGTTCCTGGTGCAGAATCGTGGATAAATTTATCCTTTATGCGGACAAGAGAAAGTTTTGATGGTGTGCAACACTTACGACGTGCAGTTGGTCGGCCAAATGATACGTTACAAGTGAACGATGTCCCTCGACCAACAGATAGATTATTTGCTTTATCTATGTTATTTCAAGATTATTTACCACAGAATGAGAATTTTAAAATGAACTTAAATTTGACAGTAAGTTCAGGTGTGCCTTTCGGTTTGCCAAATGATAATGTGGTTTATAGAAATACCTATCGTTTTAATCCGTATTATCGTGCAGATATTGGATTTTCAGCTTTATTATGGGATAGAAATAAAGGCAGTTCGTGGCGATTAAGTTCTAGCTTACGACACATTCGTAAAGCTTGGGTGAGTGTTGAGGTGTTTAACTTATTAGATGTCCAAAATACCGCCGCAAATACTTGGGTGAAAACTATTTTCTCTCAACAATTTGCGATTCCAAACTATTTAACGTCAAGACGTATTAACGTCCGTTTTAGAGTAGATTTTTAATAATTTAGTTTTAGAAGTTTCAGCGGGCTACAGCTACAAAAACTATTTGAACTATTTAAACTACTACAACTACGTTTTAATGAAAAACATATTATTAATTTTTGTTTTAGGCTTCACATTTTTTGTTTCTTGTAATACTGACCCGAATGTTGAATATTTATCTATTGATTATGGATATGATTATTATCCGGTAGAGGTCGGAAAATACATTATTTATGATGTAGATTCTATCACTTTTGACCCAACTCAAAGTGCTACATCTATTGATACGACAACTTATCAAGTGAAAGAAGAAGTTGTAGATTCGACAATTGATAATGCAGGTCGAGTGATGTATATTATTCATTATTCGACCCGAAACTCGATTGGTGAAGACTGGACATTAGAGAACGTTTATACCACTGTAGTGGATGATTTTCGGGTAGAACGAACAGAGGATAATTTACGATTCGTAAAAATGCTATTTCCTTCGAGAGTTGATTTAACCTGGGACGGCAATCAGCTATTCGCTGACGAAAATTTTATTATCACCGTACGTGGCGAAACTTTAGAAATATTTAAAAATTGGTCGTCAGTTACAAAAGAGAAAGGCACTTCTGAAGTAATTGGTGGACTGAATTTTGATGATATCCTAACGATACAACACGCAGATAACGAAAATTTTATTGAAAAGCGACTTGTTGAAGAAAAATATGCGAGGGGAGTTGGTTTGGTCAGCAAAGTAATGATGATTTTAGATACACAATGTGGTGGGAACTTGTCGGATTGTATAGATTTGTCTTGGGAAGAAAAAGCAGAAAAAGGATTTATATTAAAAATGACGGTAAATACTTATAATTAAATCGTATATAGTTACTGTGTAAGGTTTATACATGTTTTTAATATCAAGTCGTGTTTTTGTTTTTGGATTCAAAAAAGTGACAAAAAACCAAAGATGATATAGAACGAAATTAAAAAAATATGAGATATTGGATATTAGCTTTCCTGACAATAATGAGCTTTGAGTTATCTGCTCAAAAATTGAATAAATATTGGGTACAATTTAAAGACAAAAAAGGAACACCTTATAGTATATTTGAGCCACGAGATTTTTTATCGCCTCGTGCGATTGAGCGTCGTCAGCGTTTGGGTATTCCTGTTGACGAAATGGATCTACCTGTCTCTCCTGTGTATATCGATGAATTGAAAAAGCGTGGTGCAAAAATTTACACAGTTTCTAAATGGTTTAATGCGACAACAATATACTTGGAGAATGAAGCGGCTGTCGATGAAATTAGAAATTTGCCTTTCGTCAATAGCGTAGAAGCGACTGGGCGTTATCGCAAACCTCGACCGATTCGACAACGTAAAAGTCGAGATCATCGCAAAACATATCCACAAATTGACAATTATTACGGATATGGTTGGAATCAGATTTCTATGCTAAACGGTCATGCTTTGCATCAGATTGGTTACCGAGGGGAGGGGATGCTGGTAGCGGTTTTAGATGGTGGATTTGTAAATTTTGATATTTCTCCATTTTTTGATTCTGTACGAGTAGGAAATAACGTTTTGCAAAGTCGAGATTTTGTAGATAACGATGTTTGGGCTTATGAAGCATCTGATCATGGTTTTAGTGTCGTCTCAACGATTGTTGGAAATCTACCCGGGTTATTAGTCGGTACTTCACCTGATGCGATGGTTGTTTGTATTCGTACCGAAGAGGTCGGAAGTGAGTTGAGAATCGAAGAAGATAATTGGATTGCAGGAGCAGAATATGCGGATAGTTTGGGTGTTGATGTGATTAATTCGTCATTGGGTTACACCGGTTTTGACAAACGAGACATGACTTATTCTACGCAGGATATGGACGGCAACACGGCGAGAATCAGCATTGGGGCAGATATTGCAGCTAAAAAAGGAATTTTGGTCGTCAATAGTGCAGGAAATGAGGGCAATAATTCTCAATGGAGAATTATTGGAGCGCCAGCGGACGCTGATAGTGTTATGGCTGTTGGAGCGGTGAAAAGAGATGGAGAAAGAGCTTATTTTAGTTCATTTGGACCAACAAAAGATGGCCGCACAAAACCGAGTGTTTCGGCAAGAGGACTTGATGCTGTAGTTGGTACACCGACTTATCGTGTAGATTCTGTAAATGGGACATCGTTTGCCTCGCCGATTATGGCTGGTATGGTGACTTCACTCTGGCAGGCATTTCCAAACAAAAATAATATGGAAATCATACGAGCAGTTGAGCAAAGTGGCAACCTGGCCGCAAATCCTAATAATTCATTAGGTCATGGCATTCCGGATATTATGAATGCTTATCAAATCTTGTCTGGCACGTCAAATATCACCTTGAATTCAATGGCTGATAATTCAACGGTAGTGTTAAGTCCGTTCACAGATTTTTTTGATATTATCGTCAACGGACAAGTAAATACAATGGCTGAATTTACTTTGTCGAATAGCTTAGGGCAAATCATTAAATCATTTGAAGCTCGAATGAACAAGAGCAAACTGAACCGCTATCGTATTGATCAACTTTATGATTATCCTCCAGGAAGTTATACCGTGACGATCAAAGCTGGTCTGACATTCTACCGTGTGAAATTATTGAAAATGTAAGTTATTATCAAATATAAATATTTGTAAAAGCCCTTTTAACGAAAGTCAAAAGGGCTTTTTTGATAGATTTATACTTATATTTGTTTATGTTTTTGTAAGAAAAAGCCTATCAAATGCACAAAAATTATCGTTTAATAATAGAAACCATTGCCATTTTTTTTATCAATGGTTTTGCTGCAAATTTTATTTTTAATACGGTAGAATCAATGACCTACCGTTGGTTGATTTACGCACCGTTGTTGCTGTTTCAAGGCTTGTGG
The DNA here is from genome assembly GCA_965662365.1 of Saprospiraceae bacterium. Classification (GTDB taxonomy): domain Bacteria; phylum Bacteroidota; class Bacteroidia; order Chitinophagales; family Saprospiraceae; genus CAWVWD01. The sequence goes on from CBFIHR010000020.1 coordinate 25,710, forward strand.
TTATACAGGATTTACATCATTGGACATGAAACAGCACACAAAAAACTCTTTCCCGACAGCCTTCAAAAGAATGATTTTATGGGTTCTTTGGTGCTGTTGCCGCTACTTGTTCCCATCAATATTTATCGAAAGATACATTATTTTCATCATGGTTTTAATCGTAAAGACGAACACACGTCTAACTTAGATACCTTCGTTGTCAAAGGAAAATTCAAAACTGTGAAAACGGTTTTTTACTACGTGATTTGGTATTTAGGCGTGTTTTGTGGTGGACTATTTTTGCATTCGTTGATTTCTGTATTCTTATTTTTATTTATTCCACCGAGTTTAGCTGTCAAGATTTCGCCAGCTTTTAAAGGTTGGAAATGGAAAGATCAGTTCAAAGCCATTGCCTTATTTGGTATTGGCGTTGCGATTCATTACGGTACATTTTATGTTTTTGGAAAGCAAGTTTATCTCGTATTTTTAGGTTATCCAATGTTGTCCTTTGCTTGGGTGATGTCGTTTTTAGTGTATATTTTTCATTACGATACTACGATAGGCGAACAAGTCCGCTACAATGTTCGGTCGATACGACGAGTTCCCGTATTTTCATGGATACTAATGAATTTTAACGAACACGCAACACACCATCAATATCCACATATTCCGTGGTATGAATTGCCCGAAAAACGAAGAGAACTGCCACAAGCATTTGCCGAAAAAAATGAAACAACTTCTAGCTTTTTAAAATTAGTTTTGAATCAATTGAAAGGCCCGAATATTGTGTATGAAGATTGAAATTTAGTGATTACCTGTTCCTAAATCTCGGGAATAATTAGTCAAAATTATATGATGAAAATAAGAAAAGCGACTCCAAATGACGTTAAGGAGTTTATCAATGTCAAGAATCAATTGCCATTCAAATATACAGACGAAAGGACAACTTCTGGTGGTTTTCTTTTAGGAACAGACGAAGCAACATATCTAAAATATATTACGAATGATTATTGCTTAGTCGCTGAAAATCAAGATGGAATCGTTGGTTTTGGCATTATGCTGAAAGATGAATCGGTGAAAAAATCAGATGTTTGGACAAGGCGACATCAAGCGACGTGGCAAATTGATATTACCAAATATGAAACGAAACAAATTTGCTATTTTGAACAATTGGCTTTTCTAAAAGGTCATAGTCGGACGGTGATGAGTTTAGCCTATAATTTGGCTTGTTGGGCATTTGAAGAAGGTCATTCGCACCTTTTTACGACTACGGTCAAATATCCGATTACGAACTTAGCCGCAGTTCCGTACATTCTAAAAGCATCAGGTAAAAAGGTGGGCAATATTGATGAAGTTTATCCGATTATTGGACAAATTAATTCGGACATTTATAAAATTGATACAGTAGAATTTTATGCTGCTGCAAAAACTTCAAAATTACGGCCGTTTTTGGATAAACATTATATTCGATTTAGTTCGTAGCGGCTGTTTCAGCTACCGTTTTTTCAACTCTAAACGGCAGCTAAAGCAGCCGCTACTGGAGATTTAATCAATGAAAGAAAAAATATCACCATTCCTAAAAAGTATTAGCGAAAGCAAAGCGATTCAAGCTCAATATGTCAAATCTCCTTGCGAAACGGCCGAAAACTACAACGACCCGTTGATGGAAGAAAAACACGAAGTAGTTAAAGGTTTGGTGCATAAATACGATAATCGAGCATTGATAAAAGTGAGCTATTTGTGTGCCGCACATTGTCGATTTTGTACCCGAATTCGTCAAATTGGTAACAAAAACGGGAATTTGACGACAGTCGATATGGATAATATGGCTAATTATTTAATCGAAAATCCACAAATTGACGATGTGATTTTATCGGGCGGAGACCCGTTATATACGCCACATTTGACGACGGAATTATTATCAAAATTAAAAACAATCGACTCCGTTAAAGTCATCAGAATTGGTACACGTTTGCCGTTTCATTCTCCAAAATCATTTCAATCAAAATCTATTTTGAAATTGTTGGATTTAATTGATGAAATAGGGCAGGAGCGACCATTTTACATTTTGGTACACATCGAACACCCTGACGAATTGACTACCGAAACGAAAGCGGTAATTCGTCAATTACGACAACTCAAAGTGACGTTGTTGTCACAAACGGTTTTTCTAAAAGGAGTGAATGATGATTTTGAAATTTTACATCAACTGTTTCGACAAATTTATCATTTAGGCATCATTCCCTATTATTTATATCATTGTGATAATGTCAAAGGTTTGGAGCGATTTATTGGCGATAAAGCCAAAGAAAAGGAAATTGCTACGCAACTTAGAGCGAATTTAAGCGGTATCGCTTGTCCGTTGTTGGTAGAAGATATTGAAAATGGTTATGGAAAAATTCCTTTTTGAAAACGTTGATTTTTATATTAAAAATACCGCTTCACAATCCTCAATTTGTGCGTATATTTTGAAATGTCGTGGTTATAAATTCCTTTTTTATCAAAACCATCAATACGAACTTGCCCCGAAGCGTGAATGATTTTATTTTCGGGCAATAACAAGCCAACATGAACGATTTTGCCCTTTGTGTTTTCAAAAAAAGCTAAATCGCCAGGTCGTGCCTCTTCATAAAAATCAACGACTTCACCTTGATGTACTTGTTGTGAGGCATCTCGTTTTAGCCTTACGCCGGCCATTTTAAAAACCGTTTGTGTAAAGCCAGAACAGTCAATTCCGAAAGGTGACCGTCCGCCCCAAAGATAAGGTGCGTACAAATATCGGCGAGCAATTTTAAAAACTAAATCCAAAGTAATATTGACTTCAGATGGATTGATGATTTGACCATTATAAACATAACGAGTGCCATTCATTTTGAAATTCACACCATCATAATCGGGTAAATTACTGCCCATTAAGATAGGAATAAAATTCGTTGGTGTTACGGCATGATCTACTAACTCCAAGGCATAGGAACAACTTTCTTGTAGTTGGTTAAAAACTTTTTCTTCAATGATTTTCGTTTGTTTTTCATCTATCCAGCCGATATAACCGTCGTAGGCACATTCGATTTTTGTCCATTTTCTTCTTTTTTCAATGATCTTATAGGTTTCTCCAAACAGCAACTGACTGACGATTTCGGCAACGTCAGCAGGTTTACTGCGAATAGGAACAACACTTAATTGACAAACTCCAAACATGATTCTTAATTTTACCTCATTTTTGTCCCTTCTCTTAAAAAAAAGGGACAAAAATGAGGTGAAACCCAAAAGTAAAGAAAACTTAAATTATTGTGGAAGCTATTGCCAGAAATTTCGTCATCAATACTAAAAGTTTGAATCACAATAGCAGCGGTAAGTGTATTTGAGGTAAATCAATCCGGATATTTGAAGACACAAAAGTTATCTTAGGGTGCTTTGTTGATAGCTTTCGTGTCTTTTGTATCTTTTAAGGATTTGTTTTGAAGGAAAATTGTTTTTCATTAATCAGGTACAATGGTTTGTTCCGTATTTTCTAATTTTCCATCTTCAAAATAAAAAATGGTTTCGCTGTAGATTTGTCCGTTTTTGAAAACTGAATCAAATACGACTTTAGATTCCTTTCCGTTGATTACTCGGATTTGCATAAACCGACTCCGACCATCTAACAGGCCGTTTTTATAAGTTTGATATCCCATTAAATCACCGTGGTCATTGTAGATTTTTTCTTTGCCGTGAAGTTGCCCATTTTTGAACTTTGTAACCCGTTCTTCAATTGGATTTTTGTATAAATATTCGACTACTTTTTCAGTACCATCGTTTCTACTAATATAGACCAATTCGTACATATATAAGCTCTTAGGATTTGTTGTTTTTTTGTGTGAAATAAGCTCATACGCACCAGCACGACCAATTTTGATAGCTTGAAAAAGGTTGTAAAATCGAGCATCTGTTACAAAATACTTTCGCCATTTACCGTGTTGCTTTCCCTTTTTATACTTTCCTTTTTCTTTTAGTTCGCCTGTAATTTCGTAATATTTCCATTCGCCCTCGGGTTCACCATTAACGACTTCGCCTTCTGCCCATTTTTCACCTGTAAATGGATGATATTCTGTGATTTTTTGGTTTGGATTTTTAGCAATTTCTTTCAACACGCTGTGTTTTTCCATTCGAGGATCTAAAACATGTAAAACAGAACCTGTCGCCAAAATCTCGTCTGATTTCATATAATTCGCATAAATCAAGTAGGTTTCACCCTCTGAAAACTTAATTTTTGCTAAAGCAATTTTCCCAATATCAATCGTATCAGGCATATCACCTCGATAAGATTCATGGACAATTAAACGTACTTTGTACGTCGGAATATTCGTATCTTTTTCACGATAAGCAAAGTCCATTGTTTGGGTATCGCCGACTTTTATTACTGTTCCTACAAATACTTTATCCATCTGATTGTAATGCCACAAAACTGGATGTGTTGACCCAAAGTTACAAGCTAAAAGGTTGGAAGTCAGTAAGATACTAAAAAATAGAAATATTGATTTTATCATTTTTGTAGTTTAAGTAGTTTTTTATGGTTGTAGTTATTGACTAATCACTAAAGCACTGTTTTAATTTTTTATCAAAAGCCATTTTATTTAAGCCGTTACCAATGACGACCAAAGTTGTTTGTCGAGTTTCGTTAGGTTGCCATTTGCTACCTTTTGTAAAAACGACTTGTTGTTGTACCGACTGAAAAATCACTTTATTCGGCTGCCCTTCCATATTTAAAATGCCCTTCATTCTGTAGATTCGCATACTTTGAAAGTGCATCAAAACCTGGACAAAATGACGAAATTTTAAGAAGTCAAATGGCGTTGTATATTGATACGTTTGTGCCGTGATGTTGCCGTGTCGTGATGCTAACGCAAATTTAGTCGATTGCGTTTTGACTTCCACCTGTTTCGCCTCAAAAGCCTTGATATTTAGAATTTTATTAACATCAATTTGCGGCTTCTTCATATTTAGCATTGCGTCAAGCGTCATCGCAAACGGATGAATTGCTTTTAGATTTTGTTTGGTTTTTAACAGTTTTTGAGAATCGACTAAATCCGTTTTATTAAAAATCAAGGCATCTGCGAAGCTAATTTGACGAGCCGCTTCGGTTTCTTTTGAAGTCAATAATTCGTCAATATGAAAACTGTCAACGACACAAACAATTCCATCTAATTGAAAATGTTCTTGTACGTTTAAGTCTGATACAAAAACGGCAGCAACGCCCGACGGGTCAGCAATTCCGGTTGTTTCGATAATCAAATGATCAAACTCGTCTCGACGACGCACTAATTCGTTTAGTAATTTTGCTAATTCAATATTTAGCGTACAGCACAAACAGCCATCTGTAATTTGAAAAATATCCTCTTTTGCACCGACTATAAATTCACTGTCCAGATTGACTGCACCGACTTCATTTTCAATCACTGCAAATCGTTTGTCAGATGCAGATTGAATAATATGATTGAGCAATGACGTCTTACCAGAACCAAGAAATCCGGTTAGAATCGTTACAGGTATTTTTGTATCATTCATAAAATTAGGGTAGAGTTTGTATTATTATTGTCCGTAAAACAGCCAGCTAATTGCTTTCGGAAATTCTCGTCCCCAAATACTTTCAGTGTGTGTGCCGTTCGGATCAATGACTAATTTAAAGTTAACGCTTTGATGTTGCTGTTGTTTATTTTGTAAAATATTTCGGATTTCAAATAGGTTTTCGACCATATTTGAGCCTTCTTTTGCACCACCAAATAGAAAAAATCGTGTATTACTTTTTGGTTCAAACTCACGAGTTTCTTTATAAACATCGGGATAAATCCAAAATGAAGGTGAAAAAACCATGACTTTACTAAAAGTATCAGAATGATATAAAGCGGCGTAGTGAGAAATTAATCCACCCATCGAACTACCGCCAAAGGCTGTGTTTGCGGCATCGCTGAGCGTTCGATAATGTTGGTCGATATGTGGTTTTAAGGTATGCACCATAAAATCCAAGTATTTCGTTCCTTCTCCATGACCGATTCCGATGGGCAATTCATTCGCAGGCGTATATTCATTGATACGCTTATCATTTCCGTGATCAACGCCGACAACAATAAAATCACCCATTCCACGCTCTGCCAAAATTGCTATTTTTTCATCAATTCCCCAAGTGCCAAAAGGTGCATTTTTATCATATAAATTTTGACCATCTTTCATATAAAGCACTGGGTAATGTTGATTGGTGTGATCATAATTATGTGGCAACAAAATCATAATTTTACGATGTGTGTCCAATTGTGGCATATAAAAATTATCGTCAACCATTCGGATTTTTGGTAAAAAATCGGAGTTGAAGGCTTGACCATTTCTTCGCCATCGAGGGACTTCATCATAGATTGTTCCGACAGGGTGATTGACTCTGCGGTTATGAGTACGATTGCCAAAATCATCTACTTCTACCTCTGACCAATCGCCACGCACATATTTATATTCGAATATCCAAGGTTTCTCAAGGTCATTCGGAAAATCCAAACGATATAAACCAGGAGAAGATTCGTAAAAGCGAAAACGCTCATCGGCTACTTTCCAATCGTTAAAAGTACCAGCTATATATATCGGTCGGTCGTCGCCCGACTTTGTTGTTAGTTCGAATGTCAAACTCATTTAGTGTGTATTTTTAGACTTACTATTTTTGTAATACTAAGTCCGCAAATATAGAGAATCCTACGGCATTGAATTGTGATTGATGGAATTGTGTAGAAAAAATAATGTGAATCTTAAAAATGAGTAAAATAATGGCTGCTTTCCCGTAGGTTTTTAAGTACGGCAAGGCAGCCACCGCTGTAAGTAGCTAAGAAACATATAAAAAATAACCTGTAACAGTTTAAGTATTATTTTTATTTTACACTGCGTTAAAAAGCGTCACTGATTGCATCGCCTATGTTTTTCGCCTTGATTAAAACCAAAATAATTACTTTCCTTTACTATAATTTATGCTTTGCACATTTCTGAGTTATCGAACTAATTCTTTTTCGATTTCCTCTAACGTTTTTCCTTTTGTTTCGGGTAGTATTTTGTAAATAAATATGAAGCCGAGTAAAGCAAACAAACCATAAATCACGAAAGTCAAGGCAGAACCTAAATTGGCTAATTCCCACGGGAAAAATTGCTGCACCAACCAGCTTATACCCGAGTTGATAAAACCGACAAAAGAAATCGCCAAACCTCGAATGTGTGTCGGGAATAATTCGGAAAATAACACCCACATCACCGGCCCGAGAGAAATCGCAAAAGAAGCAACAAAACCTAAAATTCCAATTAGAATTAGGAATGGATTCATCGTGATTGCTGCCTGAATCAAGTCACTTTCCATTTTGCCATATTGAACATTCGACATACGAGATTTTAACTCATTTTTAAAATCAACATCATTGTCATAAGTCACACCAATCATTCCAGCAATCATTGCTTTATCAAAATTAACATGTGCCGTTTTATCTTTTTCTTCGCTATCTTTTTTATCAAAATCCGTTTCTAAAGTTGCGACTTTTTCTGTTGTCAAAGTATAGCTTGCCTGATAAAAACCATAAGCCGTCAAACTCATACTGACCACGATTCCTGCTGTACCGATTAGTAACAGCGGTTTTCGACCTAATTTATCGATTAAATACATGGCTAATAAAGTAAAGACGACATTAATGAAGCCAACTAAAACTGCTTGTGCAAATGATGCATCTTGACCAATTCCAGATTGTTCAAAAATAGAAGTAGCATAAAAGAAAACGGCGTTAATACCAGTAATTTGTTGTAAAATACCGACGACAATTCCAATCGTAATCACCAGTTTCATGGCAGGGTTAAAAAGTTCGCTCAAGGGTGCTTTTTCGCTCTGATTGTCTTCTTGAATATTTTTCAAGATTTCAGAAGTTACTGCTTCGACTTTTTCTTTACCATTGATTTTAGTCAATGTCTTAATAGCTTCTTCGGTTCTATTTTTGGCTAAAAGCCAACGAGGACTTTCGGGAACAAAAAACATGGATAAAAAGAAAATTAGTGCTGGTAAGGCTTCTAAACCCAGCATCCAACGCCAAGTTTCGGAGTTGATACCTAAATTTGTCACCCACTCTGCTGTCGAATCACCTAATTGTAATAAATAATAATTGGTAAAATAAGCGGCAGAGAGTCCTAGAACGATGTTCAGTTGATTGATCGATACCATTTTGCCACGACTTTCGGCAGGTGATACTTCGGCAATGTATAAGGGTGCGGTGATCAAGGCAGCACCGACTGCAAATCCACCTAACATCCGAGCAACGACTAAAAACTCATATGTCGGTGCTAATGCAGAACCTATCGCAGAAACCGCATATAAAATACCAACGGAAATTAAAATTGTCTTTCGACCAAACTTATCACTTAAAGGCCCAGCAACTGCCATTGCAATGGTTGAAGTTAAGGTCAAAGAGGACACGACCCAACCGACTTGAATATCTGTCAGGTCAAATTTTGGTCTAATAAAACTAATAACGCCTGAAATCACAGCGGCATCAAAGCCAAATAAAAAGCCACCTAAGGCCACAACGGCAGCAATTGAAATTACGTATTTATTGTTCATTTTTGATGTTTTAACATTCAAACAGAATTAAATATACTATGGTGAATAATATTTTCATAGCGTTCTTTATGTCCGCTAATTTATTGATATTTGACGTTTTATAAAGCGATTTGAGTCAAATATATAGAACATAATTCACTATTTTTAAAGGCTTCTCTTTACTCACTATCGAAAGACGCACAGCAGGTAGTTTGTATTGACACATCGAGCGATTTTTCTACAATTTTACTGATTGTAGTCCATTAATGTTTATTAGTTATTAAGGAAAGGATAGGATAGGAGGCGTAAAATAGAAACAGGTGATAGCTTATGGAAATTATCTATCACCTGTTCTGGTATCATATTCTTATTTAGAATAAGATTATTTTTATTGCTTTACAAACTTTGTTTGTCCAATAACTTGACCGTCACGATTGCTAAATTGAATGAAATAAACACCGTTAGTTAAGTGTTCGACAGAAATTTGTTCTTGATTTTGAACGTTAACCATTCCGACAACTTGACCAGTCATATTGATGATACGAGCCAAAGATACATCTATCCCTTTCGCCTCAACAATGATATATTGACGAGCTGGGTTTGGATACACTTTAAAGTTATTTTCTAATAAGCCATTGGTGCTTGTTGTATTAACGACGACAACGGAGTTAGAAGCCGTACAACCGAACATATCTGTTACGGTTACATCGTAAGTACCTGTTGTATCGACATCGATAGTTTGAGTCGTTGCACCAGTATTCCAAATGTAAGTGCCACCAGGATTACCTGCGTCTAAAGTCAACGGATTAGCATTCACTAAATCGAGTGTATCACTCCCGAAATCAACATTTACGGTAGAATAATTCACAACAACAGCATCTGTACCAGCACAACCTGCACTAGTTGTTAAAGTGACAGAATATGTTCCTGCACTGTTTATGGTTAGTAAAGGATCAGATGAACCGTCACTCCAAAGAGTTGTCCCATTAGGGACTGGCATTATGTTAAGTGTGATGGTAGAACCTGCACACAAGGTAGTGTCATTACCCAAATTTGGCGTAGGAATATTTTGATAGAAAACGTTGATATCGTCCGTAGTCGAACAGCCTATGTTATTTGTAGCCGTTACTTGATAATTTCCTGAAGTACTGACCGTAATTGTCGGCATAGTACTTGTACTTCCGCCAGACCAAGTATAAGTCATGCCGCTTCCTGTTGCTGTAGCGTCTAAGACTACAGTTGAACCTTCACAAAGAGTCGTATCATTTCCTAAGTTTAAGACAGGTGTAGTTAATCCTGTTATAACAATCGTATCGCTACCCGTACAGCCATTATTAGAAACAACAACAGAGTAAGTTCCAGGTGTTGTTGCTGTATAATTAAAACTTGAAGCTCCAGTACTCCAAACATAAGTTGCACTAACTGTACCGCCTACAGCACTCAATAAAATAGGTTCACCAATACAAACTGAAGTATCATTTCCTAAATTGACGACCGGATAATCATTGACAATAACGGTGTGTATGGTACTATCCGAACAGCTACCGTCCGTAGCCACATAATAATAAGTGTAAGAACCAGCTGCCGTTGGCTGTAGGTTTAATGTCGCCGCATTAGATATATTCACACCATTTTCTGACCAGTAAGCGTTTGTTGCATTGGTCGAGCTTCCAGTTATCGTAGCACTTTGCCCGATACAAATACTAGTAGTGTTTCCGCTGCCAGAGATACTTGAGGTTACAGGGCAGCAAGGGATCACGTTGATTTGTTGACTTTGGGTTTGTTGAATAACACCATCTAAAATAGTAACAACATTTAGGGTATATGTTCCTGCTGGGACTTGCCCTAAGTTTTCTGTTTCCTGCACAAATGCTAAAGCACCTAAACAAATTGGACCAGGAGTTTGCCAATCCAAACTAACGGTAATAACACCTCCTGCTACATCAACGTTACTGCTGACACCATTGTAAATGTAGTTGATACAAAGCTGTGTCGCACTAACTGTAACAGACATATTGGTACAGTCTGTAAGATTAGAAGGTGATACAGCGACACTTGTAATGGTTTGTCCATATGTGGGTTTGAATAAGACAACAAATAATATCGTTGTTAATACAGTAAATATTTTCTTCATGATATATACGTTTTAATAATTTAAAATTCAATGCAACAAAAATAGATTATTTTTAAATAACTTGTTATAACAAATATCGTTTTGTTACGAAAGAGCATGAATATGTTTAATTTTTCTATTACAGGGCGACGTACTCAAAATCAAATAGTGTTTTAAAATGCTTTTTGATTTTAGTTTTGATTTCTTCAAAATCAACCTTATGACCAACTTCTAAATGTAAGGAAGTCACAGCTTTATCCGTAATGCCACAAGGAATAATATAGTTAAAATGCTCTAAATCGGTATTGACATTGAAGGCGAAACCATGCATCGTTACCCAGCGACTAAGGTGAATGCCGATAGCACATATTTTTCGTGGACTGCCGTCCAATAACCAGACACCTGTTGAGCCTTTGAGGCGTTCTCCTTTTAGACCATATTCGGCAATAGTACGAATGATGACCTCTTCCAAAAATCGTACGTATTTATGAATATCTGTAAAGAAACATTCTAAGTCAAAAATCGGATAACCTACTATCTGACCTAAGCCATGGTAAGTAATATCACCTCCTCGATTAATAGGAAAATACTCGATGCCGTGTTCTTCTAAGCCTTTTTCATTGAGTAGTAAATTATTGAAATCGCCATTTCGACCCAAGGTATAAACAGGGTTATGCTCACAAAGTAGTAAGTAATGTTGCTGCTTTTCTTTTTCTGTTTCAGGTCGATTTCGGTTTGCTAACTTTCGGTCAACGATTTCTTTGAGTTTCACTTTTTGATAATCCCAGGCATCTTTGTAAGAGAGGCGACCTAAATCTTCGTATATGACTTTTTCCATTGTTATAGCGTACTTCTAAGTTGTAGCTCTGCAAATAAGTTATCAATAAAATGACATGATATTTTTGTAAAAAGATTACAAATATTGAAAACTTATTTACTCCACCAAAACTTGAAATTTATTAATTAATAGCGTTCAAACATTCTTATTCTAAATAAGTTTGTCGCCACAAAATTAGGATTTTATAAATGATAAACCTTAATTTTAAGATGACATAAAATTCTCTAATCATAAAGTAATATCCAGTTTGTTTATCTACATTTCGTTTATAATCAGCACAAACTGCTTATGGCTTACTGCAAAACTGAAAATGGCGGAGCATAATGACTTAGGAACTCAGGGCGAAAATTTGGCGAAAGCCTACTTAGAAGAAAAAAACTATAAAATATTGGAAACTAACTGGCGAAGCGGTCGGGCGGAAATTGACATCATCGCCATGGACGGGGACTGTTTGGTTATTGTCGAAGTGAAAACTCGAAGTAAGGAAATGGTGCGAAAACCACAAGAGGCTGTCGGGCGAAAAAAGCAGAAGTTGCTGGTACGTGCTGCAGGAATTTATGCAGAAATCATCAATCATGATTGGGAAGTTCGCTTTGATGTGATTGCTATCACAAAGTATAAGCACCCGCCAAAAATTGAACATATTGTTGATGCGTTTTATCCAAATTGGACGTGGTAACTATTTTTTAATAGACAATTTTTAATTATTTTTTTTATTTAAAATATTGATTATCAGTGTTTTAGGGTGTTTTGTGTAATCTTGATTTTAGGTTTAACTTAGTTTTTTCGAGCAATTTCAAAATGATATTTTTCTGTGTTTTTTAGATGAAATATTGCTTCTGATGACGATGGCTTTTTTGTAGAGTGACTTTTGTCATTATTTGTAAGGTGTGGATGTTCTTATATTTGTACCATCGAAGGAAGTGATGCAGTCTTTATTTCATCACTTTTATTTTGCTAAATATAAAAAACTAATAAAATGAAATGCACCGGTCGTTGTCCATAAATTTCACTTTTTTTTGAAATAACATATTAATAAATGTTCATACGTTAATTTAAAATTAAATAAAAAAACTAAATAAAAATATCATCATAATGAAAGTAGAACAAATTTATACAGGTTGTTTGGCAGAAGCCGCTTATTATATTGAGAGTGAAGGAGAAGCTGTAATTATTGACCCTTTACGTGAAGTTGAACCTTATTTAGAACGTGCGAAAGCGGATAATGCTACGATTAAGTACGTTTTGGAAACGCATTTTCATGCTGATTTTGTTTCTGGTCACTTGGATTTAGCGAAGAAAACTGGGGCGACAATCGTCTATGGTCCAATGGCGGATGCGAATTATGACATACATGTTGCAGCGGATAATGAAGTACTGAAAGTTGGAAAAGTAGAAATCGTGGTGTTGCACACACCTGGTCATACAATGGAATCTTCTACATATTTATTGAGAGATGAAAATGGAAAAGATTATGCAATTTTTTCTGGAGATACTCTATTTTTAGGAGATGTTGGTCGTCCTGATTTAGCGATTAAGCAAGGGGAAATCACTCGTGAGGATTTAGCGGGTTTCTTGTTTGATAGTTTGAGAAATAAGATTATGACTTTGGCAGATGACGTGATTGTTTATCCTGGTCATGGTGCGGGTTCTGCTTGTGGTAAGAAGATGTGTAGCTCGACAGTTGGTACGATTGGTGATCAAAAAGAGACAAATTACGCACTTCGTGCAGACATGACGAGAGAGGAATTTGTTAAGGAAGTAACGACTGGTTTAGTTGAGCCGCCACAGTATTTTCCTAAAAATGCCGGTATGAATAAATACGGTTATGAAAGTATTGATGTCGTTCGTGAGCGAGGTTTACAGGCATTAAGTGTCAGAGCATTCAAAGCAGCTTGGGCAGAAGAGGAAGCATTGGTATTAGATACTCGTAGCCGTGTTGATTTTGCAGCAGGTTATGTACCTGGGGCTGTCTTTATTGGTATTGACGGTAGTTTTGCGATGTGGGTCGGTGCATTGATTACGGACTTAAAAATGCCGATTTTGTTTATTGCTGATGAAGGAAAAGAACAGGAAGTTGTGGATAGATTGGCGAGAGTCGGTTATGATAATCCGATTGGCTTCTTAGAAGGTGGATTAGAGGCTTGGAAGGCAGCGGGCGAAGATGTTGAAACAATCGAGGAGGTAACAGCAGAGGCTTTGGCAGAGCAGTTCAATGGTGATAATCTAAACTTATTAGATGTTCGTAAGGAAAGTGAATATTCAGCTCAGCATATCGTTGGTGCAGGGAGTTTCCCACTTGATTTTATTAACAGAAATATGAGTCAATTGAGCGGTGATGCAACCTATTATGTTCATTGTGAAGGCGGTTATCGTTCGTTGATTGCGGCTTCTATTCTAAAAAGTAGAGGTATTTTGAATGTGGTGAATATCATCGGTGGGTTCAAAGCCTTAACAACTACGAATTTGGCATTGACCGAATATGAGGAACAAGTAACAGAGCTATAATTTTTTGCTTATAGATTTTTGGTTAAATTATAACGGCTACTCATTTTTATTGAGTAGCCGTTTTTTGTGCTTTAAAATTTTGATTACGTTCTTACCTCAAGCTAAGGCTTGGAAGTTATTTGGAGAAGAAAGCTGTTTTTAAACAAAAAAAGGAGTACAGAACAAGTGCAAAAATGACGTGACTGCCTTTTTGGCGGCTACGTCATTCCTGCGGGACGATATTATTAATCGATAATTGAATTACATCATTTTACGGAATATATTGACTAAACTCATCCGATTGTTTCCTAAATGACCGGCACCATCGACATAAAGCGTCGTTCCTGAAACGTAAGAGGATAAATCAGACGAGAAGAACGTCACCGCATTCGATACTTCTTCGACCGTCCCATAACGTTTCATTGGATTTTCTTCCCGACCTTTATTTAATTCTTCTTGAATCATTGGCGGGTAAGTTTTTAGTCCCGAACTTTCGATAATACCAGGAGCGACACAGTTGATACGAACGTTGTTGATTGCCCATTCTTGTGCTAAGGTTTTTGTTAAGTTTTCGACACCGGCACGAGCTGCCGCCGAATGTGCCATACCAGGAAAACCTCGAAAAACATCGACAATGATGTTGACAATTACGCCCGATTGTTGCTTAGAGAAAAAGACATTATACATCTGTTGCGTCACATAAAAAGTACCGTTCAAATTATTATTAATCACGGCATTCCAACCTTTTTCGTTAATATATTCCGTCAAAGCAGGAAATTGTCCGCCGGCATTATTGATTAAAATATCCAGTTGACCACAAGTTTTTTTTATTGTTGCTGCCAGACTTTTGATATCGTCCATTTTACGAATATCACAGGGTTGATAATGACATTCTCCGAATGCGGATAATTCTTCAGCGGCTTTCGCTAATTTATCCGCTTTTCGAGAACAAATGAATACTTTTGCTCCTAATTGCAAAAACTGCTTTGCAATAGCATAGCCGATACCACTTCTCCCACCGGTAACCAGGGCTACTTTATTTTTTAGTAAATCCTTTGCGTACATTTATCGTATTGAATTTTATGAATGATTGTTGATAGGTCAGCATGAAAGTTGACTTTATGCCGCTTTGCCAACTTATTTTATCGTCACTAAAGGTAGTAAAATTTGCAGAAAAGCGATTTATTAGAAAATAAAAATTGAGCATTGCGGCAAGCTTTCGGTAAAAGCATTGTATTCAAATGTTTTCCAATTATGTGGATACAGATGTTATTTATTAATTCGTTTCTATAGCTATAGCATTGATTTTCAGATGAATAGAAGGTGCTGGAATAAATTCAGCATGACGAAAAGTTCAAGAAAACAGAAATTGAAGTTAATCACTTTCCTTTACAATCTTGCTCAACTCACTCAACTTTAACATACACTCAATCGGTGTCATACGATTCACATCAAGATCCAATAATTCTGCTTTAATTTTCCCGGCCGTTTCATCGACTGCATCGAAAATCGAGAGTTGAAACGCAGGTTGTTGTTCGATACGTTTTACTTTTTTGCCAATATTATCACCATCATCGTCGATAGATTTAGTTTCTAATTGTGCTAAAATATTAGTTGCTCGTTCGACGATACTGCGTGGCATTCCTGCCATTTTTGCCACATGAATACCGAAACTGTGATGACTTCCTCCAGCTTGTAGTTTGCGTAAGAAAATCACTTTTTGACCGATTTCTTTAGTTGCAACATTGAAGTTTTTGATGCGAGGGAATTTTTCCTCTAACTCATTTAGTTCGTGATAATGCGTCGCAAATAGCGTTTTTGGTCTTGCCATGCCGTTGTCGTGCAAAAATTCGGCGATGGACCAAGCAATAGAAATACCATCATACGTACTTGTGCCTCGACCGATTTCGTCCAACAAAATTAAGCTGCGTTCCGATACATTATTCATAATACTTGCCGTTTCGTTCATCTCGACCATAAAAGTCGATTCGCCAGACGAAATATTATCCGAAGCTCCAACTCTCGTGAAAACTTTATCAACCAAACCTAATTTTGCCGATTGTGCGGGTACGTAACAACCCATTTGAGCCATCAAACTTATCAAAGCCGTTTGACGCAAAATCGCAGATTTACCAGACATATTTGGACCAGTAATGATGAGAATTTGCTGCGTTTCGTTATCTAAAAACGTGTCATTCGGTACATATTCTTGACCGATTTCGAGCTGTTGCTCAATAACAGGATGACGACCTTGCTTGATTTCCAAACTTAAATCATCGGTAATTTCAGGTTTAGAATAATTGTTGCGTTGTGCAACTTTGGCAAACGACAACAAGCAATCAACTTGAGCAATCAACGCACCGTTTAATTGAATCGGTGCGATATAATCGTTCAATGTTTCGACCAAGGCTTCAAAGAGTTTTTCTTCTAAAATTTGAATTTTCTCTTCAGCACTTAATATTTTGGCTTCCAAGGTCTTAAGCTCGTTGGTGATGTAGCGTTCGGCATTGGTTAAGGTTTGTTTTCGTATCCAATTTTCGGGAACTAAACCTTTATTTTTATACTTATTCGTCACTTCCAAATAGTATCCAAACACATTATTAAAACCGATTTTTAAATTATCAATTCCGGTGCGTTCGGCTTCTGCTCGTTGGATTTTAACCAAATGTTCTTTACTATTAAAAATCAAATCTCGGAGTTCGTCCAATTCAGGCGAAACACCTTCTGCCATCACTTTTCCTTTCGCCAAATTCACTGGCGGTTCTTCGATCAACTCTTTGTCAATTTTATCTCTAATTTTTTCACAAAGATTAATTCTGTCCGCCAATTGTTGTAAATGTGGATTTTGGCTTTCGCCCAATAATTGTTTAATCGGTTCGAGTGCGATTAAAGCCTTTTTGAGTTGTACAACTTCCCGAGGATTAATTTTGCCCAAAGGCACTTTTGAAATCAAGCGTTCAATATCGCCGATTTGCTGAACATAATGCTCAATATCTTGACTTAATGCAATGTGATTCAAAAAGTAATCGACCATATCCAAACGTCCTTGAATTGGCTGACGATTTTTCAATGGCAAAACCACCCATTTTTTGAGTAATCTCGCACCCATCGGCGACACGGTTTTATCCAAAATTTTGATTAAAGGCGTTCCTGTTTCGTGTGCAGAATAAATCAATTCTAAGTTGCGAATCGTAAATCTATCCAACCAAACATATCTATCGGGTTCGATTCTGGAGATAGAGGCGATGTGCTTTAAGTTCGTATTTTCGGTTGTAGCGACATAATGTAAAATCGAACCAGCAGCAACTTGTGCTAATTCCAATTCTTCAATTCCAAAACCTTTAAGTGTCTGAACCTCAAACTGTTCCAATAATTTTTCACGAGTGTAATCACTCATAAAAACCCATTCTTCTATTGGAAAAGTATAGAATTTTGTTCCGAATTTGGCTTCAAAATCCTTGGTTTTGCTTTTAGAAAAAATGATTTCTGACGGAGAAAAACTCTGCAACAACTTATCAATATATTGTTCATCGCCTTCGCTGACCAAAAACTCACCAGTCGAAATATCCAAAAACGCAATTCCCATTTGTCCACGTTTGCCATAATGCAACGCCGCCAAAAAGTTATTGGAACGAACATCTAACAAATTGTCATTTATCGCAATCCCAGGCGTAATCACCTCAACAACGCCACGTTTGACAATTTTCTTCTCTTTACTCGGCTTTTCCAACTGCTCACAAACTGCGACACGATAACCAGCACGAACGATTTTATGCGTATAAATATCCGCCGAATGATGCGGAAAACCAGCTAAAGGCACATCATCGCCACCATTGTTTCGTTTCGTCAAAACAATGTTCAAAATTTGTGAAGCTTTCACGGCATCGTCCCCAAAAGTTTCATAAAAATCCCCTACTCGAAACAACAAAATCGCATCGGGATATTTTGATTTTATCTGCGCATATTGCTTCATCAAAGGTGTTACCTTTTTGCTTTTCGATTTGGTCTTTGTCGTTCGTTTTGCCAATTTTATGTTAGTTTTTTTTGAATAATGACAGTTGGCGAAGATAGGGATTTATTGAGAATCCTAATGAAAAAATCGGGACAAGTTTAGAAATGTGGAATTGGGAATTTATTTATGCTGATCGCAAGAAGCCTTATCGGTTCTCTGAATCTATTTTTACGGCGAAAGGTTTGGAAAATAGACTCCAATAGTATTAATTTTATTTAAAGTATTTGCCGAATACTAATCATCATACAAATCTTTTTTATTTTTCTGACTAAAGGAGTAAAGTATTGATAAACAGCAAATTATGATCAGTAAATGTTTTATAAAATCAAGTTGATAACTCTTTCCAAAAATACCAAAAATCATAAAACTAAAACCCAAAACAACTGTTTAAACCCAAAATTAAAAAGCCATGAAACCAATTTTTTATTTGACAATTATCACAATCGTATTACTGACTATGAGTTATTCCAATAAAGATAACAACACCGAAACAGTAGAAATTAAAAACGTCTTAGGCGACACCTTACAAACTTGTTGTACCAATCCAATGACTGGATTTTACAGAAATGGAAAGTGTGAAACTGGTGCAGAAGATTACGGAACGCACGTTGTTTGTGCCGAAATGACGGATGCGTTTTTGGAGTTTACCTTAGCGTTAGGCAATGACTTGATTACGCCTCGACCCGAATATCGTTTTCCAGGATTAAAAGCTGGTGATAAATGGTGCTTGTGTGCGTTGCGTTGGAAGGAAGCCGAAAAATATGGTTTTGCTCCGCCAGTAGTTTTGGAAAGTACGCATAAAAAAGCGTTGGAGTTTGTCGGTCTGGAAACTTTGAAAAAATACGAAAAGAAGTAAGGATAAGGTCTGATGATGTAAACAAGGTATTGATTACTCGTCTTGATAAAAAACAGAGCTAACCCACTTTTATGATTCTTTTATAAAAAAGTATGTTAGCTCTGACACCGTCTTGAGCACTTAGCAAAAGTACTTATTTTTACAGCATAGCTGTATTTATGTATTGATAATCAGCGTTTTACAGATTTATTCTGCAATCAACATATACTTATGTTTCTTACCGTTTTCAATCATAATATATTTGCCATATAACAATTCATCTGTTTTAATTAGGTCTTGATGTGATTGTATTTTTTGCTTATTAACACCTAAAGCACTTCCTTTAATGGCACGTCTTGCTTCTCCATTTGAACTGAAAATGCCACCATTTACTGTCAAATCAACGATATTAATACCATTTTCTAAATCACTTTTAGCTACTGTAAAACTTGAAATTTCTTCTGCGGCTAATTTCAAAAACTTTTCAGAAACATCATTTAGCAAATAATTTCTTTTCAATTTTTTACTAAATAATAAATCGGATACTTCCTTAATTAAATCAAAATCAGCTTCAGGGTGTACCCATTTTGTTAACTCTTCGGCCAATGATTTTTGTAAAATACGTAAGTGTTCTTGGCCTTCATGTTCTTTCTCCAAGACCTCAATTTCCTCACAGGATTTCAAAGAAAAAATACGATTTGCATTCACAATATCTTCATCTTTCATATTCAACCAAAACTGATAGAATTTGTAAGGCGAGGTCATATCCGCAGAAAGCCAAACATTACCTTCTTCTGATTTTCCGAATTTTTTGCCATCTGCTTTTGTCAACAAAGGGCAAGTTAAGGCAAAAGCATTCGCTTCGTGTCCTAAATTTTTACGAATCATTTCCGTTCCGCTGACAATGTTTCCCCATTGATCAGAGCCGCCCATTTGAAGAGAAACGCCATAGTTTTCGTACATATGCTGAAAATCAAAACCTTGCAGTAATTGATATGAGAATTCAGTAAATGATAAACCAGTTTCGATACGTTTTTTGACGGATTCTTTCGCCATCATATAATTGACGGTTAACGTTTTTCCGACATTTCGTAAGAAATCTAAAACGTTCATATCTTTGTAGAAGTCATAATTATTCAAGATGATTGCACCATTCGGGGCATCTTCTGAAAAATCCAAAAAACGAGCAAATTGCTCTTTTTGAGTTGATAAGTTTCTGTCTAACTCCTCAAAAGATTTTAGCTGTCTTTCCTTATCTTTTCCTGAAGGATCACCGATACGACCAGTCGCTCCACCCATTAACACAATAGGCTTATGTCCATGCAATTGTAAATGTTTTAATAACATGATCGTCACCATATTACCAATGGTCAAAGAAGGTGCAGTCGGGTCATAACCGATATAGCCCGTGATAGTTCCTTTTTCCAATGCTTCCTCTAAACCTGGTGTACTTTGGTGGAACAATCCACGCCATTTCAATTCTTCTACAAAGTTCATTTTATTAATTATTAAGTTGACGTTTACTAACTTTTGAACGCTTACTAAACGTGAATTTCGAAAAAATTAGCCGCAAAATTACAAATTATATAAAGTATATAAGCCTGTATAACTAAATATTCTATTAAATAATTCGATTTTGATATAAAAGATAGATTACTAAATGTTAACACATGTATGTTTATTCTAATGTTTGATAAGTCTTACTATTTAATATTTTGTGCCTTATTGATAATATATGAATTCCACGAAATTCGTTTCATAATTTGCATCTCTGCATTTTCAATTTTATGAGACAAATGCCTTTTTCCAAATTGAGATTTGATTTAACCAATTTCTGATACTGTGAAATAATTACTCGATTGTCAACGAATTATCTTCATGTTATTATAAAATCAACTCAATTGTATTTAGTAATTCATTGATTATCAATTGATTATATTTGGATTTTAAAGAAAAATGAATTTTTTTATTTTTTTGGAACTAAATCAAACGGCATTGAAGTTGTTTATGCCATACGTCACAAATTTGTGGCGGCTCTAAGATTCATAATTTTCATTAAGATACCGATTATTCGGTGCTAAATTTATTTACTAAAATGTTATTCAAACAATATATCATCCGAACAAGCTTTCAGCGTCAGACGAATAGTGTGTCTCTCAACCAAAGAGAAACAATAACTATTGTGACGGCAGCCGAGAGTGTTCCCACCCATTTTGCTTGGGATGATTGTGGAATAACAATTTTTGGGAATTTCTCCTCTGTCACCTGTTAATACACTATTCGGCTACAGGTATCAAAATTTATTTTACACACATAGAAAGATGAAGCATTAATGATTTCGTTAACTCAACGAAATGTGACATTGAGTAAGCCTTCATACAGTTTAACTGACTTGTAATTGTACTGGCGTAGTTATTTCAATGCTTTAAATATTAGTATTTACTAATTAAAGTGTTGAAAATAATCGTCATGTATTTGAAAATAAGGTAGCGATAAGGTCTCGGTCTTATGAGAAAATCGAATCGTTGTTTCTACTCTTATCTTTCAAAAGTTATCGACTCACTGCTTTATTCATCACCAAGATAAGGCTTCCTGAAAAGTTAGGAAGAGGATTGAATAATATAAACCAAATAGTTAACAGCTTATTTCGAGACATCGCAAAATAATGCTAAAAAACTATTAAGATGAATAAAAAGGTCAAAGTGTAACTTTTTAAGTAATATTATTTTATTAATTTGCGTATATTTTGTATATTTGTATACAAATTAATTATAAACAGAAAAACAATTAATTCGTACCAAATTTTATTGAATTGCGTGTTTTTCAAAATTACCCTAACAATGATGACATTAAAAAATGAAATTCAAATGCGTACAGCAACAACTATGTTGGCTTCTGATGGCACAGTTTATACAGGTACTGCTCCAGTTCATGTTTCATTGACTGGAATCGAAATTCCTGCGGAGTTTCGAGTGAACACAGCAGACTTTTAACTATTTGGTCATTTATTAATAAATTGTCTTTTCTAATTCGGAAAGAATATGAGTTTGTCGAAAAAACTTCTAACAATAAGGAAGTAAGTCAACTTATCTTGAAATCTTCGATGCTATTTAGTATCGAAGATTCTATCTATTTTTTTAATCCTTTTATCGAAATTCTGAGCTTCAAAGTGACTTTTATCCGATTTTAAAGTATTTATTTGAAGCGTTAAATAAACAAAATCCAACGATAAATCTAATTATTACACGTTCGTACTATTCCACTTTTTGTCCTATCAAACTGGTTGTATTATTGTACTTTCAATAGCGAACATAACTAATTTTGAATTCTATTAAACTTTATAAATATCTAACTATGAAACAAACTATTTTAGTAGCAGTCGCAATATTTTGCTTTCAAGCAATCGCATTCTCACAAATGAATTCTTTAGCAATTTCTAACTATTCAGCAATAGCGGAACCACAAAGTTTCCTTTCTCCGGATCATAATTCTGATAAATCATCAAGAGGTTTTTTTAATATTTACCTTGGTGGTTTTGGTGTAAGAAATGAAGCTCAAGACTGGGGCTATGGTGGGCAGGTTGATGCCGTTTTAAATTTGGGAAAAAAACTTTCTGTTGGTGCTTTAGGTAATGTACAAGCTATCGGTGATGATTTGTTTACCCCTGTTGTCGGTTACGCTCGACTAAATTTAACAAAAAGTATTGGGCTTCAAGGTGGTTATGGTTGGTACATGAATGATTTTGATTATAATTTTGATCAAGCAAATAATGGTTACTATGGCGGTTTGTTGTTGGGTGGAAATCGTGTTAAGCTTGAAGTCGGTGGATTTTTCCCTAATGCTCAAGATTATCGAGTTACCGTCGGTCTAAAAATGCGATTATTCAAATTGTAATAATCAGATATTATACTTAGATTATGGTTGCTTAATTTATAAATGGTTCTGATATAAAAAAGCTACTCAGCGATGAGTAGCTTTTTTATTACAAGAATATTTTTATCTTAATAAGATACTTAAATAGTTGATAATCAAAATCTTATTTAAGATACTTCAAGCGATTATCTAATCGACTTTCGATTTGTCGTCCAGCAGCGGTTTCTTGCTCGACATACTCGATCAACACATCACGAATCAATACGCCCAGATCTTCTCGTGTTCCTTCTTCTAAAAAATAACATTTATCGCCACCGTTGGCTAGGTAATCAGAAATAGATACTTTATAAGTTTTGCCACTTTCCAATGGTTGACCATTGATTAGTATATTTTTTGGTTTTTGGTCTTGGATTTCGTAGGAAACATTGCTACTAATTGGCCAGCCGTTATCATCAGCCATGTGATTAAACAGTTTTTGAACTGTTGTGTCTTGCATTTCGATAACGACTAACATGTTATCAAAGGGCATCAACTCGAATATTTTTCCTCGTGTAATTTCGCCAGCTGCAATATTCGGAATACGAATACCACCATAATTAGAGACTGCAAAATCAACCGTTCCATTTTTATAATATTGATTTGTCATCGTCTGAACAGCATCTGCAAACCAATTTGTCAAGAGAGATTCGGGTTTTCCTTTTGTCATTGTTTCTTTATTCGTACCGATGACTACATTCATTTCTGCGTCTAACGTTGTTTTGTAAGGCCTAATCATCGCTATCATTGCAGTATCTTCCTCAATCGCTTCTGTTTCAACCTGGATCTTTTGACCGTTCTCTTCTGCGGTGTGCCATACTTTACAACTCGTAAAAGCTAAGAATAATAATAAATAAATCGATTTTTTAAATTGCATAGTCTGCTATTTTTATAAAATAATAAGTCCTACAAAACTACACTTAACTTTTATAGAATTAGAAAATTGAGGATTAAAAAAGTGCAAATTTTATAGTTTTGAGATTATTAAATTTGTTAAAAACGTATAGTTGTTTTAATGCAAATTATCGATTAAAATAAATCAATGATGAAATTACTTCTTAGAATTTTGCTAAGGTTTGATTTAGTAGCTCGTCCTTTTTTATGGACATAATCTTGATAAGTGAAAGTCTCTTATTGATTTGGTAAAATTAACAAAAAAAGGCTATTCTTAAGAATAGCCTTTTTTAATTTCAATTATTTTACCCGATTAACAGTTATCACAAAGTCTAATAATATTCTCTTCTGAAACCGTTTTTTCATCAAATTTAAAGTCGGAGTCTTTCATATCCGTATTCTTTACGAAATTTTTCATTTCAATCGAATAGTGAATATTACTTTTGTCAAATACTTTAATCTTAGCAACATTCAAGCTATTTATATCAATGTAAACCGCAACTTTTGAATATTCCGAATTTTTGTCTTTTGGTTTAAATTCAATTTTATGAACAACTTTTCCATTCAATTTAAATTTTCCAATATAACCCGAGATAAATTCATCTTGATACATTTTCAATAATTTATCCGGTGATGAAAACATGCCAACATCATCTGGATCTGGTTGACTGATTTGTAGTTGACCATCTTCTTTTAAGTAAATCCAGTTTTTCTTTCCGTCAGAAATAATCAATTGATCTTTTGAGTCAATTTTGAATTTATTGCCTTTGACTGACACTTTAGCGGTCTGTTCTTCTTTGAACTTTCCATCTTGAATTGTCACTTTTAGGTCCATTTTCATCGACTTATAGGAGGCATACTTTGTATTCACTTTTCCTAAAATAGATTCTGCTTGAGGATCGGATTTCTCCGTACTTGCTGATTTTGCCGTTCCTAACGATGTTTTTTGAGCAAAAAGTCCAACAGCGATAAAAGAAAATAGACCGATTAACATTAATTTTTTCATGCTTTTATGTTTTAAGATATTACTAGTGTGCTTTTCTAACTATGAATACTTACAAGGTATTGTTGATTTGTTTAAGATAATTTATGATAAAAATAATGTATAAATGATTGTAAGTAAATGTTTTGTTAGAAGATAAGGTTCACCTATTTTTTATACATTTTATCAATAACAAACTCTATTCCAAATAGATTTATTTTTTTATGCGTCGTGTACACCTAAACTTCAGTTATGTATTAATTAAAAAATCATGTAAGCATTACTAACAACTAAACTCACAGAGTAGCTGCATTTTAATAAGGTAAATCAATGATATGTATTACAAATTTTAAATTAGAATATGTGTAAAAGTAAAAAGCCTTCTTTCTAATTTTTCAGAAAGAAGGCTTTCGTATTTGCTTATCATTATTGATCTTATTGTCTTACGATAATCATTTACTATTTGTACAACCCGTGGATGCCTTTCTATCGCTGTGAGATGAACCTTAATTACTACAATTTCAGGAATGGCAATCAAATAAATTTATGATTTTTCGGCAGATTATTTCTTCTTAGTTTTGCTTTAGAAATAGTCGTTTATCGTGTGCAAACAACTAATTCTAAAGTGAAAAATAAGGAAAAATGATTCATTATAAAACCTTGGGAGGAGTCACGAAAACGGGACGTTTATTTAATTTGCACTCCTTAATAAATCCAAAACTTACTTTCTTATTTTCTGTAGTTTTCAGCTACAAGCTGTACGACCTAAAATTTGACGAGGTCTGAAAGTTAAACAAAGTTTGGTTTAAATCGGTAATTCTACTCCGTTTACAGCGACAACACTTTTGATCTCAGGCACTTGTGCTTTGACGACTTCTTCGATACCTGCCTTCATGGTCATGACACTCATAAAGCAATTTTCACAATTGCCTAACCATTTGATTTTTAGCTGCATATCGTCTGTGACTTCAACTACCTCAACATTACCGCCATCGACGGCTAAATGTGGTCGAATGCTATCTAAAGCCTTATCAACTCTTTCCTTTATTTCTGTATTCATATTATTATATTAATATAGTTTTCTAAATTATGCTTGACCTTTCGGCGTATTGAAATTCATTGGAAAAGGAGGAATTTTGTTATCGGCTACTTGTCCGTGTTGTGCTTCGTATTTGTTGACATTATCTTGTAAAGCACTCAACAGCCGCTTTGCATGATGAGGAGTCAAAACAATGCGAGATTTTACCTTTGCCTTTGGCATATTTGGCATCATTCTGATAAAGTCAATAACAAACTCAGTTGGAGAATGAGAGATGACTGCTAAGTTTGAGTAAACACCTTCTGCAACTTCTTCTGATAATTCAATATTCAAATTTTGCTTCTTATCGTCCATGTTTTGGTTTATTTAATTTATAAAATTATGAAACAACAAAAGTACGGTTATTGATGCCAATTTGTGCATTTTTTTGATTTATTTACTTTCCTGCCAACTTCTTTTTAGGATTCGTAAAATGCAATTGCGTCAAGCAAAAACCAATTCCAGCCTGCCAAATCCCTAAACTTAACACAAAATTATCTGCAAAACTCATCAACGGAAAAAAGATAATTCCTAGCAAAAGGGCAACGATAAAATAGAATTTCCATACTTGTGTATCTTTATTTCCTAAGAATAGTCGATATACAAAATACAAGATACCAGCGCCCATAATACTTGGGGCAATGCCCAATAAATACGGAATTTTTGTGACTAATTTAACGCCAAAATCTTGTCCTAATATTTGTAAAGGCAAAATAACTATCATCGGATAAACCGCTATTGAAACGATTAAAAAACCAATCAAAGTAGATTTTGGATTTTTATATAATTCCCAGTTTGATAGCGGCAATGTTAAGCCGAATAAAAAACCCGGCAGCAACATTGCAATCGTGTCCCCGATAAATTCAAAACCTCGTAAAAATCCTGACAACATTCCAGCAACAAAGCAGAAAACCATCGTTTTGAAAGGTTGTTTATTCAAATATTTAATCATTTTGACAAAATAATCATTTGATTGAAATTTTATAAATATTTACCTTTGTTATTTCGATGTTCAAATAATTCGCTTCCCGATAATTGGATTTTGAAAATCGTATAAAATAAATTGACATGAAACCAATACTTCGTATTTTTATCATATTATGCTTATCGACAATTTATTATTCTACCACGGCACAGGATATGTCCGGTGAATGGAACGGTATATTAAGACAAAGTGAAGGTGGTGCTGCTAATTCTTATTATTTTACCTTAAACCTTAAACAAAAAGGGAATGTTATTACAGGAGTTTCAAAAGTTACTTTTATTGATAAACCAGACTTTTACGCCGTGATGGAGCTTAAAGGCAAGTTTAAAGATGATATTTTGACTTTTGAAGAAACAAAGATTGTTAAACAAAATACTTTCAAAGATTTAGAATGGTGTATTAAAAAAGCCAAACTTAATTTTACATTCAAAAAAGATGGATTTTGTATAGAAGGCACTTGGTCAGGAAAAGCCACAAATGGTGATTTTTGTGCACCAGGAAAACTTAAATTATGTAAAATTGTACCAATGGCTGATCAACAACAAGCACCAAACTCGAACCGAAAACAACCTACTTATGCAGCAGTACGATCACGAACAAATACTGAAATTAGAGAAACGTTTCCGAACGAATTTGATTAATAGCCTAAGTGGATTCAAAGCCGCTAACTTAGTCGCTACAATTAATACAGCAGGTTTAACAAATTTAGCGATTTTCAGTTCAGCGGTACATATCGGAGCAAACCCTCCTTTACTTGGCCTTGTTTCTCGCCCGCATTCCGTACCTCGGCACACACTCGAAAACATCATGGCGACCGAGCAATTTACAATAAATCATGTCAATTCAATGATTTATAAACAAGCTCATCAAACATCAGCTCGGTATCGGACACAATCCGAGTTTGAAGTGACTGGACTCACGCCAGAGTTTATTCCTGATTTTAAAGCTCCTTTTGTCCAAGAGGCAAATATTAAAATTGGTTTATCTTTAGCTGATATTATTGATATAAAAATTAATAATACAAAAATGATAATCGGTCAAATCGAATGGATATCTTTGCCACAAGATAGCGTGGAGCAAGATGGAAAAATCAATTTGGAAATCGCTGATACTATCGCTATTTCAGGTTTGGACACTTACCACAAAACACAACAAATTGAACGATTAGCTTACGCAAAACCGTGATTTCTAAGTGCGAAGTGTAAAGTGTCAACTACTTCACATTTCACACTTTACACTTCAAAAGATGTACTTTTTCGGTTATAATATTGGAATTTTTCTTTACGGATTTGTTGCTAAAATATTAGCTTTATTTAAACCTAAAGCTCAAAAATGGGTAAAGGGTCGTCAAGATTTATTTCAACAATTACAAAAAGAATTTGCTGTAAAAGGTATTGATAAACAACAGCTTATATGGTTTCATTGCTCGTCTTTAGGAGAGTTTGAGCAAGGTCGTCCGTTGATAGAAGCGATTAAAGAACAATATCCTAACGAAAGAATTTTACTCACTTTTTTTTCACCCTCGGGTTACGAAATTCGTAAAAATTACGCTTTGGCGGACGTTGTGACTTATCTTCCATTAGACACCCAAAAAAATGCAAAAAAATTCGTTGAGTTGGTGCAGCCCAAATTAGTTTTTTGGGTAAAATACGAATATTGGTACCATATCTTAGCCGCTTTACATCAGCGACAAATCCCTACTTTTTTAGTATCTGGTATTTTTAGAGCGAATCATTTTTTCTTTTCGCCTTTCGGCAAAGCACACCGTCGATGTTTGCATTTTTTTGAGCATTTATTCGTGCAAAATACGGTTTCAAAAAAGCATTTAGCGAGCATCAATATCACGCATGCAACAGTAGCAGGCGATACGAGATTAGATCGAGTTTTGGCGATTGTTGCAGCAGAAAAACGCTTTAGCTTAATCGAACGATTCGTAGAAGCGAAGGATAAAGCCGTTATTATTTGCGGAAGCACCTGGTCGCCTGACGAAACCATTATTACAGAATATATTAATGGTCATAAAATCAACTTGCCGTACCGATTTATAATTGCACCACATGAGATTAAACCATTGAAAATCAAATTATTACAAGAAAAAATTGCTGTAAAATCAATACGATATTCAAAATTAGCAAATGAAAATATTGCCGATTATGATGTTTTAATTATTGATAATATTGGAATGTTATCGGCATTGTATCGCTACGGAAAAATTGCCTACATTGGAGGGGCTTTTGGGTCGGGCTTACACAATATTTTAGAGCCGATTGTCTTTGGATTGCCTGTTGTTTTTGGTACGAAATATCAGAAGTTTGAGGAAGCTGTTGATTTAGTAAGAACTAAGGGTGCTTTTTCGGTTCAGAATTATGAGGAGTTCAAAGCGATTATTCAACAGTTGTCAAAAGAAGAAAATTATCAAGAATCATCAGCGAAAGCAAAACGATATGTGATTGATAATCAAGGAGCGACATCACTAATTCTTCAATCGTCGCAGGTGCGGTCATTTTTAGAATAGCGATATGAAATATCGTTTCGATTTTAGGAAGTTAATAATTCGACTGTTTGCCGACTTTAAGATTTATTTTTAAGTTTGTTTTGTTAATTTCTAAAAAAGGGAAAAAATAAAGGCTTGCACTGGAAGTACAAGCCTGATATAATTAGTTAGTTATTTTAAAATTTGAGAGAACACAGCGAGTCGCTCAACCACTTATCCTTGCTGCCTTTCGACCCTGGGGAGGTTCGCAGGAGCAGAAACCTGTGCCTCTCGACTGCAAATATATAACGATTTTTATATTCTACAAAACTATTTTTTCATATTTTTCTAATTAAAATATCGAAGCAGTGTAATCTTCTTATTATCAATGAATTGCGGTAGAAACTATTTTTTAAATAAATTGGTTGACACAAAATCTTTCAATAAAAAAACGCAGAATAGTACTTCAAACCGTTCTATTCCTTAATTTTGCCGCAATTTTGTAACGTGATATTTAATAGTTAATACTTAATAGTTAAAAATGAAACCATCTATTCCAAAAGGAACAAGAGATTTTACGCCAGAGCAGATTGTAAAACGAAATTATATATTTGATACAATAAAATCTGTATTCGTCAAATACGGATTTCAACCGATTGAAACGCCTACCATGGAGAAGTTATCGACTTTGACTGGTAAATATGGTGATGAAGGGGATCAATTGTTATTTAAAGTTTTGAACTCGGGCGACTTTTTGCGTAAAGCAAAAGACATGGATGATTATAAAAAATTATCATTTCAAATCGCTGAAAAAGGGTTACGCTACGATTTGACTGTTCCTTTTGCAAGATACGTTGTCATGCATCAAAATGACATTGCTTTCCCGTTTAAACGTTATCAAATTCAACCTGTTTGGCGTGCGGATAGACCGCAAAGAGGTCGTTATCGGGAGTTTTATCAGTGTGATGTTGATATTGTGGGATCTGATTCCTTGATGTTTGAAGCCGAATTAATTAAGATCTATGACGAAGTTTTTGCTAAATTAAAGATTAATACAACGATTAAAATCAATAACCGCAAGATTTTAGAAGGCATCGCAGAAACTGCTGGTATTCCTGATAAGATGATTGATATGACGGTTGCAATTGATAAATTGGATAAGGTCGGCATCGAAGGTGTTCGTAAAGAAATGCGAGAACGAGATATTAATGATGATGCGATTGCAACGATCGAAAAAATATTGGCTGTTGATAAATTGACGGACTTAAAGACGGTTTTTGAAAACTCGGAAATCGGACGAAAAGGGGTAGAAGAGTTAGAGGAAGTTTTCTACTTTTTGAAATATTCAGATCAGACAAATGATATTGTTTTTGATATTACCTTAGCGAGGGGATTATCGTATTATACAGGTTGTATTTTTGAAGTCGCTGCTAATGATATTAAAATGGGAAGTATCGGCGGTGGCGGACGCTATGATGATTTGACGGGAATGTTTGGGCTCAAAGATGTTTCGGGTGTCGGCGTTTCGTTTGGTGCAGAACGCATTTATGATGTGATGGAAGAGTTGGAGCTGTTTCCAAAAGATGATAGTCACAATCTGAAATTACTGTTTGTTACTTTTGATCAAGAGAGTTTTATGTTTGCCTACAAAGCCTTAATGCAGGTTCGTCAAGCGGGAATCAATGCAGAGTTGTATCCTGAGCCTGTGAAGATGAAAAAGCAGATGAAATACGCTAATGCTCGCAACGTGCCTTATGTTGCTATTGTCGGCAGTCACGAGATGGAAAATAGTGTTTTGGCCATTAAAGACATGTCAACTGGGAATCAAAGTACGTTGACTGTTCGGCAGGTTATTGATAGATTAGGATTTGATACTTCACAATAACGCGATTATTTCGATTACTATTTGAGACGGTTAAATCAAAAGTTAATAAAATTAATATTTAGATTTGAAATGTGTAAAATATTGATTTTTAATTAATTAAGTTTAAATGCTGCTGTTAATAGATAAAAAAATAAGCTAACCAGTTTTGGTTAGCTTATTTTTTATCCGTTTTATAAACCGTTAGTATTCATCCTCATTAAATAGGAAATCATCTTTTGTCGGATAATCTGGCCAGATGTCAATCATCTCGTCATAAGCCTCGCCTTCGTCTTCTAATAACTGCAAGTTTTCAATCACTTCTAAAGGTGCTCCAGAACGAACTGCATAATCAATCAATTCATCTTTTGTGGCTGGCCAAGGCGCATCTTCTAAACGATGAGCTAATTCAAGTGTCCAATACATATTCTAATATTTTGAAATGTAATATAAATTTGTTTAATGTTTTTTAGTGACGATTTTACGATTGTTAGTCACTAAAAAATGATATATTTTTAAGCGTAAAAGTGCCTAAAAAGTTTCAGTGAAAATCTAATTTTCTTTATCAAATTTGAGTGCAAAAGTAAATATTTTATAATACTATGCAAATATTTTTCAAGAAAGTATCTATTTCTATTCTAATCATTGCATAACTATCTGTTAATGAAATACATAGGTGAATAAAATGTCTTTCAAAAATGATGATATTTTTAAATTAATAATTCCAAACGTTATCTTCCAAATGTTCTCGCAACTCTTCGACCGAAATATCTCTATGATCTTCGTCATACGTACATTCGCCATTCTGAATTAACAAGACTTGCGGCGATTGATGATAAACCTGAAAATCGTCTGCGATTTTTGCTGCCAAAGGTTTGTGAGCTAAAATATCTAAATAATAAGGCTGAATGTCTTTTTCGTCAAAATTCCATTCATCTTCTAAGACAAACTTCATCATTTCGCTCATCGTACATCGAGTGCTATGTTTATAAATCATACACGCTTTCGATTTTGATAACTCAACAATTTCTTTTAAATCTGCTTCACTTGTAATCGTTTTCCAGTTCATTTCGTATGTCAGTGATTAGTATTTTAGTAATTAGTGTAAAATTTTGTACAAATACATCGGTGAACCATCACTACTATCAGTATAACTTTTCGTAATGGTTAAACCTAATTTTTCTAATAATTTTTGAGAACGAACATTATTTTGTGTTGTAATAGCGAGGACTTCCGTGAGTTGTAAGTCATTTTTGGCGAAAGCCATCACTGCTTGTGCCGACTCTAAGGCATATCCTTTGCCCATATATTGCGGCAAAAAACCAAACCCAATATCAATTCCTTTTAATGTTGGTCGGTTCACCAAACCGCACATTCCAATGATTTCGCCCGTTGATTTCAGAATTACATTATACATTCCGAAGCCTTCTGCATACGCTTTAATAACTCGGTCTGTTAAGTATTTGGCGGCTTCGGCTTCCGTCCTGACGTTTCTGTCACCGATAAACTCCAGCCAGCCTTCGCTATTGAGTAAAGCCAACATAAAAGCGGCGTTTTTGGTTGTCGCTTCCGCTAAATAAAGTCGTTTGGTTTCTTTAATTATTTTCATCGTTTATGTTGCGGGTTGCGAGTTACGGGTTGCGGGTTTGACAAATTGACATCAGATTCTAACTTTTATAAATCTCAAATTTAAGTACTGAAAACGCACTAAGTTCATCAACCGTCGTCAGCTCGTCAAACTCGTAATACGGAACTCGCAACCCTCCTAAATCGTCAACTTGCGTTTTCGAGCGACAACTTCCCAGCGTTGTGTCGCTTTTCCATTTTCAATAACGGTGAGTTCATCCGTCAAATTCACGGTCGGACAAATGTGATGCGGAATGCCATATAATACATCGCCGACTTTTAAATGTTTCG
Organism: Saprospiraceae bacterium; assembly: GCA_965662365.1. GTDB lineage: Bacteria > Bacteroidota > Bacteroidia > Chitinophagales > Saprospiraceae > CAWVWD01. Next base: position 58,657 of record CBFIHR010000020.1, read on the forward strand.
CATCAGGCGTTTGTATTGTCAGGTGTTCTTCACTATGGATTAGAAACTTTTCGACCTCGCAGTTCAAAAAATAAACCCTCGGATGTGGATTTTCGGACGCAATCGACTTGTGACCCAAATCCAAACAAACTGTTTGTTCATCAATGACGCTAATGACACGAGTAATCATCAGGGCAGCGTGTTCAAAATCTAATTCTTGACATTTATCTCCATATCCTTTGTCCCAAAATACATACGTACCAGGACTCAGCGTGACGTTCGGACGATTTGCATGTACCGGAAACGACGGACTTCCACCAACAACAATTTCATCAACTTTGATATTTGCTTGTTTTAATCTCGCTGCAAAATCCGTGACTTTCTGAAAATCTTTTTCTCCGTTTTGCTGCCTTTCGGCAAAATTAGACTGACGAATATGTCCATCATAAACGTGTAAACCGCCAAAGTTTAAATACTTACTTTGATCAATTTTTTGACACAGTTCAAAAGCTGAATCATTTAATCGAATACCGCTGCGATTCATACCGTTATTTACATCAATCAATAATTTTAAAACTAAATTATTTGCTTTGGATAATGCTTCTAAATCGTTTATTATCAATTGATTATCAACAACAGCAATAAACTCTGTATTTGGAAAAGTTTGAATTAATTTAATCCAACGGTTGTATTTTGGAATCGTCAATTGATGCGCTAAAATGATAGATTTTGCTCCTTGTCTGGCACACATTTCTGCTTCGGCGATGGTTGCACATTTGAATTTATCAATGCCTTTTTGCAAATGCAAATCTACAATTTGAGGCGTTTTATGCGTTTTTACGTGCGGACGCAATCGAGTAACATTCCCAGCTATTTTGATGACTTTATCAATGTTACGTTGTACTCGGTCGAGATAAATCACCAAAGTTGGCGAGTCGATTTCGTTGATATTTTGAATGTCGAACCAGTTCATTTTTAGTTGGTAGTTTTCTGTTTTCAGTCGGCAGTTCTACCGATAGAAACTATTTATAATAGTCATAATTCAACAAAGAAAAGATTTTATGGTAACTCGACCAAATCAAAAAAGCACAAAACTAACTGCAAATTATCGACTGAAAACTGCAAACTGTTTACTGCCGACTTCGTTTCACCAGCCATTGTAGGAAATTAGCAACTTCTTCGTGAGCTTGAAGTTTTTCAATCGTATTATAAGTTCTGCCCATTTCTTTTTCGGGAATAAATTTATGGATTTGTCGATGGCAATCTTTGCATAAATCAACAGTTTCGTGCATTTGGGCTTTCTCAAAGTTTTTGCGAAACCATTTATTTTTATGTACCGTTCGAGGAATTAAATGATGTCGAGTCGTTCGATTGACTTGTCGTTTGCAGAGTTCGCAAGTTTTTTGCTGATGATGTGCGTCCGTTTTCATAGTTTTCACTTAAAATTTCGGAACTCTAAACAAGGAATTTCAAAGTATAGTTTCGTAAAGATTCAAACTATTTTTGTAACTACTCAGGTATTAAATAATAC